>CAZHAX010000004.1:41882-151275 GCA_964530325.1 uncultured Anaerolineales bacterium | reverse complement strand
CACGAGTGTGCGCCTACTGGCCGGTCTCCGACCGATCGGTTTCCACTGTCAGCCCGGCACGCTGTGACCACGCACCAGCAAGCAGAGATACTCATAGCCTCCAGCTATCCGCCGGGCTGGCCTTCCTGTGCGCTCGCTGTAGGTCGATCTCAGCCACCTGCGAGTAGTAGCGCACCATCTCCAGCGTGCTGTGGCCCAGCAGCGCCTGCAGCGTGAACACGTCTCCCCCCGCTCGCAGATAGGTGATGGCGAACGTGTGCCTGAACTTGTGCGGGTAGCAGTCCTCGACGCCTGCCTTGTCTGCCAGGCTCTTGATCACCAGTCGCAAGCCGGTCCTGCTCATCGGCCGGTCGTATCGCGCCGTGAAGAGCGGCGCGTCAGCATCCTCACCGTCTTCCCTCTCGGCGAGGTACCGCCAGACCATCCGGCGGGCCGCCTTGCCCAGGAAGACGACGCGGCCCTTGTTCCCCTTGGCGCCACCCCTCGGGCCGTGCCTGACGTCGATCCTGCCGGTCCTCTGATCGACGTCTCCCACCTTTAGTGAACAGATCTCGCTTGCCCGCAGTCCTGTGTCGAGCAGCGTCAGGATGATCGCCCGATCCCGTCTGGCCGTTTTCCGCCGCATCGTGAACTTCCTCCGATCGACCGTATCCGCCTCGCGGCAGAAGTCACACGCCTTCAGCAGCGCCTCCACCTCCTCCTTGGTGAGCGGGTTCACCGGCTTCCTCTCGAACTTCGGCCCCGGAATGCCATCCATCGGGTTGGGCATGGAGAACTCCGTCGTTGCCCATGTGAAGAAGGAGGAAAACGTCGCCCACACGTTGCGGATCGTCTTTGCCGAGAGAGGATGGGTGTCTCCGTTCTTCCGCTTCGGCACGTACTCAGTGCGCAGCCAGGCCAGGTAGGCCCGGAGGTCCTGCGTGGTGATGCTGGCGACGTCGACGTCGCCGACTCTCTCGAGCCACTGCTTGAGCGTATCCCGGTAGCTCGAGATAGTGGTGGGGCTCAGCCCCTCAGCTGTCTTGTACTGCTCGAACCCCAGAAGCGCTTTGGACAAAGACAAGCCCTGTAGTCTCCGGTTCATCAGAAAACCCCCTTTGTTTGGGGTCTCTGCAACCGTAGGCTACAGGGCTAGTCTCTTTTCGCGGACCTTGTGATCTGAGGTTGGTCCCAGGTAGCGGGGGCTGGATTCGAACCAGCGACCTCCGGGTTATGAGCCCGACGAGCTACCACTGCTCTACCCCGCGATGCCTCGGGATTATACAGCACGGCTCGCGCCCTGTCAAGTTTCGGGCTCTGGAAACAGCAGCCTCCACAATGTGACCCAGAACGGTTCGCTCTCCGCCTCCGGCTCTGGTGTTCGGTCCGCGTCCGGGCTCTCCACCTCTTCCGTGGGCACGACGACTACCTCGCCCGGCTTGGCCATCCGTGCCTCCGTGCGAGCCCACAACTCGACGTAGGCGTCCGACTTGGTGAACTCCAGCTCGTCGGCGAGTTCGTCGTAGCGGGCCTGCTCCGTGGCCACAGCCGCTTCCAGCCGTTTCTCCTCGGCCCTGGTCTGCAGAGCGATGACGATCTGGCTGCCGAAGGCCGCGAGGAAGAAAGCGGCGGCGAGCACGACGGCGGCAACGCCTACTCCCTTGGCGAAGCGGCTGCGAGTGGACTGCAACTCCTCCATCGCTGGTTGAATGATACCTTTCTTCGATTGGTCCGTCAAGCCGGGCAAAGACGTCAGCAGGACGGGTTCACCGCACAGAGCACGGAGATCGCAGAGGGATCCAGCTCCTTGATGCTGTATCGCTGATTCCGGGCTGTAGTGACCCGGCGCAGCTGGCAGGGGTGAGTACCTCCGTTGAGGACCATGAGAGCAGACGGATACGCGACCCTTCTGCGCTCTCTGCGGTCATTTCCCTACGGCAAGTGTGCGAGGCAGAGAAAGCCCCAAGGCCGCATGCCTTGGGGAGAGTGCCGAAGGTGGGAGTTGAACCCACATGGGCGCAAGGCCCACTGCGCCCTGAACGCAGCGCGTCTGCCAGTTCCGCCACTTCGGCTCGGCGCCTATTCTACACCAAAGCCAAGTGCTGTCAAGAACCGTCGCCGACGAGGACGCGGCGGGGGACTATCCACCAGGAAGCGATGGTCTGGAAGCGGTCGCTGGGTGACATCAGCGGTCCCAGCTGCACGTCGTGGATCCGTTCGTCGACCCCGTAGGTGTATGCAGGGACGTAGAGCAGCAACGCCGGCATCTCCTGAGCGAAGAGCTCCTGGAACTCGTAGTAGAGGCCCTTCCTCCGCTCGGCGTTGCTCACGACGCGGGCTTGCTCGATGACCTCGCTGATCCTCCGATGCTGCAGCCCTGAGTAGTTCTGGCCGGTGTCCACCTGTGTCTCGTGCCACAATGCATATGGATCGGGATCCCCGGGCGTGGGCACATGGATGAGGACGGCGTCGAAATCGCGGTCCTCGAGCGCCTCGTGCAGCTGCGCGGCCGGCAAGGGCTCGATCGTCACGCTCACGCCGATACTGAACCACTGGTCGGCCAGAGCGGCGGCCACGGCGATCCGTTGCGGCTCGTCCCATGTGAGCAGCGTGAAGGATACCTGCTGATCGCCCTTTCGCCGGGTCCGATCGCCGCTGAGCGGCCTCCGCCATCCGGCCTCGTCCAGCAGGCTGCCGGCAAGCTCGGGGTCAGGCTCGTACTGCGTGACGTCCTCGTTGTAGGCCCAGCTGCCGGGCATCAGCGGGCTGTGGGCGACGATCGCCTGGCCGCCGAGCTGCTCGTCGATGACCTGCTGCCGATCGAGCGCGTACAGCAGCGCCTGGCGCACCTCCGCTTCCTGGAAGAACGGCAGGTCGTCGTCGGCCAGGTTTAGCAGCACCATGGCCGTCTCCGCTATCGGCGCGGAATACAGCCTCAGCGTAGGATACGCCCTGGCCGCCTCGAGCTCCTGTGGGGTGAGGCCTCCGATGCCCTCTATCCGGCCCTCGGCATAGGCGGCCAGCACCTCCTCTCGCGACGCGTAGAAGCGGAACTGAATCCGTTCGATGAAGGGTCTGGTGCGATGATAGTCCTCGTGCCGTTGGAGGACCGCGCTGGTGACCAGGCCGTCCTCTACCTCTATCTCCTCGAGCCGGAAGGGGCCGCTGCCTATGGGGCTCAGGTTGAACGGGTGGCTGGCCAGGTCTGCCGGATCCACGTCGGCCAGGAGATGGGCCGGGAGTATGCCTATCGTTGTGTAGTGTAGAAACGGCGCGTATGGCTCCTGCAGCTTGATCCGTACTGTGTGCACGTCCTGCCACTCGATAGATGCCGCCTGCCACACGGCCTGGCCCAGTTCCGGGTGGGCGGGGAAGTCGGGGTCCTGCAGCAGGCTGAAGGTGAAGATCACGTCACCCGCCGTGACCGGCATCCCGTCGTGCCAGTAGGCGTTAGAGCGGAGGCGGAAGGTGTACTGCAGGCCGTCGATGGTCACGTCCCAGTCGCGGGCCAGGTCACCGATGAGCTCTCCGTTCTCGCCCAACCTCGTAAGCCCGCTGTAGAGCAGCGAGCACAGGTCACGGTCCGTATCGCTGTAGGGACTCAGCAGGGGGTTCAGGAACTGGGGGAAGCCGGCCACGCCTTCGACGTACGTGCCGCCGCGGCCAGGAAGCACCTCTGTCGTGTAGTTGACGGCAAGGTAGGTGAGCAGTACGCCCACGAGGACGATGCCGAGCAGGATGAGAAGGATCTGCCAGCGGATGTTGTGGGTCACGCCGTTGGGCCAACCTCGCCGTTGTGTGCGGTCAACACAAGCAAAGGGTGCCCCGGCCGTTCAGGCTGATACGAGGCACCCTTGAGTAAGCGACGGTCACGGGGCTGCCTGGTTGGCAGCGACGACGTTGATCATGGTGACGACCAGGAATAGCGTCGCCAGGCCGATCGTGGCGTAGAACAGCGTGCGTTCCAGGCCGCGCCGGGTCTTGTAGATCGCCGTATCCGGTCCGCCGAACATTCCGCCCAGGCCGCCGCCCCGCGTCTGCAGGATGATGATCGCAACCAGCGCTATGCCGACCACGATCTCGGCAATACTCAGGTAGGTCTCCAAATTCGTACTCCCTCCTAGTCGTTGCCGATTATAGCATGTGGCGGGGCACCGGGCAAGGCATCAGGCGGGCAGGAAGAAGAAGGCCAGGCCGAGGATCAAGTAGACCACGAGAAGCTGTGCACCCTCCATCCAGTTCGATTCGCCGTCGAGCGCCACCAGGGCCGCGATCAGGGCGGCCGCGATCAGGGCGATCAGCTCGAACTGATTGAAGACGAGCGTGAGCGGGTTTCCCATCAGCAAGCTGACGAAGACCAGCATGGGGGCGACGAACAGCGCCACCTGCAGGCTCGAGCCCACGGAGATCGTCAGGCTCAGGTTCATGCGATCCTTGACAGCCGCGTCGACCGCGACCAGGTGTTCGGCTACGTTGCCCACGATGGGAATAATGACGATGCCCACGAAGAACTGCGTCCAGCCGAGCTGTGCCAGCACCGGCTCGACCGAGGCAACGAGCACTTCGCTCAGCCAGGCCACAGCCGCAGTCGCCGCCACCATCAGACCGATGGCCTTCGCCGTGGGCCACGCATTCGCGCGCTGAGGGGCCGGGCACGCGGCCACAGGCGTACCGACGCGGAAGGAGTAGATGAGCTGCAGAACGTAGACGGCGATCATAGCCACCGCCACCCCGATGCTGAGATACTCCACCGAGTCGTGGCTGATCTCCTCAATGTGGTGGCTGAATAGCGAGGGCACGGTCAGCGCGATGATGGCCAGGATGAGCATCGTCGAATCGAGCCCGGCCCGCGCCCGATCGAAGGTCTGACGCCCGTTGCGCAGACCCCCCGCGAGGATGCTCAAACCCATGACCAGGAGCAGATTGCCTATGATCGAGCCGGTGATGGAGGCCTTCACCAGCTCCAGGAGGCCGGCATTGATGGCGAATATGGTGATGATGAGCTCCGCCGCGTTGCCCAGCGTGGCGTTGAGGAAGCCACCCAGACGGGGCCCGGTCCTGGCCACCAGGTGCTCGGTCGCCTCGCCGATAATCTCGGCCAGCGGCACCAGGCCGAGGCCGGCGAGGGTGAAGGTGAGCAGCGGTGGGCCGCCGGCGTAGCTGGACACCAGTGCGCCGGGGACGAAGAACAGCATTACATAAAGCGGCCTCAAGGCAGCCTCCCTTCGGGGGGATGGGCGAAGAGCCCGGGCGGGGCGCCAGGAGGCACCAGAACCCGCAGCGCCCGTGGGACCACCTCCACAGATACCGGCGTCGTACCTGCCGGATCGCCGTCCGCGTGGATGGCCAGGGCTTGTTCCGGCTCTACTCCAATCGTGCGTGCCTGGCGGTGGATGACCCGCGTGTCTTTGAGGGCCCGACGGCCGACGACCTCAACGAAGCTGCGCAGGGCAAAGAATCCGCCCATACCCACGAACATGAAGACGTCGAGCAGCCCGTCGTCCATGCGGGCGTCTCGGGCGAGTTGGAAGGGGCCTGCATATTGGCGGATGTTGCTGATCACCACCAGCAGCATGCGCCCCCGGGTGATCTTGCCGTCGATTGAGACGCGCGTGCGCACTCCCTTGAAATCTCGTGCAACCTGGAAGAGGGCCACCACATAGCCCAGGGCCCCCAGACGTTTCATACCGCGATGGCGCGGCTCCATCTCGGCCGTGACCTGCGCATCGAGCCCAATCCCTGCCCAGCAGAGGAAGTAGCGGTCGCCCAGGCGGCCCACGTCGACCAACCGGATCTCCGCGTTGGCCAGGCTCTCGGCAGTGCCCTCGAGTCGGCGCGGATTGGCGAGCGTATACGTCGGCACGTTCAGCTGCTTGGCCCAGACGTTGCCCGTTCCTACCGGGAGCACTCCCAGAGCGGTATGGCTGCCCACCAGCCCGTTGACAGCCTCGTTGACCGTCCCATCCCCGCCGGCTACGACCGCCACGTCACATTCTTCGAGCGCCGCCTGACGGGCGAGGACAACTGCATCCCCGGGCCGTGTGGTTTCCTTGGGCTCGACGGTCCAGCCCTGGCGCCGCAGAGAGCGGCACGCGCGGTCAAGGACGCGCCGCGCATCTCTGGGGCCGGCAACGGGGTTATATATGAGGTGGGCCTTCATGCGCTGGCGATTATAGCACTTCTGTCCTCCTTGACAATCCCTTGCCCGGCGCAGGCTTATGGAGTACAATAGCCGCCAGGTTGTCCGGCGTCGCTCCGCAGTGAAACCATGAAACCCGTGCTGCTCAACAACCGGTACAGGCTGGAGGAGCTCGTAGGCTCCGGCGGCATGGCTATCGTCTACCGCGGCGAGGATACGCTCCTCAAGCGGCCTGTGGCGGTGAAGGTACTGCGCGAGCCCTATTCGGACGATCCCGCTTTCCTCAAGCGCTTTCGCCGTGAGGCCCAGGCGGCAGCTGCCCTCGACCACGCCAACGTCGTCCGCGTCTACGACGTGGGTGAGGACGAAGGGCGGCACTACATCGTCATGGAGTACGTCGACGGTCAGGACCTGAAGACGTTGATCCGCCGGCGGGGTAGGATGAGCGTTGAGGAAGCGCTCTCGATTGCCGCGCAGATCGCCGCCGGGGTGGGGCACGCTCACCAGGCCGGCGTGATCCACTGCGATGTGAAGCCCCAGAACGTGCTGGTCACCGAGGATGGCCGCGCCAAGGTGGCCGACTTCGGCATCGCGCGGGCGTTGTCCGAGTCTGGTCTGACGGATCCGGAGACGGTATGGGGAAGCCCTCTCTACTACTCTCCCGAGCAGGCGGCTGGTGAGGCGCCCACGCCTGCCTCTGACGTGTACAGCATCGGTATCACCCTCTACGAGATGCTCGCCGGCTCACCACCCTTCCGGGCGGAGAAGCCGACGGCACTGGCCCTGATGCATATGCGGGGCGATCCGCCGCCACTGGCGGCTCGCTGCCCTCAGGTCCCTCCTCAGCTGGAATCGATCGTCCGCAAGGCGCTGGCCAAGGATCCCGGCGAGCGATACGCTACGGCGGGCCAGTTCGGCCGGGTGCTGGACGACTATATGAAGCAGGGCCTGGAAGCGACGGGCGCGCAGCCGATCGTGCGCGCCGACAGCCCTGCGGCGAGGCGCGCCGCCTCCAAAGCCCGCAGGGCTGGATCGTCGGGACAAGGCGCCGCCGCCTCGACCGGGCTCACCTACCTGCTTGGTGTGATGGCTGCGGTTGCCGTGCTGGGCCTGGTTCCTATGGCTTCGTGGGTCTATCGCGTCTACTCGGATAGGCCCACGCCAACCCCCACAGGCCCTCCCGGAACAGCAACTCCCACGGCAGTGCTCGTGCGTCTTCCCGACGTCATTGGCCTGAACGTCGACGATGCGCAGGGCGCGCTGGAGGAGCTAGGCTTCCGGATCACTGTCGAGGAACGGGATGGAACGGGCGATCCAGCCGGCACTGTGCTGGCCCAGGATCCTCCGGCTGATCAGCTGAAGTCGCAGGGTTCCGAGGTCCACCTGGTGATCGCCAGCACCGGGGCGCCTCTCATCATGCCCAATCTGGCGGGGTACTCGAGCGACGAAGCCGAGGACTACCTCGATGGCTTGCCGATCGGTCTCCAGGTGGTCGTAGAGGTGGTATGGAGCGCCGAGCAGGCGGGGCTGGTGGTCGAACACGTTCCCGATGCAGGGGGTGACATACGGGCGGGAGACGTGGTCACGCTCTCTGTCAGCGGTGGTTACTCGGCGCCGATCCTGCTCGATGTGAACCTGGACGACAAGATCATGCTGTACAGTGCCTACCTGGCCAGCAACGAGTTCGCGCCGGGCGACAATGTTGCCGTCAGGCTGGAGTGGGGGGCGCTGCGCTGGATAGATCAGCGGTATACGGTGTTTGTGCACCTTTTCCGCGTCGTCGACGGGGAGGAAAGCTTTGTGGCGCAGCATGACGGCGAGCCGCTGGCGGCGACCGAGAGTTGGACCCCCGGCTCGCGGTACACGGACACCCACCGTGTGCGCATACCGACCACAGCCTCTGCCGGCACCTACGTGTTCCGCGTTGGCATGTATCCCTCAGGCCAGTCCTCCGTTCGCCTTGCCGTAGTGGACAGCGGGAGAACGACGGCCGATAACAACAGCATCCTGGCGGCAGAGATCGAGGTCGCTCCCTAGCGGCCCAGATCTGCATTCCCCGCAGCCCCATTCTCCATAGGCTTCTTACGTTCCTCTTGCGGTAGTCTAATGCGCCTGGTATAATGTTAGCAAGGATACCCGGCAGTGATCGATAGGCGCTTCCGTGGTCGGGGGCGCTGTTTGTGGTATGGAGGAAACCAGTGCGTAGTGGAGCGAGAGGCAGTTCTCTTGTCTACATTGTGGTGATTGCAGCCGCTCTCTTCGTCGCCTACACCTACGTTCAGAGCATGGAGCAGCCGGAGGGAGTTGTATTCTCCGAGGTGGCGGCCTACATTCGGGACGGAGCTGTGAGCGAGATCAGCGTCGAAGGCAATAGCGTCGATGTGAAGCTGAGAGACGGGCGGCTGCTTTCGACAACGAAGGAGCCCGAGTCGACCGTCGTGGAACAGCTGGCGGCTCTCGGCGTAGACTCTGAGCTACTCGAAGGCGTCAAGATCGAGGTCGTCACGCCATCCGAGTGGATGGAGCTGCTGGCCGGTCTCACCCCCATCATTCTCTCCGTGGGCATGGCCGTGTTCCTCTATTTCATGCTGCGCCAGGTCCAAGGAGCGAACAGCCAGGCGCTGTCATTCGGCAAGAGTAGGGCCAGGCTGCTGACGGGCGACCAGCCGTCGGTCACCTTCGAGGATGTGGCCGGCGTGGACGAGGCTACAGAGGAGCTTGGGGAAGTCGTCGAGTTCGTCAAGGAGCCGGAGAAGTTTGTGCGGCTGGGAGCTCGCATTCCGAAGGGTGTCCTGCTGATGGGAGCGCCGGGCACGGGCAAGACGCTGCTGGCGAAGGCGGTCAGCGGCGAGGCGGGTGTGCCTTTCTTCTCGATCTCCGGTTCCGAGTTCGTGGAGATGTACGTCGGCGTGGGCGCCTCCCGCGTGCGGGATCTGTTCGACCAGGCGAAGAGGCACAGTCCCTGTATCGTCTTTCTGGACGAGATCGATGCCGTGGGGCGCCAGCGCGGCGCCGGGCTGGGCGGCTCCCACGACGAGCGGGAGCAGACGCTGAACCAGATTCTGGTGGAGATGGACGGGATCGATACTGACACAAACGTGATCATCATGGCGGCGACGAACCGGCCTGACATCCTCGATCCGGCCCTGCTGCGGCCGGGGCGTTTCGACCGGCGCATTATCCTGGATCGGCCGGACATCAAGGGGCGCGAGGCGATCCTCAATGTCCACGTGCGGGGCAAGCCGCTGGCCGATAGTATCGATCTCAAGACCATCGGAAAGTCGACGCCCGGGTTCGTGGGGGCGGACATCGAGAACTTGGTCAACGAGGCCGCCATCCTCGCCGCGCGCCGCAGCAAGAAGGTGATCGAGATGGTCGACTTCCAGGAGGCCATCGAGCGTGTGATCGCCGGCCCGGAGCGGAAGAGCAGGGTGATGTCCGAGGAGGAGAAGCGGACGACCGCCTATCACGAGGCCGGTCACGCCGTCGTGGCCCACGTGCTCCCGGAGTGCGACCCGGTGCATAAGGTCTCCATCGTCGCCCGCGGCATGGCCTCTGGCTATACGCTGTCGCTTCCTGAGGAGGACAGAAGGATCGTCAAGAAGGCGAAGTTTGAAGATGAGTTGGCCTTTGTCCTCGGCGGTCGCGCGGCGGAAGAGATTGTGTTCGGCGACATAACGACCGGTGCTGCTGGAGACCTGGAGCACGTCACCGAGGTCGCTCGGGCTATGGTAACCCGCTATGGAATGAGCGAGAAGCTGGGCCCGATGACGTTTGGGCAGAAAGAGGAGCTGGTCTTCCTGGGCAAGGAGATCGGCGAGCAGCGCGATTACAGCGATGCCGTGGCCCACGAGATCGACAGCGAGGTTCGTGCCATCGTCCACGATGCCTACGAGAAGGCCAAGGAAGTACTGGAGAAGCACCGCGTGCATCTCGACCGGGTCGCCGAGGCGTTGATAGAGAACGAGACGCTTGATGCCGACGAGTTTGCAGCCCTCTTCGAGGGCCGTCCGCTGGAGAAGCCGGAGGTCCCGCCGGCTCCTTCCCCAGCTTCCGGGGGAAAGCGGAAGAAGGCGAAGAAGGGGTCGGAGCAGGCGAAACCGGCACTGGACATGCCGCCGGCGCCGGCCCCGGCGTAGGGCGTCGAAGCCGCGGCCGAACCGGATTGCGGCAGGACTGAGGGCGTACACTCAAAGGCGGAGCCATAGGCTCCGCCTTTGCTTATCGGATGCTGTGGCGGCAGGCTTAGTCAATCGGTCGGCTAAGTGGGGGCGGTCATATACGTTTCGCCCAAGCGGAAGCCGTGCGCGGAATAGTAGGGCCTGGTGCCCACCGCCGCGATGACGGCGATCCGCTCGAAGCCTGCCTCGCCCGCGATACGCTTCGCCTCGGCGATCAGCCTGGTGCCCACGCTGGCGTGCTGGGCCCGCCCTTCCTCCCTGGCCCCCAGAGGCAGAGCCGGACCGTATACGTGTACCTCACGGATCAGGGCCTGCCCCTCCAACTCGGCAATGGGCGGCTTCTCGTGGGGAAGCGAAAGACGTAGGAAACCGGCCAGCAGGCCGTCCGCTGTCTGTGCGGCGAGGAAACGCTCGGCGGTGACATCCGTCTCGTACTCGATCACCTGCAGGCCGAGCGAGGCGGGATCGACTTCCCGGCCGCGGATCTCGCGGCAGCGGATGCACCGGCAGCGATCCCCCGTCTGCTTCAGCCGCTGCTGCACGATCTGCCGCAGGTTCGACTTCTTCACCCCGGCCACGATGTTGGGGGCGGGGATGTCGCGCATCAGGCGGTTGAGCCGGCAGTATTCAGGGATCAGCTTCTTGCATTTGGCGAGAAGAGTGACGAGCGTCTCCTCGGAGTAGGGCTCGTATTCCCCGCGCCGGTGGATCTCGTGCAGCTCCGTATCCGGCAGGAGCGAGGTAGGATAGATCTTGAGCTCGTCGGGGCGCAGCGCCGGGTCTTTCCACAGGCGGCGGAAGTCCTCCAGGTCGCTCTCGGGCGTTGCTCCCAAGAGGTTCGGCATCCAATGGAGCAGGATCTTGAACCCCGCCAGGCGCAGCAGCCGGACGGCCCGACGGGTAGCTTCTACGGTGTGACCACGGCGGTTAAGAGCCAGGATACGGTCGTCGAGGCTCTGGATGCCGCACTGTACCTTCGTCACGCCCAGCCGGCGCAGGCGCCGAATCTCGTCGGGGGTGATCAGATCGGGACGCGTCTCGACGACGAGACCTACGTTCCTGTGGGCGGCGCTCTCGTTGAGCTGTTGTGCCTCCGCAAGCGATTGGGACTCTTGCTCATTCAGCGCGTCTAGGCAGCGGCGGACGAACCACTCCTGGTAGGGCTCCGGGTAGCAGGACCAGGTGCCGCCGAGAATCAGCAGCTCCACCTTGTCCACGGTGTGACCGAGCCGGGCCATGGCATCGACCCGGCTGGCAGTCTGCGAATGGGGGTCGAAGTTGTGGGCGGCCGCTCGCATCGCCCCCGGCTCGTCCGGGAGGTAGCTCTTGGGCATTCCGTCCACGTCCGGGCAGAAGATGCACTCGCCTGGGCAGGGGAATGGCTCGGTGAGCACTGTCACCGGCGCGACCCCGGAGATAGTGCGGGTCGGTTTGACACGCAGGCGGCGGACGAGCTGGGCGTCTACGGGTCTCTCGTCTCGTTTGCAGAGCAGCGCGTAGGCCTGGAGAAGCTCGCTCTTGGAGAGGAGGGTGCCGTCGGAGAGCGGATGGCGGCGCAGTACGCGGGCCAGGCCGGTCTGGGACAGGTCCCCAGCAGCTTCGAGCTCATCCACGATTTCGACGAGCACGTCGCCGTGCTCCTCCAGGTCGAAGGGGACCTGGTTGGCGGAGCGCCAAGCTCTGTCACGCACTTCGTTCATTGGATGCCGCTTGTGAGCCGAACCGGCGTGGGCTATAATCGAGTGGGGTGGATAACGAGATTGCCGAGAAGCTCCTGGAGCTCAACCGGGGCTTCTACGCTGGCTTTGCCAGGGCCTTCGCAGATAGCCGGCCGGCCTCGGATCCGGCCCTCGCCCGCATTCTACCGCACATCCCCCAGCACGCAAGGGTTCTCGACCTGGGCTGCGGCAATGGCCGCACGGCGGCGCTGCTCGACGAAGAGCGGCCGGGGAGCGTGTACGTGGGGGTGGATGGCGTTGGTGAGCTGGTGGCGATCGCCCAGCAGCGGGCTGAGAGCCTCGCGCACACGACCGCTTCCTTCCACGTGCTCGATCTGGCCAGGCCGGGCTGGCCGGGGATGCTGTCCACTCTGAGCTTCGACGCCGTTCTCATCTTGGGCCTGCTGCATCACATGCCTGGCTGGGAGCGGCGGGCGGGCCTGCTTCGTGAGGCGCGTTGGCTCCTGAGCCCCGGTGGCGTGATCGTCGTCTCCGTCTGGCAGTTCCTGGAGAGCGGACGGATGCGCCGCAAGATCAGGCCCTGGGCGGAGGCGGATATCGCCGCGGGCCAGGTGGACGAGGGCGATTACCTGCTGGACTGGAAGAGGGGCGGTAAGGGCTTGCGCTACTGCCATCTCGTTGATGAGGAAGAGCTGCAAGGCCTGGCGGAGGAGGCGGGGCTGGGAGTTGTGGAGACCTTCCGGGCTGGCGGCAGGGAGGGGAACCTGAGCCTCTTTGCGGTGATGGAGTAGGGCGGCGATCGGAGGGAGAGTCGGATGGGCGACTTCGTGCAAGTGGTGACGATCGCCGGGAGCGAAGAGGAGGCCCAGAGGATCGCCGCAGCCGTGGTCGAGGCCAGGCTGTGTGCATGTGCCCAGATCTTGGGGCCGATCCAGAGCATCTATTGGTGGCAGGGCAGCGTCGAGAAGGCGAAGGAGTGGCTCTGCATCTGCAAGAGCAATCTGGGCCTCTACCGGGAGCTGGAGGCGGCCATAAGGCCCATTCGCATGACGTGCCGGAGATTCTGGCAATCCCGGTGGCCGCGGCAAGCGCAGACTACCTTCGTTGGCTGCGGGCAGAGCTTCCCGGTGCCGGCTAGGGTGATTGCCAGGTGCTTGTGTGGGCAGGGGAACCTTTCCCGCCCCGGGAGCGTCTGATTACCGGCGCTAGAAATGACAACAACACTAAATCAGGTGACAGGAGCAGGAAGATGATTTGCAGGAGGATGTCGGCAGGGACGTTGATATTGGCAGTCGGAGCGGTGGCCCTCAGCGGCTGCGTCTCCCCAACGGATGAGCCTGCCCAACCGACGCATGAGCCGGATATGGCAGCGCAGGAGGTCTGGGACGCGCTGCAGGCGGCGCTTGACCACCTGAGGGCTAACTACGCCGGCGAGGCTCCGGAGGCCGGCCTGGCCTGGGGCGACGAGCTGGCGACACCGGAGGGGTTGGTCGGGGCGACGACCTTCCGCTTCAGCTCGGGCGATTGGGTTATCACCGTCTCTTACCCGATCGTGGCGGTCGAGAACGTGATCTACACTGTGGTAGCGGCCAACGGGACGACCGGGTTCCGCTGGCAGGGAACGGTAGACCCCAGCGGGCAGGTCACAGAGGGCACGAGCGGCGGCACCGAGGCGATTGGCTGGTATGGCTACGTCGTCAGCGTCGCACCCGAGGAAGGCCGGTTCGATGATTACCTCGTGCTGATGCCCGAGGGTACAGGCGAGTTGGGGATCGAGGGCCTGGACGAGGTGGTAGAGGCGCAGATCGTTTCCCTGCGGGATGTGGAGGATCCGGGCAAGCACGCTCACTTCTGGGGTACGCTGACCTGCGGCGTTCAGGACTACGGCGGCTGCCGGCTGCTCGTGACCAAGCTGCGCGTCGACGGACCTGGCCCCTTCTTCGACCCGGACGTGGTCGACGGTTGGCTGGGGAGGATCGAGAGTGTTGAGAACTGGGAGCCCGGTCTGTACGAGCAGTACTTCGTTCTCGACGGCGACCCCAGCATCCGATACGGGATCAACGGCACGCTGGGCGGACTGAACGAGGAGATCGAGGCTCTGCGCGACAGTGGTACGGCCGTGCACATCTGGGGCGAGCTGACCTGCGGCGTGCCGGACTACAATGCCTCGCAGATAGCAGTGGAGCGAATGGAGACGGTGGAGTAGGGCGACGTAGGGCTGCACGGCGGTGTGCGGCTTCGGTGAAACACCATGCAGGAGCGGCGCGACCACTGGTCGCGCCGCTCCTTGTCCGTGCGCCCGGTTGGAAGGCCGCCCGCCAACGGCCATTCTCCCGGGGCACGCTACTTCTTCTTGTTCTTGGGCTTGCTCGCCTTCTTCTTGTCAGGCTTCTGCCTGGCCAGCCTCTTCTTCGCTTCGGGGGTGTCGGTCAGCCGTACCTTCTTCTTGCCTCTCCGCCGTGGCTTCTCTCCGCCCTGGATCAGTCCAACCACCCATCTGATCAGGCCGGGCAGCACGAACAAGACGACCAGCACCAGAAGAATCAGCCCGAAGAGCGGCCACGTAGATGCGGGCTCGACCTCGGGGATGACTCCGCCGGGGTTGTATCCCGCTCCGCCCTCCGTCTCCGCTGGGGCGTCGCGTACCGTGACCACGATCTCTCGAGGAACGCCGTCTCGCAGCGGGGTGGGCGAGGTGTAGGTGAACTTGTACTCGTTCTGGATGCGGTACGAGAGCGATTCATAGAGGGCGGTCAGCTCCTCGCCCGTCGGGGCCCGGCTGTACGTGCCCATGGACTGCCCGGCGATCTCCATGAGCGTCGGCTCGTCCATGCCCGCGAAATCGCCGGTGCCGATGGCCGGGTCCCCCAGGCCGATGGTGTAGATGGAGACGCCCTGCTCGGCCACGAGTTCGAGCGTCTCGCTGATCGTGTGCGTGCCCGCCGTGTTCATCCCGTCGGTCACGGCGATGATCGCCCTGCGGCCGGTGGCCGGCTCCAGCATCGCCGAGGCTGCGTAGAGGGCGTCGTAGAGCGCTGTGTCCGATCCTGTCTCGATCGAGTCGATGGCCTCGATCAGCACCGCCTGCGTGCTGGTCAGCTCCTGTACCGTGGTGACCACGGTGTCGAAAGCGATCACGCCGGCGTAGTCACCGGGGCGCATCAACTGGACAAAGGCGATCGCCGCCTCGCGAGCTGCGGCCATCTTTCCTTCGACGTCCATGCTGCCGCTCTTGTCGATGACCAAGACGGTCGATACCGGGCCGTATTCGCCTGCCTGCGCCACCTGCAGGTCGCCGACCTCCTCGCCGTTCTCCGCGAGCACGAAGTCCTCCGGAGCGATCGTGGTCACCGGCAGGCCATCCGAATCGGTGGCGGAGACGTAGACGTCGATCTCGGGGAAGCGCGATGTATCGACCTGCATTACCTGGACGTTGACGCCGTCCTGGGCCAGCGCGACCAGGGGGAACAGGGCGGCGACGCTGAGCACGAGCAGGGCGGTCCGCAGCAAACGCTCGTTGCCGATTCTATGTCCGCTCATCTTCGCCTCTTTTCGTGGTACACCATCTCGGTCGAGCCCATGCGGATCACCTGGCGGTTGGCCAGGCGGTGAACCTCGATCCGCCGGCCGTTGACGAAGGTCCCCTGCTTGATGCTCATGTCCCGCAGAGCGAAGTGGGTGTCCGCCCCCTTGAGTTGGGCGTGCTGCGGCGCTACCTCCGGATCCATCAGGGCGATGTCCGCCTTCAGCACGTCGCTGCCAATAGTGGCCGCCGGAGCCTTCGCCGGCAGGAACTTGTCCAGGATGAAGTCGGTGCCCTTCAGCTTGCCGCTGCGCACCTCCAGCCAGGCCTTTGAGAGGAGCACGACGATGAGGGCGATGAAGACGCCGACACTGGCGCCCATGAGCACCAGCCCCAGCGCCTTGCCCAGCAGCGGGTCGTCGAACAGCTCCCTCATGAGCTCCAGAATGACGCCGCCCAGAGCTCCGCCTATCAGGCCGCCCAGGGCGCCCTTGTACGCCTGGGTGCCGCCGGTGATACCGGCACTCAGTCCGATCAGCACCCCAAACGTGGCCCATCCCAGCGCCCGGCCGATCAACTGGCCGCCGGCGAATTGGTGGACCGCCTCGCTGACAGGCAAGGCCACTGCCCCGGCAACCAGCCCAAACAGGCCGGTCAGGAGGGCGGCTCTGAGCCCTCGGATCAGTGACTTCGACAGCAGGCTCTCCGCTAGACCGATGAACAGGCCGATGCACAGCCCGATGACGGCGCCAAGTTGGAGGTCGGCGAGCCACACGCTATCCCCTCCGGCGAGGCCAAGCAGTTCGGTGGCTTGCCATCCGACGAGGGCGCCCATCGCCCCCAGAACGGCGTAGTAGTATGCTCTCATTCGACGACTCACGATTCAATCCCCCTTTCGGCGCTGCCCGCCCGGTCTTGCCGAGCCACCTGTTGCGCCTTCTTGCTTACGTGTGGCGCAGCTCCAGATTGCGCCATCGCACAACCGTTTCGAGCGTCACGTCCGCCAGCTCGTAGAAGCCTACGTAGCGCTGCGGGTCTAGCTTCTTGTCGGCTTGCCAGGGAAAGAAGCCACCCCGCTCCGAGCAGGGCTCGATGACCAGAGCCACCTGCCAGGGCTCGCTGAAGAAGTTGGCGTGTAGCCAGATATCCTGAGACGACAGGAACACGTCCATATGCGGGTGGGTGTGATACCAGCCCACCATGTGCCGGCCCGGAAACCTATCCTCGAGCTCATTGTTCAGCCTGACCAGACTATCGTGGGTGAATGTGAGGTGGGCGGGACCGTAGTGAGTATGCTGCGCCTCAATCGTGTCCTCGATGACCACGTACTGTCCCTTACCCTTCCTGGCCTGCAGCACCTGACCCACGAGCACGCCGCCTACCTCACGGCTGACGTCGCTCGACGCGTGAGTTGTGCAGCTCACGTAGGCGTGCTGGCTGAAGAATATGGATACCCGGCCGGGCACCTCGTCTTCAGCGGCAGAGACCCAGCGCAGTGAGCCTTCCACCGGCATTGGCCAGCTCTTCAGGTCGCGCCGCGGAACCTTTGCCAGCTTGATGCGCTGAACGCCTGGCTGCCTCTCGAGATCGGTCTCCATGTTGGCGGTCTTTCTGCTATCACTGGCGCACGTGTCAAGTGCGATGGCGCTGCTGCCCGCTGAGCCCAGCGCTACTCGATTGCCTTTCGTTCCCCCGCCTGGGACCGAATGGCTGCAAGCCGAGCCCGGCGACTGAGCCCTGCCACGGCCCTGTCGATGCCCGTGGTGTCCGCCGGAAGGTGCGCGGCAGCCACCTATGGGGCCTTGTCTCTGGCCCTTGTCGCCGCCTGAGGAAGGCGGCTGCCGCGCTCGCCCTCGTTCCGGCTAGGCGCCGGCCGTGACGTCGGCCGTCAGCATCAGGCGATCGTCCGCCGGTACTTCGGCCTCGGCCAGCGTCTCGTCCTCCTGCAGCTCGCGGCCCAGGGCCTTGCTGTCGACGCGGTAGCTCATCGGCCGGCCATCGGGGCCGGTCGTTGGTAGCTCCAGCAACGACACAAGCTCGGGCAGCAGCTCGCTCACTGGCACGTCGTCCGGGACCTCTGCCGTACGTGTCCCGCCTGCGGGAAGAACCAGCGTCACAGGTATGTCTGCCATTTTCAGCCTCCCTTCATTTGAGCTTCACCTTGGGCGCCTTCTTGAGCGTGGGCTTGCCGCCCTTCTGCAGCTTCACCCGTTCCGGGCGCAGCAGCTCGCGCTTGTCGACAGGAAAGACGTCCCTATTCTTCTTGCGGTACCGGCGGCACCACTTTGCAGCTTCACGATCCCAGGGGAATGGCGGTTTGTCCGGGTCGTCGTGAAAGTTCTTGTACTGAGCCATCTCGCCGAGCATGATCACTAGCCGGTCTAGCGAACGGGCCGCGGTCCACCAGGCGGCATCGATACACACGCTGCCGTTGACGTGATTGATGTTGGGATGCCAGATGGGGGTCAGCCACTTGAGTCCCGGCCAACGACGCGGGTAATCGTTGTGCAGGTAGATCTCCACCCGGTGGCGCCGGCCGTACTTGGGCACACCATCCTCGTCTATGCCCACGATGCTCTTCACCCTGAAGGTGACGATGTACTTCTCTGGAGGCATACCTTTGGTGCGACCAATGACCTCGAAGTCTATCAGATCGCTGCGTCCCTTGAGCTCCACCATCAGCTGGTGGTCGGCGCGCAGGCGGCGTACCCGCGGGCTGGCATCGATTCGCGATCCCTTGGTGGGACTTGAGGTCTTGGCCATACGGTATCTCTCCTCCTATCCTACGGCTACATCAGCAGGTGCGGTACCTGACACTTCTCGCCGCCCTCGCGCCAGCAGTCCGCGTGGTGGGGTGTGCCGCAGATCCGGCAGCGGACCACGTCTCTGGACCTGCTGTCTTCGATCAGCCCCAGGCAGTACGGGCAGCGCTCCTCTTCCAGCGCGAGAACCCTGACCTGCGGTGTTTTCGCCTTTCTGCGCCGGCGCCTGGAAGCCTGCGCCTGGTCCCTGCGGCGCGGCCTTGCCGCACGCGCTCGGACGCCGGGGCGAACGCGCCGGCGTCCCGTCCGAGCCGGCGGCGGGGCCGGAGCCGTGGCTCTGAGCAGGGCCAGAGCGGGATCGGCTGAGGGCACCAGCCGGCGGCCGAGTCCGGCAACGACTGCAGCCTGCAGGCCGATCGCCAGCTGGCCCAGCTCTGCCCAGCTGTTCGTGGTCTCCAAGACCGAAAGAACGTTCCGCCCGGCGAAAGCCCCGACCGCTACCTCTCCGGCCAGGATCCATACGAGCAGTGCCAGGAGAGCGGCAAGAACGCGGACCCCCTCCCTCCAGCCCTGCAGTGCGAGCCGGGCCGCGAGCCCGGCCACAATGCCCATCACGCCCGCTCCGATAAGCGGAATGGCGATAGGCGGAACGGCGAACGAGAGCTGTGCGACGTTCGCCTGGAGCAGACCAGCACCTATGCCCAGGAGTATGGCAGCCAAGAGGATAATGCCGATTCCTCCGGACACCGCAGACCGACGAGGGCGCGGTGCCGGCGCCACGGAGCCTGCTGTATAGACCCACACGATTCCGGCGGGCTGGCGGGTACGCCGGGCGACGAGGTAGGCAGCGAGCAGTCCCAGCAGACCCATCGCCAGCTGGCCGATCTCGGTCCACACGTTCGGTGGCGCGAGGGCCTGGCCCGGGTTCACGATGTGCGTGGCGTAGTAGGCGATCTCCGCCGCAACGAGCCAGATGAGGACGCTGGTGAGGCCCAGCACAAGCCTCGCCGGCGGCATCCATCCTCGCAGCAGGCTGCGCGCGCTCAGGCCGGAGAGGACGCCCATCAACCCAGCCCCGGCAAGCGCGAGCACCTCGGGGGGCACGGCCAGGGCGGCGCGGGCAGCCTCAGCCTGCAGAAGCCCCATGCTGATGCCGAGCAGCGCGGGCACGGCGAGGTGCAGAACCAACCCTCGCGTGTACGAGAGGCGATCGGTCATCCGCGGGCCTTCACTCCGCTCTTCGGACGTGGAGGAGCGGGAGGCGATGGCCCTGGTCGGCGAGCGCTGCCCGACCACAGAATTCTGGGAGCCGCGGGACGATTCCTGTCGCTGGGCTGCCATCGATCGCTGGGCTTCCTCTAGCCTTCGGAAGAGCCGCCGGACGCGGCGGCACGAGCCTCGGCCCCCCCTGCTGCCTCGGCAGGATGGGCCGGCGCACCATCACCGCCTACGCCGTCCGCAGTGCCTGCCGGGCTCATCGTTATCTGAGGCCTGGGAGCTGACTTGATCCGGATGCGCGGTGAAGCGGCGGGCTTCCCGAAGTGGGAGAAGTGAAGCGTCTCCTCCAGATCACCTGTCAGCTCGTAGAAGCGGTACTCCTCGTTGTTGCGAGCTCTGAGTATGTGTAGCGCAGGTACCCCGATCGCCAACAGCGTGCGGTCGAGGAAGGGCTCCTCTCCTGTGATAACGTGGGTCATCTGCACCTCGCGGAGTTCGCCGCAGGCCGGGCAGCGCCCCTCCTCGAGGCTGACGCGGGAGACCGGCTTGAGCACCTCCGATTCGGTCTGGCAGACGTGACACTGGAGAGAGAGAACCAGTTCCTGGTCGAGTTCGAGTACGGCGCCCTTTCCGAGCTCAGCCCGGGCGATATCGAGCATCTGCGCCAGGGTCGTATCTGCCGCCCGCCGCTCTGCCAGCTCCGTGATCTCGCCGTAGACCCAGTGGCTCTCGCAGTCCTCCCGCTCGACGTAGGCTGTGATGCGGCTCTCGTTGGTTAACCCGTTGAAGTGGAAGACCTTACCTGCGGCCACGGGCAGGTTGTGGAGAAGCTTGAGCGCATCCTGGGATTGGATGCCGCCGATGATGGAGGAGATGGTCGGGGTGGTCGGCACCTTCCCCAGGAGGATGTTCTGGCGAGCCAACAGCGGGCAGGAGTAGCGGAGCGACATGTCCCGGCGCGCCTGCTCGGTCAAGGTGCACTCGAAGCAGGCTCCCTCGCCGGGAACGAACACACGGGCCAGGCCGAACAGCTCCTGGATAGCGCCATCGACCCAGGGCTTGTTCAGCCAGTAGCAGAAGCGATTGACCGACAAGCGAGCCTCGCGGTTGTCGAGGCAGCCTACCACCACGTCCATGCGGCGGAAGACGCCCAGCCCCAGGTCCGTATTCACGTCCCCGTGGAAGAACTGCACGTTGACGTCGGGATTGAGCTGCTTGACCCGGCGGGCCGCGACCTCCGCCTTCTTCTGGCCGGTGTCCTGAGCGCGGAAGAGGACTGAGCGGCTGAGGTTGGCCGCTTCGATGGTGTCGAAGTCCACGACGAATAGGTTGCCGGCGCCCATCAGGGCCAGGTTCTTGAGAACCTCGTTCCCCAGAGCGCCAGCGCCTACGATCATGATCTTCGCTGCCTGCACCTTATCGTGTTCCCACCAGGAGATAAAGTCAAAGGTGCCCAGCCGATCGCGCCTCAGATTGGGCACGTGTAGGGCAGTGGGCTTCTCCGGGCTGGGCGGAAGGGTGAGTCCGGGCGGTGGCGTGCGCGTCAGGCCCAGGAGGGGCTGCGTCGAGGTTGCCGTGCTCGATTGCTCCGCCAGCTTGATCATCTCTTCGATCTGAGCGGCGGCCTCGCGGTCGATCTCGTTGACGAACGTTCCCCGGCCAGGCTGAACGTCGATCAGGTTCATCAAGCCCAGGCTCTGCAGGGCCTCGCGGATCGTCGAGCGCCCAACCTCGAGTTGATTCGCCAGCTCGCGCTCTGGGGGCAGCCTGTCGCCGGGTTTGAACGTGCCGTCGGCGATCAGGGAGACGAGCCTGGCGGCTACTGTGCGCGCCAGCGTCGTCCTAGGTACAGGCTTGATATCCTTGGCCATTGATTCAGCCCTGCGGTGCTGTATGAGTCTGCGGTCTGCTGGTCAGACCATCTGACAGCATGGCCCTATAATACAACAGTTCTCGCCGCTTGTCAATAGGCCCGGCGTTCCAATTGGCGGGTGACGGCGGCCGGCGCGCGTGGGGCCTGCCTGCTGCCTGGCCTGCGCATCGCTGGTATACTTGGCCGCGGGCTGGGAGACCTGGACCAGGTGGAAGTGCTTCCACAGTAGAGTGGGGAGGGTTGTAGATGAAGGGGTACTGGGTTCGCGTCGTCGTCGGCGTTCTCCTGATCGCGGCAGGCGCAGTCGCTCTGCTGCAGAACCTGGGCTTGCTGCCCTCGGAATCGGGCGTCATCTGGGCGTTCCTCTTTGGGGCAGGCGGGGTCATCTTCATCACCGTCTATCTTACAGATCGTGCTCAGTGGTGGCCTCTTATCCCTGCCGGCTCGCTGCTGGGGCTGGCAGCTGTGATCGGCTTGTCCCTGCTGGACGCGGAGCTGGCCGGGATCGGGGGAGCGGCCTTCCTGGGCTGTGCTGGCCTACCGTTCGTTGTCATCTATCTCACCGATCGGGAGCAGTGGTGGGCAATCATACCGGGAGGATCGCTGATCACGCTGGCGGCAGTCGCCGGGCTGGCAGAGCCGCTGGGCGGCGCGGCCGGGGGCGGTATCCTGTTTCTCGGGCTGGCTGGGACCTTCGGGCTGCTCTCGCTGGTGGATACGCCAAAGGGGCGCCTGCGGTGGGCGCTCATTCCTGCCGCTGTGCTGGCCCTCCTGGGAGTCGGTCTGATGGTGAACTCACCACAGGGCTTGGTGTACGTCTTCGCCGGGGCGGCGATTCTGGCCGGCGTGTGGATCGTCGGCCGAACGCTGCGCGCCGGGCGGCGCATGTAGGCAGCGAACGGGAGACGCTGGGCGGCCACGCCGGCGTGGGGGCAGGATCGGTAGAGGTGGCATGTTCAGCTGCGGCCTGCCGGCGGCTGCCGGAGCCGTGGCCTGTCCGGCCTGGCCAGCGTATCTCTTCGTATGCCGCTCCCTAAACGCCCGCCATCAAGGCAGCCTGTATCTCCCGCCGGGCATCTTCGTCCGTCTCCGCGGATAGGGCCGATCTCAACGCGGCGAGGGCTCCTTCGCCGCCTCTGCGGCCCAGTGCCCAAGCTGCGTGGCCGCGGACGAGCGGCTCGCTGTCGCCCAGGGCCGCGATCAGGGCATCTGTGCCCGGCTGACCGTCGCAGTTGCCCAGCACCACAGCGACGTTGCGCAAGAGGCGGGCCCGGCCTGTTCGCTCCAGGGCAGTCCCCTGGTACCGGCGCTGGAAGGCTTGCTCGCCAAGCTTCAGCAGGGGCGCCAGGGCGGGGCTCGCCTGATCGGCCCCCGGCGCCAGGAGCGACTGCTCGCGGGTAATCCGGGCGAAGCGCTGCCAGGGGCAAGCATCCTGGCATACGTCGCAGCCGTAGAGCCGGTTGCCGATCAGAGGCCGAAGCTCGAGAGGGATCGCACCCTCTAGTTCGATCGTCAGATAGGAGATGCAGCGCCTGGCATCGAGCACGTAGGGCTGGATGAGCGCGCCGGTGGGGCAGGCGTCCAGGCAGCGGCGGCAGGAGCCGCACGAAGGCATCTTCGCCGCCGGGGTGGGCTGGAGCTCGACGTCGACCAGCAGCTCTCCCAGGAACAGCCAGGAGCCCCGCCGGGGATTGATCAGGCAGGTGTTCTTGCCGATGAAGCCGAGCCCGGCCTGTGCCGCGTGGTCGCGCTCCAGCAGCGGCCCGGTGTCCACGTAGGCCCGGTGACGAACTGCACATCTCGCCGTAGCGCTGACCAAGCCCGCCAGCTCCTCGAGCCGGCCGAGCATCAGCTCGTGGTAGTCCTCCCCCCAGGCGTATCTGGCGACCAAGCCGCGCTCGACCGCATCGTCAGCAGGCGCTGGAGCATCGCCGGGGTAGTAGTTGAGGGCTACGGAGACGATGGACTTGACGCCCGGCAGTACACGGGCCAGGTTCTCCCGCCGCTCCACCCGATCAATGCGAGAGAGGTAACCCATCTCTCCGTGGTGGCCGGCGGAAAGCCAGGACTTGTACGAAGCGAGACGGCGCGCCGGACTGGCAGGCGCAATACCGGCCAAGTCGAAACCCAACCGATTGGCCTCGGCGAGGACCCGCTCCTCGAGCCTCTGCCCATCTCGCCGGCCGTCCATCCTGGCCAGCTAGTATAGGGTCCGCCAAGCCATCTGTCAACAGTTGCGCGCCGGGCTGTGTTGCCATATACTTGACGCCCGGGGAGAGGGGATGAAGCTGACACGGGGCCAGTCTCTGATCGTAGCAGCCCTTGGGGTGGCGACCCTGGGCCTCTACGCTGGCATGGGGCTGTGGATTCTCAGCCAACTGAGCGCCCTCCCTGCCGCTGCGTCGTTGAGCGAAATCCCGACGCCGACGGCGGGGCCGACTGCGACTGCTACCCGAAGTCCCACGCCGGAGGCGACCCCCACGCCCACGCCGCTTCCGCCCCAGACGCGCTATGACATCGACCTGGCCGAGGACCCCGCCAATCCCACACTCCGGGTGCAGCGCGGTTTCGCCTACATGACGCTCGGAGCCTACACTTTTGCCCTTCAGGACTTCAACACAGCGATAGAGCTGGATCCGAGTCTAGCCGAGGCCTACGTGGGGCGGGGCGAGGCCAGCTTCTGGCTCAAGGAGTGGTCTGCGGCGCTGACGGATTTCTCCCAGGCCGTGGCGCTGAACGACCAGCTGGCGGATGCCTACGCCTGGAGAGGGCACGTTCTTGCAGAGCGGGGCGAATACGCTGCCTCGCTGGGGCCCCTGTACGAGGCCACCTCGATCGACCCCGGCAGCGCGCGCAACCACGTCTGGCTTGGCCGGGCTCTCTTAGGGGCAGGCAGCATTGCGGAGGCGCAGTCCGAGTTCTCTTGGGCGCTCGCTCTCGATCCCCGTAGTATCGAGGCTTACGTGGGCCGCGGCCTGGCGCGCGCGGAGGCGCGCGACTTCGAGGGGGCTTCTGCAGACCTGGAGAGTGCGCTCGACATCGCGCCCTACGAGCCAGTAGCGCTCAACGGCAAAGCCTGGTTCCTCGTCTGGTACCAGCTCACCGATCTGGACGAGGCCGAACAGCTGGCCGCCCGGGCGATCGCCGGGGCTGACTACGATCTTGAGATGTCTCGCTACTTGCTGACGCTTGGGCAGATCCACTATCTGCGGGGGGAGTACGAAAAGGCGCTGGGCGTTCTCGAGGAGGCGGCGCTCTTGGCCACTGTCGAGGGCGAGATCGTCTATGACGATATCGCCGAACGTCTGGAAGCGGTCAGGCTGGCCCAGTAGAAGCCGCTGTGGTCGCGGGGCACTGCGGCGGGGTCGCCTGGAGCGTCACGGTCCGGCTGCAGCGAGCTGCCCGCAGACGGCGAAGCCACCGGCAGCGAGCCGGTGGCCTCTTGGTGCGGAGCGCCGGGAGGCCGATTCCTGTAGGGCGCAGCTCTAGCTGGGCCGGCTGTTCTCGAACTGGCTGTTGTAGAGCTCGGCGTAGAAGCCGCCTCTTTCCAGCAGCTCCTGGTGCCTGCCCTTCTCCACGATATCGCCGTCGTTCATCACCAGGATCAGGTCGGCGTTGCGGATCGTCGAGAGGCGGTGGGCGATGATGAAACTCGTCCGGCCGGCCATGAGCCTGTCCATCGCCTCTTGGATCAGCAGCTCGGTGCGCGTGTCGACCGAGCTCGTCGCTTCGTCCAGGATCAGCATGCTGGGGTCGGCCAGAACGGCGCGGGCGATCGTCAGCAGCTGCTTCTCGCCCTGGGAGACGTTGGTAGCCTCTTCGTTGATCTCCATGTCGTACCCGTCCGGCAGCGTGCGCACGAAGTGGTCGACGTGCGCCGTCTTGGCGGCGCTGATGACCTCTTTGTCGCTCGCCTCCGGCCGGCCGTAGCGGATGTTCTCCATGATGGTGCCGTTGAAGAGCCAGGTATCCTGCAGCACCATGCCGAACATGGTGCGCAGGTCCGCACGGCAGAAGTCGCGAATGTCGTGCCCGTCGACCAGGATCGCCCCACCGTTGACGTCGTAGAAGCGCATCAGGAGCTTGACCATCGTCGTCTTCCCGGCGCCTGTCGGCCCCACGATTGCGATCTTCTTGCCGGGCTCGGCGACCGCGCTGAAGTCGTGGATCACGGCCTGCTTCGGGTCGTAGCCAAAGGCCACGTTCCTGAACTCCACCTGTCCCGTGACCTTGGGCAACGTGACCGGCTGCGCCGCCTCGGCCACTTCCTCCTCTTGGTCGAGGAACTCGAAGACGCGCTCGGCCGCCGCGGCAGTCTGCTGCAGCACGTTGGAGATGCTGGCCAGCTGGCTGATCGGCTGGGTGAACGAGGTGACGTACTGGATCAGCGCCTGCACGTCGCCGACCGTGATGGAGCCTGCGGCGGCGAGCCACCCGCCGGTCACGGCCACGGCGACGTAGCCCACGTTTCCTACGAAGCGCATCAGGGGCATCATCATGCCCGATAGGAACTGCGAGCGCCAGGCGGAATCGTAGAGAGTGTCGTTGAGACCCGTGAAGGTGCGGATGCTCCTCTCTTCGCCGTTGAAGGCCTTCATCACCAGGTGGCCGCCGTACATCTCCTCCACGTGGCCGTTGATGTGCCCCAGGTAGACCTGCTGGCGCATGAAGTGCTTCTGCGATTGCTTGACGATGAGCGTGACCACCACCCCGGACAGGGGTATGGTCAGCAGAGCCACCACCGTCATCAACCAGTTGATCGATAGCATCATGACGAGCACGCCGACGACTGTCACGGCGGAGGTGATGATCTGGGTCAGGCTCTGGCTCAGCGTCTGGTTGACCGTATCGACGTCGTTGGTGATGCGGGAGAGGACCTCGCCCTGGGTAGTGCCGTCGAAGTACTTCAGCGGCAGGCGGTTGATCTTCAGGGAGATATCTCTGCGGAAGCGGTAGGCCAGGCTGGTCGAGACGTTGGCCATGATCCAGCCCTGGATGTAGCTGAATAGCGCCGACGCCGAGTACAGGCCAAGTGTAGTCAGGAGTATCTGGCCCACGTAGGCAAAATCAATCTCACCCGTTCCGCTGAGCTCGGCGAGCACGCCCTCGAAGAGCTTGGTCGTCGCCCGGCCCAGGATCTTCGGCCCGGCGATGGCGGCCGCCGTCGAGGCCACCGCAAACACAAGAACGATCGCCACGGCGCTTCTGTACTTGCCCAGGTACTGGATCAGCCTGGCCATCGTACCTTTGAAGTCCCGGGGCTTGTCGCCGCCCATCATGGCCATGCGCACGTGACCGCCACGGCCCATCAGCCCGCGGCCGCTTCCGGGCCCGATCAGCGGCCGGTCGCCGGCTTTGTTGCTGTCTCGCTGATTCATGCCAGTTCCTCCGCGCTCAGCTGCGACAGCGCGATCTCTCTATAGCACTCGCAGCATTCCATCAGATGGTGGTGTGTGCCGACACCGCACAGCCGGCCCTCTTCGAGCACTATGATCTGGTCGGCGTTCTTGATCGTGCCCACCCGCTGGGTCACGATCAAGACTGTGCTGTCACCGGTCTTCTGCTTCAGGGCCGCGCGCAGGGCCTGGTCCGTTCGGAAGTCGAGTGCGGAGAAGCTGTCGTCGAATATGTAGATGGGCGGCTTCTTGACCAGGGCGCGGGCGATCGACAGGCGCTGCTTCTGACCGCCGGATACGTTCGCCCCGCCCTGGGCGATCGGCGCCTGCAGGCCCAGCTCGTCTGCAAAGACGAACTCGCTCGCCTGGGCTACGCCGATCGCTTCCCGCAGCGTCTCAGCGCTGGCGTTCTCATCTGCGTAGAGCAGGTTGCTCTCGATGGTGCCTGAGAAGAGCGTGCCGGTCTGCGGGATATAGCCAATCCTGTCTCGCAGGTCCTGTTGGGATACCTCTCGCACGTCGACGCCGTCGACCAGCACTGCACCCTCGGACACGTCGTAGAAGCGGGGTATCAGGTTGACCAGCGTCGACTTGCCGCAGCCGGTGGGGCCGATAACCCCGATCGTCTGGCCGGGCTGGGCAGTGAATGTGATGTCGCGCAGTATGTTCTCAGGCGCTCCGGGATAGCGGAAGGAGACGCGGCGGAACTCGATTTCACCGTGCGTGGCCCGGGCGAACTCGCGGGGCTGCTGGGGATCGCGGATGACCGGCTCAGTGTCCAGCACGTCGGCGATGCGGTCGGCGGACACGGCGGCGCGCGGCAGGAAGACGAACAGCATGGTCAGCATCAGGAACGACATCACGATCTGCATGGCGTACTGGATGAAGGCCATCATGTCACCGACCTGCATGTTTGCCTCGGCTATCTGATGGGCGCCGACCCAGATGATCGCCATGGCCAGGCCGTTCATGATCAGCATCATCACCGGCATCATGATCACCATCACCCGGTTGATGAACAACATTACCGCAGTCAGATCGACGTTCGCCTTGTCGAAACGGTTCTCCTCGAACGCCTGCCTGTTGAAGGCGCGGATGACCATCATGCCGGACAGGCTCTCGCGGGCCACCAGGTTGATGCGGTCGATCAGCTTCTGCACCGCCTTGAACTTGGGCATGGCAATGGAGACGACGACCAGGACCAGGCCGATCAGCGTGAGCACTGCGACGGCGATCAGCCACCACATCGAGCCCCCCTTGCCCAGGGCGCGGATGACGCCGCCTATGCCCATGATCGGTGCAAAGAACGCGAGGCGCAGCATCATGATCACCGTCTGGATCTGAGTGACGTCATTCGTGGTGCGCGTGATCAGGGAGGCAGTGGAGAAGCTGTCGAACTCGGTGCTGGAGAAGCTCTCCACCTTGCTGAAGAGATCCTTGCGGATATCGCGCCCCGCGCCGGCCGCCGTTCGCGCGGCCAGGAAGCCTACAGCGATCGTGCAGGCGCCAGCGGACAGTGTGAGCAGCAACATCACTCCACCGACGCCGAGGATGTAGCTGGTCTGCAGCTCGTGCGTATCTAAGCCGACGGCTTCGTACTCCGCCTGGATAGGCCTCGCAGCCGCCTGAATGATCGCCCTATCGCCCAGCAGGGCGAACTGCTCACCGATGCGGCTCTTGATCTGCTCCAGTTGCGCCGCGGGAAGCTGCGCCAAGAGGGCGAAGAGGTCTGCGCCCGGCGGGATCATGCTGGGGTCGAATGGTAGATCTGCACCCAGGTCCGGGATGCTCGAGGGGTCAGCCATCAGCCGATCTATCAGCGAAACGACCAGAATGGCCCGGCCGGTGACAGGGCTGAGGCGGTCGATCTCCTCCTGGCTCATTGCGCTGCGTACGTAGACCGGTTCCGTCCCCAGAATGGGATAGTCCTGCACGGCGGTCTCGTACTCTGGTGAGGCCTGATCGATCAGCTTGTAGGCGTCGAGTACAGCCGCCCTGTCTTCATCGCTGACAAAGATGAGTAGTTTCGCCATCTGGCTCTCGCGCATCGCCAGTGGCACTGCGTTCTCGATGCCGCCCTGCTGGATGCCCACATTGACGATCCGCGAGAGATAGTCCGGCAGCGCCAGATCGAAGTTCGCCTGCGCGAAGAGCAGGACGATGGCGAGCAGGACCATTCCCATATAAGGTTTGAGGTACCTGGCCAAGCGAATCATGCAAACAACGCTCCTGTGTTGGATTTGGCGGCTGGTCACTCAGCTGTTGGAGAACCGACAGCGCGGTGACCCTGCGCTCTGGTCAGCTCGGCATCTTCCAGGCCGGGCCAGCTACTCCTTCCATCAGCAGGTCAACGGCCCTGCCAAGCAGCTCTGAAAGTGGGGCGGGCCTGTGCCCGTGATGCCACAACATCATCTGGTTGAACAGCATGCCGCGAAGTATGCCGCCCACCTGAAGGGGGTCCAGTTCCGCCCGTATCTCTCCCGCATCCTGTGCCTGGCGCACCTGCTCGGCGAGAAGCGAGGCGACGGCTTGAGCCGGCCCTCGCGGCGGCCCGTGGTGGGCCTGATCGTGCTTGCAGGGCCGCGCGCCGAACAGCCGGTGGGTGAAGGTAGCGTCCGACAGCGTCTCCTCGGCGATCCGGCAGATTGCCATCTTGATCCGCTCTACGGGACTGGCTGGAGCGCCTGCCTCCGGCAGCAGCGACTGGCTCAGCTGCTCCAGATGATGCTCGGCTAGCGCGGGCAGGATCGACTCCTTCGTCTCGAAGTAGTTGAAAAACGTGCCTTTGGCGACGTCTGCCCGCTCGGTGATCTGCTCGATCGTCGTCTCCTCGTAGCCGTGCTCGCGAAACAGGGCCAGCGCCGCATCCATCAGCCGGCTGCGCGTGTGCTGCTTCTTTCGCTCTCGACGAGACACATCCGCGTTCATTGGTGAACTCCGGTACAAAGCTGACCAGGGTCAGATTATACACGAGCGGGCTGAGTTGTCAAGGCCGAGCTGATGCACGTCGGCAGCTTGGTACCCCCATCTCTGCGTGGTATAATCCGGCTGAGGTGAGCCGAGAATCGAAGCGCCCAGACGGGCGGCGACCGGACGAGGTCCGTCCTCTCAAGTTCACGCTGGACTACGTGGACTACCCTGAAGGCTCCGTGCTCGTAGAGCTCGGCGGCACACGTGTCCTGTGCAACGTCAGCTTAGAAGAGACGGTGCCGGACTGGAAACAGGGCCGGGGGGGCGGATGGCTGACGGCAGAGTATGCGCTTCTGCCGCGCTCCACTCACACGCGGACGCCTCGGGAGATCCAGGGGCTGGGGGCCAGGACGCAGGAGATCAGGCGTCTGATTGGCCGGTCACTGCGCGCCAGCGTCGACCTGGCCAAGCTGGGTGAACGGACGCTCGTCGTCGACTGTGATGTGCTGCAGGCGGATGGCGGCACGCGAACCGCCGCCGTGACCGGCGGCTACGTGGCTGTGGCTCTGGCGCTGCGCCGGTTGGCGGAGCAGGGCGAGATTGACAAGGAGACGCTGCGGGATCCGGTGGCCGGCGTGAGCGCCGGCCTGGTCGGTGGCGAGGCCCGGCTCGATCTCTGCTATGCTGAGGACCGCGACGCCGAGGTCGACTTCAACGTAGTCATGACAGCCGGCGGGAAGCTGGTTGAGGTGCAGGGGACGGCCGAGAGGGCCCCCTTCAGCGGCGAGGCGCTCGATTCACTCCTATCCCTGGCAGGGCAGGGGATCGCCTTCCTTGTGCAGCGGCAACGCGAGGTCCTGACGTGAACGGTACCGGCCAGGGTGCCCGTCAGCGCCGGATACTGCTTGTGCTCACGTTTGCGGTCATCGTCGTGGTGGCGATTCTCAGCGGGTACATCCGCACCGCTGTGGCAAACCTCTCCCCGTCGGGCACGGAAGATCGGCGAGCGACGCCCGTCGCTTCGGAGACAGCCAGTCCGACCGCGGGCTCGCCGCTGGCGACGCCTGCCCAGAGCGACGGCATCGCGGCGCAGGTTCGCACGGCGCGCGTCTTCACCCAAATCCAGCACCAGGTGGGCGTGCTGCGCGAGCTGCCCCAGCTGCGCCAGGTACCGCTCACCTTTCCCACCCCGGGTGAGATGGGAGGGCTGCTTCGACGCCTGTACGAGGGGCGGGGCTGGGCAGAAAAGGCGGAGCCTTACGTCCTTCTCGGGCTTCTGCCCCGGGCGGAAGTCTCCATCGAGGCACGGGCGACGTCTACTGTATATGTTCCGGAGCAGGGGCAGATTTACGTGGCGAACGGTGGTCAGGAGCGATCCGCCGACGATCAGGCTTTGGTCGTCCATGCCTATGCTCACGCTCTGCAGGATCAGCATTTTGGGCTGAACGCGGCCGGCAGCGCGGCGGCGACGACCGACGAGGCGCTGGCGCTCGACGCGCTGCTTGAGGGGGACGCGATGCTGGTGGCGGGTCTCTACCGGTATGGTGACCTTGCCGCCATTGACTGGGACAATCTGGGTGAGCTGGTGCTGATGGCTGAGCGGCCCAGCTACGGCGAAGGGCTCGATCAGAACCCCGCCTTCGACCGGCTGGCCCACTTCCCGAACTGGGAAGGGCGCCAGTTTGTGCAGGCCCTCTACGAAAGCGGCTCCTGGGAGGCGGTCGACTTGGCCTACACCAATCCACCCCGGTCGACTGAGGAGATCCTGCACCCGGAGCGCTACGGATCCGGGCCGTCCGGCCTTGCTGACGTGCTCGTGCCCGACTTGGGCGTGGCTCTGGGCGACGGGTGGACGATCACCTGGGAAGACACCTTCGGTGAGTTCGTCACGGGCCTCTACCTGGGCCTGATCCTGCCGGAGGAGCGGGCCTGGGAGGCGGTCGATGGCTGGGCGGGCGACGCGTTCGTGCTGTGGGAACGTGAGGACGGCGGCCGGCTCTGGCTCTGGCGCTCGCTGTGGGACTCAGTCGAGGAGGCAGCCGAATTCGAGAGCGCCCTGCTCACTCTGGCGCCGCATTCTGCACCGCCGGTCCGCCGGGCGGAGCCGCCGGCTGGGCTCTCGGGGCACTGGTACGAGACCGGCAAGGGCTTCGTACACTTCGGCAGGGTGGGCCGCTACGTCGTCTGGATCGTGGCGCCCGACCTGAACACCGCAGCGAACGTGGCAGAGCTGCTGCCGTAGCGCTGACCGGGGCCGCGGGTCGCGCAGGCTACAGGCCGAATGCTGCGTCGAAGAAGCCGACCACCCTTGTTTCCCACTCCTGGGGCGCGGCGTCCAGGTAGCCCCCGTGGCCACAGTCGGCCACAACCCAGAGCTCCTTTGGGTCGCCTGCCGCGTCCAATTGTTGCCAGGCGCGGGCCGAGTCCACCTCCCGATCGCCATAGATCAGTAGCAGCGGCCGGGGACTCACGCTCCCCAGCGCGCTCACGGGGCTGACAAGTGCAGGGTTGACCCCCGTCTCCAGCCGGAAGAAGACCGGGTTGAGCAGAAAGACTATCCTGGCCACGAGGCCGCCTCGCTGGTACTCGCCGGAGAGGTCGGCCTCCAGGTCGGCAAAGCCTCCCTCCGCGACGAGTGCCTCGATCCGCTGATCCTCTGCGGCGGCGAGGATCGCGGTCACTCCTCCCGCCGAGAAGCCGAGCGCCCCTATGTGGCCGACGCCTGGCTGCTGTGCCGCCCAGGCCACTGCCTGCCGCAGGTCGCGAGCCTCAAGATAGCCGAGTGTGCTCAGGCCTGACGGCAGGGAGCAGGCACGCTGGTCCAGCATTAGCAGCCCGTAGCCTTTGGCGGCGAGGACGGCACCTTCCCGCAGCATGCCGTCCCTCCCGCTTCCCAGCCCGCCCAACAGGATAATCAAAGCCCCGTTGCTGGGTGGAACGTACCAGGCGGCGAGATCCGGGCCGTCGTGAGCAGGCACGCTGACGTCCTGCGCGCCCGTGATCCCAGCCTGCTGTGGACCGCGGCCCACGTGCCAGCAGCCCGGGTGAGTGAGCGTCTGTACGTAGCGCGCGCTGGCCATCGCGCCCAGCCCGCAGACTGTGCCGACGGCCGCGGCCAGCGTGGCGACCAGCGCCAGCCGGGCCAATCGTCTGGGGAGAGTCGGACCGGGGGTCACAGAGCACGCTCCGCCAGTTTCACCAGGCACAGTGCCGCGCCTTCTGCGCCCGGGAGCGGAGCGGCACTGGTAGTCTGAAGCGGTTGTGTGGACGGGTACAGGCTCGCACCTGCCGCGGCTAGTGGCGAGCAGGCTGCGCTGTTCGTGCCTGGCTAGGCCTCGTTCCTGCTTCTTCGGGCGACTAACACTCCGACCAGCACTGGGATGATCCAGATCAGGAAGCCCAGGCAGATGACCGGGTAACCGTACGCCGGCTCGATCTGGCCTTCGTAGGGGACGCCGAAATCGACCGCCCACTCGCCGCCACCAAACGCGATCATTGCACCGAACAAGCAGATGAACAAAGAACAGCAAAGCGTGATAAGCGCGACGACTACGGTGACTATGGTACCTGTCTGCTTTGACATGTCGATCCCTCCTAATTGCTGGTGTCAGACCTGGTCCCTGCCTCTGGTGGCCAGGCGGGCCAACAGGATGCCCAGCTCGTACAACAGAATGAAGGGCATCATTACGAGAAGCATGTTGACGGGGTCAGGCGTTGGCGTGATGACGGCCGCCCCGATTGCCGCGCCAACCAAGACGATGCGCCGGGCGCCGGCGAAGCCTGCCGGCGTGACGACGCCGAGCTTCGCCAGGAAGTACATCACCAGCGGTGTTTCGAACACAAGCCCGGCCGCTATCATGACACTGCTGACGAATGAGAGATACCGTTCGAGCGAGTATCGCATCTCCACGAGGTCGGCAAGGAAGCCCATCAGGAAAGGCACCGCCGCCGGCAAGATCACGTAGGTGGCGAAAGCTGCACCGAGGGCGAAGCACATCGCGGCTATGGGAGCAGCGATGATAGCATAGCGCCGCTCGTTCGGTGTGAGCCCCGGGCTCACATACCTGAACAGCTGGTACATGATAACGGGCATAGCCAGGATCAGGCCGATCACCGCGGTAAGCTGGAAGAAGGTGGATGTGGTGGCGGTGGGCGTCTCTGCGTAGGGCTTCATGCCGCCGAGAGGGGCGATGAGCTCGTGCAGGACGGGCTCAGTCAGAAGAGCGCCGCCGACCATGCCGATGACCAACCCGATCATGGCCTTCATCAGGCGGTCCCGCAGCTCCGCCAGGTGTTCGAGGATCGACATGGCTCTATCTTTGCCCGTCACTCGTCCGCCTCCGGCTTCTGTTCGTCAGCATCAGCGTTTGCTTCCACCTGTCTGCCCAGCTTCTTCAGATCCTCTCTCAGTCCCTTCAGCGCGGTCGTGGCCTCTTGAGCGGTCTCAGTCAGGGCTTCACCCCCACCGCTGGCGCCATTGATCGTCTCGGTCATTCCGCGCTGGATTTCCCGCACCGCCTCGACCGCATCCTGGGCCGTGGCCTTCAGATCGTCTGCTGCGTCCAGCTCCGACTGCAGGGAGCCCATCAGCTGGCGGCTGATGCGGCGTGCCTGGGCGGCCCACTTCTGGATGGTGCGCACGATCTGCACCAGCCGCTTCGGGCCCACGGCCAGGATGGCTATTACTATGATCAGGACAAGCTCCCAGGAGCCCAGGTTGATGAAGTTCACTCTTCGTTGCTCCTCATCTGTCTTGCGGCCTCGGCGATGGCCTCCTTGTGGTCGACGAGCGTTCCGAGCACGCCGTTGACGAAGCGGGGAGCGCTGTCCGAGCCGAAGGTCTTCGCCAGCTCCACCGCTTCATTAATAGCCACCTTGACCGGCGTCTCTCCGTCGACCGCGAACTCGAAGACAGCCATCCGGAGGATGTTCCGGTCGATGCGGGCCATCTGCTCGAAGGGCCACTCCGGTGCATACCGATGGATAAAGTCGTCAAGCACGGGCCGGTGCCTCAGCACGTCTTCTACCAGATGGCGGGCGAACGAAGCACCGCGCTCCGGCAGAGCGACTTCGGCCAGCCGCTGCTCCAGCACTAGCTCATGGTCGTGGCTGGTGCAGTCGACTTCGTAGAGGGCCTGCAGGGCGACGATACGTGCTTCGCGGCGCACCTTCAATGGTAGGGTTCTCCGGACGGCGTCCCCGGCGAGCTACTGCGCCTTCGCTTTCGTCCTCGTCTTCGGCTTGGGTCCTGACTTCGACCGGTAGGCCACGTCCTCAATGTGGATGTTTATCGCTGCGACCTCCATGCCGACCATCTCCTGGATGGCCCGGGTGACCTCGGACTGGATCCGGCGACCGACGGTCAGCATGCTCGCGTCCGGATCGGTGACCACGTATAGGTCCAGGCGCACTGTGTTGCCGACGATCTCCAGCTTCACACCGTCCTGCCTGAGAAGCCTTTTGAAGCCTGACGGCGATAGGAGGCGGGCGACGCCCGGAACGGCCAGCGTCGTGAGTCGAGCGATCGTCTCCACCACCTCCGGAGCGACTGTGATCTTGCCGACTGCGGGTTCCTGATCCATCGCTACCCCCTGGGCGGCTCTTACATGGCGAGGCCGCCGTCAACGCGCAGCACAGCGCCCGTGACGTAGGCGGCTTCCTCAGAGGCGAGGAAGGCCACTGCGTTGGCTATCTCCTGAGGCTGGCCGAATCTGCCAGCCGGCGTGATCTTGAGCGCCATCTCCTTGACCTCCTCCGGGAGGTCGCTGGTTAGTTCAGTCTCGATGAATCCAGGCGCCACGGCATTGACGGTGATGTTACGGGATCCAACTTCCTTTGCCAGAGCCTTGGTGAACCCGATCAGCCCGGCCTTGGAGGAGGAGTAGTTCGTCTGGCCGGCCTGGCCCACCATTCCCGATACGGAGGTGATGTTGATGATGCGGCCGTACCGCTGCTTCATCATCGGCCTGACTATTGCCTGAGAGCAGTTGAATGCACCCTTGAGGTTGACGTTAAGCACCAGGTCCCAATCCGCCTCGCTGATACGCATTATCAGGTTGTCGCGCGTGGTCCCCGCGTTGTTGACCAGGATGTCGATCCGGCCGAACTCGGCAATCGCCTTCTCCACCATGGCCTTGACGCTCTCCTGCTGCGCCACGTCGACGTTGAGGCCCAGAGTCTTCCGCGAGCTGGCGGAGGCGATCTCCTTTGCGGTGCTCTTCGCCTTATCCTTCTGCAGATCGGCGACGATGACGTCCGCCCCTAGGCCGGCGAGCGTCTCTGCGATCGCCCGGCCGATGCCCTGTGCACCCCCCGTGACCAGGGCAACCTTTCCCGTAAGGTCAATCATACCCTTCCTGTCTCCTCTCTGCTGTGTTCGATGATGCGGCGCTAGGCGCCGGCGGCGATTGCCAGCGAGCTGCCGACCCAGGAGACGGCAACCAGCGCCGCTGAGGTGCCGTAGTAGAGCATGCGCCTGCGTGCTCGCAGTTGGGGAAGGACGCTCCTTACACGAGCTCCCGCGAGGTAGCCAATAGGGAAGAGCAGCGCTGAAAAAGCGGCCCAAACCAGCCCTTCGGCAGCCACGAATGCGAGCAGACCGCCGGGGTGATTGAAGGACAGCAGGTAGTTGCAGGGCGCAAGCTGCATACCGCCAACGAAGAAGGCTATGGATGCGACAGCGGCTGCCGATCCGCCGGCAGCGACGCGGGCCAGGCCGCTGTTCTCCAGTCTGCGGCCGGCGATAGAGACGGCACCCGCCATGGCCACTCCCTCAAGCATCACAGCCAGGCACGAGTTGGCCTTGCACATCGGCGAGACGCCGAGTACGGGCACCACCAGCTGCTTGCAGGCCACCGCGACGACGGGTACGGCCGCCAGAGTGGCGAAGCTTCTGCGAGTCAGGACCGCGGCACCGATGCCGACGATACCCAGACCCAGTCCGGTGAGTAGTGCCACGCGCCAGGCAACGCCCGCCGTCTTCAGGATGGAGCCGAGGACGACCTCGCTCAGGCCCCAGAGTGAACCGAGCACAACGATCGAGATGAGGGTATCTACCGCACGGCCCGTGCCATCTGGCTTGTTAGCTTCCTTACCAGCCATGACTCCCTCCATTCGTTGTCTGAGCAAATCGGGTTCCGGCTTCTAGGCCTGGGCCGACAGAGCCTGCTTGGAGGTCATTCTCTCGACCGACCTATCGATGCGCTTGACCAGGGCCGTGAGCACCTCGCCTGGCCCAACCTCGACGAATCTCCTGGCTCCGTGGTCGATCATCCAGCGAACTGAGTCCTCCCAGTATACCGGGGAGGTAAGCTGCTTGCCCAGGGCTTCCCTGATCGATGCGACATCGGTCAGCGGGCGGGCAGTGGCGTTCGCCACGACTGGCGTGCTCGGCTCGGAGAACTGTGTCTCCGCCAGGAATCTCTCGAACTCGGCGGCTGCGTCCGCCATGAGCGGCGAATGGGCGCCAATACTGACTGCCAGCCGCACGACCTTCTTCGCTCCCCGTTCCTCTGCCAGGTCAATCGCTCGACTCAGAGCCTCCTTCTCGCCAGAGATGACAACCTGGCCCGGGCAGTTGAAGTTGGCCACGCCGACGTATTGATTGCCATCGCCACCAGCCCGCCGGCACAAGTCTTGCACGGATGCGCGTTCCAGGCCCAGGACTGCTGCCATTCCGCCCGGTCTGGTGCGCCCGGCTTCCTTCATAAGCCGGCCGCGCTCCCGCACCAGCCTTAAGCCGTCTTCGAGTGTGAGCGCACCAGCGGCAGCCAGGGCGGCGAATTCACCCAGGCTGTGCCCCGCCACCCACGAGGGGGCGGCATCGTGCCGCTCCTCGATGGCCCGAAAGGCGGCCACGCTGGCGGTGAAGATGGCCGGCTGGGTGTTGATCGTGTCATCGAGCGACTCCGCGGGTCCTTCGAAGCATAGCTTCGAGATGTCGAAACCCAGAACGGCGTCCGCTTGATCGAAGACAGCGCGGGCCGCCGGCGAGGCCTCGCACAGGTCCCCGGCCATTCCTACGCTCTGGCAGCCCTGCCCGGGAAACAGGTAGGCTAGCATCGGGTCCGGCGTGGGGGTCAACGGCGGCCTCGGCCACAGACCCCACCCCGCTTTCCAGCGGGGTGGGGAGGTGGGCTACTCAGTTTCCGCTTCGACGATCTCCTGCCCGCGATACTTCCCACAGGCAGTGCATACGTGATGCGGCCGGACCGGCGCCCCGCACTCCGGACATCGAATGAGGTGCGGGACTGTGAGCCGCCAATGGCTGCGGCGGTTGCCCCGTCGAGCACTGGATATCCTTCTCTTGGGAACTGCACCCATGTCTCTCTAGATCTCCATCCACGTTATCAGTCGATTGCGCCCCATCCGGGGCGCATTGGCAAGGTATTATAGGTTTGACCAACGATCATGTCAAGGCAGGGGTGAGCCCGGATGCCTTGGAGGCGGCGCGTCCTCTTGCGCCGATCACCGCTCACTTGCGGTGGCGCACTCTGGGCTAGGAGGCGAGCGTCGGCGCCGGTATTTCAGTCGGGCCCGGAGCTGCCGTCAGGCTCGTGCTGGCGATCCTCGGATGGAGTGGCCTTGGGGGCAGTGGCGCCGCGTTTGTCCTGCAGCGTGCGCAGGCCGTTGGCTATCACGGTCAGGGTGCGGTTCAGCTCCTGCTCCAGCTGACACAGCACCTCGAAGGCGTACTCGTCGGCGCCGCTGCGGATCTCCTGCGCTTGAGCCATTGCCGCCTGGACGATCTCGTGCTGGGCGCTGAGTTGTTCTGCCTCTTCACGTGCTTTGGCGACGACGCTGTCCGCTTCCTGGCGTGCCTGGGCGAGCGCCTGCTCACGCGCGCCGTCAAGCATCTCCCTGGCCTGAGACTGGTCCTGCAGCGCGCTGCGCATCTGCTCCACGATCGGCTTCACGCCGCTCGGTAGGCGCTTAGCTTCGGCGAGCTCGCCTTCAAGCCTGTCGAGCAGATTGACCAGTTCCTCCATCGCTATGCCTCCGCCGCTCAGTCCCGCAGAGAGACAACCGGGGCCGGCTGGTGTGCCTTCTTCAGTTCTTTGCGCTTCCTCTCCAACGCCTTGGCCACGTGGGGTGGAACCATGTTGCTGACGTCTCCCCCCAGCAGGGCGATCTCCTTCACTATGCTGGAGCTCAGGAAGGCGTGGGCCTGGTGGGTCATCAGGCAGACGACCTCGATGTCCGGCGCGAGCTGGCGGTTGGTCAGCGCCATCTGGTACTCGAGCTCGAAGTCGGATACGACCCGCAGCCCTCTCACAATCGCCTGCGCCTTCTCCTGCTGTGCGTACGCGGCTGTCAGGGAGCTGTACTTCGCCACCGTTGCGTTGGGGATGTCCTCCAGCGCCTGCCGGGCCAAAGCAACCCGCTCATCGATGGTGAACATCAAGCTTTTGGCTGGCCGGTCGTAGACGGCGACGATCACCTGGCCGAATATCGACGCTGCCCGCCGGGTGATGTCCACGTGGCCCATGTGAATGGGATCGAAAGTGCCTGGATAGACTGCCTTGGTGGTCAACTGACGTCTCCTTCCCTGCTCCACAGGCGCTCGACCTGCTGCGCCAGAAGGCGGTGATCCGGATTGGCGAGTTCCGGGTCGGTCTCGAAGAAGGCCTTGGCCGCTTCGCGCGCATTCTTGACCAGCTGCAGATCAGTCACCGCCGCCAGGCGAAGATTCGGCAGCCCGGATTGACGGGTGCCCAGGAACTCGCCGGGGCCGCGCAGCTCTAGGTCCTTCTCGGCGAGTGCGAAGCCGTCCGTCGTGGCCTCGACCGCCACCAACCGTTCATTTGCCTCTCCGGCATCCGAGGCCGAGACGAGAATGCAGAACGATTCGTGCTCGGAGCGGCCCACTCGGCCACGGAACTGGTGCAGCTGGGCCAGGCCGAATCTCTCTGCCCCCTCGATGAGCATGACTGTCGCGTTCGGCACATCCACGCCGACCTCCACGACGGAGGTGGCGACGAGTATGTCCAGCTCGCCTGCGGCGAACTGGGCCATGGTCGCTTCCTTGTCCTCGCCTCTCATCCGCCCGTGGAGCAATCCCAGTTGCAGGTCGGGGAACACTTCCTTCTGCAGCCGCTCGTGCTCGTCCACTGCGGCCTTAGCGTCCACGTTCTCTGACTGCTCGACGAGAGGGCAGATGACGAATGCCTGGTGCCCCTTCTTGATCTGGCTGCGGACGAAGGCATATGCCCTCTCCCTTTCCCTTGGCAGTACCAGCCGGGTCAGCACCGGTTTGCGTCCCGGCGGCATCTCGTCGATGATGGAGACGTCGAGGTGGCCCCACACGGTCAGCTCCAGCGACCGGGGGATCGGCGTCGCCGTCATTACCAGCACGTGCGGATTGTAGCCCTTCTGGCGGAGCGCTGCCCGCTCGCGGACTCCAAAGCGGTGCTGCTCGTCGATGACCGCCAGCGCAAGCTCGTTGAACTCCACCGCTTCCTGGATCAGCGCGTGGGTCCCGACGATCACGTCGATAGAGCCATCCTTCAGACCGGCGTAGATCTCGTCGCGCTCCTGGCCGGTGACGCTGCCGGTAAGCAGCCGGGTCACTGGCGCCTTGCCGGGAATCTGCTCCATCAGCTGGCCAACCGTCCGGTAGTGCTGCTCGGCCAGAATCTCCGTCGGGGCCATGAGCGCGGCCTGTGCTCCGGCCGCCGAGGCGAGAGCCATCGCCGCAGCGGCCACCGCCGTCTTGCCCGAGCCGACGTCTCCCTGAAGGAGTCGATTCATCGGCTGGTCTGTGCGGATGTCCGCTGTGATCTCGGCGAGCGATCTTCGCTGTGCCTCCGTGAGCTTGAAGGGCAGCCTGGAGACGAAGGCTTCGAGCATCTCTTCGTCTATCGCCAGGGGTCTGGCAGGCTCTGACCGCCACTGACGTCGCTGCTGCAGCAGCCCGATCTGCAGGACGAACAGCTCGTCGAAGCTGAGACGATGGCGCGCCTGGCGCAATTGTGCATCACTGTCCGGGAAGTGTATCTGGGCGACAGCCGTCTCAAGGTCGAGCAGGCCTGCCTGCTTGCGAACGGAGCTGGGAAGATGATCCGGGAGCCGCTTGGTCCAGTAGTCGACCGTCCGCTTCATCACGTTGCGCAGCCAGCGTGAGCTGAGCCCTTCGGTGAGCGGGTAGACCGGGACGATTCTTGCTGTGTGAAGCAGTTTCTCCTCCAGTAGCTCCCAGGTGGGAGCGTTGAAGCAGAGATGACCGAGATAGCGTCCCACCTTACCGCTCAGCACGATCTGCTGGCCGGGCTTGATTCTATCCACCAGGTAGGGCTGATTGAACCAGGTGGCCTCGACAAAGCCACTGCCGTCGGACAGGGTGGCTTTGACCAGGCTGCCGCCGCGACGGGTTCGGCGGGCTCCGATGTCCCAGACCTTGGCGATGACAGTGACGTCTTCGTCCGGCTCCAGGCGGCTGATCGGCCTGAGCTGGGAGTAGTCCTCATACCGCCTGGGGAAGAAGTAGAGCATGTCGCGGATCGTGCGGACGCCGAGCTTCTCCAGGCGGCTGGCCTGCTTGGCGCCAACTCCGCGCACGGCCGTGATGTCCGAATCGAGCCCGCGCCCCGCCGTGGGTGGAGCTGGGCTGGCGGACCGCTCTGCCGCCGGCCGCGACGGGCCTTTAGCCTGCCTCGCGGCAGGTCTCGATGCACGGCCCCTCGCTCCTTCGGAACTGGCCCGCTTCCCGCCTGCATTCCCGGGCGGGCCGGCCGCCATCATCTTGATCAGACCTTCGACTGCCTGCCGCCGCGCTGCGAGGTCGGGCAGATGGGGGTACGCGCGGAGGTGGTCGGATACCCGCTCTACCCAGTCGGCCGCCTGCCCGCCCAGCGCGGCGGTAGCCTCTCTCCTCCAGGTATCCTCGTATCGGGCCAGGCCGCCCATGACGGCCCTGTCCTCGTGATGCTCAGCCTCCTGGCGGAGTATGGTGGACAGCTTCTCCCAGGGTGTGGGCATTGTCTACTTGCTGGCCACTAGTGCCACTCCCAACGCTCTTGGTCCAACGTGGGCGCCTATGATGGTAGTTGCCGCCGAGGTGAGCAGCTTCTTCGGCGAGGGCAAGCCTGCCAGGCGCTGGCGCAGATCCTCCAGGTCTGGGGCCAGCGTGTGAATCACAGCCAGCCGCTCGATCTTGCCCGCTTCGCGGACCAGCTCAATGAGCCGGTCGAGTGCCCGTCTTCTGGTGCGCGTCTGGCCGACGCTGCCTACTTGGCCCATGTAGACCTCGAGGATCGGCTTGACCTGGAGAATCTGCGCCGCCTTCGCCCGGGCCCAGCTGACCCTTCCGCTCTGGCGAAGGAAACGAAGGGTGTCCAGCACCGCGTAGACGCGCACGCGGGGCTTCATCTCTTCGAGCAGCCCCGTTATCTCCTCGGCGCTGCGTCCCTTCGCTGCAGCCTCTGCCGCTGCGATCACCATCCAGCCGAGCCCCATGGTTACCTGCAGAGAGTCGACCACATGCACCTTGGCGTTGGTGATCTCCTGGGCTGCGAGCCGGGCCACGCTGTACATTCCGCTCAACGTCGCTGCCAGGGTGACAGCCACTATCTCGTCCGTGTCCTCCGCCAGCTTGCGGAAGACTGAGGCGAACTCATGGGCGGGGGGCACGGCCGTTGTCGGGACGACCTGCATATCAGGCATCCGACTGTACAGCTCCTCCCGGCTGAGGCCATTCCCGTCCCGGTAGCTGGTGTTGCCGAGCTGGATGTAGGCCGGAACGACCGTGATCCCGAGGCGCTCTGCCACATCGGGCGGAACGTCGGCGGTGCTATCTGTTACCACGCGTACAAGAGACACCGGGATTAGACTCCTATTCGGGCCCCTCGTAGACGACGAGGCCCATGCCGTCCGGCCCTATGTGGGAAGCGAGTACCGGTCCATACAGTAGGATGGGGAACTCACGGTCCGGAGCAATCAGCGAAAGCCTATCCCGCAGCAGTTTTGTCTCTGATGTGGGGTAGGGTGTACTCTGCAGGATGGCGATCTGCTCAATCTGGGCGAACTCGCCTGCGAACTCAGCCAGCTTGTCGATTGCCCGCTCGCGCCCGCGGACTTTCTCCATTGGAATGATCTGTCCGTCCTCGATGGCCAGGAAGGGCTTGATATCGAGCATTGTGCCAAGAATGGCCTGCGCCGGGCTGATCAGGCTGCTGTACTCCAGGTAGTCGAGCGTGTCGGTAGTCAGAACGATGTAGATGCGGCGCATCATGCCGCGGATCTCGCGCAGTATGTCGCCCAGCGGCACCGAGTCCTGTGCCAGCCGGGCAGCTTCAGCCACCAGAAGGCCGAGTCCCAGGGAGACCGTCTCCGAGTCCACCACGTTGATGTCGCAGCGGCCCATGAATTCGGCTGCGGCGGTCGAGGCACTCCTGTGTGCCGGGGAGAGACTGGCGGAGCTGTGTAGCGATATGATCTCATCCGTCTGGCGGGTCAGCCGGGAGTAGACGCGGGTGAACTGGTCGGCTGTGGGGCCTATGACCTGCGGACGGGCTCCGCCGCTCGCCATTCGCAGCAGAAGCTCCTCGTGGCTCAGCCCGGAGGCATCCTCGTATTCCTCGTCTCCAACTCGGACCGTGAGAGGAAGGATCGCTACGTCCAGCTTGTTGGCGATTGCGGGGTCTACGGTTGCTGCGCTGTCGGTGACGATGCGGACTCTGGGCACGGAACCTCCCACTGTGGGTTGTCGACGCTGCTGCTGGTCACTCGACTGACACGAAGTAGTGATAGTTGGGCTGCCCGCCGAAGACAACCTCCATCTCCAGGTCAGGCCATTCATGGCTCAGAGCCTGCGCCAGAGCGTTTGCCTCAGCTTCGGTGACTTGATCCCCGTAGTAGAGCGTGACAATCTCCCTATCCTCTGTGCCGATCTCCTTGAGGAGATTGCGGACCACCTCGCCTGGGCTTTCTCCGCTGACCTTCAATTCGTCTCCGTGCAGGCCGATAAGCTGCCCGCCCGTGACCTCGACGTCGTTGATCTTGGCGCTGCGCGTGGCGAAAGTGACCTTGCCGGTTTCGACGTCCTTGACTGCGCGCTTCATCGCCTTCACGTTCATGTCCAGGTCTGCCTGCCGATTGAGGGCCAGCAGCGCTGCAATGCCCTCCGGAATCGAGCGCGTCGGGACTACGGCAACGTCCTTCTGCGAATGATCCCTGGCCTGCTGTGCGGCGAGCACCACGTTCTTGTTGTTCGGCAGCAGGATTACGCTGCTTGCAGGAAGGCTCTCAACCGCATCCAGCAGGTCCTGCGTGCTGGGGTTCATCGTCTGGCCGCCTTGCACGATCGCGCCGACTCCAAGGCTCTCGAACAGCAGGGTGAGGCCCTCTCCCATGACGACGGCGACCACGTCGATCTTGCGGTCCTCGTCTGCGGCCGGGGTCGAACCCGGCTTGGCTAGGAAATCCCTGGTCTGAGCTTCCATGTCCTCGACGACCACATCCTGCAGCGATCCCAGCCCAGCCCCGTAGCTGATGGGTACGCCTGGATCGGGCACGTGTACGTGCACCTTGACCACGTCGGCGTCGCCGACGACGAGTGGGCACTCTCCCATCTCCGCGATCGTCGCACGAATGGCGTCGATATCCAACCCCTCGCCCCGGAGCAGGAACTGCACATCGTAGCCGTAGCCTGCCTGGCCGGGCCCGAAGGCAGAGGCAACGAGATCTCCCACCTCGGCAAGCTCTGCATCGTCGGCGATCATCTCACCGCGCATGGAGTGCAGCATGCCCTCGAGTAAGACCAGCAGGCCTTGGCCGCCGGCGTCAACTACTCCAGCCTCCGCCAGTACCGGCAGCAGAGACGGGGTCAGCGCGACTGCCTCGTGGGCGGCGAAGACGACGTGCTCTTGAACGCGCGTCAGGTCGCTGGTATCCTTCACCGCGCGTGCGGCCGCGTCTGCCACGGCACGGGCCACAGTGAGAATGGTGCCCTCGACCGGCTTGGTGACTCCCTGGTATGCTGTGTCGGCCGCTTCGTCGAAAGCGGCGGCCAGGTCAGCAGCGTGGTAGACGGGCTTCTGGTCCAGGCTGCGGGCGAATCCGCGCCAGATCTGGGATAGGATCACACCGGAGTTGCCGCGGGCTCCCATCAGTGCGCCTTGGGCCACCTTGTGAGCCAGCAGACCGATGTTCCTCTCGGGCGAGTCTGCTATCTCCTCCCAGGCCGACTGCATAGTGAGCACCATGTTCGTGCCGGTGTCTCCGTCGGGCACCGGGTAGACGTTCAGGGCGTTGATTGTCGCCTGGTGACGCCGCAGCCAGGCCAGGCCCGCCTTGACCAGATGCTTGAACTCCTGGCCGTCGATGCCGTTCGCTGTAGGATTCTTCGGGGGCGAAGCTTCCTTCTTGTGTGCCAAAGTGCTTTCGCTCCTCGATCAATCGATGCTGCTGACCCGCAGTCCGCGGATGTGGACGTTCACCTCCGCGACCTGGACGGACACAGCGCGTTCGATGCTGTACTTGACCACATTCATCACGCTTCGGGCGACGGCCGCGATCCGTGTGCCGTATTCGACAACCACGTATACGTCGACCGTGATGTGGCCTTCCTCGATTCGCACATCGATGCCACGCTTGCTCTCCGGCGATAGCACATTCGCCAAACCGGCGGCCAGGTCCTTGGCGCACGTGCCTACGACGCCGTAGCAGGTGAGCACCGCCTCGTTGGCGATGCTGGCGATGGCTGTGGGCGATACCTCTATCTGGCCCGCATACTCAACTTTCGGCATCGTTCTCACCCCTATCGCGCAGTTGCGCTATGGGCCGCGCTGTGGTATTATTGCCCGGCTACGAAAGACGACGAGGTGATGCGCTGTGGCTAAATGTGAGTTTTGCGGTAAGGGCCCTCAGTTCGGGCACAATGTGAGTCACTCGAAGCGGGCTACGAATCGGCAGTTCCGGCCAAACCTCCAGCGCAAGCGTTTGGAGATCGATGGCGAGATGCGCCGGGTCTACGTGTGCACCCGTTGCCTGCGCACCCTGGACAAGACTGGCTGAAAGCCGGGCTCCCGCGTCGCGGCTGATGCGAACACGCGCCGTCGCGGCATAGACCTGGTCGACCACGGCCCCCCACCTACTGGTGGGGGGCCGATTGTGTTGTTGTGCCCAGTCCCAACCAGCCGTGCAGCGTCTGCCTGCGGCACCACCTTGTGTCAAGGGCCAATGATACAACAAGATGGGCGGAAAATCAAGGGTCGGCAGTACTTGCGCTTGGCGCCCGGCCCGGCTAGGTCCTGGCCTCCTGCCGCTGGCGAAGCTGGCCGCAACCTGCCTGGATGTCAAGACCGCGTCGTAGTCGCACGGTATAGGAGATGTGGCGGCGCTTGAGGCTGGCAGCGAAGGCGTCGACGCCTTCACGGGAGGGCGGCTGACCGGGATAGCCCTCGGTCGGGTTGACCGGGATCAGGTTCACGTGAGCTGGCATCCCGGCCAGCCGGGCTGCCAGCGCCTCCGCCTGCTGCTCTGTGTCGTTGACTCCCTCTATGAGCGCCCACTCAAATGTGACGCGACGCCCTGTTCGGGTGGCGTAGTCATGGCAGGCCGCGAATAGCGCGTCCAGCCCATACCGATCGTTCAGCGGGATGATCTCGTTGCGCAGGTCGTCCGTGGCCGCATGCAGTGAGATGGCGAGCTTGATCTGCAATTGCTCCCTTGCGAGGCGAAGGATTGCCGGGACTATGCCCACCGTCGACAGCGTAATGCGTCGCTGGCCCAGGCCGAACCCCGGCTGCGCGCACAGGCGACGGACTGCCCCGAGCGAGGCATCGTAGTTGAGCAGCGGCTCGCCCATTCCCATGAGCACTACGTTCGTCAGCCGCTCGGCGTTGGCGCGGAGCAATCGGGCGAAGTGTAGGGCCTGGGCCGTGATCTCGCCGGCAGAGAGGTGGCGGCGGAAGCCCATCTGTCCGGTTGCGCAGAAGGGGCAGCCTACGGCGCAGCCCACCTGGGTGGAGATGCAGGCGGTACGGCGGCGTCGATAGCGCATCAGGACCGTCTCGATCGTCTCCCCGTCGCGAAGACGGAGCAGATCCTTGCGGGCCCTTCGATCTGCTGACTCAGCTGTGGCCGCAACCTGGGGTGCGTCGATTGCGGCTTGGGCGGCCAGCCTGTCGCGCAGAGCCAGCGGTAGATTGGTCATCTCGGCGAACGAGGTCGCCAGGTGCACGTAGAGCCACTGCCAGACCTGGTCTGCACGGTAGGCGGGCTGGCCGAGCTCCCGGACGAGGCTGCCCACCGCGGCCATGTCGAGATCGTAGACCGCGATGGGGCGATCGATCCCGGGCGATACCGGAGGGCTGCTTTCCCTGCTCTCCTCGGTCACTGCGCTAGTGCCCGTTCCCATACGCTGGTCAGCTCGCCTATGTCTGAGCAGACCAGATCAGGGCGTTCCGGGGCGCGGGCCAGGTCCGCCTCGGTGGCGATCCCCGATAGGACGAGCACAGCCGCCAGCCCGGCTCTCTTAGCCCCCGCGATATCCGTATCGAGCCGGTCTCCAAGCACAGCCGTCTCTTCCGGCGCGGTGCCCAGCCGCATGAGAGCCTCCAAGTACATCCGGGCGCCGGGCTTGCCGACGACGAAAGGGGCCACGCCGGTGGCGGCCTCCAAGGCCGCCAGTTGAGCGCCGTTGCCTGGGACGGGACCGCGCTCAGTGGGAAAGCTGGTGTCCGGGTTCGTACCAACAAAGCCTGCGCCTCCGTGGATCAGGAGAGCAGCGGTGGCCAGCTTCTTCCAGGTCAGGTCCCGGTCCCAGCCGACGACGACGTAGGAGGCATCTTCCGCCGCGATCACGAAGCCACGCTGCTGCAGCGGTTGATCGACACCCTGCTCGCCGATAGTATAGATGCGCGTCCCGCGCGGGGTGGCGTCCGCCAGGTAGGCCGCCGCCGCCTGGCCTGAGGTCAGGATCAGGGACTCGTCCACCCGGACTCCGAACCCGGCGAGCTTGGTCACGTACTGCCTGGGCAGCTTGCTGGAGTTGTTTGTAACCAGGACGTAGGCGATCGAATGATCTGCCAGGAAGGCAAAAAAGCGCTGCAGCGCCGGGATGGGCTGGTCCCCCCGCCACAGTACGCCGTCCATATCGACCATCAGGCCGCGCACGGGCCTGAGTACCGCAGCGTCGCCGGCGCGGGAGGTGATGCGCTTGCGCAGGCGTTTGTAGTCGGGGGGCGTGTCTACGTCTGCCAGTATGTCGGGATCGGCCACCTCGACTGTGGATGTCTCCTCGGAGTGCCGATCCAGGATGGCCCGGCCTCCCTGGTCGCCGTCGACATGGGCGAGCTCCGGGAAGAGGGCTCTGGCGAAGAGCACGGGGGTGCCGCGGGTTCCTTCGTGGACGGGGTAGACGACTGCCGCGCCCGTCTCGCGCTGACGATCCACCAGGGCCTGAAGGAACGCAGGTGTAAGCAGCGGCTGGTCGCATTGCAGAAGCACCGCTGCACCAGATTCCGCCGGCACTGCAGAGAGCCCGGTGCGCACGGAAGTGCTGAGGCCCTCTTCCCATCGCCAGTTGATGAGCACCGTGACCGGCAGCCCGGCCAGTGCAGCACGCACAGAATCCGCCTCCGAGCCCAGAACGACGATGACCGGTCTCAGCCCGGCCGCAAGCGCCAGGTTTGAGACGTGGGTCACAAGCGGCACGCCATTCCAGTCGAGGAGCTGCTTCGGGCGGCCGTATCTGGCCGATGGGCCAGCCGCGAGGACGATCGCTGCGACTTCGCTCAATGTGTTACTGCCTCCGTTGTTCGGCCGTCCACCGGCCACAGTGTATTCTAGTCGAACTCGACCTGGGGCGCAATGGCTTGTCACGCTTCTGTGCCTCGGCTATAATGCGGCGTAAAGGGGGCCTTCCGCCGTGAAGCTTTCCGTCGTGATGCCGGTGTACGACGAGATCGATACGATCGCCGAGATACTGCGCCGCGTGCGCAGTGTCGACCTGGCTGTGCCGGTTGGCTTCGGCGCCGACGACGGGAAGAGGGTCAAGCTCGAGCGGGAGATCGTGGTCGTCGACGACGGCTCGACCGACGGCACGCGGGAGTACCTCCACAGGATCGAGGGCGACGCGGACCTCGTGGTCATCTTCCACGATCGGAACCAAGGAAAAGGGGCGGCGGTTCGGACAGGGCTCCAGGCTGCCGGCGGGGACATCATGCTCATTCAGGATGCCGATCTGGAGTATGACCCGGGTGAGTACCTGGACCTTCTGCGGCCCATCCTGGAGGGCCGGTCCGAAGTCGTCTATGGCTCTCGCTTTCGAGGCGGTCCCACCAAGGCGATGTTCTTCTGGCACATGGTTGGGAACCGCATTCTGACGACGGTAACGAACATCCTGTATGACACGATCCTCAGCGACCTGGAAACGTGCTACAAGGTCTTCACCCGGGAGGTGGCCGAGCAGCTCAAGCTGAGGGCCGCCGGTTGGGGATTCGACCCCGAGATTACCGCCCAGATACTGAAGCGGGGCTATCGCATCTACGAGGTGCCGATATCCTACACCGGGCGGGAGTTCTCCGAGGGGAAGAAGCTGAGCTGGCGTGACGGGCTCACCGTGTTGTGGACACTGGTGAAGTGCCGGTTCACCAGGTGATTCGGGCGGCGCCGGCCTTCCTGATCCTATGACCCCTTCATCAAGCCGTAGCCGCGCCGTTATGCGGGACCTGCTTGCGGTCTCGTCTCTGTGGGCGCTGGCCACAGCCTTCTACTGGCGGATCGCGCTCGCCGGCCAGGTGATGGCTGGCGGCGACATCTTCACCTACTTCTATCCCTATTGGGCCGAGGCGACAGACGCGCTCCGGGCCGGGCGGTTGCCGCTCTGGAATCCCTACCTGTTCATGGGTTGTCCTTTCCTGGCGAACAGCCAGGTGGGTGTGTTCTACCCGCTCAACTGGCTGCTGTGGGCGCTGTTCCCTTCTCACATGTCAGTGCACCTTACTATCCTGCTGCACGTATGCCTGGCGGCGCTGACCAGCTATGTCTGGGCGCGCCGCTCGCTCCACTTGGGGCGGGTCGGGGCCTGGGCTGTGGGAGCTTGCTACGCATTGGGGGGCTACCTGTCCGGGCAATCCGAACACATCAATCAGCTCCAAGGGCTGGCCTGGCTCCCCCTGATGCTCCTGTTGTGGGATCGGGCGTTCCAACTGGTGCAGGAGCGGGAGTGGCGGCGTCTGCGGGTAGCAGTCGTAGGGCTGGCAGTGACAATCGGGCTTGTCCTCCTGGCGGGGCATACGCAGACTGCGTTCATCGCGGCCTTTGGGCTCGCTGTCTACGGGCTGGGGCCGCTTGTGCTGAAAGCGGTGCGCCGGCGCGGGTCTAGGCCCCTGCTTTCGTCCGCTGGTCTCCTCGTCGCTGTGCTTCTGCTGGGAGCGCTACTAGCCGCAGGGCAACTCCTGCCCACGCTGGAGCTGACGCGCCTTTCAGTCCGCTCGGCCGGGCTGCCGTTCGACCTCCGTGTTTCCAAGTCCCTCTTGCCCCACTACCTGACGCGGGCCCTGCTGCCTGGCTTCTCCGAGGCCGTCTCTCCCGATCACACCGAGCACGTGGCCTACGTGGGCGTCGCTGGGCTGGCTCTGATCGCCGTGGCCGTGCACGCCTGGCGCGAATGGGGGGAGGGCACGCGGCGGGCGGCCTGGCTTGGCGCGGCGGGCCTGTTTCTTGCTCTAGGGAAGGCGAATCCGCTCTATCTGGCCCTGGCGCTGTCTGTACCCGGGTTTGCCCATTTCCGGGTGCCGGCTCGATGGCTGGCGCTGTACGCCATGGGCGCGGCTGCACTCGTGGGCTGGGCGGCGGACCGGCTGCAGCGCCAGGTTACCGGGTGGCGCTGGCGGGCTGTCTTGGTTACCGTGGCCGTGCTGGTAGCCCTCGCTGGCTGGGCGGTGTGGGGGCTGCGGCTTGGCGAGGGAGCGGTAGTCGACACCGGAACCGTGCTCGGCTGGGCTGCAGGCGGTATCCTCTCTGTGGCTCTCCTTGCTCTGGCAAGGAGCAGGCCGAGGGTGGCTGGCGCCGGGTTGCTGGCGCTGATGATGACCGAGTTGTTCGTAGCTGGAGCGCAGCTGCCGCACAGCAGGGCGACGGCCCCTCAGGCCTTCACGAGTCTGCGGCCGGCCGTCGCACACGTGCTGGCGGACGGTGCGATACCGCTCTCGCGCTTCATCAGCATGTCCGACATCAGGTTCGACCCCGGCGATCTGGCCGAAATCGAACTCATATACGGCTCTCAGCTTCCAGCCGATGCAGTGTATGACTATGCTGTCGCCGCAAAGCAGAAGGAAGTTCTCAGTCCCAACCTACCGCTCGCCTTCGGCGTTCCCGCGGTTGACGGGTACGACGGCGGGGTGCTCCCGCTCCAATCCTTCGTTACCCTGCAGCGACTGTTCTTGCCGGATGACGAGGTCTCGATCGATGGGCGGCTGCGCGAGAAGATGACGGTTCTGCCCGATGGGCGCTGGCTGTCCCTGTTCAACGTGCGCCATGTGATCACGGACAAGCAGGGCGATGCCTGGCTTGATTCCGTATTCTACGATCTGCAGTTCGGCGCCCGGCTAGCGGCTGGTCAGCAGGCAGCAGTTGGCTACGTCGCACCCTTCGAGGCCACAGCACTTGGCCTGGTGACACATCTTGAAGGCGCTGCCGCGCTGCCGGACGGGATACCCGTCGGACTCGTCGAGCTGGAGTTCGCCGATGGGCTGCGGTACGGCTTTGAGCTGCGCGCCGGCGAGCACACGGCGGAAGGCATCTTGGTTGATGGGGCGGCCCACGCGGGGGCGACGGTGGGCGCGCACTACTACGTGCCAGCTGAGGGCGGGCCCGGCCAGATTGAAGGGAACGAATACACGACGCGGGTGCGATGGGATCGGCCGGGCAGCCCGTCGTCCGTGGTTGTGTCGGCGAGCCTACCTGAGGGTGAGTTGGTGATCCGCGGCGTGAGCCTGATCGACGAGCGCACGGGCAGCTTCCAGCCTCTCGTCCTCTCCGATGGGGGCCGCTTCAGGCTTGTACACTCGGGTGACGTCAAGATCTACGAGAACCTGGACGTCCTGCCGCGGGCCTTCTTCGTTGAGCTGGCCCTGGCTGCCGTCGACGAAGAGGCCGCGCTGGCCGCCACGAGGGCCCAGCAATTCGATCCCGGAACTACCGTTGTTGTGGAGACGTCAGAACAAACTCTCCAGAGCGACGAGGCGGCTACCGGGACACCAGGTGCCGGCGCCAGCGTCGAGGTGACGAGCTATGAGCCCGAGCGGGTTGAGATCGTGGTGGAGAGCGAGAGGCCGGGATACGTGGTGCTGACGGATGGCTGGTACCCGGGCTGGGAGGCAGCCGTTGATGGCCGCCCGGCTGCGGTGATGAAGGCGGATATCCTCTTCCGGGCGGTGGAGATAGAGGCCGGACAGCACGAGGTGGTGTTCACCTACGCCTCGCCGAGCTTGCAGCTCGGTGGTTGGATCAGCTTGGCGGGGATTCTGGCTGCTGCCGGGCTGGCCGGCGGTCCGCTTTTGTGGAATGGAATGCGGAGTGCTATAATGGCCCAAAGGGCGTTGGGCGGGAAGGAGGCCCAGAGATGAATACAGCCAATCGGATAGTCGTCATTCTGCTGCTACTGGCGATAGGTGTTGTGTCCACGCTGGCGCTGGTCAAGCCTGGCCTCACATTCGGCTCTGTGGAGCGGGAGGCCCAGGCGGTCCTGCGCTTCATACAGCAGTGGCCGGAGGGTGAGCCACTCTGGTACGTGCGCGTAGGGGTGGGGATTGTCGTAGCGGCGGCAATCGATCTGCTCCTTCTGTTCGTGATCTACGTGCAGATACGCCGTCCATCCTCGAAGGACATCAGAGTCACGAAGGCAGAGGGTGGGCAGGTCACGCTGAACGTTGCCTCTGTTGTGGACCGGCTGCAGTACGAGATCAACCAGATCGCCGGCGTGATTCGCTCGCGGCCGAAGGTCTCCGGCCGGCGCGGCGGAGTTGTCGTAGAGGCAGATGTCGAGACCGCCTCAGGGGTCGACGTTCCCCAGAAGGCAGGGGAAATCGTCGAGAGAGTCCGGTTTGTCGTCGAGGAGGGCATGGGGCTGAAGCTGACCCGCGAGCCCAGGGTGATGCTGCGGGCGCTTGCGCATCCCGGGCGCGGGGCAAAGGGAGAGGCTGCGGGAGCTGCGCCGGCGCCGCCACCACCCTGGATGGAGACTGAGCCCGAGCCTGACCTATCGTCTATGGCGGAGACCCAGATGTCCGGATCTCCAGACGAGGAGGACTAGCCGGAGCTAGAGATCGTCTGGGTTGGCCCGGAAGAAGAGGACGAGTCGCCCGTCGTCGACCTGCAGTTCGGTGATCTCTGCTCCTTCAAGGGAATGGGCGAGTGTATCGCGGACCGTGTCACTAACCATCTCGCCCAGTCCTCCGACGAGGGCCTCGGGCAGCGGGAGCGGGCCGACGATGATCTCGGCCAGGGTCAACGTGATGTCGTCTCCTGCCGTGGCGGGCGTGAGCGCGACCATGACGGGCAGGGGCAGCTGTTCTGATAGCATCACTGTCAAGTAGACCTCGATCCGGCCGTCGCGGAAGTGGATCTGGGGCTGCTCGATCATTGACGGTTGAGCCTCGCCCTCTAGCTGGTCGACGAGCAGCGAGGTGGCTTCCTCCTCGGTCATGTAGATCGAGAAGTAGACCAGGCCGTCGTCGCCCTCGGCGACGTGTGGACTCTCCATTCGCTGGTTGAGCTCGTCGATAGCCGCCTGGGAGGGAACGATGGGATAGGGCGGCTCGGGCCCGCCGAGCGCGGTACAGCAGCAGCAGGCCTCGGCAGCGATGACAACGGCGACGGCAATCGCAAGTGTCCGTGAGTGCATTCGAGCCTCCTGGCGTAAGCTGTTGGCGGGAGTGCGCTGCCCGCGCCTACGATTATAGCACATGTGGTGGTGGTGTGAAACAAGCAGATAGGGGAGACCGAGCCGTACTGGGTCTGGCGGCGCGGCTGGAGAGCCTGCTCTTCGTGGCCGATTCGCCCGTGCCGGTTAGCCGGCTGGCGGAGGCCGTCCAGGCCACTCATGCCCAGGTAGATCAGGCTCTGGCTGAGCTGGAGCAGGAGTGGGGGACGCGAGGCCTTCGCCTGCAGCGTGCCGGCCGGAGCGTACAGATGGTCACGGCGCCTGAGGCCGCCCCTCTTATCGAGCGATTCCTGGGCCTGGAGTCAAGGCGGTCGCTATCGAGAGCCGCGCTCGAGGTCCTGGCTATCGTTGCCTACCAGCAGCCGATCACTCGCCCTGAGATCGACGCCCTGCGCGGCGTCAACTCGGACAGCGTCCTGCGCACGCTGCTGGGCCTTGGTCTGATCGAAGAAGCTGGCCGCGCTGCGACAGTGGGGCGGCCGGTGCTCTACGCCACAAGCTTCGAGTTCCTGCAGCACTTCGGGCTGGGCAGCCTCTCGGAGCTGCCGCCGCTGGAGAGCGTATCGCCTCACAGGGAGCGGGGGGTCGACGAGGAGGACGAGGGGGAGGGCGACTGACGCGGGCAGCTCTCTGGGCTGGCTCGCCGACAGGTGGTTTGGGGTAAGAGTGCTGCGGCTTTTCCCTCGGCGCCGCCCCATGGCCTGGCTGAAGGCGCCCGTGACGCGGCGGCGGGTAGGCGAGACCTGCCGTGTGCGCGTTAGCATTCTTGCCCCTTTTGTACATCTGCGGTAGAATCTCCCCCAATACCAACTTGCCGGCACCGGGACCCGGTTGGCGCTTCATGAGAGTCGATCTGCACATTCACACCACCGCCTCCGACGGCCGTTGGCCGCCGGAGCGTGTCATATCTGAGGCAGTCACGCGGGGCATCGGTCTTGTCGCGGTGGCCGACCACGACACGATCGCCGCGGTCAAGAGATGCGCGGAGCTGGCGGCCGAAGCGGGCGTACAATTGCTGAGCGGCGTCGAGGTTTCGTCCAGGCTGGAGGGCCGGCTCTTCCACATCCTGGGCTACGGGTTCGACCTGGACGATCCAGGGCTGATCAGGCTGCTGGATGAGAACACCGCGAAGCTCAATCGAGCCGATGACGAGGTGGTAGAAGGGCTCGTCGCCGGAGGACTGGATATCGACCTCGCCGAGTACGCGGCCTACCAGTACGACCGCACTCGAGGTGGGTGGAAGGCGCTCAACTTCCTCATCGATCGGGGCTTCTGCGCAGACGTGCAGGACTACCTGGAGCGGGTCTGGCGCGACCGTGCGGTCCCGCCCTTCGTGCCCCCCAGCCAGGTTGTCGAGACGATCCGGCGGGCCGGGGGAGCGGCCGTGGTGGCCCATCCGCGGGCGGCGATGGAGGCGATGTGCCTCTCCGAGAAGCTGCTGAAGAGCTTCCTGGAGTGGGGAATAGCCGGACTGGAGTGCTACCATCCGGGCCATGACGAACTGGAGACTGCGCTCTGCCTGGAGTGGTGCAACCGCGAGCAGCTGTTCGTGACAGGCGGATCGGACTGTCATGGCGGACTGGTGGGACGGGAAATGGGAGTTCCCGCAATAACCCTGGCCGATCTGCGGTTGGGCGAGCTCGAGCGGTGTCTGAGAATGTAGACGGGGGGCATGGCATGAGCGGAACTAGGCTATCGAAACGTGGGACCGAAATGCCGGAATCGGCGATGAGGAAACTGGCGCCCCTCGCCGACGCTGCCAAGGCGCGTGGGGTGAAGGTTATCCACCTCAACATCGGCCAGCCGGATATCGAAACGCCCGCCGAGTTCTGGGACGCGGTGCGCGACTACCCGGGACGGATTCTGGCCTACGCTCCGTCTGCGGGCATCGCCGAGTGTCGTGAAGGGCTGGTCAACTACTACGCGCGCTATGATATAGACGTGCGGGCCGATCAGCTGGTAGTGACGACGGCGGGGTCAGAGTCGCTCCTCTTCGCTCTGATCAGCTGTTGTGATGCCGGGCAGGAGATAATCGTGCCTGAGCCCTTCTACTCGAACTACGATGGTCTGGCCCAGATGGCCGGCCTGCGCCTGGTCCCGCTGACAACGCGCGGGGACGATGGATACCGCCTGCCGCCGCGAGCGGAGGTGGAGAAGGCGCTGACGAAGCAGACCGGCGCCATACTGTACTCAAGTCCGGGTAACCCCACTGGTGTAGTCTACTCCCCGGACGAGGTGGCCATGCTGGGCGAGATTGCCAAGGAACACGGGCTGTTCATGCTGGCGGACGAGGTCTACCGGGAGTTCACCTACGATGGCGGGATTGCCACCAGCGCGCTCCATCTCCCGGGCATGGAGGAGCACGTCGTCGTGCTGGACAGCGTCTCGAAGCGGTACTCTGCGTGCGGGGCCAGGATAGGCTGCTTGGTGTCGAGGAATGCGGTGCTCATCGAGGCTGTGCTCAAGCTGGCGATGACCCGCCTCTCGGCGCCGGCGCTGGAGCAGGCCGGCGCGGCCGCCTGCGTGGCTCGGACGCCGCCTTCGTACTTCGATGAAGTGAGGGAAGAGTACAGCCGGCGGCGTGACATTGTTCACGAGCGCCTCAATGCTATCGAAGGGGTTTTCAGTCCCAAGCCCGCCGGTGCCTTCTACACGATGGCGCGGATCGAGGGCGTGGACACCGAGCACTTCTCACGTTGGCTTCTGAGCGACTTCGAAGCTGACGGCGAGACCGTGATGGTGGCGCCAGCGGCAGGCTTCTACAGCACGCCGGGTCTTGGAACCGACGAGATACGGATCGCCTACGTATTGGGAGCGGACGTACTGTCTCGGGCGATGGATCTGTTGGAGACGGCCGTGCACCGGTATCGAGAGGAACAAACCGGGCGGGCGTCGCAAGCCTAGGAGGCCATCATGGCATCGGGTGAGCTTCGGGGATCGAGTATTGCTTTCATTGGCAGTGGGAACATGGCGGGCGGCATGATCCACGCCCTGCTGGGTGCGGACGAGCTGAAGGCGAAGCAGATCACCGCCAGTGACGTACGGCCTGAGCGGCGCGAGGAGTTGGAGAAGCTGCACGCCATCAACACCACCTCGGACAACGTTGCCGCGGTGGCGGATGCGGACATCGTCGTCCTGTCGGTCAAGCCTCAGGTCCTGCCCGCGGTGCTTGAGGAGCTTAGAGGGCATGTCAAGGGATCGGCCGTCGTGATCTCCATCGTGGCGGGGACGCCGATGAGGGCGATCACCGGCGGGCTCGACCACGCGGCTGTGGTGCGCACTATGCCCAACACCCCAGCGCAGGTCGGAGCAGGGATGACTGTCTGGACGGCCTCGGCGGCGGTGACCGAGAAACAGCGGGCGCAGGCCCAGGCTGTGCTGCAGGCGATGGGCAAGGAGATCTATGTGAAGGACGAGGATGCGCTCGACATGGCAACGGCTGTGAGCGGCACGGGTCCGACCTACGTCTTTCTGCTCATGGAAGCTCTCGTCGACGCAGCAGTCCATCTCGGCTTCAGCCGCGGAGACGCTCGCATCCTGGTGATTCAGACGGTACTGGGCTCCGCCCTGTTCGCGGAGCAATCGAGCTTGCACCTGGCCGAGCTGCGCAACATGGTGACCTCGCCAGGCGGCACGAGCGCCGAGGCGATCTACCAGATGGAGAAGGGGGGCATGCGTACGGTGCTCTCGAAGGCGGTCTGGGCGGCCTACCGTAAGTCGCGTCTGCTCGGCGAGCGGGCCCGGGAGCCGCTGGAGGCACCGCTCAAGGTGGACGGCGAGAGCTAGCATTGGTGCGGGCAGTTCCTTCGCGAGCGACGCATCGACTTGCGGCGGGCGCTCCCGACCTGGCCTGCCTGGCGAATTCTCGCCAGCAGGCGACTGCCGACTTGCCGGGGCGAGGTTACTATCGGGCTGGGCGGCGGTGCGCGGGACGAGCATTTGTCCTTGAAGTTGTGGTGTGCTATACTCGTAGCGTTGGCCAACAGCCAGTACTACACGAAAGAGCCCTGTTCGCGCACCGAAGCGAGTAGGCGGGTGGTGCGAGGGTAGCGCTTCACAGAGAACAAAGTGACCCAGCCCCCGTGCCTTCTGGAGCGGGGGCTGTCTCTTTCTTCACGGGCAGCGGTCGATGTTGCTTGGGCGCGGAAGCAGCTTCTGTAACGGGGCATCCCGTCCTGCCGGGGGCGATACTATGCCAGTCGTCTTGGCTGCTCTCCCGGCGGCATGCTTGCGGCGTTCGGTGGGCCGCGTGGGGCAAGGGCGGTCAATAGGTCAGGGGCGCCGCCCTTGACTGGCCGTAGCGGCGGCTTGCGGGCGTAGGCGTGGTGCAATCACGATCCAGGGGCAAAGGAGGGGAAGTATGCGCAGTTCATGCGGGTTGAGGATTGGTGTTGTCGCCATGCTGCTCTGTACGATGACATGCACGTGTCGCTGCAACGCACCCTCGGAGACTAGTGAGCCAACAGAGTCGCTCGCCGCTCCCGCGACCGGACCGGCCAGTCCGGACAGGCCAACGACCACACCGGCTGACGCCACATTGACCCCCACTCTGACCGAGCCGTTTGTGTATGAATCGCCAATGGTTCGGCTCGACTGGTATCTGGAGCAGCCAGAAGGATCTCTGATGTTCTTGATCTACATAGTCAATCTGAGCCTGGAACCTCTTGCCGGGGGCCAGGCGCGGGTGGTGCTGTACAATGCCGCGGGCGATCCGCTGAGTGAAGGAGAGGAGGGCTGTAGCGCCATTGGTGCTTTCTCGGAGATGCCGGTTGTAGTCGAATTCGGGCAGTCCAGTATCGCAGATGACTACTCTGCATACAACATCTATGTGGACGTGACGACGGAGCAAGGAGAGCATCTGACAGCGCAGCTAAGCGAACAGCCTGTCTCCGGGACTGAAGGGGAGACGATCAGCGAGGGCAGGAGGGTGCCGACGCCGCAAGTTGGCGTCGATTGGAGGCTGCCTGCGGGTGGGTACTCGCCTGGCGCCGAAGTAGAGGCCGAGATGGGGATCCAGTTGTACCAGGGTCAGCTTGCTGATGCGGTTGGCTGTCTGGAGATCGATGAGCTGCAGCGGCGGGAGGACGGGCAGGACGTGTACGTCCCGCTTGGCGAGCAGTGCGAGGAGATGGCGTTGAACTCCGGCGACTCGACGCTGGTGATCGTCGCCTTCGAGCCTTCCGGCTTCACCTGGCTCTCGCAGCAGGGCTCTGCTGGGATGTACACCCCGCTGGAGATCAGGGCGCAGGCGTCGGTGTCCTACAGCGGGATTGTCTTGGCGGAGGCTGACGACGTACTCCATCTGCCGCCGATCGAAGTCGTTTCTGCCTGGTGGGAACAGGACGGTGTCCCAGCTGATGACTACGTTCCAGGCGAGCCGTACCTGGCCAATGTCCGGGTGCGTTCACTTGCCGAGGACCCGGAATCCCACCGCCTGCTTATCAGCGTCAGATACTCGGAGCAAGACCCGGAGGAGTGGATCTTCGGCTTCATGTTCCTGTGGCTTCACTGCCTCGTCGGCTTGTGCGGCGACGAGGTGGAGGTGGAATCGCAGGCCTATGAGATCGAGCTGGCTGCGGGGGAGGAGGCAACGTACAGTGTTCCGGTGCAGCCGCCTCTGCATCCAACCGACGAGGTAGGCATATTCGGGCACATGTACCTGAATGTGGAGTTCGAAGGCTTCAACGTCTGGAGGGGAGGAACAGTCCCGTCAGTATCGGAGCCCTGATAGCGATCGGCCGGAGGGCCATGTGGTTGTGCGTGGAGCGGGGCGCTGACCGGTTCGGCATGTGAGTCGGCGCCCCCGTTATCGGGCGTTGCGGCGAGGCAGGTGCCGGCTGAGGAGACAGCATGAAGAAGAAGGCGTGTCGAAGACTACTGCTGGCGGCTTGGGCGGGCCTGGCGCTGGCCGGGTGCAGGCCGGGCGCGTCGCCCGCTGCGAACCCGGTGGACTGGCTGCGCGGGCAGCCGTTCGAGCCGGCCCCCTCAGCGTGGCCGGACGTGATTGTCAGTGCACTTCCTGCGGGGTTCGAGGTCGATGGTCCCGACCTGTACCTGGACGAACTTGGCAGCGGAGAGTACTACCAGATGATACTGGCCTGGTACGACCGGCGTGCCCAGGCGCAGGGGCCGGTCGAGGACGCCGTTGAAGTAGACATTGTGGCCTATGACAGCCTTGCCGGCCGGTTGGAGCATCTCGACCTGTTTGGGGTCGAGGGATACGAGTGGAGCTTCAGGCAGCTTGAGGGTGGCCAGGTTGCTCGATATCAATCGGGCGGGGTCGACGGCAGGATGTGGATCGCGGGGCCTTACTTGATCGTGGTGTTCGAGGAGGGGGGCAGCGACGGCGCCTGGGTGGATACATTTGCCGAGCTCTACCTGGCCCAGCCACCGGTTCCCGGGGCCATCAGCGCGTCGCACCCTCTGGACTGGCTGCGCGCTCGGCCTTTCGAGGCGGCGCCGGCCGAATGGCCGGATATGATCACCAGCGGGCTTCCCGATGGCTTTGAGGCCGAGGAGCCCGTCTTCTACACAGACGAACTACCGGGTGGCGAAGGCGCCCGGATCGCCAGCGTGCAGTATGGAAACCCTCTCAGTGGGATCGGCTCCGCGAGCGGCCTCATTGAGGCCGCCATGCTGGGGTATCCCAGCGTCGATGCCCGCTCTGAGCATCTCGACCGGCTGGTGGGGCAGGAGGTGGTTTGGAGCTTCGAGCAGCGTAGCGGTGCTCACGTCGTTCGATACCGGATGGGCGGTGACGATGGTCGAATGTGGGTTTCCGGTCCCAATCTCATAGCTGTCGTCGGCGCGGAGGAAGACGGGGCCTGGGTGGAGGCCTTCGCCGATCTGTATCTGGCCGAGTACCCAGCGGAGTGAGTGGGGGGTGCTTGGCCAGAAGGCGCTGAGAAGGCCGCATCTGGGGATTGCCAATTGCGCGGTTGGTGGTATAATCTGGCGCATAACTGAGACGAAAGACAGCGTAGATCAGGACGAGTACCGATCGGTGGTAGGTCAGAGAGAGAGGGGGTCACCGGCTGCGAGCCCCCTCGGCCGGGCCGACGGGAAAACCACCTGAGAGCGGGCTCCTCAAATCGCCGGAAGCGAGAGTATGGAGCCCCGGGAAGGCCCGTTACAGCCCCAGAGTGCGGCGGCCGCTTGAGAGGGCCACCGAACTTGGGTGGAACCACGTGGGAGATCCCCGCGCCCCAAGGCGCGGGGATCTTTTTGCTATGTGGGCGCCAGCAGTATTGGCGCTGGACAGCGCGTTTGCCTGCGGACGGGAATGATGGAGGCTGTGAGGCAGAATGAACGAGTCGCGGGAAGCAGCGGTGGTGCAGCTGGGAGCGGGGAATGTCGGCGGCGCGCTGCTGCGCCAGATGCTAGATGGACGCGAAGTGCTGGAGAGCCGCACCCGCCTCCGGCTCGTGCCGGTAGCGCTGGCCGACGCTAGTGGCGTGGTCGCCAACCCCAGAGGTGTGGCGGAGAAGACGCTGCGCGCCGCCGTGGAGGCGACGAGTAGCGGGGGGCTGCTCGCGGACGCTCTCGAGGTACGGCCACTGGAGAGCCTGGCCGAGAGCCTGCGGCCGGGCGCCATACTGGTGGACGTGACCGCCTCGGAGGCGACGGTGCCGACGATTGAGACGGCGCTCGAACGCGGGTGCGGGGTTGTGCTGGCTAACAAGAAGCCGCTGGCAGCGGCGTGGGGTGTTGTTGAGGGGCTATTCCGCAGCAGGCGCGTGCGGTACGAGTGCACGGTAGGGGCGGGGCTGCCGGTGGTGGCGACGCTGCAGTACCTGCTCGACACCGGTGACGAGGCGACGAAGATCGAAGGTTGCTTCAGCGGCACGCTGGGCTATCTCTGCGCAGAGCTGGAGCGCGGTGTGGCGTTCTCACAGGCGGTGGCCGAGGCCAGGCGACGTGGCTACACTGAGCCTGACCCCCGCGATGATCTGGGCGGCCAGGACGTGGCCCGCAAGGCACTGATCCTGGCGCGGACGGCCGGCTGGCCGCTCGAGGCGGGCGATCTGCGCGTCGAGGCCCTCTACCCCGAGGAGCTGGCGGATGGTTCTGTGGACGGGTTCATTGCCGCCGCCGCCGGGCTGGACAAGCAGTACGCCGCGCGCGTGGCCGATGTCGAGGCCGACGGTAAGGTCCTCCGCTACGTGGCCCGCGTCGAGGCAGGAGGGGGCACGGTCGGCCTTGCCCCCGTGGAGCGAGAAAGCCCGCTGGGCGCGCTGCGCGGTCCGGCCAACTACGTGGCCCTGCACACCAAGCGGTATGCGGAGGTTCCGCTTGCGTTGGCCGGGCCGGGGGCAGGAGCGGAGGTCACCGCCGCCGGCGTGGTCGGCGACCTCCTACGGCTTGCTGCCGAGATGGACTAGGGGAGGGCAGATGGGTACACTGGTGATGAAGTTCGGTGGGACGTCGGTGGGGAGCGTTGAAGCTCTCCGTCAGGCGACGGCTATCATCGGCGAGCAGGCGGGCAGATGGGATCGGCTGGCCGTTGTCGTCTCCGCGATGAGCGGAGTGACGGACCAGTTGATCGGGTGCGCCAGAGCCGCTGAGGCTGGCGATGAGAAGACCTACCGGGCTATCGTCGAGGAGCTGCGCAAGCGCCATCACGCCGTCGTCAAGGAGCTGTTCGAGGATGGCGATGAGAGGGAGCAGCTCCTTTCCGAAATGGACGGCTTCATCGAGCAACTGGCGGCGCTGTGCGGCGGGATCGGCATTCTGGGCGAGGTTACTCCGCGAGCCTTGGACGCCATCGCGTCGCTGGGTGAGCGGCTGAATGCGCGGACTGTCGCTGCTCTGGTCCGCAAATCGGGTTTGCACAGTGAGCCGGTCGACGCGACTGAGCTGATAGTGACGGACAACAAGTACCTGAACGCGGCTCCGTTGATGGATGAGACACGGGCGCGTATACGGAAGAGGCTGAGTTCGCAGCTGAAGAGCGGCGGCGTGCCCATTGTCACCGGCTTCATCGGTGCCACCGCTGAGGGGATCACGACGACGCTGGGCAGAGGGGGGAGCGACTATACGGCGGCGATAATGGGGGATTGCCTCGATGCGGACGAGGTCTGGACCTGGACCGACGTGGACGGCGTCATGTCCGCCGATCCTCGCATGGTTCCGGGGGCCCAGGTCATCCCGGTCCTTTCGTACAGCGAGGTTAGCGAGCTGGCCTACTTCGGAGCGAAGGTGCTGCACCCGAAGACGATCCTTCCTGTCGTCAGACGGGGCATTCCACTGTGGGTCAAGAACACGTTCAACCCTGGTCACGAGGGGACGTGCATCATCGGCGGCAAGAACAACGCCCATGGCAAGATCAAGGCGGTTACGGCGATCGAGGGCATGAGCATGGTCACGGTGGAGGGGCGCGGCATGATGGGTGTGCCTGGCATTGCAGCGCGCACATTCTCCGCCGTTGCCAGCCAGGGGGCGAGCGTCCTGATGATCTCACAGGCGTCTTCTGAGCAATCCATCTGCTTTGTGATCCCCACGGCGGCGGTGCCGCCGGTGATCGCTGCCCTGGAGAACGAGATGGCCGGCGAGCTGGCCAGGCGGGATATAGACCGGATCTGGTCGATGGACGAAGTGGTGATCGTGACGGCCGTAGGGGCTGGGCTGCGTAGCACACCCGGCATCGCTGCCCGCGTCTTCAGCGCGCTCGGAGATGGAGGGATCAACGTTGTAGCCATCGCTCAGGGCTCATCGGAGTGCAACCTGTCCCTCGTCGTGAGAGGAGAGGATGCTACCAGGGCTGTCCTGCAGATTCACGACCAGGTCATCCTGAATGGTGGATAGGATGGCGCTCGCTGGGCTGGGGCCCGACTTGTGAGGAGCGAGGAAATGGAGAAAATGAGGGTGGGTGTGATCGGCGCAACGGGGATGGTTGGCCAGAACTTCCTGCGCCTGCTGAAGGACCACCCCTGGTTTGAGGTCGTCCACGTGGCGGCGTCGCCGCGCTCGGCGGGCAAGATGTACAGCGCGGCTGTGGCCGGCCGCTGGGTGATGGACCAGGACATCCCGGCCAGCGTTGCCGGTCTGGTCGTGGCCGACGGGAGTGACGTTCTGGCCGCGAAGGAGAGCTGCAGTCTCGTCTTCTCTGCTGTCAGCCTGGACAAAAAGGCTGTCCGGGATCTGGAGAAGGAGTACGCCGCAGCCGGATTGGCCGTCGTCTCGAACAACTCGGCGCACCGGTGGACGGACGACGTTCCGGTGATGATCCCGGAGGTGAATCCGCAACACCTGGAGATCATTCCAGCCCAGAGGAAGCGGAGGGGGTGGAGCAAGGGACTGATCGCAGTCAAGCCGAACTGCAGCGTGCAGAGCTATCTGCCGCTGGTCTTTGCCCTGATGGCGGCGGGACACTCGGTAGAGAGCATCATAGTCACTACTCTGCAGGCTGTGTCGGGGGCCGGCTATCCGGGCCCGGCGTCGATCGACATGATCGACAATGTCGTTCCCTATATCCCCGGCGAGGAGGAGAAGAGCGAGATCGAACCGCTCAAGATACTGGGCTCGATCAAGGGCGGAGCCTTCGTGAACAGCAAGGAACTGAAGATATCGGCCCACTGCAATCGCGTCCCGGTTAGCGACGGGCACCTGGCCTGTGTGAGTGTCAAGTTCGCTGGGAAGAAGCCCTCAGCCGGCGATATCATCAAGATCTGGAGCGAATTCTCGCCCGAACCGCAACAGCTGGGGCTGCCTTCGGCGCCCAAGCCGTTCATTGTCTACAGAGACGAGGAGGATAGGCCGCAGCCGCGCAAGGACCGGGATGCCGGCGGCGGGATGGCCATCGTAGCTGGGCGTCTGCGAGACTGCCCGGTGCTGGACTATCGCTTCGCCGCCCTTTCGCACAACACGGTCCGCGGTGCCGCCGGGGGCGGCATACTCACCGCCGAGCTACTGAAGGCGAAAGGGTATCTGGACTAGCAGGGGGACAGTGGGAGCTGCAGCCCAGCGATGTTCACGGAGACGGCTCGCTACTACGACCGGTTCTACTCGTCCAAGGACTACGCGGCGGAGGTGGGGCGCCTTCTGCCTCTGGTCGAAGGCCGTATCCAGTCCGCCGGCAACCGCCTGCTCGACGTGGCTTGCGGGAGTGGTCGCCATCTGGAGTATCTCAGAGCGGGTTTCGACGTGGAGGGCCTGGACATCTCATCTGAATTGCTCGAACTGGCGCGAGAACGGAACCCGGGTGTTCGTTTGCATCAGGCGGACATGACCGCTTTCGACCTGGGAATCGAGTTCGACGTCGTCACCTGCCTCTTCAGCTCGATCGGCTACGTGCGCACTCTGGAGCGACTGCAGAAGGCAGCACGCTGCATGGCCCGACATGTCAAGCGTGGAGGGCTGCTCGTTGTGGAGCCGTGGTTCACGCCGGATTCCTGGAGTACCGGGGTTGTACACCTGCTGACCGTGGAGGAGCCGGAGCTGAAGCTGGTTCGCATGAACGTCAGCTGCGTCGCCGGAAGGCTGTCCTATTTCGATTTCCACTACCTGATCGGCACACCGCAGGGCGTGGAGCATACAGTAGAGCGGCATGAGCTCGGTCTGTTCGAGAGAGAGGAGATGGAGGGCGCGCTGGCTGACGCGGGGTTGAAGGTGGCGTACGATGAGGAGGGTATCAGCGGTCGTGGGCTCTACATATGCGCGAAGCCGATGGCTTGAGCTGCGCCGGCCGGACGGGGGCTCGTAGACTAACCTGGGAAGGAAGCTGATGGACGAAGGGGACAGCGCCGCGCTGGAGCGGATCATCGAGGACCGGCAGCACGCGCACCAAAGCCTCGTCGCGCGGGGCTCCAGGGTCTACGAGGCGTTCCTGGAGCTGGAGCGGGCCGCCTACTCCGATGGAGCCCTTGACAAGAGAGCGAAAGAGCTGATCGCGCTCGGCATCTCTGTCGTCCTCGACTGTGAGTCGTGCATGGAGTGGCATGTCGGCCAGGCGCTGCGAGCAGGTGCTTCCGAGCAGCAGGTGCTGGAGGGGATTGAAGTGGCGATCGAGATGGGAGGCGGACCGGCAACGGTCTCGAGCCGTTTTGCTATCAAGGCCCTTGAGTATCATCTACAGAAACGGTCGGGGAGAAGCAGGCGAAGCCAGGCCGGCGACGAGGCCTGATGAGGGATCGGGAGGGGTAAGACATGTCCTACAATTGCTGGCTGGAGTGCGTTCGCGGCTGTGGACGCCGGTACAGCGTCTTCGACGTGGTCTACCGCTGCGAGGACTGCGGGGGCTTGCTGGACGTCGAGCACGACCTGGAAGCGCTGAAGAACCGCAGTGCCGCTTCGTGGATGCAGCTCTTCGACGAGCGCGTGCGATCGAACGAGGTTCCCTACGGGAGCGGTGTTTGGGGAAAGAAGGAGTGGGTGATGCCTCTGGTCGACAACGACAACGTCGTGTCGACGTATGAAGGGCACACCAACTGCTTCTGGGCTCGCCGGCTGGGAGATGAGATCGGCGTTCCGGATCTGTGGGTCAAGATGTCCGGCAACAGCCACACCGGCTCGTTCAAGGATCTGGGGCTAACCGTCCTGGTCTCGGCCGTCAAGCAGATGGTCGCCGATGGAAAGCCGATCCGGGCGATGGCCTGCGCTTCGACCGGCGATACGTCCGCCGCTCTGGCCGCCTATGCAGCTGCGGCCGGACTCCCGGCGGTGGTGTTGTTGCCCAGGGGGAAGGTCTCCACCGCGCAGCTGATCCAGCCGATTGCGAACGGCGCGCTCGTCCTTGCGCTCGATACCGACTTCGACGGCTGCATGCGCATCGTCCGGGAGATAACGAAGGACCCCACGATCTATCTGGCCAACTCTATGAACTCGCTCCGCATGGAGGGGCAGAAAACTGTGGCTATCGAGATCGCCCAGCAGTTCGATTGGGAGGTGCCGGACTGGATAGTGATCCCGGTGGGCAATCTGGGCAACGTGAGCGCTCTGGGCAAGGGCCTGCTCATGATGAAGGAGCTGGGGCTGATCAAGAGGCTGCCCCGGATCGCCTGTGCGCAGGCGCAGCGGGCGAATCCTCTCTATCTCAGTTACCAGACCGGATTCGACGAGTACAAGCCCGTCCAGGCGGAGAAGACCCTGGCTAGCGCCATCCAGATCGGCGACCCGGTGAGCTACGAGAGGGCGGTGAAGGTCCTGCGGGCGCTGGACGGTGTAGTCGAGCAGGCGACCGAGGATGAGCTGGCGAATGCCGCGGCGCGGGCTGACCGGACAGGTCTGTACGCCTGCCCGCACACGGGCGTTGCGCTGGCTGCGCTGTTCAAGCTGATCGATCAAGGGCAGATCAAACGGACAGATCGAGTGATCGTGATCTCTACTGCGCACGGGCTGAAGTTCACGGACTTCAAGGTGGGCTATCACGACAAGAAGCTTGAGGCTGTGGAGTCGCGCTACGCCAACCCGCCGATAGAGCTGCCCGCGGAGTACTCGGCCGTCAGTGAGGCGATCGACAGAGTGTTTGGCAAGTGAAGGGTGCAGAGGCCGGGTCGACAACCAGGGAGGGACACTACACCATGCAGGCTGCAGAGCAGAACTTCGAGCGGCACATTCGAGGCAACACGTACCCGGGGCGGGGCCTGGTCATTGCCCGCTCCAGTATCGATCAGGCGTGGCTGGAGATCTACTGGATCATGGGCCGCAGTGTGCACAGCCAGAACCGGCGCTTCGTCGCCGAAGGATCGGTGCTGCGCACTGAGCCTGTGGACGAGAGTCTAGTCGTCGATCCGAGCCTGATCATATACGAGGCGATGCTGGAGCTGCCCGGCCTATACCTGGTCTCGAACGGCGACCAGACGCGAACGCTGTACGAGACGCTGCAGTCCGGGGGCACGTTTGACGACGCCCTGGCGACGCGCGAGCGGGAGCCGGACGAGCCGAACTACACGCCGCGCATCAGCGGCATGGTCGATCTGCGGGCGAAGCTGGGGAAGGCGACGCTGAACCTACTGAAGGCGAACAAGGCGGACCCGGGGCTGACTGATCGGTTCACCTTCCGCCCTGCTGCCCCGCCCCCTGGGCTTGGGTACTGCATCACCACCTACGACGGCGACGGCAAGCCGCTACCCAGCTTCAGCGGCGACCCGCTGCTCGTGCCGTGTGTAGGAAAGCCGGAGGAGGTGCTGGCAGCCTACTGGGATGGTCTGAACGCGGACAACCGGGTTTCGCTTGCAGTCAAGACGATCCCTGATGGTGGCGGACCAGGCAAGATCGTCGTACAGAATCGATTCGAGGAGTAGAAGGGCGTGGGCGACGGATCCAGGACCAAGGCAATAGTGATCATCGGGGATGGGATGGCGGATTACGCCGTGCCTGAGCTGGACGGGCGTACTCCGCTGATGGTGGCCCATACACCGGCCATGGACTTGATTGCGCGGAATGGGAGGACCGGTCTGTTTCGGACTATCGAAGAGGACCTGCCCACCGGCTCCGCCGTCGCTAACCTCTCTGTGCTGGGCTACGACCCGCGGACTGCCTTCCGTGGCCGCGGCGTTCTGGAGGCAGCCAGCCTGGGTGTGGAACTGGCCCCTGATGACCTGGCTTCTCGCATCAACCTGATCTGCGTGGAGGACGAGCGGATCCGCAGCCACTCCGCCGGCCACATATCGAACGACGAGGCCCACGAACTGATAGCCGCGCTCAGCGAGCATTTCGGCGAGCTTCCCATCAGGCTTGTCCCCGGACTCAGCTATCGCCACCTTCTGGTTGTGCCGAGAGGGGATCCCCGTGTTGATTGTGCTCCGCCCCACGATCACGTGGGAGAGCGTGTACAGGATCTGCTCGTGCAGCCGCTCGTTCCGGAGGCTCAGGGGACCGCCGATCTGCTCAACCATCTGATCGTCGAGTCCCAGCCCTTCCTGGGCCGTCATGCGGTGAACGAGAAGCGCGTTGCGGCAGGCCAGCAGGCTGCGAACTCGGTGTGGCCGTGGTCGCCGGGTGTGAGGCCGGTGATGAAGACCTTCCAGGAGCGCTTTGGGATCAGCGGTGCCGTGATCACGGCTGTTGACCTGATCAAGGGTCTGGGGATCTACGCCGGCCTCGACGTGATCGAAGTGGAGGGTGCCACCGGTCTGTACGACACGAACTACGAGGGGAAGGCGGATGCCTGCCTGGAGGCGCTCAGGACGCGCGACTTCGTCTGCGTGCACGTCGAGGCGGCGGACGAGGCCGGGCACGAACAGGACCTGGAGCTGAAGATCCGCTGCATTGAGGATCTGGACGGGCGGCTCATCAAGCGCGTGCTGCACGGGATCGAGGCGGAGGGTATTGAGGCGGTGGTTGCTGTGCTGCCCGACCATCCCACGCCTATCGCTCATGGCAAGCATACGCGCGATCCGGTTCCGGTCGCCGTCTGGTCGCCCCGCTTCGAGCCGGACCAGGTCGATCGGTTCGACGAGGAGTCGGTGAAGGGTGGGGCGCTGGGGATGCTGGAAGGTAGTCAGTTCATTGAGACCGTACTGGGGAAGTGAGAGGAGAATCGAGCGGATGAGCATTGACGAGATCACGGTTGAAGCACTTGAGCCCGGGCAGTTCATTGAGCAGCAGGTGGCGGCGATATCGGAGGCCGTCGGTGACGGGCTGGCCATCAACGCTCTCTCCGGCGGCGTAGATTCCTCTGCGGTGACCATGCTCGGCCACAAGGCGCTGGGCGAGCGGCTCGTCACCGTCTTTGTCGACAATGGCATCATGCGCAAGGGGGAGCCGGAACGCGTTGGCGCCTTGTTCAAGCGCCTTGGAGTGGAGGTCAAGCTTGTCGATGCGCGCAAGGAGTTCTTCGCCGCCCTCGAGGGCCTGACCGACCCCGAGGACAAGCGTGAGGCGATCACGCAGACGTTCTACGCCACTGTGTTTGGCGACCTCGTCAAGGAAAGCGGGGCCAAGCATCTGCTCCACGGCACCATTCTCACAGACGTGGAGGAGACGGTCGACGGGATCAAACGGCAGCACAACATCCTGACGCAGCTCGGCATCGACACGGAGGAGGAATACGGCTACCACGTGCTGGAGCCCTTGCTGCAGCTGCGCAAGCCTGCCGTGCGGATTGTGGCCCAGGCCCTGGGTCTGCCGGACGAGGTGTACAACCGGATGCCCTTTCCCGGTCCGGCGCTAGCCGCCCGCGTGATTGGGGAGGTCACGCCGGAGCGGGTGGACGTTGTGCGGGAGGCGACCGCCATTGTGGAGCAGGAGCTGCTCTACACCGGGGCCTTTCAGTACCTGGCCATCCTGCACCATGATAGAGTAACTGGTATGCGCGACGGGAAGCGCGACTTCGGATTCCAGATCGAGGTCCGGTGCTGGGATTCCCAGGACGCCAGAGTCGCATCGCCTACGCAAGTGCCGTTCGTCGTTCTCGAGCGGCTTGCGGGGCGGATCACGTCTGAAGTACCGGGGGTCGTAAGTGTTACGTTCAACATCACCAAGAAGCCCCCGTCGACGATCGAGGCCATCTGACCGGTGGGTGAACCGATTGCTGCCACAGCGAGAGGAGAAGCATGTTCGAAGGACTAGAGGCCGCACCCCCTGACCCCATCCTGGACCTGAAGGAGAGCTATCGGGCGGACACAAACGCGGGTAAGGTCAACCTGACGGTGGGGGTCTACCAGGATGATGAGGGCTTCACGCCCGTGTTTCGCACCGTCAAGCTCGCCGAGGCGCAGCTGCTCGAGGATGAGGCGACCAAGGCCTATCTGAAGATTGAGGGTGCCGACGAGTACACGGCTGCGATGCAGGAGATGATGTACGGCTTGGACCACGAGGTCGTTGCCAGCGGGCGTGCGGTCACCGCCCACACACCGGGGGGCACCGCAGCGCTCCGCGTGGGCGGGGAGTTCGTCAAGCGGATCCACGCGCAGTCGACGGTGTGGATGAGTGATCCGACCTGGCCAAACCATCCAAGTGTGTTCGCTGCCGCCGGGCTGAAGGTCGCCACGTATCCGTACTACGACGAGGCGAGTCGCGGCCTGGCGTTCGAGGCGATGATAGAGGCGTTCAAACGCGTGCCGGCAGGCGATGTCGTCCTGCTCCACGGCTGCTGCCACAACCCGACGGGCGTAGATCCTACGCTGGAGCAGTGGGAGCAGATCGCGGACGTGATTGCCGAGCGGGAACTGCTGCCCTTCGTCGACCTAGCCTATCAGGGCCTGGGCGATGGGCTGCGCGAGGATACGCTCGGTGTGCTGGCACTCAGCCGCCCGGGGCAGGAGTTGATGATCGCGAATTCTCTCTCCAAGAACTTCGGTCTCTACAGGGAGAGGGTCGGCGCGCTGACGATCGTGGCTCGATCGAAGGAGGCTGCTCGAGTCTGCCTCACCCACGTCAAGAAGTGCATAAGGGCCAACTACTCGAACCCCCCAGGACACGGTGCTGCCATCGCCAGCACGGTGCTGGGCGATCCCAACCTGCGTGCTGAGTGGGAGCAAGAGGTCAAAGCCATGTGCGCGCGGATCAACGAGGTGCGGGATGGCTTTGCGGGCGGTCTTGAGGCGAGGACCGGCCGCGACTTCTCGTACATCAGACGTCAGCGGGGTGTCTTTTCCTACACTGGGCTGACAAAGGAGCAGGTTCGCAGGCTGCGCTCCGAGTACTCAATCTACATGCTCGATTCGGGCCGTGTCAACATCGCCGGGCTGAATCGGGCGAACATCGATTCTGTCTGCGATGCGGTCGCCGCAGTACTGGGGGATGGCGAGTAGTACCAGGCGACCGGGCGGCGTAGGCGGTGAGGGATGACGGAACCAGAAGAGACGCGCCAGGATGACTTCCAGGTGCGCTACGAATGGGTCGCCGGAAGCATGCCGCCGCCGTTCCACTACGAGTACACTATCCTCATTGGCCCGGGGACTGAGGGCCAGGTGGTGTTCCGGCCGGACTACTCCGGTGGCGATACGCCGGTGTGGACGGAGTCGTTCGTGCTGGCGGAGGCGGCGCTGGAGGGGCTGTACCAGCTGATGGTGGAGCGGGGCATCTTCAGCGCCGACTGGGTCGAGGTCAGAGATGGGAGTGTCGGCGGGAGTCTGGAGTGGCTGCGCTGTACCGCCGGGGGAGAGGAATACGCGATTCCCAGCAGGATAGAGGACGAAGCAGGCGCTGCCGACGTCTATGCAGCGGTCAAGGCGTGCGTGCCCGAGCCGATCTGGAAGGATCTGCTCCGGCGCCGCGAGCAATACGAACGGGACTACGTCGAGGCGGAGTAGATGAGCCAGGAGCCGGTCCGGTTCGTGAGGCTGGTGTTCGAGGGGCGGGAGGTCTGGGGGGTCCTCGATGGTGGCTCCGTCCAAGTAATCGAAGGTGGTCCCTACGGCTGCTGGGAGCCGCGGGCCGAGGCGGGACCCCTGGACAGCGTGGAGCTGCTGGTGCCCGCCAAGCCTACGAAGATCGTCTGCATCGGGCGCAACTACCAGGCCCACGCGGCGGAGCTGGATTCGGAAGTACCGGCCGAGCCGCTTCTGTTCCTCAAGCCACCGAGCAGCCTGTTGCCACATGGGGAGACGATTGTGCTGCCCCGCCAGTCGCAGCGGGTCGACCACGAGGCTGAGCTGGCGCTGGTGATCGGGAAGCGCTGCCGGAATCTTCGTGTCGATGAGGCCTGGAACTGTGCTCTGGGCGTGACCTGCGGCAACGACGTCACCGCGCGAGATCTGCAGCGGCGGGATGAGCAGTGGACGCGGGCGAAGGGGTTCGATACGTTCTGCCCCTTGGGGCCCGTGCTGGTGACGGGGATCAGCCAGGAGTACGTCAGGGACGTGACGGTGGTCTGCCGGGTGAACGGCGAGGTCCGCCAGAGAGGCCGGACGAGCAGCATGGTCTTCTCGGCTGCCGAGCTGATCGCCTTCGCCAGTTCCTTCATGACGCTGGAGCCGGGCGATGTTCTGATGACCGGCACCCCGGCCGGCGTGGGGCCCCTTACGCCGGGCGACGTAGTTGAGGTTGAAGTTGAGGGCGTCGGCGTCCTGCGCAACCTGGTCATCGGCGGCGAAGGTTGATGCTGGCAAGTGAGTGAGTGGGGGCCTACACGTGGAGTGGTCGCACGTAGGGGTTCGATCTCTTCTCTTGGCCCACAGTTGTCTGAGGGCCGTGGCCAGGGTAGACCGTAGTCTCGTCCGGCAGGGCGAAGAGGACCTCGTGGATGGAGCGGAGGAGCGTCTCCCAATCGCCGCCCGGCAGGTCGGTCCTTCCCACGCCGCCGGCGAAGAGCAGGTCGCCGTCGAAGGCGGCAGCGGCCTCCGCTGAGTAGAAGGTGACGCCCCCGGGCGAGTGGCCCGGTGTGTGCAGAACGCGCAGCGTCAGCTTGCCGATCTGGAGCTCCTGTCCCCCCTCAAGCTCAATAGCCGGCGGCGGGCTGGCGTCGCCGGGCAGGCCGAACCAGCCGGCGCCGCCGCGGGCCTGGAGGATCGGGATCTCCAGGGGGTGAAGCGCCAGAGCTGCGCCGGTGGCCTCCACCAGCTCCTCATTCGCTCCGATGTGGTCGAAGTGGCAGTGGGTGTTCAGGATGTAGAGGATGCGCAGGCCGCTCTCCCTGACGGCTGCCAGGATGCGGCGGGAGTGGCCACCTGGATCTATCACGGCTCCCTTGCGAGTCTCGGGGCATCCAACCACGTAGCAGTTCGTGGAAAGGTCACCGACTTCAAGCTTGAGGATGATTGGGGCGGACTGGGCCGTCATCTGATCCTCCTGTGATGGCGCCGGCTATCTCAGTAGGGCAGCCGCAAGTAGCGCGGCGGCGGCAGGCAGGCCGACGAAGAGCATGGCCTGGGCCAGATTGGCGGTTGTGGGGGCGGGCCTGCGCATGGCTGGGCAGGGCAGGGCGGGAAACGTCTGGTGCGGCTCCTCTTGATACCAGTAGGCGACGCTGGAGAAGTCCGCCGCTACCCGGTTCTCGTATCCATGATCAACCGTCACTCTCATCGATCGGGTGAAAGGCACCGGCGCTTCTAGATCGAACCTGTATACGGCGGCGCGGCCCGTGAGAACGTTCAAGGCCGTGCAGCCATGACCTGGAGTAGCACGCCTGCCGCCTAGCAGATTGTACCAGGCACCGTTGAAATCGTCCTCGGCCGCCGTCCCTCGCACGGATGGGTCTTCCTCCCCGTCAACGTAGATGCTGACGGATCCCTCCATCATTCCCAGTCCAAAGCCGTTGGGGAATGGCACATCCCGGAGCGGTGGGCGCAGCCACCAGGTCCGATTCTGCATGGCAAGGCTGCAGCCAACGTAATGGCCCCTTCCGTGGGCCCTGCAGATGGCGTACGGGATGCCGGGGCTGGTCGGGTTCTCCCGGCGCCATTGGGCGTGGAAGCGGAGGGCAGGATCGGCGCCGGGCGGCAGCGCGGTGGAGTAGGTGACCTGGTAGAAGACAGGGTCGACGGTGGCGTTCCCTTCATTGGTCAGCGTCAGTCTGGCCGCGGTGGAGAACGGCATCGGCCAGAGAGAGGTAAAGCCCCCGGTGCTGGCTATAAGCGGTGCGGACGAATAGGAGGTTCGGCGGGAGAAGGGCAGCCCAAGGAAATCGCCAAGCGGAGACTCGACGCTCGGCTCGGGTTCGTCGTCCCAGTAGCAGCGGAGAACGAGCTCGCGCAGGAAGCGGGGCCTTAGCGGATCGATGGTGATCCACAGGCGAGTGATCAGACCGAGACCCTGGATACTGGCCAGGGTGTGGGTTTCGCCATGAGCGATGAGGACGCGCTTTGCCTTTGCCTCTCGCGGCCTCAGCCAGGTCTCCCGTCCGCGGCTGTCGCGGCCCGCGCTGGTGACCTGGCTGACCCTGCCTTGGCGACGGCGGAGGAGCGATTCGAGGCTCATTACGTGGCACCTGAGCCTGCGCAAGGCTGATCGAGCGCAGGCGGTCCTACGATTGGGCGCGGGCGCCGAAAGAGTTCAGGGATTATAGCAAACGCGGGGGTCTTTGTCCAACGCTCCGCGGTGTGCTACAATAAACGGATGCGTGGAAGGCGAGTGTCGGGGGAATGGGGGCGACGGGATCGGATAGGCGACTAGACGGCAGCTGTGGCTGGAGGAGTGTGAGCGGAGTTGGCGCAAGATAGGATCGTAGTACGGGGTGCGCGAGAGCACAACCTGAAGAACATCACCGTTGAGATCCCGCGCAACAAGCTCGTGGTGATCACCGGTATCTCAGGGTCGGGGAAATCATCCCTGGCCTTCGATACCATATACGCCGAGGGCCAACGACGGTACGTGGAATCTCTCTCGGCCTATGCCCGCCAGTTCCTGGGCCAGATGAAGAAACCGGACGTCGATCAGATCGAGGGGCTCTCGCCGGCCATTTCTATCGATCAGCGAGGGGCGTCGCACAACCCCCGTTCGACAGTGGGCACGGTGACCGAGATCTACGACCACCTTCGCCTGCTCTACGCCCGCATCGGCGTGCCGCACTGCCCTCAGTGTGGGCGGGAAGTGGCGCAGCAGTCGGCAGAGCTAATCGTGGACTCGGTGGTGGCGATGGCGCCCGGCACACGCCTGCAGGTGCTTGCTCCGCTGGTCAAGGACCGCAAGGGCCATCATCAGGCGGTGTTCGAGGACGTGCGCAAGGCGGGGTTCGTCCGGGTCCGGGTGGACGGGCGCGTCTACGACGTCGAAGAGGAGATCGATCTCGATCGGTACAAGATGCATACGATCGAGGCTGTGGTCGACCGTCTGGTGATTCCGGAGGATGACGAGGCCGGATTCCGGGGACGGGTCACAGATTCGGTGGAGACGGCTTTGCGCTTGGGGGACGGGGTTGTGATCGTCAATGACCTCTCGGGCGACCCGCCGCAGGACCTTCTGTTCTCCGAGCATCTGGCCTGTCCGGTCTGCGGAATCAGCCTGCCCGAGCTTGAGCCCCGTTCGTTCTCCTTCAACAGCCCTCACGGCGCTTGCCCGGAATGCCAGGGGCTGGGGACCCGTATGGAACTCGACCCCGAGCTGGTCGTGCCTAACCCAGACCAGACACTGGAGGAGGGGGCGGTCCATCCCTGGAGCAGGAGAGAGACGGACAGCTATACCTGGCAACTGCTGAGGGGAGCAAGCGAGCACTTCGGCATTCCTCTGGGCAAGCCGTGGCGGGAGCTCAACGCCGCGCAGCAGGAGATCATTCTGTATGGTGGCGGCGACGAACAGTTCAACGTGCGCTACACCAGCAGGGACGGACGAAGCGGGGAGTTCTCGGCCCGCTTCGAGGGGGTGATCTCCAATCTGCAGCGCCGGCACCGGGAGACGAACTCAGACTACATGCGGGAGCGGATTGAGGAGTATATGAGTCGCCGGCCGTGCCTGGCCTGCCAGGGAGCACGCCTCAGGCCGGAGGCACTGGCGGTAACCGTGGCTGGTGCGCGGATCAACGAGATCACCAGCTGGCCGGTGACCAAGCTGCTGGCCTGGCTCGACGACCTGAAGTTGAGCAAGAAGGAGCAGGCCATCGCGCGCAGGATCCTGAAGGAGGTGCGCGACCGGCTGCGCTTCCTGGTCAATGTGGGGCTGGACTACCTGACGCTGGACAGGACAGCCACCACGCTTGCTGGGGGCGAGGCCCAAAGGATACGGTTGGCGACTCAGATCGGGTCACAGTTGACCGGCGTGCTCTACGTGCTGGATGAGCCGAGCATCGGGCTTCATCAGCGGGACAACGCTCGGCTGATCAGGACGCTTCGCGAGATGCGGGATCTGGGAAACACGCTAGTCGTCGTTGAGCACGACGAATCGACTGTCCGGGCTGCGGACTGGATCATCGACCTTGGCCCCGGTGCCGGGGAGCACGGGGGCCGCGTGGTAGTGGCCGGTACGCTGGACGACGTGCTGGCCAGCCCGGATAGTCTGAGCGGCGCGTATCTGGGTGGAGCCCGGCGTATCTCCGTACCTGAGAGCCGCCGCGAGGGAAGCGGCGAGGAACTCGTAGTGCGGGGAGCGCGGGAGCACAACCTGAAGCACATCGACGTGCGTATCCCGCTTGGCAAGTTCGTCTGCATCACCGGTGTGTCTGGATCGGGGAAGTCGACGCTGCTGGTGGAGGTGCTGTACCGCCGGCTGGCTCAGATGCTCCACGGCTCTCACGAGCGGGCCGGCGACCACGAAGAGATCGAGGGATCGGAGCACATAGACAAGGCCATCAACATAGACCAGTCGCCTATCGGCCGTACGCCCCGGTCCAACCCAGCGACCTATACCAACCTGTTCACTCCGGTCCGCGAGCTGTTCGCCTCGTTGTCCGAGTCGAAGATACGGGGATACAGACCCGGGCGCTTCTCGTTCAACGTGAAGGGCGGGCGGTGTGAGGCCTGCCAGGGCCACGGGACGCTGCGCATCGAGATGCAGTTCCTCCCGGACATATACGTGCCCTGCGACGTCTGCCGGGGCCGGCGCTACAATCGCGAGACGCTGCAGGTTCGGTACAAGGGGAAGAGCATCGCCGAGGTGCTGGATCTCACGGTTAGCGAGGCGGCCGAGTTCTTCGCCACCATTCCGGCCATGCAGAACAAACTCTCCACCCTACTCGATGTGGGCCTGGGCTACATCCGGCTGGGCCAGCCGGCACCGACGTTGTCCGGCGGCGAGGCGCAGCGGGTCAAGCTGTCGCGCGAGCTGAGCAAGCGAGCTACAGGCCAGACCCTTTACGTGCTGGACGAGCCCAGCGTCGGGCTGCACGCCGCAGATGTGGACAAGCTGATCCAGGTGCTGAACCGCCTGGTCGATGCCGGGAACACAGTAGTGATAATAGAGCACCACCCGGACATCATCAAGGTGGCGGACTGGATCATCGACCTGGGGCCGGAGGGGGGCGACGCAGGAGGCGAGGTCGTCGCTGAGGGTACACCTGAGGACCTGGCGCGGGTAAAGGCGAGCTACACGGGCCGCTTCCTGAAGGATGTCCTGAGAGCTTGAGGGAGCCTAGGCGGCTGCTGCGGGGTCGGTGGCAGAGCCGCCCTCGTCGGGCTCTTCGGAGACGGCCTGCTCCCGGCTGGCGTTGTAGATCGGCAGGTCGAGGTGCGACGGGCGGCCCGTCGCTACGGGTGCGGTCGGTTCGACCGTTGCGGGTGCAGGCTGCAGCGTGGGCTCGACTGACGGCGTACTCTCTGGCTGGGAGGCGGAGGTGCGATCGAGAACCGGCTGCCAGAGTCGAAGCCCCATTACAGTCCGCGAGACCCTCGTCTGCCCCGTCTTCATGGTGTTGTCGCGCATCCATTTCGGGTTGAAGTAGTCGATCAGCAGGTTCGTGCGCGATCCAGTCCACGGATCGAGGATGAGAAGCTCGTCATCTACGCCTCCCAGCGGGTCGGGGCGATAGCCCAGGGCGAGGACGAAGTGCTGGTCTATCTCCGTGTTTGCCCCGTCGAAATCAACCTCTACGACGACCGGCTGTGACTGGAGGAGCTTGGCGAGTACGCCGATATCTGCAGGGCGGTTTCTCCAGTCGACGAGACTGGTAAGCTTGCCGTTCAGGAAGTAGTCATAGTGCCACTTCAGGCGCGGGAAGGCGTCTGTGACCTTCGAAGGGTGGCGGAGGTAGTTGCCCTCGAATGCACCCGCTTTGTCGATCTCCCTGGCCAGTGTCAGAGGAGTGACGTCGTATCCGGCGAATGTCGCCAGCGAGGTGAGAGATGTGATCAGGCAGCCGTACTTGCCGAAGGTGCCTGACCCGGAGGAGGAGTAGGCTACGTTGCGCCACCTCTCGTCGCGCTGGCAGTAGTCCTTGATCCTGCTCCACGGAGAGTCGGGGTCGGATACGCGACGTCTGAGCACCAGCCGACCGCCGGACACCTCAATTGAGTAGTCGCCAGGCTCAACTACGAAGTCGTCCAATGCAGCCGGCCTCCATGAGCTCCTACCCGCGGCCTCCGCTCACAGCCTGGAGCGCAGGCTCTGGCTGGCCCTTGCGGTCTCCTCATCGGTGGTCCGTATGGATTATAGCCCATCGGGGTGGAATGAACAAACGCAGAAGCGGTCCGGACACGGCGTTTGACAAGGCCGCGCCGCGTGTGTACGATAGTGAGGCGGGATCGCTTCTCCGGTACTCCACGTGGCGGAGTGTGGTTGGCACGGCGTGCCTTCAGTGGCGCCGGACCGCGACTCTGGGCGGCGCAGGTCGGATTGCGGCGTGGGCTTGATGCCTGGTCTGAATAGCCTGCCGCGTGGGAGGGGGCACTGATGCGCAAGCGAGCGAGGGCTCGTTCGGTGGAGGGCAATAGGGGGCAGGCGCTGCGCTATGCAGCGGACGAGGGTGTGATCATCGGCGATTCCGAGGGCCGGATAACGCACCTCAATCCAGCGGCTGAGCGCATCCTCGGGCTGGGCGCTGGCGATGTCATCGGCCGGACCTGCTCCGATGTGCTCGCGCCGCTGGCGCGTGAGGGCAAGGAGGAGCTGGCGCGGGCCGTGGAGCAACTGCTGTCCTGCCCGCTGCCGGGAGCGGCGAAAGTGATCCGTGCTGGCGCCGCTGTTGGCGCACGAGCCTTTGAATTGTGGCTGTCTCCGCTCGTCGGCGCCGACGGCGGGGTCGCCGGCATCGTAGGTGTGCTGCGGGATTTGGCGAAGGATGCGGAGATTGATCGTGCGCGCAGCGAGTTCATCACCACTGTGTCCCACGAATTGCGCGGTCCGGCCACGTCCATCAAGGGGTACGTCGATCTGCTCGGAGGGGAGGGAAATGGTGCACTTGGCACGGACCAACGGGAACTGATTCGGGTACTGAAGCGCAACTCGGACCGGATGGCGGATCTGATAGGAGATCTGCTCGACGTATCGTTGATCGACAGCGGGCAGGTGCGTTTCGAGCCTGAGAGCGTGGAGATCGGGGCGATCGTGGATGATGTGTTGGTGGCTGCTGGCGGGGAAGCGGAGTCGAAGCAGCAGGAGCTGACGTGGCGAGTGGAGGGAGATGTGCCGCGTGTCATCGGCGACAAAGGGCGACTTCATCAGGTGCTGGCTAACCTGGTAGACAATGCGATCCGCTACACGCCGGAGGGTGGGCGGATCGAAGTGCTGGTGCATGCCGTTGAGGGCGCAGCGCGCGTCGACGTCAAGGACAACGGGATCGGCATACCGGCCGCAGAGCTGGGTCGTGTCTTCGAGCGCTTCTACAGGGGCGAGCACGGGCTGGTGCGAGCGACGCCTGGCACCGGCCTGGGGCTCTCTATCGTGGAGATGCTGGTGGAAATGCACGGGGGCCGAGTTTGGGTGGAGAGCGTGCCGGGGAAGGGGAGCACCTTCACGGTCATTCTGCCCGCCGCCAGCGGGGTGGAGGGTGACTAGAGCTGGCGCCGACGTTCTGTTGACAGCACCGGTTGAGTATGGTAGAATATCCCTGAGCAGCTGAGGGATAGCAATGTGAGGGTCTGATAGATGGCAAGGCAGATCGACCAGCTACGCAAGGGAACGACGACCATGGCGCTGCTCAAGCTGCTGGAGGATGTCGGCGAGCCTCTGCACGGATACGCGATCATCCAGCGTCTCGAGGCGCGCACGAAGGGGGCCTTGGAGTTCAAGGAGGGCTTGATCTATCCGACCCTTCATCGGATGGAGCAGGAGGGGCTGCTGGAGAGCCGCTGGCTGGGCGAGCCAGGCACGAGGCGGCGCAAGGTCTACACGGTGACGGACCAGGGCCGCCGCAGGCTGCGCAGAGAGCTTCTGGAGTGGGAGACGTTCAGTGACGGAATGGGGCTCCTACTGGGCCTTAGCGAGGCACGTACATAACGGCGGCCGCGCTGCTGCGGCCTGGCGAACACACAGGGGGCGGGGGTGACCATCGACGACGTGCTGGAAGGTATCCGCGTCCGTCTCAATCTCGAGGCTGAGACCGAGTACGACGTCGTCGAAGAGATCCGTGCCCACCTGGAGCAGGTGCTGGACGATGCTCGGGCCGGGGGTGGGGACGAGGAGGCCGCTTTGCGGGATGCGGCCGCCCGCTTCGGCATCGACGAGGCAGCCGGGGAGCTCCATGCGGCGCACTTGGGGCGGGGGCTTGCAGACGGCGTGGCGGCTGCTGCGCTGCCGGTCCTGTTTGCCCTGGTCTTAAGGTGGCTTGTGTTTGCTCCGGGCGGCAGTGCAGGAGACTGGCAGGAAGTGCTGGCGCGGCCCGCGTTCTGGGCGGTAGCAGTGGCCGCACTGCTCGTCCCGCTGCTCAGATTCCCGCGATGGCGGTACGCGCTGGCATCGTGGGCCTTCTTCTGGGCGCTGTCGATCATCTTCTTCTGCTTTCCGGCACTCCGCTGGTAGGCGGCGGTGGGGCAACGATGAACACAGGAGGGCGTGGTGTGAGTAACTTGGCAATCGTAGAGACGATCCTGCGCGATAGGAGGAGCTTCTTTGAAGAGATCAGGGATGGAAAGGAACTGGGGGCCAAGATGCGAGCCATGCTCGTGTCTTGCGTGGCCTTCTTCGCGCTGTACGGTGCGGTGATGGGCTCTAGCCACAGTCTGTGGCAGGCGCTTAGCAGCGCCGGGAAGCTGCCGGCCCTCTTCCTGGCCACCCTCATGGTATGCGCCCCGACGCTCTACTTCTTCAACCTCATCTTCGGCTCTAACCAGAGTCTTAGCCAGAACGTCGTGCTGATGCTGAGCGGGATCACGGTCACCGCCGTGCTGCTTCTGAGTTTCGCTCCCGTTGTGCTCTTCTTCCTCCTTACGACCAGCCACTATCAGTTCTTCAAGCTTCTCAACGTCGGTGTCTTTGCGATCTCCGGCATGGTGGGCGTAGGATTCCTCAGCCAGGGTATGCGGATCGTCTCTGATGCCGGCGGGCGCGGCGGGGAGAAGAGAAGATTCGTGGTGCGGGCGTGGATCCTGCTGTATGCCTTCGTGGGCAGCCAGATGGCGTGGACCCTCCGGCCGTTCATCGGCGCGCCGAGCATCACCGGCTTCGAGCTATTCCGGCAGCTGGGAGGCAACTTCTACGCTAACATCTTCGCCAGCCTAGGTGAGGTACTCGGCTTCTTCATGGTGAGGTAGGTACGATGAAGACGCGTCTTGAGCAGATCATCAACTTGCTGACCGACGAGATAGAGCAGCGTCTGCGCCAGCGAGGATTGCCGGCGACGGCTCCCGGCGCGCGGGCAGGCGAGGCTGCACCGGCGGAGCAGAGGGCGAGGCCGCCGGCGAGCTCGCCCAACCATGAGCCGCGTGCCGTGCCTGAGAGAGCCACTGCGGAGAAGGAGCCTCCCTCCAGGCCCCTGGGCGCGCCACACGCAGCCCGCCTGATAGTGCGCCTGGCGCTGGTGCTCGTCGTGCTCATAGTCCTGGTGAACATACCGCTCAATCGCTTCGGCACCACTCTGGCGACCATGCTGCCTGATAGCTCCGCCTGGGTCATGGTCGATGGGTTTGTGGTGAAGGAAGAGGACGACCCGGAAATCTATGTGTTCCAGGATGGGCGGTTGCGCTGGATCAGCAGCATACAAGCCTTTGAAGCATACGGCTGGGACTGGGGCGATGTGCACGTTGCTGAGGACGGCTATCTGGATGGCCTGGAGATTGGTCCGCCACTGGAAGTCGTCGCTAAGTGCTGGAACAGCCCTCACGTCTACCTGCTTGAGCGCGGGGAGAAGCGCTGGATCCGGGACATCGAGACGTTCACGTCTGAGGGCTACGTGTGGGAGGACGTTCGTACACTCGACTGCAGCTACCTGAGGAGCATTCCAGACGGGGAGACGATACCTCCTGGCTCGGGTCCTCCGCCAAGGCCCTGAGCCAGCCGCGATCAACGAACGCCCGGCCCGGCGCCGGGCGTTCTTCCTGTGCCTTGCTTGACAAAGGCCTTGACATGTGATACTATGCGCGCCACAAGTTCATAGAACTGGGAACACTCATCCAGAGGGGTGGAGGGACCGGCCCTGTGAAGCCCCGGCAACCAGAGTGGCCCGAGTTCGCCGACTGATCCCCAATCGAGTAGTACCGGCGAGCTCGCTAGCAGACCGCTCCAGGTGCCAATTCCGGCAGAGGTGTTTCGGGGAGCTTCTGCAAGATGAGAGGTAGACTCCGATTGTGCTGCGAGCCTCTTCTTGCTGAAGAGGCTCGGTCTGTTGTGTAGAGCTTCCCTCGAGGGCAGAAGGGAGAGCGGGGATGGCGAAGTCGCAAGGCATTTCTACCAAGGCGGTCCACGCCGGCGAGCAGCGGCGCAAGCCGGGGCACGGGGTAACCACGCCGGTCTTTCAGAGCAGCACGTTCACCTTCTCTGACACTGCTGACCTGGTGAGGTTCATGGAGCGGCGCAAGCGCAAGGAGACTGGCGAGAGATGCGACTACGGCCGCTACGGCAACCCCACGGTGCTGGCCGCCGAGCGGAAGCTGGCGGAGCTGGAGGGGGGAGATGCAGCGATACTCTTCTCGAGCGGGATGGCGGCAGTGACGCTCTCTTTGCTCACGCTGCTCTCATCCGGCGCCCATCTCGTGATGACGGACGACGTCTACCGCCGCACACGCGAGTTCGTGCTCAGTTTTCTGAAGCCCTACGGGGTGGAGGCGACGAAGGTGCCTGTGGGCGAGTACGAAACGCTTGAGCAGGCCATTCAGCCGAACACTCGGACCATCCTGTCCGAATCGCCTACCAACCCCTACCTGCGAGTGCTGGATCTGGCGAGGCTTGCCGACATCGCACGCAGGCATGATGTGTATACGATCATTGATAGCACGTTCGGCACGCCGGTCAACGTCCGGCCCCTGGAGTTGGGCGTCGACCTGGTTGTACACAGCTGTACCAAGTACCTTGGCGGTCACAACGATCTGCTGGCGGGCGTGGCTGTTGGCTCGAATGAGATCGTTCAGAGAGTGCGTGAGACGCAGAACGTGATCGGAGCGATCTGCGATCCGAACAGCGCCTTTCTGCTCATGCGCGGCCTGAAGACGCTCGAGCTGCGGGTGAACCGGCAGAACGAGACGGGTCTCAAGGTGGCCCAGTTCCTCAGCCAGCATCCACGCGTGAGCCGTGTCTACTATCCCGGCTTGCCGGACCATCCCGACCATCTGGTGGCGAAGAGCCAGCTGGCCGGCTACGGCGGCGTGGTCAGCTTCGAACTGGACGGGAACCTGGAGATGACTGCCCGCTTCGTCGACGCACTCAAGCTGCCGTATATTGGGCCCAGCCTGGGCGGGACCGAGAGCCTGGTGGGACAGGTGGCGCTGACCAGCTACTACGATTTCACTCCGGAGGAACGGGCGGAGATCGGGATCGCGGAAGGGCTCGTCCGGCTGGCGGTCGGTGTCGAGAACGCAGAGGATATCATCGCCGATCTGTCTCAGGCTCTCTCGGTGGTGGAGGCCGCCTCGGCTGCACGGGTTGCGAGCGCCGCGGAAGGCGCGGACGGACAGTAGGCGTGTGTCCACCAGGCTGATTCTGTGCGATCTCGACGACACACTTGTCGTCGAGCGAGGAGCCGCGCAAGCGGCCTTTCTGGCCACGTGCGACATCGCGCGGGAGATGCACGGTCTCGACCCTGCGGCGCTGACCGAATCGGTCAGGGCCGAGGCGCGCAGGCTGTGGCGCGCGGCGCCCACGATCGAGTACTGCCGGGAGATCGGGATCAGCTCCTGGGAGGGGCTGTGGGCTAGGTTCGCGCCTGGCGGTGGGGGCCTGGCTGAACTCAGCGCCTGGGCGCCCGCTTACAGGCTGGAGGCCTGGTCACGAGCGCTGGCGCAGCACGGTGTTGAGGACGCGACATTGGCTCGGCAGTTGGCAGGCGAGTTCGGTGCCAGGCGCCGCTCGCTGCAAGTGCCATTCGCCGATGCGGAGCCTGCGCTGCAGCAGCTCAGGCAGGAGTACCGGCTGGCGATACTCACCAACGGCGCGCCTGATCTGCAGCGGGAGAAGCTGCACTTGAGCGGGCTGGCCGGCTACTTCGAGGCGGTGTTCGTCTCTGGCGACCTGGGCTTTGGCAAGCCGGACGTTCGGGTCTTTGCCGCAGTGATCGACCGAGTGGGGCTGCGGGCAGCTGAGCTGGTCATGGTTGGTGATGGGCTCAGGCGAGACGTTGCCGGGGCGCAACAGGCGGGCATCCCAGGTATGTGGATCGATCGGGACGGGGGCCAGTCGGAGCCCGGTGTCGTGCCCGATGCGCGAATCACGTTGCTGACCGAACTGAGAGAAGCTGTGCGGAAACTCGATCAACAGGAGGCGTGTGTAGCATGAGCTCAAGTGAGATAGGCCTGCGCTACGGCTGCAACTCGCACCAGAAGCCGGCGCGGGTGTACGCGGAGGAGGGCGGCCTGCCGTTCGAAGTGCTGAGCGGGGCACCCGGCTACATCAACATGCTGGACGCGCTCAACTCGTGGCAGTTGGTGCGAGAGCTGAAGCAGGCGCTGGGCTTGCCCGCTGCGGCGTCCTTCAAGCACGTGAGTCCGGCCGGGGCAGCCGTAGGGGTGCCGCTCACCGATGCTTTGCGCCAGTCCTACTTCGTGGAACAGGTGGAGCTCTCTCCGCTGGCTGCGGCCTACGCCCGGGCGAGAGGCGCGGACCGAATGTCGTCGTTCGGCGATTGGATTGCCCTGAGCGAAGAGGTGGACGTGGAGACGGCGGATCTCATCCGCCGTGAGGTCTCAGATGGCGTCATCGCGCCCGCCTATGATGCGAAGGCGCTCGAGATCTTGCGCAAGAAGCGGGACGGCAAGTACGTGGTCATACAGATGGACCCTTCGTATGAACCCCAGGAGATGGAAGTGCGCGAGGTATTTGGGGTTATCCTCGAGCAGAAGCGGAACGACGCGCTCATCGAGGCAGGGATGCTGGGCAACGTAGTGACACGGAACAAGGACTTGCCTGCTGACGCCGTGCGCGATCTGCTCGTGGCGCAGGTCGCGCTCAAGTATACACAGTCGAACTCGATTGTGTTGGCGGTCGACGGACAGGTCATCGGGGCGGGGGCTGGCCAGCAATCGCGGATCCACTGCACCAGATTGGCCTGCGCAAAGGCGGACACCTGGTACCTGCGGCTGCACCCGGCAGTCCTGGGGCTGCAGTTCAAGGAGGGCCTGACCCGCCCTGAGCGTAACAACGCGGTTGATCAGTACCTGCGGGACGATCTAACCTCGGCGGAGCAGAACGTATGGCGGGAGTGCTTTGAGGCTGTCCCGGAGCGGCTCTCGCCCTCCCAGAAGCGGGAGTGGCTGGAGGGGCTGGACAGGGTGTCGTTGGCCTCAGATGCCTTTTTCCCGTTCCGCGACTGCATCGACCGGGCGTCGCAGAGCGGCGTGAAGTACGTGGTCCAGCCCGGCGGCGCGATACGGGATGACGTCGTGACCGAGGCCTGCGATGAGTATGGCATGGTCATGGCTATGTCTGGTGTGAGGCTCTTCCATCATTAGTGTGAAGTGCAGGGTGTCGTCGACAGCACGGGACAGGCTCGGCAGACGATGCCGAGCCTGTCCACGTTTCTGGCGGAGTGGGGCATCGCGCCGGGGCTTGTCTGCAGTGCGCTGATGGTCTATACTCGCGTCGCCACGGAGCTGCCTTGGCGCGCCTGTGGACCGCACCGCAGGTGCCGTGGTTCGAAGGCCGGCCATGCCGATTGATCTCTCCAAACCACAACTCGACTTGATCCGCAGGCCAGCTGAGGGGCGCATCTTCCTGGAGGGCCCCGCCGGCGCTGGAAAGACCACCGCGGCTGTCGAGCGAGTGCTCTCCATGCTCGGCCGGGGGATTGATGCGGGGTCGATCCTCGTGCTTGTGCCCCAGCGTACATTGGGCCTCCCTTTCGAGGAGGCGCTGCGCGCGGGGTCCTTGCCGCCCGGTGGCCGCGTCACCGTATCGACGGTCGGAGGGTTGGCCCGCCGGCTCGTCCGCCTCTACTGGCCGCTTGTTGCTGAGGAGGCCGGGTTCAGGCAACCGGACCGGGAGCCTACCTTTCTCACGATCGAGACCGCGCAGTACTACATGGCCCGACTGGTAGGCCCGCTCCTCGATCAGGGGTACTTCGATACGATCAACATCGGCCGCAACCGCATCTACGGTCAGATCCTCGACAACCTGAACAAGGCCGCTGTGGTCGGCTTCGACCATGGGGAGATAGGCGAGCGTCTCAAGGAGGCCTGGGCGGGGGAGGAGGTACAGAAGCGGATCTACGACGACGCTCAGGCCTGCGCCAGCCTGTTCCGGGAACACTGCCTGGCTCACAACCTGCTCGACTTCTCCCTCCAGCTGGAGGTCTTCCTGTCGCGGGTGTGGCCGCTTTCTCTCTGCCGGACACGGCTGCTCGAGACCTATACTCACCTGATAGTCGATAACCCGGAGGAGGATACACCCGCCGCGCACGGACTTCTGAGGGAGTGGCTGCCGTCCAGCGGCTCGGCCCTGATCGTGAGCGACAGGGACGCCGGGTACCGTTTGTTCCTGGGCGCGGACGCGGCTGGCGTGGCGGGCATCGCCGAGCTGTGCGGGGAGCGGGTCACCTTCGCCGATTCCTTCGTCACCTCGCCGGAACTGCAGGCGCTGGCAACCGGGGTAGCCTGGGCCCTGGGAGCGGATGCACAGCCGAGCCCGGAGCCGAGTGACCCTAGAGGTGCGATCGTCGTTGAGGCGCAGCGGTACTACCCGCAGATGCTGGACTGGGTGGCCGGGGAGATCGCCCGGCTGGTCCACGAGGAGTCCGTGCCGCCTGGCGAGATCGCCGTGCTGGCGCCGTTCCTGACCGATTCTCTGCGCTTTTCGCTGAGGCGTAGGCTGGCTGCGCATGAGGTGCCGGTGCGCTCGCACCGGCCGTCGCGGGCACTGAGGGAAGAACCGGCTGCGCAGTGTGTTCTCACTCTAGCCGGCTTGGCCCACCCCGATTGGGGTCGGGCGCCGACTTTGCTCAAGGCAGCGCAGGCGCTGATGCTGGCGATTGAGGGACTCGACCTGGCCCGCTCGCACCTGCTGAGCAAGGCCGTCTACAGCGCTCGTAAGGGGGCGCCAGGCCTGATTCCCTTCGACCAGATCAGCCGAGAGCTGCAGGAAAGGATTACCTACGCGCTCGGTGAGAGGTACGAGCGGATTCGATCATGGCTGGAGAAGTACGGGGCTGGGGTGGATGACCAGCTGGACCACTTCCTCAGCCGGCTCTTCGGGGAGGTCCTTTCGCAGGCCGGGTTTGGGTTCCACAGCGACTACGATGCCGGCCAGGTGGTGGCGAATCTGATCGAGTCGGTCCGGAAGTTCCGCTGGGTCACTGAGGAGGATCGCTTTGACGCCAAGCCGCTGGGTCAGGAGTACATCGAAATGGTCCAGGCCGGCGTGGTAGCTGCTCAGTATGTCGGCAGCTGGCGGGTCCAGCCGGAGGAGGCCGTGCTGCTCGCGCCTGCCTACACCTTTCTGATGACCAACCGCCCGGTCGACTACCAGTTCTGGGTAGATGTCGGCAGCCGTGGCTGGTGGGAGCGACTACATCAGCCGCTGACGCATCCCTACGTCTTGAGCAAACGCTGGACTCGGGGCGCCAGATGGACGGACGCGGACGAGGAGAAGAGCAGAAGGGAGGCGGTGTCCAGGCTGACGTTGGGGTTGATCCGCCGCTGCCGGCGGAAGGTGTACTTGCCGTTGAGTGAGCTGGGCGAGCAAGGATACGAGCAAAAGGGGCCGCTGCTGCGGGCCGTACAGCGTATGCTGGGTCGTTTCCGGGGGAAGGGAGATGTACCCCTTGTTTGAGCCCCGTCCAAAGCAGAGGGAAGTGGTTGCCTACGGGGCCGGCAAGATGGGCGTCTCCGCCGTTCCGGGGAGCGGCAAGACGAGCACTCTCTCGTACCTGGCGGCCGAGATCGTGGCCAGCGGCGCGCTGGAAGACGATCAGGAGGTGCTGGTAGTCACACTGGTGAACTCGGCGGTGGACAACTTCTCCAGCCGGGTGTCTGCGTTTGTCAAGGCGCGCGGTCTGATGCCCCATCTGGGGTACTTGGTTCGTACGCTGCACGGGCTGGCGCATGATGTCGTGCGCGATCGGCCGGCACTGGCCGGGCTGGCGGAGGGTTTCCAGATCGTGGACGAGCGGATCTCGGAGCGCATCCTGAGGGATGCGGCTAATGCCTGGGTGGCTGCTAACGGCGATGCGGTAAGGCACTTGCTCGGCTCAGATATGGACGAGGATAAGCAGGGCTGGGTACGGCGCACGAAGCTGGGCCTGGTTGTGGGGGATGTGGCGCGGAGCGTGATCAGGGAGGCGAAGGATCTGCTGCTGACGCCGCTCGAGCTGAGCCAGCGCATCGATGCCCCGGGGATGCCCCTGGAACTGGCCGAGATGGCCTGTGCTATCTACGCCGACTACCAGAGAGCTCTGGCCTATAGGGGCGCCGTCGACTTCGACGATCTGGTAGGGCTGGCGCTCCGTGCGTTGCAGGCGGACTACGAATACCTGGAGCGGCTTCGTCGTCGCTGGCCATTCATCTTGGAGGACGAGGCCCAGGACAGCAGCCGGCTGCAGGAGGAGATACTGAGGCTCCTGGCCGGGCCGGGCGGGAACTGGGTGCGAGTCGGTGATCCGAACCAGGCCATCTACGAGACGTTCACCACGGCGAGCCCCCATTTCTTACGCGACTTCCTTGGCCAGGAGGGGGTGACGGTGCGGGAGCTGCCCAACTCCGGACGGTCGACCCCGAGCATCATTGACCTGGCCAACCGGCTGATTGACTGGACCCGGCAGGAGCATCCCGTTGACTCCGTGCGAGACGCGCTGTGGCTGCCGCATATCGAGCCGGCGCCGGCGGGCGATCCGCAGCCCAACCCCGAGGATTCGGCAGAGAGCGTAGTTTTCGTGGGACGGAAGCTCAGCCCGGCGGAGGAGCTCGAGTATGTGGTGGGTTCGCTAGAGCGCTGGCTGCCCGATCACCAGGACGAGACGGTCGCCGTGCTCGTACCGCGGAACGATAGGGGGGAGGCGGTTGCGGCCTTGCTGAAGGAGCGGCAGGTCGACTGTATCGAGCTGCTGCGGAGCACCATGGCCACGCGGGTGGCGGCGGGCGCCCTGGCCCATGTCGGCCGCTGCCTGGCTGATCCGACGACGCCGGCGAAGCTGGCCAAGGCGTACGAGGTGTGGCAGCGCGGGACGCGCGATGATCCCGAGGCTGCGGCTCAGACGGAGCGCCTGGCCAAGCTGCTGGGAGCATGCAGCAGGGTTGAGGACTTCCTGGCGCCGCGCGGTGCAATGGACTGGCTCGATGCAGCGCTTGCGGGGGAGGGCGACACGGATGCCCGGCAGCAGCTGGCTGACTTCCGCGAGCTCGTCGCTCGCTGGCAGGAGGCATCGCTCCTGCCTATCGACCAGCTAGTGCTGACGCTCGCTCACGACTTGTTCGAAGAGCAGGCGGACCTGGCCGTGGCTCACAAGCTGGCCGTTGTGCTGCGCGGCATGGCGGAGTCGACACCCGATTGGGAGCTGCCCGAGCTTGTTCGGGAGCTGGCCGTCGTGGCCCGCAATCAACGGCGCTTTGTGGGGCTAAGCGGTGACGACACGGGCTTCGATCCGGAGCAGTATCGGGGCAAGGTCGTCGTCGCCACCGTGCACAAGGCGAAGGGGCTGGAATGGGATCGCGTCTACCTGATGAGCGTGAACAACTACAACTACCCGAGTGGGCTGGCCCACGATAGCTACTTCGCCGAGAAGTGGTTCGTGCGCGACCAGCTCAACCTGGAGGCTGAGGCCCTGGCTCAGCTGGAGACGGCGATATCCGGGGCGGACTACGAGGAGGGGCAGGCGACGCGGAAGGCACGGCTTGAGTATGCGGCGGAGAGGCTGCGGCTTCTCTACGTCGGCATCACACGGGCCAAGAGGGAACTCGTGGTGACCTGGAATACCGGTAGGCGGGGGGACTCTCAGCCGGCGGCGCCGCTCGTCGCCCTACAGACGTATTGGGAGGAGAGATCGGGTGCGTCTACCAGCTGATTTCGTGTTCAGCCAGGACAGCCTGCAGGACTTCGCTGACTGCCGGCGGCGCTTCCAGCTGACGCACGTCCTCAGGCTGGCTTGGCCCGCTGTCGAGGCCGAGCCGGTGCTGGAGCACGAGCTCCACCTGCAGATGGGAGCCGCGTTCCACCGGCTGGTCCACCAGCACGTAAGCGGAGTGCCGGCGGATAGGCTCGAGGCTTCGATCGGGGATGAAGAGCTCAGAATCTGGTGGACCAACTACCTGGAGCAGCGGCCGGCCGGTCTGCCGGAGGTGCGCCACTCGGAGCTGCTGCTCACTGCGCCGCTGGGCAGCCGGCGGCTGCTGGCTCGCTACGATCTGGTAGCCGCCGAGGCCGGCGGGCGAATGGTCATAGTGGATTGGAAGACCTCGCGGCGAAAGCCGAAACGTGAGCTGGTGGCCGAACGGCTGCAGACGAGGGTCTATCCGTACCTGTTGGTGCGGGGGGGGATGCATCTCAACGCCGGCAATGCCGTGCTCCCGGAGCAGGTCGAGATGGTCTACTGGTATGCCGCCTTCCCGGATGAGCCCGAGGTCTTCGAGTACGGCGCGGCTCAGTTCGATAGCGACGGCAGCTATCTGGCGGCTTTGGCTTCGGAGATCGACCGGCTTCCGGAGGGCGACCAGCCTCTGACCGATGACCGAAACCAATGCCGCTACTGCGTCTATCGCTCGCTGTGTAGACGCGGCGTTGGAGCGGGCCCGCTCGATGAATCCTCCGACGAGGAGGGGGCAGGTGACGATCTGGGACCGACCTTCGAATTCGGGGAAGTGGAGGAGGTGGCCTACTGATGCGCGAATGGGTCGAGCCGTCCTGCGCACCCGTTACGGAGGAGCTGCAGCAAGCAGTAGGCGGCCATCCGTTGGTCGCGGCGACGCTCGCCGCGCGCGGGTACGCTGCCCCGGGCTCGGCGAGGGGATTCCTGAACCCTGACGAGTACCAGCCCGCGGGCGCTGAGGAGTTGCCGGGCCTGGTGCGTGGTGCGGAGCGGCTGGAGGCGGCCATAGCGGGGGGTGAGCAGATCTGCGTCTGGGGCGATTTCGACGTTGACGGACAGACGGCGACTACAGTGCTCGTTTCGATGCTCCGGGACCTGGGCGGGGCGGTCTGGTACCATATACCCCATCGGGAGCGGGGCTCGCACGGCTTTCACCAGCCCGCCCTCGAAGGGCTGATCGATGACGGCGTGCAGGTGGTGGTGACCTGCGATACGGGTGTGCGCGGGCACGAGGCCGTAGAGTATGCTCGCACGAGGGGGGTCGATGTCGTGATCACGGATCATCACGACCTCCCGCAATCGCTGCCCGAGGCCTACGCTGTCATCGATCCGAAGATGCTTGCGGGTGATCATCCGCTGCGGGAGTTGCCCGGCGTCGGCTGCGCCTGGCAGCTGGCACTCGCCATGTACGGCAGGGCAGGCCGGGATGATGAGGCGGCCCGCCACCTCGATCTGGTCGCCTTGGGCGCAGTGGCGGACGTCGCCGTGCTGACAGGCGATACCCGCTACCTGGTGCAGCGTGGTCTGGAACGGCTGCGAGAGACCGAGCGACTGGGACTGCGGGTGATGATGGAGATGGCGGAGGTCACCCCTGCCCGACTTACCGAGGAGCACATTGGCTTCGCGCTGGCTCCCCGCCTCAACTCGCTTGGGCGCCTGGCGGACGCGACGGTCGCGGTCGAGTTCCTTACAACCAGCGATTTGGCGAGGGCCCGTATGCTGGCGAGCGAGATGGAGGGCTTGAACGCCCGGCGCAGGCTGCTTTGCGACCAGGTGGCCCAGGCAGCAGTGAGCCAGGTGGAGAAGAATCCGGTGCTGCTTAGTCACGCCGCGCTGGTTCTGGTTGGAGAATCCTGGCCCGGAGGAGTGGTGGGCGTTGTGGCCGGCAGGCTGGCCCAGCGGTACTCCCGCCCGGTTGTTCTGTTCACGACGACTGGCGGAGGACTGGCGCGAGGGTCGGCCCGGTCTATCGAGGGCGTCGATATCAGCGCTGCCATTGCCGCACACTCGGAGATGCTCGACTCGTTTGGCGGCCACCCCATGGCTGCTGGCATGAGCATCAGCCCAGATCGCATTCCGGAGTTTCGCGCAGCCCTCGCGGGGACGGTAGGGGAGATGATGGCGGAGGTGGGCAAGCGCCCTCCGCTCCAGATAGACGCCCGCCTCGGCCTGGGCGCTATTGCGCTCGACCTGGTAGAGCAGATCGAACGGCTGGCCCCCTTCGGCGCTGGCAACCCCCCGCTGACACTGGCCTGCAGCGGTATGCGTGTCGCTGGACAAAGGTCGGTTGGCCGGAACGACGAGCATCTGGTGGTGACGGTCGAGGATGAGGGGGGCGAGAGATTCGATCTGATCTGGTGGCGAGGGGCGGATGGAGAGCTGCCGGATGGGCGGTTCGATCTTGCCTACACTGCCCGGTCGAGTGACTTCCGGGGCGAGCGCAGGGTTCAGTTGGAGTGGGTCGATGCGCGGCCCATAGTCGAAGGTCAGGCGGCAGTGACAGCCAGGCCTGCCCTGGCTGTCATCGTCGACTGCCGGGGTGAGGCCAGGCCCCGAGAAGCGCTGGCCAGGCTCACTGCGCGGGAGGGTGTCCAGGTCTGGAGTGAGGCTGAGCACAGGGCTGATGTGGGTGGGCGGGACCGGAGAGAGCTGGAGGCCGGCAGGACGCTGGTCATATGGACCGCTCCGCCCGGTCCCGCGGAGCTGGCCGCTGCTGTGGAGCGAGTGGCCCCGCAGGAGATACACGTGTTTGCCAGGGACCCTGGTCTGGACCAGCCGGAGAAGCTGCTGAAGAGGCTCGCCGGGCTGGCGAAACACGCCGTCAATCAGCAGGGCGGCAGCGTGAGCATCGCGGAACTGGCGGCGGCGACCGGACAGCGCGAGGCGACTGTTTGGGCCGGCCTGGACTGGCTTGCCGCCCGAGGTGATCTGCTTATCAGTGAGGAGGGTGGGGATCAGCTCCTCCTGGCCGTGGGCAGCGGAAAGCCAGAGCGGGGGCGGAAGGAGGAGGCTGCCCGGCGTCTGGCGGAGCTGCTGGCAGAGACCGCTGCCTATCGGGTTCACTTTGCCAGGGCTGGCGTGGATGGGCTGATCTGACCGCGCTGTCGTCCGGACCGTGTGTACCTTGGCGACTGGGTAGATCGAGAGGAGGAGACAGATGGACGGGATTCAGGACTGGGGACTAGAGTTGATCCGTGTGCTGCAGGCCGTACAAAGCCCGTTTCTGGTGGCGCTCATGAAGGGATTCACGCTGTTGGGCGAAGAGGAGTTCCTCTTGGTGTTGATCCCGCTGATCATCTGGTGCATCGATTTCGGCCTCGGTGCCCGCCTGGGAGTGATCTTCCTAGTGGGGAGCTACGTGACCACGGGTCTCAAGGGTCTGCTTGGCTTGCCCAGGCCATACGACCTGGACCCCGCAGTGCAGCTGAAGGAGACGGACTACACCGGCGCCCGCGCTTGCGGCCTGCCGAGCGGGCACTCGATGTCCGCTGTGGTCATGTGGGGGCTCATTGCTGCCACTTTGCGCAAGGCATGGGTATGGGCGGTGGCTGTGCTACTCATGATCCTCGTTGGCTTCTCAAGGGTCTACCTGGGAGTCCATTTCCCGACGGACGTCCTGGGCGGATGGGCAGTGGGCGGGCTGCTGCTGGCAGCCTGGCTGCTGCTCGTGCCGGGCATCGAGGCGGCCTTGGGTAGGGCCGGCCTTGGAGCGCAGCTGGCGCTCGGTGCAGGCGTTCCGCTTGTGCTCGCTGCGCTGACACCTGGGTTCGGCTCGGCAAGCGCGGCGGGCGTCTTGGTCGGGGTGGGGGTGGGTCTGCCGCTCGCGCTGCGATATGCCCCCATGAGCGCCCGAGGGCCGCTGTGGAAGCGCTGCCTCCGGTTCGTCGTTGGTGCGGTGCCGCTGCTCGGCCTGTACCTGGGTCTGAAGGCCGTGTTGCCTGCCGAGGGTGAGGAGCTCTACGACATCCTACGCGTCGTTCGGTATGCGCTGATCGGGCTGTGGGCCAGCCTGGGAGCTCCCTGGTTGTTCCTCAAGCTCGGCCTGGCCGATAGGCAGAGCGTACCTGCGGCCTGACCGCATCAGTCCGGCTCAAGAGGAACCCCCGCCGGCCTTTGACCTGCGGGGGTTCGCTGTGACGAGCGGCGGACGGGGCGACCAGACTGGCTACTCGTTCTCCAGGACTTCCGCTTGGTACCATTCCCAGAACCTGCGCATGCCATCGCTGGCCGATACAACCGGCTCGTAGGCCAGGAGATCTCGTGCCCTGGTCAGATCGGCGAACGTAGTCGGCGGCTCACTGGGCGGTGCGGGCTGCGTGATCATCCGGGCCGGCTTGCCGACGAGTGCCTGGATCAGCTCGACGAAGTCCGCCATCCGGACCGGCTCACCTCGACCGAGGTTGATCACTTCGTATCCCAGCCGGCGGTCGGCGGCACCCAGGATGCCGGAGACGATGTCGTCTACGTATGTCCAGTCCCGGTGCATCTCGCCGGCGTCATAGAGGGTGAACTCACGCCTGTGCGCAATACAGTCGGTGATGTGGTATGGCATCATATCTGGCCTTCCGCGCGGCCCATACACGGAGAAGAGGCGAACGGCGGTGAAGGAGATACCGAACATATTGTGATAGGCGTGGCCCATCAACTCGCCGGCGATCTTCGTGGCGGGGTAGGGGGCCAGGGGACGGCCAAGAGGGTCGTCCTCGCGAAAGGGGACGCGTTCGCTTCGGCCGTAGACGGATGATGTCGATGCGAAGACGAAATGCCCTACCCCGGCCCGGCGGGCCGCGTCGAGCAGGTTCACTGTGCCAGAGACGTTGACCTCGACGTAGAGCGGCGCCCTGTCAACTGAGTAACGCACGCCGGCCATGGCCGCCAAGTGGACTATGGCGTCGTACTGGCCCTGCGCGCAGAGGGTGCGCATGTGTTCCGCGTCCCGGATGTCGGCCTCGTGGAGTACAAAGCCGGGACTGGAGGTCAGGAGAGACACATTGGCCCGCTTGCGCTCCGGGCTGTAGTAGTCGTTGAAGTTGTCGAGGCCGGCGACCTCGTCGCCGCGCTCAAGCAGGGCTTCAGCAACGTGACTGCCGATGAAGCCGGCGGCACCCGTGACCAGGAGCCTCACGCCGCTCGCTCCGCGGGACGTGTCGTCCCGTTTCCCGGCCATGGCCGGGGCGGGGAGGGGTCAGAGGGGCGCACGTCCTGGACGTTGAGCTGGAGACGCCTGCTCCCGTTCCATTCGTTGACCTCGAGGTGGTAGACGAGGTCGACCCGATCGCCGAGGCAGGGTGCAGTCTCGCCCTGGCGGAAGGCGATGCCGTCCCAGACCATCTCGCCGTCGGACAACGTCAGCTTCAGGTGTCTACCGCCATCGCCAACGCGCCTGCGATCCAGCAGGCGGACGCCGCCGGTCAGGAACAGCGGCTGAGGGTTCCCCATGCCGCAAGGCTCCAGCCGGGCGAGCTGGCGCTGCAGCTCCCAGGACATGGAGGACAGATCTGCCTCCAGATCGACCTCCAGTGTCGGAGCCAGATCGATCTCGCTCAGCTCCTCCACAGCCAAACGGCGCAGGCGGTCGGCGAGTGTGTCAAGGTCCTCGTTCCTGACCGCAAAGCCTGCGGCGGCCGCGTGACCTCCATGGCGGATCAGCAGGTCGGCGCAGCGGTCCAGCGCTCTGGTCATGTGGAACTCGGGGATGGAGCGGGCGGAGCCGTGGCTCACGTCCTCGCCGATCTCCACGACGACGGCAGGGCGGTAGAACTCGTCGACGAGGCGACTGGCGACCAGTCCTACAATGCCGGCCGGGAAGGCGGCGTCCGCGGCGAACAGAAGCGGGGTGCCGTCCGCGCCGGCCACCGCTAAGTCGCGGGCCTTCTGCTGGGTCGACTGGGTGAGCTGCTGGCGCTGGCGGTTCAAGCGGTCGAGCTGCGCTGCTAGAGTGCAGGCGCCCTCTTGGGAGGTGGAATCGAGCAGCTGGAGGGATATCTCTGCGTGCGCCAGGCGGCCTGCAGCGTTGAGGCGGGGTCCGAGCGCGTAGCCGATGGCCATGGTGTCGATCTGACCAGCGCTGAGCCCGGCCTGCCGGCAGAGGGCGGCGATACCAGGCCGCCCCATGCAGTTAATGAGCGCCAGGCCCTCGTGGACGAGCGTGCGATTCTCTCCCACGAGTGGCACCAGGTCCGCTACCGTGCCCAGGGCGACGAAGTCGACCAGGTCGACCGGCTCAAGCTGGACGGGGGAGGGAGCGATAGGCTCCTCGGCTTCTAGCCGGAGCAGCGCCTGGGCCAGCTTGTAGGCTACACCCACTCCGGCCAGGCGGGCTATGGGCGCGCTGTTGTCGGGCCGCTTGGGGTCGACTACGGCGGCGGCAGGCGGGAGCTGAGGGCCGACCGAGTGATGGTCGGTCACCACGACGTCCATGCCTAGGCTGTTGGCGTGAGCGATCTCCTCGACCGAGCGCACACCGCAGTCGACAGTGATGATGAGGCGGACGCCATCCGATGCGAGGCGGGCGAGTGTTTGGTTGTTGAGGCCGTACCCCTCTTCGATCCGGTGGGGAATGTGGGCGGCGGGGTGGCCGCCAAGCGCCCGCAGAACCTGCAGGCAGAGTGCGGTCGCGGTCACGCCGTCGACGTCGAAGTCGCCGTAGACCACGATCTGCTCACCGTGGGCCAGGGCCTGCCGGACTCGCGCGACGGCCTCTGCCATGCCGGCCAGCGCGAATGGATCCGCGGCGGCGTCTTCACAAGCCAGGAAGCGGGCGGCAGCTACAGGGTCCGTGATGCCGCGCCCGAACAACAGCTGGGCGACGACCGGATGGAGGTCCGGGAATCTGGCCAGGTGGTCCGCCGGGGCAGCGGGTGCCAGCTGCCACTTCTTGTGTTGCGGTGGCATTGGGTAGTGTCTATTGCGGGCTCAGCCGCGCGCGGGAGGCGACCGTGCTGCGGCAGGCATGTGGAAAAGCCCTTCGCCCAACGGGGGAAGGGCCTTCCCGCATGCCCGAATGCTGTTGTGGTACTAGGCCCAGCCCTGGTTTCTGACGAAGTCCGAGATGACCGGAACCTCGACCATCTCTCCCTGGTAGGACTTGATGCCCAGGTAGATCGCGTAGAACCAGATCAGGACGCCGATGCAGATGGCGCTCAGCACAATGGACAGCACGCCAAGGACGATCGAGACCACCGCGTTGTACTTGAGGAACGGGCGGGTCTTCTTGTCCTCGAGGAGCAGCACGATGATGCCGACCAGAGGGCAGAAGATATAGCTCAAGAGTGCCCAAAGCTTGTCGTCCTGCGTCACCTCACCCACCGGCGCTTTCTTAGCTTCTGCCATTTCCTACCTCCTTGATAGATGTTGGATAGTCCGACGCCTAGTACGATCTCACTCGCTATCGTCTGCACCAATGCTTGGTACGCGTGTATTGTAGCGGTTTTCGACCGCGTGTCAAACCCGAGTGGCATTCTGGCGGTCGAGCGCTATCCCGTCAGCGTGCTCCGTACCCAGTCGCCCACCAGCCAGTAGCGGAAGTCCTCTCCCTGGCTGCACTGGATGCCACCCACGATGCCATACACGATGGCGGCGATCGGGAACGCAGATATCAGCAGTGTGACGGGGAGGCAGAGGAAGCCTACCAGTACCGCCATCAGCATGCCGGTAACAACCCAGGCCGCGACGGTGATGATCCCTCCGCCTACCCAGACGATGCTCTGCAAGATGAGCGATTGGAGGGCTTGATAGGCTACGTAGCGTGACCGCGTCTGGTAGATGAGATAGATCACCAGAGCAGCCGCGACGCCGAGGAAGCCCGTAACCAGGTTGAGCAATACGCTGAGGTGGGCGAGCATGGCCCACGTGCGCTCCTCGTCTGGCGTGAGCGGTACTACCAATGGCGCTGGGGCCGGCTGCTTAGGGGCGGCTGGCACTGCCTTCTGTGGCTTGGGGGCTGGCGCTGCCTTCTTCGGCTTGGCGGCCGGCTTCGCCTTGGATTCGGGAGACTTGGCTGACATAGTCACCTCTGTGTGTTGCTTCTCTGAACATCAATCGCCAATTGTGTGGCAACCCTTATGGACTATTCTATTGATTTCCCGGCGGATGTCAACAGGCGGATCTACTTGACCGGCTTCTCGTTTTGCACTACACTACGGCCCGCTATGCGGGAGGGGCCAGGGCGACTATTCGTCGCTGCATTGTTCGGTGTCCTGCTCGTTTCTGCGGGCTGCGAAGGCGGTGCCCGGCGTACCGGTGGCCCTCCTCTGGAGGCTACTGCAGCTTCCTCCAGTCCTTCCCCAACGGTAGAGGGCAGCGCAACGCCCCGGGCGCCCACCGCTACTTGTCCGCCCGGGGTGGCTCCGGTGGATTGTCCTTTCGACCCCCTGCCGCCTGCGGGGCGCGAGTTGGCCACGCTGGACGAGTTCTGGGCGGGGGAAGCGGAGTGGATCCTGGACGCGTTCGACGTAGGGCTTCCGATAGGGGAGTCTGACACAATCCACCGCGGAGGGCTTGAGTTCTGGTCGTATCTGCACGCCAGCTACGAATCTGCCGGCGTCGTCGATCAATGCGGGGACCCGGCGCCCTTCCCTGGCTGTGTCACTCTCTGGAAGAGCTACGACGGTGGGCTCAGTTTCGAGCTGGAGAACCCTGTTTGTCTCTTCGCTTGCTCAAAGTGTCCGTGCGAGCCGAGTGATCACACTCATCAGCAGCAGTATCCGCGCGTCTTCGTGACCGACGAGCTCACGTACATGGTATACGAGTGGAACGGTGGAACGGTTGTACGCACCTCCGGCGATGGGCTGGAGTGGTCGGACGCTGCTGTCGTTGCGGGGACCGGTCCCCGCTGGGGTGAGTGTGATGAGATCGAGCGCATAGGGGAGCACCCTTTCATATCGGGCGACTGGGACTGTCTGGTTGGGGCGCCGCCGGGGATCTACGTGCTTGGCCAGGAGCTGTACGTGTTCTTGGCGTTTGGCCGGGCGCCTGGGCATATGGGCTGCTACGCGGGCGAGAAGGAAGATGGCGCTCAAGGGCTTCGGGAGTGCGGCAACAACCCGCTCTTTGCTGCGGAAGATGGATACGGGCCGGTCGAGGCGCTGGGTGCGGCGGGAAACAGATACTTCGAGTTTCGTACGATTTCGTCGGCCGATGTGGTGCGGGCCGGCGACCATTACTATATGGTGTATGAAGGGACCAGGGGCAAGAGTTCGTGGGATGCTGCGTACGAAGACCAGTATGCACTGGGACTGGCACGCAGCGTTGCCCCTGTCATCGACGGACGGTGGGAGAAGTATCCAGGGAATCCTATCATCGATGATCAGTCGGGAAACCTGGGAATCGGCCATGCGGACCTGCTCATTGTTGGTGAGGCAACCTATCTCTACACGGCGACGTCGTACGATTTCGAGGCCAACTATGGTACGCGGGGCCGCTACGTGCTGGTGCGAGCAGCGGAGGGGTAGGCTCAGCAGCGTGGGGCGGTGGATCACGGGGGGGGTGAGGCTTGGAGGCATGGTTGAACCAGTGCATTTCGTGTAGTCAGGAGTGGACAACACTCAATCCCACCCCCTCCCACACACCCCTCCAGGCGCGCCCACTTGCCCACACCAGGAGCCCTCTCCACCCATGAACCTACATAGCACACGCCTGGCACGTCTCTCGGGCTCGCCTGGGCGCTGGGACGGCGGCCTGGTAATCGCACTTGCACTCGCTCTCCTGGCTGCGAGCGCGTTCATCGTGCGGCCCGGGCTGCCGCGAGAGACTGATGCGGAGCTGCACGTGTACCGGGCAGCGGAGCTCGGCTACGTGCTCAGAGGCGGCGTCATCTACACCCGCTGGGCGCCCAACTTCTACTACGCCTACGGCTACCCGATCTTCAACTACTATGCGCCGCTGACCTACTACTTGGCCAATCTGTTCGACGTTGCCCCGGCAGTCGATATCGTTGACGGGGTGCGCGCGGTCTTCGTGCTGGGGTTTCTCCTGGCGGCGGTCGGAGCGTACCTGCTCGGGAGGGAGCTTTTCTCGGCGGAGGCTGGCGTGCTAGCCGCGGCCTGCTACTGCTTTGCGCCCTACCTCGTCTTCATCGATCCGCACGCACGTGGCAATCTCGCCGAGCACTTCGCCTTGTGCCTGCTGCCGCTCGCTTTCTACTACCACCGGCGCCTGGCAGGCACTCCGGGAGCCAGGGGGGCATTCGCCGGCAGCGTGCTTGCGCTGGGAGCGCTTGTCCTGAGCCACAATCTGATCGGTCTCGTGTCTGGTGTGCTGATTGCCTGCTACGTGGCGTGGCAGGCGCTTTCCCGACGGGACTGGCGCGCTTCGGGGTGGGGTGCGCTAGCGCTGGTTGTCGCCCTCTGCCTCACATCATTCTTCTGGCTGCCAGCACTGGCCGAGCGTCATGCCGTGAAGCTAGAAGTGATCGGCCCCGGACACTTCGATTTCCACGAGCATTTCCTTACCCCTGGCGAGCTTCTTGCTTCATCGATGAAGCTAGATCTCGGGTCCGCCGCTCCTCGCTTCTGGCTGAACCTGGGCCTGGCTCAGTGGGTGCTGGCGCTTGCAGGCATCGGCGCTTGTTTGAGACTCACGCGGGAGCGGCGCGCCGCCCTCTTCTTCGCCGTCGCAGGGTTCGTGCTCGCGTTGCTGCTCCTCCCGGTATCAGCCCTGCTGTGGGAGCTGGTCCCAGGTATGGAATACTTGCAGTTCCCCTGGCGTTTGCTCGGCCCGGCAGCGCTGATGCTCGCGGTCTGCGCGGGCGCAGGGCTGGCGCTGCTGCCCGCCGGACGCTGGAGGCAGGTGGGATTGGGCTGCGGTGTGCTGGCCGTGCTACTCCTCGCGCTTCCCCTGCTCTATCCACCCGAGTGGGAGCCGGATTTCGGCGGAACCAGTCCGCCTAGCTACCTGGAATGGGAGGTCGGCAGCCTGGCCTTGGGCACCACGTCGACGGGCGACTACGTGCCTGCCACGGCTGCGCTGGCGCAGATGGGCCCTGCGCAGTCGCTACTCGACTCCTACGGCGGTCCGGGGCCGGTCGACAAGGTGGATCGCGCATGGCTGCCGGACTGGGCCACCGTCGAAGTCGTGGAGCACGGACCGCTTCACGATCGGCTCTCGACAAGTGCTGACGAGGGGTTCTTGCTCCGTCTGTATACGTTCGACTTCCCCGGCTGGCGCGCCTACGTCGACGGCGACGAAGTGCCGATCGATGTGACTGAACCGGAGGGATTCATCAGCGTGTGGGTTCCTGCCGGCGAACGGGACGTGTTGGTGCGGTTCGGGAATACGCCTGTGCGTACGGCGTCGTGGGTTGTTGCCCTCATAGGCGTGGCTTGTCTGGTGGGCATAGCTGCGGCAAGGCCCGGCTTTTCGCGAGCGCGACAACCCGCGCCGAAGCGGCTGAATGGGATGGCTGCAGCGATTGGCCTGGGCGGGCTTGTCCTCTTCGCAGCAGTCAAGTTGGGCATAGTCGACCAGCGGGACTGGCTCAGATACAGATCTGAGCCTGGCCAGGCTCTCCCCGCGGACCATCCGGTCGACGCCTCGTTTGATGGCCTGATAGAGCTCCTGGGCTATGATCTGCCGCGCCAAGAGGCAAAGCCGGGTGGGGTGCTGTCCGTGGTTCTCTATTGGCGTGCCGAGACCGACGTAGGGAGGAACTACCAGTCGTTCGTCCACATGACGCCGCGTCCGGAAGGCGGAGCGCCGCTGGGGGCGCCGGCCGCGCAGGATGACCACCTCAATCCCGGAGGCTACCCGACGGCCCGGTGGGGCACAGCTAGGTACGTGTGGGATGAGTACAAGCTTGACCTCCCGGCTGATCTCTCACCGGGCGAGTACGTGCTCAGCGCGGGGCTGTATCTCCTGGAGGAGGGGTCGCGGCTCGACGTCTACGACGAAACGGGGGCTCTGGTGGGTGATAGCTGCGTCTTCGCGTCCGTCATTGTGCTGCCCTGAGGGGGGCCGCTAGCCGTCTCCGTGGCGCTTGAGCGTGCGGGCCAGGATCGCTTCCCTCTCCGAGAGATCCGGGGCCTTCGACTTCCTCCGGCGTGGCTGTCGGCGCTCCTTGCCGGCTGAAGCACGCTCGATGGCGATCTCCATAGCCGTCTTCTGCGGCTCTTCGTCCAGCTCAGAGTCCTCCAGGGCCAGGTCTTCCTCCGCTCCGCGAAGCGTCAAATCAATGCGCCGCTTGCGGCGGTCGATCTTGAGGATGCTGACGTCGATCTCGTCGCCTATCTTGACGATCTCGGACGGATGGCGGACGTAGCCGTCCGACATCTCTCGGACGTGCAGGAGACCGGGCCGCTCGGCCCCAATGTCGACGAAAGCCCCATACTGCTCGATGCGCGTCACGGTGCCGGAGCGGACTCCGCCCTCGTTCAATTCCTTCCAGTCCACCGCTGGCGGCTCAACGAGCGACAGGCCGATCCGCCCGTTGGCCTCGTCGACTTGTGTTACCCAGACGGTCACCTCGTCGCCCTCGTTGACGACGTCGGTCACACGTCCCACGCGTCTGGATGCCAGCTGGGAGATATGGGCCAGGCCGTCTCGCTCCAGACCGATGTCGATAACGGCGCCGTACAGCTGTGTCTCCTTGACCACGCCCTTGAGGCGCATCTTCGGGCGCAGCTCGGATATCGATGAGGGCTTCTCTTCTGTCTGGTCCACCATCTCTCCTCCTGGCCGGCCGCGGCAGGCCGCGCGCATTATAGTCGATGCGCGGTGGCTGTCAAGTCGCAGAGGGGTGGGGGGTGAATCAGAGCCGCGTGCTCGGCTCTCCCCCTCGACCGCGCTTGCGATCCTTCAGGGCCCGCTCGACATCGCGGCGTGCGTCCCGCTCGGCGATTGCCTGCCGCTTGTCGTACTTGCGTTTGCCTCGCGCAAGCGCGATCTCCACCTTCGCCCATTGCCCTTTCAGGTAAAGGCGAGTGGGAATGATAGTGTAGCCGCGCTCGCGGACGCGTGCGGCCAGGCGGGCGATCTCGCGACGATGGAGGAGGAGCTTGCGAGGGCGGCGCGGCTCGTGGCCGTGGCTGCCTGAAGGATCGTAGGGCGCGATATGGACATTGATCAGCCACAACTCGTCGCCGCGGAGCTGGATGTAGCCGTCGCTCAAGCTAACCCGGCCTGCACGGACCGATTTGATCTCCGTGCCGGTCAGGGCCACGCCGGCCTCGTGACGGTCCTCCAGGTGGAAGTCGCGGGCCGCCTTCCGATTCGTGGCGACTACTCGCGCTGCGGCCACTAGCTGCCTTCCAAGAGATACTCGACGGCCCGCTCCAATTGGGGGTCGACATTTGGGGCGGCGTCTGCAGGCCAGGGTACAAGGATGTCTGGGGAGATCCCTTCTTCGGGGATAGCGGTCCCGTCAGGGGTGAGCCAGCGAGCGGAAGTGACACGCAACTCAGAACCGTCTCCGAGGTGATAGATCGTCTGTACTGAGCCTTTCCCGTACGTATCGGTACCCACCAGGAATGCACGCCCGTTGTCCTGCAGTGCGCCAGCGACGATCTCGGCTGCGCTTGCGCTGAGGCCGTTCACCAGGACGATGAGGGGCACGTCCTCGCCCAATTCGCCTGGGCCCGCCTCTTCGGACACCTCGTGCCCGTCGTACCACCTTTCTGTGACGATGATGCCCTCACTAAGGAAAAGGTCCGCGACCCCGATTGCCTGGTCCAGCCATCCGCCGGGATTGCCGCGGAGGTCGAAGACCAGTCCGGTTGGTTCTCCAGCCAGGAGTTCTCCGAGGGCGCTCTCCATTCGCTCGACCGATGGTTCGGAGAACTCGTATAGTCGCACATAGGCGATGCCGTCCTCGCGCAGCTCCTGCTCTACGAGGGGAATCTCCAGGCGTGCCCTGGTCACCACGACCTCGAGAGTGCCGGGCACCCCCTCCCGGCTGACGAGCAGCGCCACCTGCGAGCCCGACGGGCCCCGGATGAGGCTGATCGCTGCATCCAGCGTCATTCCAGCCAGGGGTACGGAATCGACCGCCATCAGCCTGTCGCCAGGCTGCAGCCCTGCGGCCTCCGCCGGACCCCCTTCAAAAACGTCCGAGATCAAGACGAACCCCTCCTCGTTGAGAGCTACGTACGCTCCGATTCCCTCGAAGGCGCCGGTCGAGTCCTCGGCAAGGATCCTCGCCATCTCCGGCTCGATGAGCGTGGTGTGCTCGTCACCGAAGGTAGCCAGCATGCCGTGCGTTGCCGCATAGCCCGCCTCATCCTGCGCGGGAAGCTCTCCATAGAAGTTGGCGTCTAGGAGGGCCCACACTTCCCAGTAAAGCTGGAACGCCTCGTAGTCCGAAGAGGAGACACCGGGAGGCAGAGTGGGCGTGGGGGACGGCGAGGTATCGAGGGAGGGGGCCGCCGGCTGGGTGAGGTAGAATGCGGATGCTATGCCCGCGGCAAGCGCGCCTGTGAGCACGGTGAGCGCCACTGCGGCCGCGGCCAGGCCCTGGCTGAGCGTGCGCAGCCTGTCTTTCATCAGTTGCTTCCCTCGGCCTGCTGCGCCCGCAGGTACTCGACGGCCCGGTCCAGCTGCTCGTCCGGGCCGCCAGCGGTCTGTGACATCTCGATGTCAGGTGCCAGACCAAGGCCCTGTATCTGGCGCCGGTCGGGTGTCAGCCAGATCTTCGAGGTGACGTGCAGAGATGATCCGTCGGATAGAGAGAATATCAGCTGGACGGAACCCTTGCCGAAGGTCCTTGCTCCAATCAGCGGCCCGCGTTCGTGATCCTGGATGGCCCCGGCCAGTATTTCGGCGGCGCTGGCTGTGCCTGAATCTACAAGAACGGCGAGGGGCGTCTTGGTAGCGACACCGCCGCTTTGCACGGAGAGTACACGCTCCTCGCCGTCGCGGCCCGTCTCGTACAGTACCACGCCGTCAGCTATGAACTCGCTGGCAACGGCGACTGCAGAGTTGATCAGTCCACCGGCGTTCCCCCGGAGATCAAGGACCAGACCGGCGATCGAGGTCTCCATCAGCTGGCCCAGCGTTTCCTGAAGCTCCTCGTGCGTCCGCTCAGTGAATGTCTGAATGCGGACGTAGGCCAGATCCCGTTCCTCGGTCAGGTACCGCCAGGTGACGGAGGGAACGCGGATCTGGGCTCGTTCGACCCGGACTTCAAACGGATTGAGGGGCGGGCGTGAGATGGTGGCGGTGACCGGGGTGCCTACCTCGCCGTGGAGCAGAGCGCGGACGTCATCTATCGTCGTCTCGGCGGTGAGTGTGATGCCGTCGACGGCCAGTAGCACGTCCTCGCGCTGGATGCCGGCCAGCGCGGCAGGCGAGCCCTCGTACGGATACATAACGACCTGGCCCTCCGGATGTCGCCAGAGATCAACGCCAATGCCTCCGTAGGAGCCGCGCATACGGTCTGCCTCGAGTTCGCGCTCGACGGGCTCTACAAAGGCCGTGTAGGGATCCCCGAGCAGCGCGAGCGTCTCGTGGATTGCCCCGTAGGTTCTCTCTCGCGCTGAAGGGACCTCACCGTAGAACACCTCCTCGGTCGTGGCCCAGGCCTCCCAGAACGCGGCAAACGGCTCGCGCCGCGGCAGCGTGTACGAGGCGGGATCGTAGGAAGTCCGGAAGGCAGCTATGAAGCCTGCGGCATAAGTGAGGCAGGCGCAGGCAAACAAAGCGACAAAGAAGGGCAGCAGGCGCCGGAGTGCTCTCGACATAATAGGACTCGCTATATGGCGTGTGTAGCCAGCCGGGGAATTCTAGCACAAAGCGCAGGCGCGGCAAGGCGGGAGTCACGTAGGAGTTCGCGGCCGAGGACGACGGCGACGCCGCAGGGGCCGGCGGTTATGTCGAGCCAGGCAACCCTGTGCGCAATTCTTACATAAGATGTCTAGTCGGTAGTTCGCCAAGACGGCCTGGACCTCTCCCCCACTGGCACCAGGCCATAGCCCGGCTGACCCGCTCTACCCCAACACAGCAGCCTGCAGGACAGGCTTGCTCACCGGTCCGCTTGACCAAACCGCTATGCAGTGGTATGCTCGCAGCAAGGGAGTCCGGTCGAGACCGCTGCCGGCGGAGATTGTGCAGGAGGTCATGCCGATGTCGGATGGAATAGCTGTCCTGGCGTCTTTTGCCTACGTCTTCGCTATGATCGCTGTGGCCGAGGCCCTCCGTAGGTGGCGCGGCTACTCGGTCGAGTTCACCCGCAAGTTCATCCACGTATCCGTAGGCATGTGGGTATATGGGACCATCCTGCTATTCGAGCGGCGTGAGATGGCGATCATCCCGCCTCTGGCATTCGTCATAATCAATGCAGTCTCCTATCGCTGGACAATCTTCAAATCCATGGAGCTGGCAGAGAAGGGGAAGCTGGGCACCGTCTATTTCCCGCTCTCCTTCGCCGTGTTGATCTGGTTGCTGTGGGAGCAGCCCCGCCTGCTCGCTGCCAGCCTGATGCCGATGACCTGGGGAGACGCGCTGGCTGCTGTGCTGGGGCGAGCCTGGGGAAAGCGGCGCTACGCGGTCTTGGGCACCACCCGCTCTGTCGAGGGCTCGCTGGTCATGTTCTTCGCCAGCTGGCTGACAACTCTCCTGCCGCTGGGTCTGCTGGGCTCACCGGCTGGGTGGCCTGAGGCCATTGGCGCTGGCGCGCTGGTTGCGCTGGGTGCTACTGTGGTTGAGGCCGGGTCACCCTGGGGGATAGATAACCTCACGGTGCCAGCGGTATCCGCCCTCTTGCTTCGGCTGCTCTCGTAGGCGGCGCCTGGTCCGGATCCATCTGGCTGGCTGCACATCCCACCGTCCCGCGGGGCTCAATCACCTGCAACGGTGAACCCCGCGATTCCCTGTAGTCTGGCGTCGACGAACACACGTATCTCGTAGTCGCCCGGCTGCCAGCCGTCCGACGGCCAGCAGAAGAACCAGGTAGCCCCGCGGGGACCCCAGGCCCACAGATCCGTGTCGCTGCAGCGAGGCCAGAACTCCCCTTCCTTGTACCAGGCGAACGTCCTTGGAACGCCGTTCTCCAGCCCGCTGTAGGTGAAGAACAGGTAGAGAGCGTGCTGGCCCTCAGGGAAGGTCGTTGCGGGATCGACCGGACGCCCGGCCTCGCTCTTCTCCATTGCCAGAGCTGCTAGCTCGATCCGAGCCTCGTCGCGGGCTGGCAGCGCGCCAGGTATCGGAGTCAGCGCGATGTCCGGCGGTGGCACCGCTGGCGTCGGGCTCGCCGACGGCGTAGGAGTGGTAGGAGTGGGCGTGGGCGAGGCGGTAGGAGCTGCGGGCAGCGCATCTCTCGTCGCTGTCGGCTCCGGGCGGGCTTCGTCCGAAGTGGGAGATGGGGTCGCCAGCTCCGGGACGGGGATGTCCGGCTCGACAATGGCTACAAGCGCGGCCCCGACGAGCAGCAGCGTAGTGGTGGTGAGGCGCCGCCGGGCCTTCCTGGTGGCGTGCCGGGCAAGGATGAAGAACCGAGCCCGCCGGGCTCGGATGACCTGGTGCAGGGCGAGGACTCCTGCCACGCCGGCGGCGGCAAGCAGCAGGAATGCGATAGCCCTCCATTCGATTGCACTGTCGCTGATCAAACCGACTTCCCTCCCATACAGGGCCTGGTTTGCGCTGTCTCGCGGCAGACGGAAGCGACCCGCTGCCTGCCCCACCCTGCGCCTACAGTTCCTTCTTGAGAGTCACGGCGAGCGAGCGGGGGATCCCCGGCACCGCTGCGATCTCGTCAACTGAAGCAGCTCGTATGGCTTCGAGCGAGCGGAACGCCTTCAGCAGCGCCCTTCGCCGGGCGGGGCCGACGCCCGGGATATCGTCGAGCTGGGAGGCAACGCTCGCCTTTCGCCGCCGCGTGCGGTGGTGGGTCACCGCGAACCGATGGGCCTCGTCCCTCACCCGCTGCAGCAGATAGCGTCCCTGGGACCGTCTCGGGAGTACCAGTGGAGGCTTCCGGCCAGGCAAATGGATCTCCTCGCGTTCCTTGGCCAGGCCAATTGCGGGGATCTTGTTCCGCAGGCCGAACTCCCGCAGGACGTCCAGCGCCACCCCTAGCTGACCCTTGCCGCCGTCCACGACTAGCAGGTCTGGCAGCTTTGCCCACCCCTTGATGTCTCGGCTGCCCAGCAGCTCCTGCGATACGGCCGTCTGCCAACGCCGGAAGCGACGCTGCAAGACCTCCTTCATGCTGGCGTAGTCGTCTTGACCCTCCACACTGCGGACGACGAAGCGGCGGTAATGAGACTTGCGCGGCACACCGTGCACAAACACGACCATGCTACCCACGATTTCGGTCCCCTGAGTAGTCGATATGTCGTAGCACTCGATTCGGATCGGAGGAGCGGCCAGGTCGAGCGCGTCCCGGAGTTGCGCCAGCGCTTCCTCGCTCTGGTGGGCATCTGTATGCCACTGAGCGCGCAGGGCGGCAAGTGTCTCCGCGGCATTTGCGGCGGCGAGACGGACCAGATCCCTCTTCCGCCCCCGGCGCGGCACCGTCAGCGTAACCTTAGCCCCCCTCTTGCTCTGCAACCACTCTTCGATCACCAGGGCCTCGTCGATCTGCCCCGGGAGGATCACCTCAGGAGGAATGTACGCAGCATCATCGTAGAACTGCTTGAGGAAGGCGGTCAGGACTTCTCTCTCTTCCTCGTGTTCAGCCCCCTGAAGCACGAAGTATTCCCTTCCCAGCAGCTTGCCCCCTCGGATGAAGAAGACCTGCACGCAGGCATCGTCCTCCTCGCGGGCAAATGCGATGACGTCCTGATCAATCCCTGCGGCTGAGACGACCCTCTGCCGTTCGATGATCAGCTGGACCGAGCGCAGCTGATCGCGGAGCGACGCCGCTTCCTCGTACCTCAGCTCGCCGGCCGCGGCGCTCATTCGCCGCTCGATGTCCGCGATAGCCTCGTCGCTGCGGCCCTCGAGCACTCGAACGAGCGAGTGGATCGAGCCTAGGTACTGGTCCTGGGTGACAGCTCCGATACAGGGGCCCAGGCACAGCCCGATATCGTAGTACAGGCAGGCCCGCTCGTCAAGCCCGGTTATCTCGCGGCTGCA
>CAZHAX010000004.1:0-41782 GCA_964530325.1 uncultured Anaerolineales bacterium | reverse complement strand
GCTGCGCAGGTCGGTCGCCTTGCCGACGTAGATCACGACGCCGGCGGCGTCGCGCATGAGGTAGACGCCTGGTCTGCGCGGGAGAGTGCCTATCTGGGTTCTGATGTGGTCGACGTGGTCCATGCTCAACCGGGCTCTTGGTGTCTCCTACGGTCCGACGGCGATCTCGCCCAGCGCCAACGAATCGCCGATCTGCTCGCCCCCGACTGTGACGACAAGGCGTTCGCCCGAGAGGCGGTACATCCCCACCCTGACCTCGTACTGCCCCGGCGGCAGGCCCGCGGGCAGGAACACGCCGTGCATATCGGCGATCGTCTCGCCCCGCTGCCAGCCGACAGTGGGCCGGAGCCAACCCGCCGGCTCGGCATCGTTCTGGGCGACCAACAAGCCATTCGCGTCCACAACATGCACGAATACCTTCAGCCGTTCTTCAATCTCTCCCAGGGCCCGCCAATACAGGGCCACCGGGACTGCGTCGCCCGGCGCGAACTGACGGCGCGGCGCGCTGAATCCCTGCAGGGCAATCTGTTCTCCCAGCGTCGCGTCGACTGCAGTAGGCTCAGATCCAGCAAGGAAGACGCTCCCGGGGCGGTAGATCCTGACGTATTCGAGCCCGTTGATCCAGATCGTGTGCTCGGGCTCCTGCCAACTGAGGAACCCCAAGAGCTCTGGCGGAAGGCCCAGTTGCCACTGATGGACATAGGTGACCGCATAGTCCGAATTGAGGACGCTCTGGAAGTCCATCTGTGCCTGATCCGGACCAGCCTTGAGGCGCGTGCTGCTGCCGTCGAAGAAGTAGGAGAGACAGCCGCTGTTGTACCAGGACGCGACCCGTAGCTCATCCGAGTCCGACTTGGCGGCGAGGTAGCGGCCCGCCTGGTCGAGACCCTCGCCCCACCCTATCTGCACCACACCCAGCGCTGTGCTGCCCCCGCCGACAAGCGGGTTGTAGTAGCTCAGGTAGTAGGGGAACGTGACCGCAGCAGCGAGGAGCTGCAGTGCCACGACAGCACCCAGAGCGATGGAGGTTGTGTGCCTGGGAGCAGTACCTGCCAGTCTCTCATGCGCCCAGCGAGCTATCGATACCCACCCCAGTCCTGCTACCACGTCCAGAGGCGCGAACACGGGAAGCAGGTAACGATCACCCTTCTTTGTCGCCACGGTTATCAGAATGGCGAACACGGCCGCAAACAGCACGAGTCCGCCAACTGCTCGTCGCCACTCCGGGCGGTCTAGCGGCGAACGCCTCAAGGCGACGGCCAGGCCCGCTGCGATCAGCCCAAGCAGAGTGGCCGGCGTGCTGCGCCACAGATAGACAAGCGGATAGTAGTAGAAGTAGGATGCCCCCAACCTCCCGGCCGAGACAGCGCTGCCGTTGAAGAAGACCGCTGCGCTGTGGCCCTCTCCGGCGTAGCCGGTCGCGGCGGCGAGGACGTTGGAGAGCGCCTCCACGGGTTGTACCCACATGGCTGGCCAGAGGAGCACCGTGACGGCCAATCCGATCCCTCCCCACGCCACCAGTGGCCTCACCACTCGGGATACAACGGCAGGGAGTCCGGGGGCGCTCTCCGATCTGTGCCACACGACGGCCTCTGCAACCGCTGCCAGCCCGACGGCCGGCAGCAGGAACAGCCCAGGCGCCTTCGTCAACCAGCTGAGTCCTGCTGCAGCGCCAGAGATGACCAGATCCAGTCTGCGGCGGCTACGCAGGTACGCCAAGAAGCCAAGCAGGGCAAGCAGCATCAAGCTGCTGAGAAGTCCGTCCAGGTGGAGCAGCCGAGAATGCGCGACGTGGAAAGGGTCGAAGGCAACCAGCAGAATGCCTACCAGTCCGGAGAGCGGGCCCAGCAGGCGCCTGGCCAACAAGAAGGCCACCACAAGCACGAGGCAGTTGGCAAGGACGATGAAGAGGCGGCCTGCCGAGAGTACGTCGAGCGGCTCCAGATCGTTGTCCGCCAGCGCACGCTCGTATCCAGCTCTGTCGGTCTCTCCCGCGCAGCTGCCAGGGTACTCGGGGAAGCGCAACAGGATGCCAGCCGCCCCGGCCCACATCGTCGTCACACCGGGGTGCTCGCTTTGATACGTGTCTGCATACTCTCCGCTGGCCAGAGCGCAGAGGAAGTTGGCGGAACGGGTGAGCCACTTGGGCTCGTCGATAGTGGCGAAGGCATCGAGTGCTGGGACGCGAGGCCCGAGAACAGCGAGGATGACAATGCTGAGCATGACCGCAGTGCGGCAACCAGCCTGCGAATGGGCGCCCGTGCAGTCATTTGACATTGTGAGTCCAATGAGACCTGGTGATCACTAGCTCCCCCCGTACATTGATACAATCCTGTGCGTGATCACATCGTAGGCGTCGTACGCGAGAAGGAAGAGCACAGCCACCGTCAAGACGGTCGTCAGGCTGACGCTTCTGCCCCGGAAGGCTACCCGCGCCACCTCTCCGTACAGCCGATAGATGACAACGGACAAGCCGAACATCAGGGGCAGGAACTGGGCCAGCGGAAGGCGATTTCCCGAGCAGATCGGCGTGAACCAGGCATAGAGCAATAGGTATGCGGCGAAGTAGAGCGCGTTGAACAGCCACAGGAAGCGATGCTGGAGCAGGAGTCTCCGGGTGTGTCGGTGGTAGGCAAGGGCGAGAATCAGCGCTGATACCAGATAGACAACCTCGTACTTGAAGTACCCATAGGACTGGACAGCCTGTCTGAAGAGCGCCTCGAGGCCATTCGTGACGCGACCGATGATCTCCGCCGGGGTGTGCTCACGCAGGTACTTGCCGGCGCTCGGTATCATCTCCGGTGGCATGTCGGGCCAGCCGTAGCGATCGCCGTGGGCTCGAGTTCCTTCCTTGGCTTCATCCCAGGAGTCGTACCAAAGGTAGAACGTGGAGTTCACGTTGTAGAAGTACTGGCCGTAGACCCGCTTGCTGTTGACCAAGTAGGGTCCCACAGTCAGCAAGAAGGCGAGACCAACACATACCCAGGTCGCCACGTGGGACCGTATGCCCTTCTGACCGACCGCGCTGGCTTGGCCGGTGCTTCGCGTCCTTCGGGTGGTGTGCAGTCCGTAGGCCAGCTCGAGCGCACCGACGACGAAGAACAGGGCCAGCCCTGGGATGACCGAGGCCTTGGTGAGATGGGAGAGCCCGAGTAGCGCGCCGGCGGCTACGCCCTCCTTCCAGCTGGGTCGATGTAGCAGGCGGTTCATCAGCAGGAAGGAGAAGAAGTTGAGGGTGTAGAAGAGGATCTCTGCCTGGAAGTAGCCGGCCTTGAAGACCAAGACTGTGAACGCCACTATGAGAGTCAGAGCGATCGCTGCGGCCGCGGGGAGGTGGCAACGCAGCATGGCGAACAACCCGATCAGGCAACAAACCGATAGCGCGATGTTGAGCGCCTTGCCGCGGGCGAACCATTCTTCGGCTGTGGCGCCTGGATCATAGGCCAACGACTGTAGGATGGGATAGAGGGGCATGCGGTTGCGATCCCCCACGTACGTGTAGTTCGACTCCGCCAGTGACCTGGCGTATCCCATGTACGCAGACTGGTCTGTGCTGCCTCGGTCCAGATTGACCACACGCGCGTGGCGCAAAGCGGCCGACACGTACACTACCATCAGTGCAGCAGCGCCCAGCGCAGGTGCTAGCCGTGTGATAGCAGTCCTCAGGCGACTTCTGTCCTCGTCTCGCCTCGTAGTTGGGCTCAATGCGCTTCCGTGGCCGATCATCATGAACTGGTCAACGTGATACCACCTCGACCTCGCCGAGAACTATCCGATCCTCAGGCAGGCGGGTTCCGTCCTGCATCAGGGCAGGGAGACGCTCGACAGTCAGGCCTTCATACATGCCGACCGTGAGTGTGTACGCTCCGGGGGGCAAGCCCTGGTCGATGAACAGCATGTGGTCATCGCGGACCACTTCGGACGGCAGCCAGGTCGCCACCGGCCGCGTCCAGTACGCCGGCACTCCGTCGTGCTGTGCAACCAGCAAGCCATCCTGGCTCAGGAGATGTACAAAGACATGCAGGTCCTCGGATGCCGTCCCGTCCGATCGCCAGAACAGCGCTACGTTCAGCGCCTCGCCGGGCGAGGTCTCGACAGAGGTCACCTGGAATTCTGCGAGCCAGATGTGGTCGCCCAGCTGGACGTCGACCGGCTGCCTGTCGGGCGGAAACGGATCAGCCCGCGGGGCCTGGGTTCCGTAGACCAAGACCCAGTCATCGCCATACAACGGGGTTGGCAGGGCTTGAATCCACGCTGACCAGACACCCATTTCGTCGTATCTGAAGAAATGCCGGTGCAGGATCAGATAGCGGATCCCCTGAGCTGAGAGCGATGACAGCTGCTCTCCGATATCGAGTTCTGGAGAAGGGATGACCCTGGCGCGGAGCGGTCCGAGGAGGGGGTGAGCGTCAACGAATGCGTAGGCGTCTGAGGGCGTGCGCGAGACATGGCCGTCCACGATCTTCTTGCCATGCGTCATCTGGCAGTACATATAGTACTTGGCCTCCAGCCGACCCATGGGAACGTCTGCGACAGCGAACTCCCCCTCTTCCTCAGCAATGAGCGCCAAGTACGGCGAGCAGTAGGGCTGGGTCGTCGGGAACGGGCGTACGAGATACTCAAACGTGATGCAGCCCGTCACGCCGGCTATCGTTAGTGCAGCCAGCCATGCGTGTCTCGACTTTGCCCAATCACATGCCTTTTGGGCGCCGAAGCCAACCAGCACGGCGAAGGCAAGGAAGAGAAGGACATTCAGTCGGAAGGCATGGCGCTGCAGCTCAATGATCGGTCTGGCCCAGGGCAGGTGGAAGTCGTGGAGCGGTGTCCCGCCCCACGTGATCTGCGGTCCGAGCGACACCACGAACACAATCAGGCCCAGCAGCACCCAGAAGCGGGTCTTGCGGCGAGCCTTCGTTGCACCAAGGAGCGCGACCGCCAAACATGAGTAGCCGAGGTAGCCCGGGCGCTTCTGAGCGTAGCCGATCTGTTGATTGATGCTCTCCACCAGCGGTCCGAGTAGCGGATGACGTTGGTTGGGGACAAAGAACGTCAGTAGATCGTTGCCCAACCCCTCGTCCAATGAGACGGCCATGTACTCGGTGTCGGTGGTCACATGCTCGAAAACGATGGGTAGGAGAAGCGGGGCGATCGAGAGGCTGGCCACGAGTCCTGCGACCAGCAACCAGCGCCACGCATTAGCGCGCCACTCGGAACGGGCCAGGAGGAGTCCGTACAGGAGATAGACCAAGATGAAGCCAATGAGCATGACCATGAGGTGCCAGCTGGAGAGAGCGGTCAGCACGAACCACAGCGCGGCCAATAGGGCGAGCCTGGCTGGCTTACCGGGTCCGCGCTGGGTGATCCGGAATAGAGCGAGCACGAAGAGCGGGATCCACTGGGTGGAAACGATGTCAGGATGCGCGCTTTCGTACATGTGGTAAGGGTGGAAGGCATACACCAGGCCAGCGATGAAGCTGGCAGGCGTGGAGCCAGTGAGGTGTCTGGCCAGCAGAAACATGCCGTAGGCTGACAGAGGATAGGCCAGCAGGATTGCCAGGTTGTAGGCAACAAACCGGCTAGACACCAGACTGAGCAGCAAGGACAAGGCGGTTGTGACGTGACTGAAGCTGTGGAAGATCAGGCTCGTGCCGTTGGGATAGAGGATGTAGTCTGTGTGGTATAGGTCGAGCTCCTCGACGAGCGCTTTCCTTGTCCACCAGTCCGCCCACGGGTTTATGTACACGTCTGTGCTCTCGCCGGCCAGTGCGGAGTCGATCGTGGCGGGCAGGGGCCAGGTGAGGGTCACGGTGAGCAAGGTGTAAGCAGCAAGTACCCCGGCATACCGCAGCACGCGGGCTCTACAGATTCTAGTCACGCTCTACATCTCCATAGCTCAAACCGGCGCAAGGTCTCATCGCTCAAGGTCTTTCCAGGTCCACGGGTTGAAGGATCACCATGTCGCGCGCGAACCGGCCGCCGTCGGTGTCCACGGCAGGCAGCCGAGCCATAGTGGCATAGTCGTAGATACCCACCGATAGGACGTACTCACCGGCCGGCAACCCCGGTTCGGTGAACACCAGGTGGTTGTCTCGAACAACATCGCCCACCGCCCAGCTGGACACAGGCCTGGTCCCGTATCCCGGCACGCCGTCGTGCTGCGCAGCCAACCTCCCGTCGTCTCCGAGGATTTGCACGAAGACGTGAAGATCCTCGGAGAGCTCCTTGCGGCATTCCCAGTACAGAGTCACACTCAGCACAGCCCCGGGCTCCTTTGGGCCATCTTGCAGCGAATAGCCCAGCATGCTGATGCCGTCCCCAAATGCGACTCGATGCGGGATCGTCGGATGCCCACTGCTCTCACCACGCCCGGCCGGATCGGTTGTGTATGCCAGCAACCATTCGTCCGCATAGGCGGGCGTCGGGAGGAGATCAATCCATTCGCGCCAGCTATCAGTCTCGCCGGCAGAGGGCAGCTGCCTGTGTAGCACCACATACTGTATCCGTTCAGCCAAGAGGGCGGCAAGACGCTCGTCGATGTTGAGGTCAGCTGGTGGCGGCGCGCCTTCGCGCAGCGCTGCAAGCAGGGAGTCCGATTCAACGAAGGCATAGGCATCGTATGGCGTTCGTGACACGTGTCCATCCAGTATAGGCTGCCCATGCATCGTCTGCAGGTACATGTAGTACTTGGCAGGCTGCCGTCCCATGGGGAAGTCCGCCACCGCGAGATTCTCGGTTCCCTGCTGGGCCAGATAGCGAACGAATGGTGAGTTCAAGGGCTCGGTGGTGGGGAACGGGATCACCAAGTACTCAGCCAGGATGAGGACGCCGAGGGCGGCGAGCAATCCGCCCTTCACGGCGGTGCCTCGTCCAGACAGGGCATTCGACAGGCGCCGCACTCCGAACGCCGCAAGCAGACCAAGTGAGAAGAAGACAAGGACGTTCAGACGGAATGGGTTGCGTAGCAGCGCGACTATAGGCCGCGCCCACGGCAGGTCGAAGCTGTGCAGCGGCGCGCCTCCCCACTCGACGCGCAGGCCGAGCGATGCTATAAGGAACAGGCCGCCCGACAGCCACCAGAACCGGGTTCCGCGCCGCGATCCCAGTGCGCCGAGCAGCGCCAGCCCAAGGGCCGCGTAGCCCAGATAGCCCGGCCGCCTAGTCGAGAATCCGATCTGGTCGTGAAGCCCCGGAACGAGCCAGCTCAGCGGATGGCGGTGGTTGGGGATGAAGAGGCTCATCAGGTCGTTGCCGATCCCATCCTCGGCACTCACGGCCATGTATGCCGCGTCGCCTGCCAGCTGCTCGAGTACCATCGGGTAGAGGAAGGGGATCAGGACGACAGCGGTAATCGCGCCAAGCAAAGCCAGGCGAGCTAGTGCTCGCGGCGGCCACGCGCGCCTGGCAACCAGCCTGTCGTAAGCGAGATAGAGGATCGCCAGACAGGCGAGCATCACCATCAGATGCCAGCTGGACAGAGCGGTCAGCACGAACCAGAGCGCGGCCAGGAGTACGTGGCTCAGCCAACGCTTGCCCCGGGCGTCGAGCATCCGCGTAAGCGAAAGGATGAAGAGCGGCATCCACTGTGTCGATACTATGACCGGATGAGCGCTCTCGAAGATGTGGTAGGGTTGAAAGGCGTACACGAGCCCTGCCACGAAGGCTGCCGCGCTGCAGCCGGTTAGCTCTTTCGCCAGTAGATACATAGCGATGGCGGACAGGGGATAGGCCAGCAGGATCATCACGTTGTAGGCGGCAATCTGGCCAATGACGGGTGCCAGCAGAAGCGAGATCGCGGAGTTCGGATAGCTGAAGCTGTGGAATACCAGGCTTGTGCCTGTGGGGTAGAAGATGTAGTTGGTGTGGTACAGGTCGAGCCCCTCGGAGAGCGCCTTCTTCGTCCACCAGTCTACCCATTGGTTCATATACACGTCGCTGCTGCTGCCCGCAAGCCTTCCTCCGAGGTCGTCCAGGAGTGGCCAGGCCAGCGCTGCTGTCAGCGCCGTATACACGACGAAGACGGCGAGGTTGCGTGCAGCCGTTGGTATGGGGCTCCTGGTCATGCCGGCTCCTTGCGAAAGTCCAACTCCGCCGCTGCTCGTCTTGGCGGTCGCTCAGGGGACGACCGTAATCTGGCCCAAGCTCACTGAATCGCCAGCCGCCGCTCCTTCAACGTTGACCGTGAGCCTCTCGCCGGAATGCCGATACATCCCTGCGACGATGGTGTACTCCCCTGGGGAGAGGTCGTCCGGCAGCACGAGACCGTGCCGATCCGTCACCCGCTCCCCCTGCCGCCATGTGTCGGTCGGACGGAGCCATGCGAACGGCTCGGCATCGTGCTGGGAGGCCACCCTCCCCGCATCATCGAGAAGGTGGACGAATACCTTGTATCGCTCGCCTGGTGGCTGGAGAGCTCGCCATTCGAACGCGACGGGCAGATGTTCCCTGCTCCGACCACATGGCGGGGTAGGCTGAAGCGCTCGAGCAGTATACTCCCGCCGAGTATGGCGTCAACTTCGTTAGTGGCGGTGGCGACCGCGAACACATCCCCGGGGTTGTACACTCTCGCGTATTCCAGACCGTTGATCCAGATCGAGTGCTCTGGCTCCTGCAGAGCAAGGTAGTCGAGCAGCTGGCCCGGCACATCCCGCTGCCATTGATGGACATAGATGACGACGTAGTCGCTGTTGCGCAATTGCTGGAAGGCCAAGGAGTCCCAAGACTCGGTGGGCGGTATGTCCCGGCTGTTGGCCTCAAAGAAGTACGAGTAACTGCCCATGTTGTGCCACGAGAACACCCATAGCGGACCGGCCGCGAGCTTCTCGTTCAGGTATCGGGCTGCCTGGTCGAGCCCCTCGCCCCAGCCGATCTGGACGACCGCTGGCGCCCCCTCCGCCCCGCCCAGTAGCGGGTTGTAGTAGCTGAGGTAGTACGGGAAGGTTGGAGCTGCGACCCCAACCTGTGCTATCAAAGCGGCGGCGAGCGTGGTGGCAGCGGCTCCCCGCGCTAACCGCCCCCGCCCGGCTTGCCTGAGCCACGAGGTAGCGGCTGCCCACCCCACCCCGGCGGCCAGCATCAGTGGACCGTACGCTGGCAGGAGATAGCGGTCACCCTTCTTCGCGCCGACGGTGACAAACCCAGTGTAGATCAGGGCGAGGAGAAGGATCGAGGGCACCCCAGAGATGTGTTGCCGGCAATGGGAGCGACGTCTGGCCAGCAGGGCGACGCCCGCTGCGACGAGCCCCACGATCGCCGTGGGCGTGGTGTGCCACAGGAAGGTGAGCGGGTAGTAGTACCAGAACGCTGCGCCAAGCCGACCGTCAGGAACCACGACACCGTTGAAGAAGACAGGACTGCCGTGCCCGGAAGCAGCGTAGCCGCCTGGAACGAGGTCCGAACTCGGAAACAGCATGTGGTCATCATGAACGATCTCGCCGACCTGCCACGTTGACACAGGTCTGGTCGAGTATGCAGGGATCCCGTCGTGCTGGGCTACCAGTTGCCCCGTCGCGCTGAGGAGATGGACAAAGACGTGATAGTCGCTCGACAGAGGGCCATTTGACACCCAGTACAGAGTGAGCAAGATTGGCTCACCAGCATGCACCGAGGCGCTGCGCAAGGTGTATCCCACAAGGCTGACGTCTTCTCCCAGGCTCACGTCGACAACGTGGGCCGGCTTCTCCGCGTCGCCTTCCCCGATCTCGCTGCCGGTCAGGTGGTAGGCCACGAGCCATTCATCCGCATAGAAGGGTGTGGGGAAAGCATCCATCCAGGATGGCCAACTTGACATGCCGTCCGCGTTGGGCAGTTTCTTGTGGAGGATCACGAAGTTGATTCCCTGGGCCGACAGGGCGGACAGCTCGCCCGCGATGTCGATTCCAAGGCCTGGGCCCGTATCTGCATAGAGTGCGGAGAGCAGGGGATTGGACAGGACAAAGTCATATGCGTTGTCTGGCGTACGGGACACGTGACCATCCAGCATGGGTGCGCCATAGAACGTCTGCAAGTACATGTAGTACTTGGCTGGCTGGCGACCCATCGGGAAGTCGGCCACTGCCAGGCCTTTGTCTTCTTGTTGCGCCAGATACTGGATGAATGGTGAGTACTGAGGCTCGGTCGTGGGGAAAGGAACCACCAGGTACTCGCCAATGACGAGCAGTAGGATCGCCGCCAGCAGGATGCCTGCGACAACATGATGTCGGTGATAGGCCAGTGTCCAGATTCGCTGGACGCCGAAGCCGCACAGCACGGCAAGCGAATAGAACACGAGCACGTTGAGGCGGAACGGGTTGCGCAGCAGAGCGATGATTGGCCGAGCCCATGGGAGCTCGAACCCGTGCAAAGGAACGCCCCCCCACTCCAGCTTCAGTCCCAGCGACGCCACAACGGAGAGTGCGAACAGCATGAGCCAGAACTTGGTATCGCGTGCTGAGCGCACCAAGCCCACAAGCCCCAGGGCCAGAGCAACGTAGCCGAGATACCCCGGCCTTCTTGTCGAGAAGCCGATTCGCTCGTGAAAGGCGGCCACAAGTGAGCCTAGAGGGTGACGGCGGTTGGGTATGAACAGACTCATCAGGTCATTGGCAACCCCGTCTTCGGGGTCGACAGCCATGCATGCGGCCTCGTCAGCCAGCTGCTCTTCCAGCATTGGATAGAGCAAAGGGGTCAGGACGGCGGCAAGCACGGCCGCCAGCAGAACGAGCCAGGGAAGCACGCCCGGCCCCCAGCTGCTCTTGGCGACGAAACGCTGATAGCCTAGATAGAGAATCCCCAACCCCGCTAGCATCACCATGAGGTGCCAGCTCGATAGGGCGGTGAGCACGAACCAGAGCGCCGCAAGCAGCATCTGTCCGAGCCGGCGTCTGCCGGTCGCATGGAGCATTCTGCTGAGCGAAAGAACGAAGAGCGGCATCCACTGAGTCGATACAATGATCGGATGTGCACTTTCGAAGATGTGATAGGGCTGGAACGCATAGACGATGCCCGCCAACAGCGCGCCCTGCCAGCCCCCGGTCAGTTCGTGCACCAGCAAGTACATGGCGAAGGCTGAAAGGGGATATGCCAGGAGTATCATCACGTTGTAGGCGGGAACCTGGCCGATAACGGGCTCCAGGCCGAGTGAGATGGCGCTGTTCACGTAGCTGAAGCTATGGAAGACCAGGCTTGTCCCCGCTGGGTAGAAGATGTAGTTGGTGTGGTACAAGTCGAGACCCTCCAGGAGTGCCTTCTTCGTCCACCAGTCCACCCACTGGTTCAAGTACACGTCGCTGCTGTAGCCTGCCAGTCTGCCACTGATATGGCTGACCAGCGGCCAAGCGAGGACGACAGTCAGCGCCACGTAGAACAGAAGAACGAAGGCGGTACGACGGCGGGCCTGTTGGCTATTCTGGTCCATAAGCCAGTATCCCCAGGTATGCCGCGGTGTCCCGGCCAATCCTGTCCCAAGAGAACCTCTCGCGCAGCCTTTGCGCTCCGGCCTCGAGCCGCGCCCTCAGCGCTGCATCGCCGACCACCCGGGCGATCGCATTCGCCAGCGCCTTTGGCTGCCGGGCGTCGACCAGCAGCAGGTTCTGACCATCGCGCAACTCGTCAATGTTGACGGCCGGGCGCGTGGTGACGACTGCGCGCCCATGGGCCAGGCAGGCAAGGAGCGTCGTTCGACGGAAAGAGGCCCCGTCCCGATACGGCAGCACACACACGTCCGTTGCCGTCAGCGCTGCCGACGCCTCGCGCGCCGGCAGGAGGCCGGTCCACGTGACGTGGTGCTCGAGACCTAGGTCTCTGACCAACGCATCGATCTTGGCTGCCTGCCGCCGATTGGTCGGGTCCGAGGTGCCAAGCCGCCCTCCGATCATCAAGAGGCGTCCGGGCAGGCTCCGCTCGATCAGCAGCTTCGTCGCCTCTACCAGTTCTTCGACACCCTTACTCTCATTGAGGAAGCCGAAATGGCCGATGAGCAGATCGCCCGGCCCCGCGCCCCACTTGGCCCGCTCGGCTACCCGGTCCGAGCCCGCGACCACGGGCACGTTGCTCCCAATAGGTATCAGGGCCAGATTCCGTGGCTGCGCCTCTGTTCTCAGCCGATCCTGGTCCTCCTCGTTCGTAGCGATCACGCCGTCGGCACGGCGTGCAAGCAGGCGAATGACCTGCCAACGGAGTGGGCCTGCCTTGGGAAAGAGGTACGGCACGCGGAGGTCGTGGAAGGTGACCGCCACGGGCGGGCGGCGCGACCTATGCGGCACGAAGTTAATCGCCGGGCGCATTGCGTAGGCCGCAGCCTGGTACTGCACGTCAATCACGTCCAGGTCGAGCGTCCCGGCCAGTCTGACGATCTTGCGCCAGCAGCCGCAGCCCCACGACGTTCGCAGCCGGTGGACGACTACGCCAGGCTGGTCGCCGCTTTCTTGGGGGGCCTGGCCCGTGATCACGTGGACGTCGTGTCCCAGGCCGGCGAGGGAGGCGGCAAGGCAAGCGGCGAAATCCCCCACCCCACCCTGCATGGGTGGGTACTCGCCGCTGATGATCCCAATGCGCATTCTGTCCCGCGCCTCAGTCATGGCCTTTCGTAGGTGGTGGCGCCCGTCCTGGGCTACGGACCGGCGGACGCCAGCGCTGCGGTCTCGCTGGCAGTAGCGTAGACCACACACCCCTCGGCTCGCTTGGTGCCGCTCCTGAGGCGCAAGCGGAGAGGAAGCGTCGCCGCAAGCAGCCAATATGGTAGCAGGACCCCCGATCTGCGCCAGCGTGGCCCGCCGTAGTGACTCACTGGTCCGCCACTTCGATGCTCTGCAGAACGACAACGCCGTCTGCAAATTCCTCACCATCTGGGCCAACCGCCGTCAGCCTGGTCATCGTCGCGTAGTCGTACATGCCAACCGATAGGACATAGTGGCCAGTCCGAAAGCCCGGGTCGATGAAGAGCGAATGCTCGTCCGTGATCATGTCCCCTGCGCTCCACTGATAGGTTGGGAGTGCGCCATACGCAGGGCCGCTATCGTGCTGTGCAACCAGTGCGCCTTGCCCATCCGTGACGTGTACGAATACGTGGTAGTCTGTGTCAATGGGCCCGCCTGCGGTCCAGAACAGCGTCAGGTAAAGGACATCGCCTGCGGTCACGGTGCTTGATGACAACTGGTATGACTCAAGGTGGATGTCGTCGCCCAGTTGCACATCTGCTTGCCGACGGCTCTCTGCCTGCCGCGTGTCCCAAGGAACGGGCATCGCGGTCGAGTACGCAGACAGCGATGCGTCGCTGTAGACCGGCGGCGGGAAGCAGCCGACCCAGCGGTGCCAGTTCTCCAGCTGACCGGCATCCATGAGATCCCGCTGGACAATGACATACCTTATCCCCTGCGAGGCAAGAGCACCGAACGCCTCGCCCACACCTACACCCCACCATGGGGGCGCGTTCCCGCGCAACGCGCCGAGCACCGGATTGGCGTCGATGAAGGCGTACGCCTGCTCAGGCATTCGAGAGACGACCCCGCCAGTGATCCTCTTGCCATGGATGGTCTGGTAGTAGAGGTAGAACTTCTCTTGCCGTCTTCCCATCGGGATGTGTGCCACAGCGAAGTCGCCCTCCTCGCGCGCCAGCTCGTCGAAGAAGGGGGAGTACACGGGCTCGGTGTATGGGAAGGGCCAGACAAGGTACTCGAACAGTATGATCAACGATAGAACAAACGGGACAGCGCGCCGTAGGGCGGGCCTGCTCGGTGGAATGGCCCTGAGCAAGCGACGACACCCGAAGGCGCTCACAACAGCCAGCGAGAAGAACAGGAGCACGTTGAGGCGAAAAGGATGACGCAGCAGGCGAACAACCGGAGCGGCCCATGGCAACATGAAACTGTGCAGAGACGCCCCCCCCCACTGCACGTACAGGCCCAGCGAGAGAACGAGGAACAGGAGGCCCGAGAGAACCCAGAATCGGGTCTCCCGCCAGGCAGTCGCCGCGCCTAAGATGGCCAAGCCCAGAGCGACGTAGCCGAGATAGCCCGGCCGGTATTCCACTAGGCCGAGTCTATCGTTGACACGCTCGCCGAGCGGTCCCAAGACAGGGTGCCGCGTGTTCGGCACCAGAAACGAGAGCAGGTCGTTCCCCCGGCCCTGGGAGAGGGATACCGCCACGTACGGCTCGTCGGTGGCTATGTACTCCTGCGCTATGGGCCACAGGAACGGGCCTACCAGAAGACAGGCCGTAAGCGCAAGGAGAATGAGCCGGCGGACCCCGTTGCCCGCCCAGTCGCGGCGCTCAAAGACCGCTCCATGGGCAACGTACAGAACCGCCCAGGCAGACAGCATGATCATCAGATGCCAGCTGGACAGTGCCGTCAGAAGGAACCAGAGCCCCCCCAGCAGCACCTCGCTGACGCGCTGTTTCGCAGCCCCCCGGACGGTACGAATAACGGCCAGAGCAAAGAGGGGGATCCACTGTGTCGTGAGTAGCACAGGATGGGCACTCTCGAAGATATGATAAGGCTGAAAGGCATAGACGAGGCCGGCGACGAACGCCGATGGCCGGCTCCCGGTGAGGTAGTAGGCCAGCAGGTACATGGCATAGGCTGCCAAGGGATAGGCAACCAGGATTGCCAGGTTGTAGGCTGGGAACTGGCCAAGCCAGGGGCTCAGCAGGAGCGACACCGCAGTCGTAACGTGGCTGAAGCTGTGGAATACCAGACTGACTCCCTGCGGATAGAACAGGAAGCTGGTGTGATAGAAGTCCAGCCCCTCCGTGAATGCCTTCTTCGTCCACCAGTCCGCCCACGGATTGATGTACACATCATGGCTTACGCCCGCCAGGGCAGTGTCCAACCGGCTGAGCAGTGGCCATGATAGACCCACCGTCACGAGGACGAAGAGCAGGAACGCGATCATCCTGCTGAAGGTGACATTACCTATGGCGCGTTCCACTCGCATCCCCCCGGCATAGGAAGCACTCGGCAACTGGCTCGGCCTCCCAGACGGCCTGCGGCATCGCCAGATACCGAAACCCGACCGGCGAGCCATCGCCGCATAGTGTTGCTTCTCGACATCCACCACGTCCTCTCCCTGTGGACTCCTGCGCCCTTCATGGTGTGCCCCCCTGCTCTGCCGCCCGGAGTGCCCTCCACACCCTCTCCGGCGCGAGAGGGAGCTCGCGGATCCACACCCCCGTGGCATCGTGGATCGCGTCTACCATGGCCGGGGCAACCCCGTCGAGCGGAAGCTCGGCGACCGACTTCGCGCCAAATGGCCCGGTCGGCTCATCGGTCTCGACGAAGATGACGTCGATCTCGGGCATGTCGGCAGCCGTATAGACACGGTAGGGTCCCAGCCTGGCATTGGCCAGCCCACCCTGGTCATCGTAGACCATCTCCTCGCAGTGGGCGAAGCCGAGTCCCTGCTGCAGCCCGCCCTCTACCTGACCCGACGCAGTGATCGGGTTGATCACGCGCCCGGCATCGACGGCGAGCAGCGCACGCTCCACGGTGACCTGGCCGGTTTCCGTGTCCACAGCCAGCTCCACGAACTGCGCGCCGAAGGGCGGCGGGCTGGCGCTGCTGACGTGGGACGAGCTGGCGATGATCTGGTGCTGGTCGAGCTGATGGAGGCTGCTCAGGGCGATCTGCTCGAGGCTCAGTGAGGCGCCGTCCGGCGCAATAGCGTGTGCATCTTGCAGTGCGATCTGCTCCGCGGGCGAAGAGCTCAGCATCGACGCCGCGTGTTCTCTGATCTGACGGGCGACGTCCGCTGCCGCCCTGCGGACGGCCTCACCACTGACGTAGGTGGTGCTCGACGCGTAGGCCCCCTTGTCGAATGGCGTGAAGTCGGTGTCCGAGGAGTACACTATTATGTCGTCTACTCCCACGCCAAGTACCTCGGCGGCGATCTGGGCCAGGATGGTATCCGACCCGGTACCCAGATCGGTAGCGCCGATCAACAGATTGAACGAGCCGTCGTCGTTGATCTTGATCGTCGCCGCGCCCATGTCCACCCCGGCCACGCTGCTCCCGTGCAGGACGACCGACATGCCGATGCCACGCCGGATTGGGCCGCACGCGCCGCTATTGAGCCTGCCCCGCTTCGAATACCAGTCGACGACCTCGAGGCCGACGTCGACGCACTGCTCGAGGCCACTCGACTGGATCGTCTGCTCGAGGCCTTCCCGCCCCTCCCCCAGCGCCCTGGAGAGCAGTAGGGTCTCCCCAACCTTGATCCAGTTCTTCCGCTTGAACTCGACGACGTCCCACCCCATGCTCTCTGCGATCTCCGACATGAGCGTCTCGATACCGAAGAAGCACTGCGTGGCTCCGTATCCCCGGAAGGCTCCAGCCGGCGGCCGGTTCGTGTAGACAACGTCGCAGACGAACTTGGAATAGGGTGCGTTGTAGAGCGTCAATCCCTTCTGGCCGCCTACCATCTGGACAGTAAGCCCATGCGTGCCGTAGGCCCCGGTGTCGCCAATCAGATTCAGCTCCGTCGCTACCACGTCCATCTCGTCCGTGACGCCAACCTTGTAGCGCATTACCTGGGGGTGGCGGCTGCGGGAGCTGGTGAACTCCTGGCGGCGACTGTACATCATGCGCACGGGGCGGCCCGTCTCCATCGTCAGCAATGAGCAGAGGTCCTCAAGCACGAGTTCCTGCTTATTCCCAAACCCCCCGCCAATCCGCGGCTTGATCACCCGGATCCGTTTGGCGGGAAGCCCGATCAGACCCGCGAGAATGCGGCGGATGTGGAAGGGCACCTGGGTGCTCGTGCGCACCACCAGCCGTCCATCCTCATCCCAGTGGGTGACGCAGACGTGAGGCTCGATATGGGCATGCTGCTGCTGGGCCGTGCGGTACTCGCCCTCGAAGACGTGGTCGACCTTGGCCCATCCCTCGTCCATCTCGCCGGTCTGCGCCTCGATGTGATGCACAGTATTGCGCGCGGCATCGTAGATCCCTTCTGTATCCGCCTCGTCGTGGATCACCGGCGCATCGGGCGCCATCGCGGCTTCGGCGTCAACCACCGCGGGGAGCACCTCGTACTCCACCTCGATCAGCCGCAGAGCCCGCTGGGCGATCAGAGGGGTCTCGGCTGCAACCACTGCCACCCGGTCGCCGACGTGGCGCATCTTGCTGTCCAGCACTACCTGGTCAAGCGGCGGAGGCTGGGGATAGCTCTGGCCGCCGGTCGAGTACTTTATCCTCGGGAGGTCCTCGTGGGTGAGAACGGCGTGCACTCCAGGTAGAGCGCGGGCGGCGCTGGCGTCGATGCGGTTGATGCGGGCGTGGGCGTGAGGGCTCGTAAGCAGCGCGCCGTAGAGCTGCCCGTCCATCTCGATGTCGTCGGTGAAGGCAGGGCGGCCCATGGCCAGTTTCACGGCGTCCACCTTCGTCTCCGGAGCTCCGACAACCGACAGGCGCTCCATCTGCGGAGGGGTGATAACAAGGGGCCGCGTGGACGCTCCGCTTGCGCGGGACTCGCGGAATGCTGCTGCCACCTCCCCCGCCGAATCGCCAGGCGAGAGCGTGGCCCGGGCCGGAGCGAACGGCGCTGGGCTCTCACCGCGAAGCAGGGAGGCTGCGCGCTGCACCGCCTGGACGATCTTGACGTAGCCCGTGCAGCGGCAGAGAACCCCCGCCATAGCTTGTCTGATCTCGGCTTCAGACGGGTCCGGCCTTCTCTCCAACAGGGCCTTGGCCACCAGCACCTGGGCTGGAGTGCAGTAGCCGCACTGGATGGCGCCGACGTCTATGAATGCCTGCTGGATCGGGTGGAGATCGCCCGAGGCGGCCAGGCCTTCAATCGTGGTCACGGCCTTTCCATCCGCAAGGCGAGCCCGCACCTGGCACGAATGGACCGGTGATCCATCCAGAAGCACTGTGCACGCCCCACAGTCGCCGCTTCGGCAACCCTCCTTGACGCCCACGTACCCGGCGCGTCGCAGGACGTCGAGCAGCGATTCGCTACGTGCGATCTGCAGCGACCGCTCTTCGCCGTTGATTGTCAGCGTGATGGTGATCGTCCGATCGCTCACGATGCCGCCTCCGGAGCGTGCACCGCCCGCTCGGCGCACGCTGCGAGTGCCCGTGACGTGGTAACGGCGGCCATCGCCCGCCTGTATTCCTCGCTACCCAGGAAGTCACTCGGAGGCGAGCACTCCTCGGCGACAGCGGCCGCAGCAGCCGCTATCGTCTCTTCAGTCAGGGCCCGGCCAGCAAGCTGAGCAGCCGACTCCGCCAGGCGAACTGGTTGCGGCCAGACGCCAGTCAGGGCAATCCTGGCCTGCTCAACCGCCCGATTCCCTATCTGCACGACGGCGAAGGCGGCCACGATCGGGGAATCGGCGGGCGTTCGCGCCACCCAGGCGCTGCCCCATGGCTGTCCAGCCAGCGCGAGCCTGATTTCGGAGGGCGCGATTTCAGAGTCGGCCGCGAGGATGTCCTCGAGAGGCACCGCAGTGCCGGCGCCTGCCTTATCGGAGGCGACGCTGCCCCCGAGCACCAGAAGCGCCGCGAGAGCCTGGGGAGCGAAGCCGGGCGAAGCGACAACCCGGCGGAGCGGCGTCACGCTGCGCGCCTGCCAGGGGATCGCCACCAAGGTCTGGGCTAGGAGCGCAGGGGTGTCGGGCCGCTCCAGCAAAGCCTGCAGAGGGGCATCGACGGACGCCTTCCAGGCGTCAGCAGTGGCTCTTGCCTTGCGTGCTCGCCTCGGGCCGCGTTTGCTGCTCATGTGGGCCGCTCAACAAGCCTCGGCGGCCGATCGGGACGGCCGCCGGGGGTTCATCCGGTGGTCCAGGGTGAGACTGGACGTATTATACCACAATCGCAGCCAGTGCCTGTAGTCCCTCCGTGTCAGCGCTCTAGATACGTGTAGTCCTGCGCCGCATAGAGCCGCCCACTAGGCCCGTGGTCCTCCAAGAGTGCAGGCACCAGCGCCCCAGGGAGCACCGTCTCCACATCCTGCTCACCATCAGGCCCACCCAGGTCGGTCCTAAGCCAGCCGGGGTCGAGACGGTTGACCAGTACGTTCGTGTCGCGCAGCTCGGCCGCCAGGTCACTGGTGTACTTGTCCACCGCAGCTTTCGAGACGCTGTAGGGGGCCAGCTCCGGCACGTCCTTGATGCCAGAGGTCAGATTGACGATGCGTCCGAAACCGCGGCGCTTCATCTCTGGCGCAAAGGCACTGCACAGCGCCACGATAGCAAAGAGGTTGATCTGGAAGGTGCGCAGCCACTCCTGCCGGCTGATGTCCCAGATCGATCTCCACTCGTTCTGTATGGCGGCGTTGTTGTATAGGATGTCTACCACACCAGGGCCCGCCCTCACTTGCTCGATGATCGACTGTGCTTCCTCGGGGCTCTCCAGTTCGCCTGCCACGGCACGACTACCAACCCGGTATTGCTCCAGAAGCTCCATTGTCTCTCTAGTATTCGCCACAGCCCGCCCGTGCACAATGACGTTGCACTTGCGCTGGGCCAGGCCGAGCGCGATCTGCTGACCGATGCCACGAGTGGAGCCGGTCACGAGCGCCCATCTGTCATCCAGCAGTCGCATCGTCTTCCCTTTCCTGATCCGGGGTTGATCTGATGGCACGGCCGCGCCGCTCGGTAGAGTGTACCTCCACTCCGGCACGAAGACAACTGAGGGTTGCGCTGCAGAACGGGCGCCCGACAGCGTGGCATCTGTACACCCGCGGTCGGCAGGCTCAGAATACGTGCCGCCGTCTACCGGGATCGAGTGGGGGATCGGGTGCCGAGCAGCTTCGTTCTTGCCGGGCCGTCAGGCCATCGCTGCAGAGCGGCGCGGGCGGGCTCGGATAGGCCGCGCTTCACGGCGCCGCAGAAGCCCGTGAAGCGGGCCGCGTATGACTTGCGAGGTAGGCAGCTCCTCTGGAACGATGCTGCATGCCGAACGTGTCAGCGACGAGAACGCAGAGCCGGCGATGGAAGGCCGACCTGCCCACGGCTCCACACCCAGCTCGGCGGAGGCGGAGTCCCGGACGCAAGCACTCTCGTTATGCCTATCGCGTTCTCAGTCGCGGCAGGAAGCGGCCGCTGCGTTGCATGTAGCTGCGATACTCGTCACCGAAGCGCTCGATCATCATCGCCTCTTCCTTCATAGCGATGCGGCCGAAGAACGGTATCATGAGGACGGCCATGAGCAGGAATGGCCAGACGGCGGATGCCAGCGATAGGCCTGTGAACAGGAGCAACAGCGCGGCATACATCGGATGTCTCACCCAGCGATAGGGTCCCCCGGTGATCAAGATGTGACTCTCCCGCAACTGCAGAGTGGTGGACCAGTACCCTTGAAGCGTGGAGTGTACCCAGATGAGCAGCGGGAGGCTCACGCTGGCCAGCCCCACCCCGACCCAGCGCAGCCATTCGGGGAGGGGAATGGTCAGCCATCCCGGCTTTGCGGGGCCGACCGCGTACACAACCACCAATACGAGCAGGCCCAGGAAGGTGACAAGGCGCAGAAGAATGCTCCACCAGCCTTCCCGCTCGACAGCTTCCTCTTCCGCGAACCAGCTGCAGTGGCCGGCCTGCTTTGCCCTCCAGCCGAAGAAGCCGCGTACGACCAACAAGGCGATGAACAAGGCAAAGAAGGCCGCTTTGAAGACGAGCTCTGTGCTCAAGACCTCTTCCTCCTGTTGCCGCGCGCTGCGGGTGTTACGTCCCCCTGCGTTCTCGGCAAATCGGCTGCGACCGGGCAGAGTGGGCTCCAGCCGGTGCAACAGCAAGCCAACACCCGAGCAGCCTGATCCAGCATGATTGCGGACGCAGGCCGTCCAGCTCCTCGCGCAGCGGATTCTGCTAGCACGAATCGCGGTCGGCAGTCCCTTTGCGCAAGGCTCGCAGTCTTGCCGATGCTCTGCCCCCCGGGCATATGTGTCTGGTTCCGCATACAGGGCATATGAGGCCCAGATAGCTGGCTGCATAGGCGAAGACGACCGCAAGATAGGCCAGCAGATAGACGGCGCCCGCCTGATACAGGAAACACACGGGCAGAGCGGCTATCCCGAACAGGCCCGCAAACCCGAAGGTAGCGGCTATGTTGTAGCGGCTTCGTGATCTCCTGGCGCTTCTGAACAGGAGGGCAATACGACTGGAGGGGAGGCAGAAGCCACCTGCACACGGTGCAAACCTGCCGATGTAGGGACACTCCCATTGGGCGCAGATGTAGGCCTGGGCTATGGCCACGGTGGGGAAGCAGGCGCAGTAGAGGCCGAAAGGGACAATGCCGATTTGCCACAGGAACACAGCAATGCAAACATAGATGGCGATCATCGGCACTGTCAACACCAGGTACAACGTCTTCCTTGGATACGGGGCGCAGTCTTGATTCATGTCTGATCCGTCACCTCCGGCGGCCACCAGGCGCACACGATTGTCCGGCAGGCGGTCTTTTACGGTACACTCTGAGGCCTCAAGAGCAGAGCTGGGTGCCACTTGCCGGCGAGCATCGCTGGCCCGGCGCGGCGGGTCGGGCAGAGAGGACGGCGATATCCGCTGCTCCTCAACCATCCGCGACACCGGGAGACGTCCGCGGCTCTGCGCCCAGGCGCGCCTGAATCAACATAGCAATGGCCGCGGCGGCCAGCACGGCAACTCCAAAGACGGAGAAGAGCCCTTGACCTCCGGAGCTCTCCAGCAGCGGCCCGCCGACAAGCCCACCCAGAGCTGTCCCGATACCCGCGACGACAGCGCCGAATAGGCCCTGAGCGGTGGTGGTCATCCCCGGCGGTGCGTCCGCGTCTGCATAGGACACCCCTGCCACCCAGAAGGCAGGGAACGCCAGGCCGTTGAGAAGCTGAACGGCCAGCACCTGGCCTGGAGTTCGGGATGCCACCAAGAGCAGCGTTCGCAGGCCGATGATGACCAGCGAGAGCATTAGCAGGCCGTACGGCCGCAGGCGTCTGATCAACCGATTCCCGAAGAACAGCACCGGGATCTCCGAAAGCGTGCCCGCCATGAGGGCCAGGCCCATCGTTGATTCGTCAGCGCCCAACTGCTTCATGTATGGGAAGAGGTAGTTGCTGACCGCAGCAAGCGATGCGCCGGCCGTGAGGGCGACCACCAGGAACACGAGCCAGCGAGGGCTCGCGACCAGGGTACGAATACGGCTCCAGCTGAACGAGTCACGGGTCTCGGACACACCGTAGGCCAGCCTCTGGCTGACGACGAACCCCAGGAGCAAGAGGGTGGCGCAGGCCCAGAACGCATAGCGCAGGCCATGGCTCTGGACGAGCAAGCCGGCGGGCAGTCCGGCGAGCCCATAGCCGATCGTGCCCCCAAGGCGAACCCGGCCGTACATCTCTTTCTGTCCGGCCAGCATGGACATGGTAGCGCTGTCGGCAAAGGGAGTGACCGGCGCCAGGAAGATGTGGAGCGCGATAGCAGCCAGTAGAACCGGAACGAAGCCAGCGAGCAGCGGGAAGAGACACAGAACCGTCACACCGCCGAGCATGGCGATACTCATAAGACGCCTGTGACGGCCCGTCGCATCGGCGACCCCCGCCCACAGCGGCGCACTGAAGAAGGTTATCAGCGGCGTTATCCCCATGAGCAGCCCGATCTGGGTGCCTGTGAATCCCAAGTCCTGATAGTAAAGCACCACGAAAGGAGCTAAAGAGGCCATGCCCGCGAAAAGCAGGAAATAGAATGTGAATGGCCAGGTTCTTCTCATGTTCGACAACCGATCGGGCGATGTCTATGCGCCGGACCGATGATAGCAGAATCTGGGAATGACACAATCCCGCCAGCGGCGCGCCACTAGGACGTCGGGTACAGGCGATGGCTTCACTGCGACGTCGGTCACCACAGCCCTCCCAGCAGCTGACTGATGCTGGATCGCGGCCTGCTCTCGGGGCGCCGAATAGCATTAAGGTCCTGCTGGCACCAGGCGCACAACACCTCGATGTCGATCGCCAGGGAACAACGTCTCCCCTACTCTCTGAGAGCCTGCAGTGCGGCTTCTGTGAACCGGCGTCTCTTCTCCTCGTCCGCGATTTCGGTACCGACTTTCTCGACCAAGACAGTAGCCTTATGCCTGGGGAAGGACGCCCTGCTCTCGCCCATTACGTCGATCGCTTCGTCGACCACGATAGCGGCCAGCGGGCCGATCGCTCTGGCCAACTCGCGCTCCACCTGGCCCAGAAACGCCGCGCCCAGTGGCTGGGCGGTCGACGCCGTCGCCTCGACGCGGGGCATCGGCGTCTCTTCAGCCTCCGCTTTGAGTCCAGGCGCCAACTCCTTGGCCGCTCCCTGCGCCGCTAGGTCTAGAAGGGGCATGTTGATGTTGCGCACGCAGACGATGCACAACAGGCAACCCTCTGTAAGGTGCTGTGTGATAAGACGGTTCTGATCATAGACCAGGTCGATCTCGGTGACCTTGCGCCTGCGGGCCGTCGCTAGCCCCGCCATGGTACGGCTCAGCACCCGACCCACTGCGGCAAGTATGCTGCTATCGAATACCGTGGGCAGCGTGGAGGCCAGCACCTGGCCTGCGGCGCTGCAGACGAAGCAGCCGGTCACGCCCGATACAGCATTGATGTCCCTCAGTGCGTTCTCCATAAGCAGCTATACCCCAGGCGCCGTCTCGTTGCCAGCGGCCAGCCCTGGCGCGAAGGTGGCCGGCCCTTCTCCGGATTGCTTGAGACGAAACAGCGGAGACGGGATAGGCTCGGCGGGCTGCACTACAGCGTCGCCGGCTCCAGGGGATTCGGGGCGCAGTCGGCCTGAGTTGGCTGCAAGGGCGAGCAGCTCGTCAGCCGTTGCGAAGCAAAGAGCACCACCTCGGAAGTCCCGGCGGGACCCTTTGCGGCGACGACCTGCACATTCGCGGCAGCGCCGCCCGACCTCCTGGCTGACACCCTGTGCTGGCATTGTCAGGAAGCGGACGTCTGTGAGTGCAGGTGTTATTTCGAGTTCGGCCATCATAGCACCAGTGTCCTGCTGCAAAGCCGCCCAACAACTGGCGCACGATCTGCAAGCCTGCCTTCCGTGTCACCCCTACTCTAGCAGCAATCGTCCAGAAATGCAACCCGAATCGTCGGCAGCGCTGACAGACTGTGACCCTATCACCCGCTAGCCCGCCTCTCGGCCATTCACTCCCCGCACGGCAGACGCCTCAGAAGCCTGTGAGAAGCTTGACTCTTGGCACGGAAAGCATGTAGGACGCATACGCGCCGCCGAACTTGGCGACGTTTTGTCGTTCACCCTCAGGTGTGTGCCAATAGACGATACACGACGTTGAGGAAAGCGACGAGAAAGACAAGCCAATGAGGACAGAACAAGAGGAACGAGCAGAAGAGCACCACGGCACCCAAGTACATGGGATGGCGGACGATGCCGAATACGCCGTCTACGATGAGACCTCCACCTGATTGCTTGCCAGAGCTGCGATCGAGAGCAAGACTAAGCGGGCGCCAACACCCAGGAGCAGCAACCCGAGACAGCTGAGAAGCTGCAAGTAAGGTGGGACCTGAAGGACAGACACCAGATAGAAGAGCAATGCAATCGAAAGGCCATTGACCACACAGGCGGAAGCCTCCTTGATTCTCTGCCTCATCCCTCCGTCTCCTCTTCCCGGTGCCGGAGCGTACGCCATGGCAACCTGTGTTCCGGCGGCTGGCGCTCCGCAGGGCCAGCCCTAGTTGGACGGAGGACGGAAGCCGAACTGCGCCTGCCACGTGAAATCGCCGGGCCCGAGTGAAACGGCGAGCGAGCTGGGAGTCGTGAACTCGTACGAGTCCGGCGGCACGGCAGTTATCGTGTAGTCCCGTTCCGTACAGCCGCCGGGATACCAGATCCTGATAATCAGCTCGCCATCGGCGTCGCTGAGGCAAGGTTCCCCCCATATCTGCGCGTATGCCCCCTGCAGAGCAAACTCGGCGCCCTCGAGCGGCGCCTCGGCCGGATCCCGAAGACCGTTCCCGTCCGCGTCCTCCCAGGCAGCGATCTCGAAGGAGATGAAGCAGTCCGCCAGGACGTCGGAAGTGGGCGTGGCTTGCTCCGCGCGGCATGCGCTTAGAGACGATATCGTGACCATCGCAAGAACAGCGAATCTCGTCTTTCCACTGGTCATCCCCATCCTCCTGGGTTGTGAGCGGTCCAACAGGCTGGGCTTTGCCCGCGCCGCGGGCGGTGCTTGCAGGGCCGTCGCGCCCGTCAGCACAGTGGGGTGAATCCCTGCCTGGCCGGCTTGTTCATCCTCCTGTACGCGCCGACAGGGGGCCTTGATTGGTGCACCATCTGCGGACGGATCCACCCACTACGCGAACACCTCCGACCTAGTTCAAAGCTCGGCCTATGAACCAGGAGCAGAGTCGCGACTTCCTGCGTGTAATCCTCCTAGCACAAGTGCTCGGCCTGACGGACCAGCCAGAAGTCTCCGGCCGCCAAGTCTTGTTCTGTCCCGCTGAGCGGGAACCGGATCCGCCCGGCCAGTGTTTGACCGGCGTCCGTGCTTTGCCTACCAAGCCGGCAGGTGCCGACTAGTCCCCAAGGTACTGGGTCTCCCACCCGGTGTAGGCTTCTGCTGCTTCGGCAAACGTGCCCCAGCGGACGCGACCGGAATCGAGAAGCGGCTGAATGACTTCATCCAGCCACGTCCGCCACAGGCGGAAATCACTCTCGTCCTCGAAATCCCATGGATGGAAGACGAGCGTGAAGGCGTTCACCCGCTGTGCATCGACAAAGCGCAGAGACTGGCGCAGCAGGTAGGTGGCGTAGTCGAAGCCGCCCGGGGCAAATGGGGTCGGAATGCCCCCCACGTCCCTGCAGTGTGCGGGCCCGAATCCCGCAGGCACGAAGATGATTGACCCATGCGGATCATGCTCGGCGAGGAGATCGACACTCGTTCCGCCCGCGGGCCGCCAGGGGTTAAGCACTGTGATGCGCGGGTCTGAAAGGTGGGTCTCCGGATTCTTGTATCCGGACGTCACCTCCAGGCCGGCCTGGGCAGCGACGCCAAGCGCGTCGCGCATGAACGGCGCGCCGGTGTATACGGTCACCTCCGCTCCCGAGAGACGCTCCACATCCTGTTTCAGCGTCCGCATCGCAGCGACCAGGGTCTCGTCGGGCAGCGCCAGCACCCGCTCCTCGATGCCTGACTGTCCGGTATAGGGCTCACCGAGGAAGGCCGGTATCAGGTACTCTTCATGGATGTGCAGGGCAATCTCACTCCCCTGTTCGTGCAGTCGCCGGAGTGTGCCGGTCTGGTACAAGTCCTCCAACTCCTGCCATCGCCGGGTGACCTGCATTGACAGCCGGCCGCCGTAGTCCTCCAGCAGGTCTGCCAACCGAAGCAGGTTTGCGCTGCCGCGCAGGAAGCCGTCCGTATCGGAGACGATCTTGTCGTCGCAGGTGTGCACCGAGAGAATCAGAATCAGCGGCGCATCGGCACTTCCGGCATCGCTCGGGATCGTCTCTTGCAGCCCCTGCTGATTGCGCCGCGCCGACACGTAGCCGTCTCTGCATTCGGAGGCAGACCCGGTATATGCCCAGCTCTGATCCAGATCCCGGACGATCTGCGAACGGCCTACTGCCGCGCTGCCCGCGGTGGGAAACGGTGTGAACACAGAGGGCTGAGAGGTGGAGCCGCCCTCCCGGCCACAGGCCACCAGGGCCAGGAGCAGGGCTGCGGCAACGCACCCTGACGGCCGCTTTCTAGGCCCACGCCGCTTCGAGACGTAGGGAATCCTCATCTCATTCAACTCGCCGTCGCGCGACGGGCTGCTTCTGCCCGGACCGGTCTGCCCCCTATGCATAGCGATATCGAACCTCGATCTCGCTGCCCATGGCCAGGCGTAGCGATCCTATGCCCCGGCTCAGAATGCGTATGGAGCTGGTCCTCGGCACCGGAACCCCTCGGATGTAGTCGAATTCGATACTGGTTTCCTCCAGCTTGAGCAGCCATCTTAGCCACCAGGGCAGGTTCACCAACTCCATCTCAACCCTGAGCAGTCGTGCCGGGACTGTGCTCATCGTCATCGTGAACGCAAGATTGTCCTCCGCTGGAAAGCTCGCGAAATCGAACTCGCCCACGACCGCAGGTGTTGCTCGGATCCGAATCTCGTTCGGGTCGTCGCAAGCCAGCTCTTCGAGGACTAGCCTCGAGCTGTTGAGCTCTTCGTAGATGGCGCTCAAGCCCGCCCGTGCCTCCTCCGCCGGCGACCATGGTTCCTCGCTGGTCTTCTCGACCACAAACCGCCCCCGTCGATATGCCAGTGTGCTATCGATGATTGTGCCCTCGAGACCGCGCAGCGCATCCTCGCGATGCTCCAGCTGTCCCAGGATCTCGTCGACTACTTTTCTTGCGGTGAGACTCAGATGCGCAGTCTGGACAGTTGGTCTCATACGGTCCACCTCCTCAATGTGGGTCTTGCCTTCGCGGACCGATCGGCCCAACGCCGGCTGGCGGGTCCAGCGGACGGCGCCACTTGCCGTACAACCCACAGAAGCGCACGTACTCCGCGACGAAACTTGACACAGGTTCACCTCGGCGCGCGGGCCGCGCGTGGTCGTCATTCGCTGCCGGTCACTTCAGACGATGAGGAGCCAGGAATCGACACAGGCGGGCCGAAAGGACACTCCCGGGCGAAGTCAGGCAGCCAGCGCTCCTGACTCGTGACTTCCTGAACAAAGGCATTCTCGAGGCCAAGATCAAGCGCGTAGTCTGTCACCTGATCGTATTCGTATTCTGTCACAGTCCGGTCTAGCCCGGGATAGTGGCGCGCCCTGTATTGAGGCGAGTACTGCGACATGATACTGACCGCAGTGTCGGGAGATAGCTCTGCCAGAAAGCGGAGACATCTTCGGGTGTTGTCGAGGTAGCCAGGCAGTACCAGATGCCGGACCAGCAAACCCTGTACCGCAATGCCTTCGTCATCGGCCGTCAGGTGTCCGACCTGAGCCAGCATCTCTTGGAGAACCCCGGGGACGATATCGGCATAATCGTCTACGTCGGATAGCCGCCTGCCAAGTTCGTTGTCGAGGTACTTGATGTCCGGCAGGTATATGTCCACCAGACCCCGGATCTGGCGGAGCGCATCAACCGAATCATAGCCGCCGGAGTTGTAGACGATAGGTACAGCAAGCCCACTTCGCTTTGCGAGCCTGATGGCTTCGGCCATCTGGATGACCATGTGGGAAGGCGATACGAAGTTGATGTTGTGGGCCCCTTCGTGCTGAAGGCGCAGCATCTCGCACGCAAGCTCGTCCGTAGTGAGCGTCCGCGTGTGGGCCTTCTCGAACTCCTGGCTGATCTGGTAGTTCTGGCAGAACAGACAGCGAAGATTGCATCCGGCGAAGAACACAGCCCCCGAGCCTCGTGTTCCTGAGATGGGAGGTTCTTCTCCATAATGCAGTCCGACATAGGCGATCTCAATACCGCCGGCAATCCTGCAGTACCCGACCTTACCCTCAAGCCGGTTTACCCCGCATTTGCGCGGGCAGTTTTCACATCTTGCCAGTCGGTCCTGCAGCATTCCGTACATGTCCTTATGTCACGTGTCGGCCTATGTACCCCGCATCGGTGAACGGGCATCGCAACTGGTCCAGCGCAAACGCAGCCTGCGCGCTCAGCGCCCCCCCCCCCCACTCTAGCACACAACTGGCAGAGCCGCAGCCGGCTTTGGTGCAGGGCTAGACAAGCCGCTGGATGCATGCGCGGGTCGGGGGTCTCGTCCCCTCCGAGAGCCCGGGATTGCCTGGCACCTCTTGTCTAAGGGCCCCCTCCCCTGAAGAACTCCTCGCTGTCTTTGATCCTGCCGATCCCGATCAGTCGCCCATCTATGTCCTCTACCACGAATTCATAGCTTCCGTACGCCGTCGCCGCGGGAGGGCTTGCGATGGTGGCCCCCTTTTCGCGTAGGTCCGCGTAGAGCAGGTCCACACCTTTGACGTCCTCAGGATCTAGGTAGGCGTCATAGCCGGCACCATACCGCACCCTGTTGGAGACCACCTTTCCGTGCTTCGCCTGAACGACAACTATCTCTACGGCATCGCGGTACAGGGCGGCGAATCGCTCCGCTTTGTCATAGTGCTCGACCACTCGGAAACCCATCACGTCCTGGTAGTAGGCAGCGGTCTTCCGTACATCCGGTGCTACGAACACGATAGCCCCGTTGCTTAGTCTTGGCGCGCTCATAGGTATCTCCCGAACCAACCATCTCCTCGTGCCGCTGACGATCGGCGCATCAACTGGCAGCTCGCCTCCCGCTCCCACGATACTCTACCAGCACCCGCCAGGGCCGCAAGTTGCTCCGCTACGGACGAGAATTGAGGGTTGGCTTGATGTGCTGCTTGGGTGACGGCTTGCCTGCGATTCCGTGTCCTCGTTCCACTACCCAAAATAGCTGCCAGCCAACGCGATGAGCAACTGCCCACTGTAGTAGAACGCCAAACTGATGGGATGATACCTCCAGGGCTTCCAGAAGCGGGACGCCGCGAGAATAACGTCCGATATGTAGAACAGCACTGCGCCCACAGCAACCATTCCGGCCTGTCCTCCGCCGAATTCCGGACTGAAGAGCGTCGATAGCGCGCGATTCACCATCACCGAGATGCAGAGAGTGTACGCGATCACTGGTACTCGCAACCCTCCCAGATTCGCTCTTAGCAGCAGATAGACTGCCACGCCAGCTAACAGCAGGACTATCGCAGAAAGAACGTCCCAGCAGGAAACGCGCCCGAGCACGCCAAACACCGCCGCGTAGACGATGTGCGCTAGGAGGAAGAATCCCAACCCAACTGCAAAGGCCCTGCGGTTCTGCTCGAACATCAGCGCCACATCTCCTGCAAACGAGAACGCCAGGCCCAACAGCACACCCCCGGCATAGACCACGTTTCGCTGAGGCTGAACAAGCCCCAGTGCCGCCACTATGATCACCATCAGAGTAGAGGCGGGCTTCAGAAGATATACCTGCCGCTGTTTGCCGAGGATCCTTGCTCTAACCAGCCAGAACACCGTTCCAGCGAGCATGGGGGTGAAGTACAGTGCCGTCTTCATCGGATCGCCTCAAACGCTAGAGATGATAGATCGCTTGATGCCTGGCCCAAGTGCCTAGATCACGCGCGCTGCGCATTGCCTAGCCAGCCGCGCGCCGACTCGTCGGAATGATAGGTCGTCCGGCGATAGGGCACGCTGCCTCACCTGTAGCGAGACCCCAGGCGCAGCACGCCTCTATGCCGCCCATCGACCGAATGACACTCGATGCAACACGTAGTCCATTGTGTTCCCCATCAGGTTCCCCATCTGAATCGTCCGCAAGGCCAGTTCTATCGCTTCAGCTGTGTCTACCCCGTACCGTTCTACAATCCGTCTACGAGCCGCGGGCGCCGGCCGGCCTCCTGTTTCTGCCCAATGCTGTGCATAGAGCAATGCAGGCAATTCGTCTCCCGGGCTGTTCGCCAGCTCCCCCTCCTGCAAGGCCTCTACTTCTTCATTCGAGATCCCCTCGACAAGCGCATTCTTGGCATGGGCGTAGGAGCAGTATCGGCAGCCATTGACTGCCGTGACTGCGAGCATCAACCGCTCGCGGAACGCGCCGCCGATCAACTCGCCACGCATCAAGGATTTCATCCGGCCACGCTGGGCCAGAATGGCTTTCAGATCGCCAAGGATCTCAGATAGGCCGTGGTAGATTCGACGTCTGTACTCATTCACTGAAGACGACTCCTGAGACAACATTAGGCCCACTACAGCCGTGGGCGATGCCCCACGATTGCCGTACTAGCTCCCCCGGGGTCCGGCGAAACCCCACTCTGTTCCAGCCGCAACCATCGCAAAGGAAACCGGCCTTGGTACGAGTCCTGATTGGCCTGGAGCTAGATTCGAGGATTGCGCGACGCCCGCCGCCGCGCAGGCATCTGGCCGCGAGGGATCGTGGCCCCAGGGTCTCCGCCACGGATCAATGCCTGGCCGTCTGTGCCTCGAGTACAGAATCGTCAGGTAGAGCGTGTCGAGTGCAAAGATGGCGATACATAGCGCGTCGAGAAACCTTGATGAAGGCAAGTACGCATGGAACATGAGAGAGGCGCATGCCGTCCCAAGCATCTTGAAGAACGCTACGTGCACCGACTGTCCGCTCACGTCGCCCCGTCGCACCAGCATGGCGACGAACAGTACCGACATCACGAGGTTTGACCCAAAGGCTGCATATCTGCCGTCCCAGTCCTTGAACACGTAGGTAGGTGTTCCCTACGCGATCATCCCGTCGTTCTAGCCGCACAGCGGCCGGCGCATGACCTGCGGGCGGGCCCAGCGGACCACACCAGTCTAGCACACAGGCCCCAGAAACGAAACCTACTACGATAGGCTGCCTGGCAAGCCGCCGGCCGCACGCGCGGGTTGGGTGGCGACTTCGACACAGCATGCCGAAAGACAGACTCCAGATGACATCATCCCACCCAAGAGCGCCTGTAGCGTGCGAGTGGTTTCCTGTGACAGCCGCCAGCAGCCTTGTGTATCCATCTCACTGAACTGCGTGTTCCGGCGTCCAGCACGGCAGTCTCATTGTGGACTTCTCCTTTGACCCGGACTAGCATCCGTGTTGTCCGATGCTCTCCCAAGATCGCAGACAGGTGAATGCGAGTCTCTCGCCCTCCCCAATGCCAGCGCAGCTATCAGCGCCATGCTGAGGCAGGCCGCCCGGCTCGCCGAGAGCGCGAAATCGACGGAGTCGACCGTGCTTCTGGTCACTCTGTCGACCAGTCCGACAACGGACTGGGACTCGCCTATGAGGCAGTCGACCAGCAGCTTCGTCCATAGGCCACTGACCAGCGCACAAGCAACGGCTATGGACACTCTCACCAAGAATCCCCGCCATCCCACCGGATCGACGCCACTTGCGAGGCCAGCAATGAACAGGCCTGTAAGAGCTGCGATCTCTGGGGCCAACATCAGCGGCGGCTTGAATAGTGCGCCCGTCTTTGACGCTGAGAGCAGACGCAGAGCTAGAGCTGCAAGGGTGCCGCCCACGATAGCTACCGCTATGCATAGACCTGTGATGGCAATCCGGCGAGGCCAGGGTGGTGCCGGCAGATGCCACCAAGCCAAGGATCGCTTAAGATATCCCTTCATTCCAGACCACAGATGGGGGTACGGGGCCCGACGACTGGCACATCCGCTGCCGGCGGGCCCTACCAACACCCGCCCGAGTGCAGCAGCAATCCGCCGTAGACGCAACCTGCCTGCGAAAGGAGCGAAGCCCGGTTCGCGAGCGGCCAGTCGTCGGACACCTCCGTGGCCCACAGAGTATCTCTATGCACCAGACCTAGCTCCAGGTTCTCGATGACAGCTGCGAATGCCGCTGAGTCTCGGAGTCGTAGGACCGCCGAACTCAGATCCGGCCTGAGGAACGCCCGGAGGCGCTGCCCCGTGACCAGATCAGGTGTGATGTATCACATACCACAATCGGACTGTCCACCATGGTAGCGCTTGAGTTCACCTGCCGGCGGGTGTGCAAGCCCTCATGAACCGCACGGCAGCCAAGTGGGTGCAGACCGCCGCTGGGCGCACCTGGTCTTCGGAATGAACAACCAAGACCTCATTCGCGACCTCTCCCGGCCCTCTCCCTGATCTCTCTGACCAGTGAGTGTCCAAGCAGCGCCGACGGTAGTATCCAGGCCAGACGCACTGAAGCATTGCCGTAGACAGGATACATCAGAAGCCAGGCATAAGACAAAGGCAAAGTCCACCATGGCGCACGGAACACTAGGCAGATCAGGTACGAGTAGACACCAAAGAACGGAACTGCGAGCGCGGAGACGACTATCGCAGCCTCGAATCGCGGCCGCAGTGGTCTGAACGCGAATAGGGTCAAGACAGACACCATTCCATATGGCCAAGCATCGCTTGAGGCCAATCGCCATGCGTGTACCGGCAGGTTGTCCAACGAATTGGCCAACCAGTCAATCGGCCAGGTGAAACCATATACCAGAAGACTGATAACCATCGCGACAATCGGCAGGGCCAAGACCTTGATCACTTCCCGACGCGGTTGATGGATCAGCAGTATCAGTACTGCCAACCCCGTCAACTGGGGTTTGATTAGCGCCAGCAGTATGCCAATGCCGCGCACAAGCGGGTTGGTCACCAGCAGTCCGATGACCAAACCCAGGGCGACAATGACATCAATCTGTCCCAGCCAGAACTGAGCCATCGCCGGAAACGACAGGATAACGATTGCGGGATTGACCTTGGCATACCAGCATAGCCCGATGAAGCCAGCCACACTTGCGGTTGTCCAAACTGGCCAGATGAGGCTCGGAGGAAGAACCGCCAGTGGCCACAGTATCCATTCAGCGTAGTAAGGCACAAACCCGCAGTCCAGACAGCCACTGGCAAAGGGAAGGTAGAAACGGTGCAGATCATCACCACCAGGCAGAAAGAACGAGGCAATGATGACTATTGCCCCGGTTTCGACAGCGACAAGCCAACCTATTCTGTTCCAGTTGTATGTTGAGAACGGTCGCATGATTCTGAGCATGGAGGCTCAACCGTCAGTCATCCACCGATTACCGCTCGACTGCCAGCGCATACAACGGGCTGCCCCGCTGTCGCTCATGTCCCCTAGGAGCGAAAGCTGCTTCGATACAGAGCTTCATGGACCGTCAAGTGCATGTCCGTGTTCGGTGACCGAAGGACCGGAAACGGCAAAGGACCACCTGAACCGCCCCACACGGTTGATGAGTGCGCCGAGCGCAAGCAGCGCCTGGTCAAGCCGGCCTGCTCTCCCCTCATGCCGCGCCAGTGCAGCTTCCTTGTCCAATCGTGCACAACGGCCCGCGGCTCCGGGATACCTGCTGCGGGCAACTGCTCCGACCAAGCGGGAGAAGACGCCGGGGGACTCCCGACGCGCCGCAGCCCGCATTGTGCGAATCTGGACGTTGATCTCGCGCTTTGCTGCGTCTATCTCTGATTTCTTCAGTCGAAGCTGCCTGAGAATAGCCTTCTTCTCGTCCGCGTCGCACGGTAGTAGCCCCATCATGTCTGTCACGAATTCATCGAGCACACCGGATATCGACACCGGCTGGTCCAGATCGTCCCTGGCCTTGGTCGCTGGCTTGTCGCGGCGGCTCGGGGCCAGCGATGCGTAGACGGGGAAAGGGTCCTCGGCGACGCAAGGCTCGTGATCCAGGGAGTCCTTGTTGCGGGCTGCCCCGTCGATAGCGGCCTTGACGTCGTCGCACAAGCGTACTGCCTCAGCCTTCCAGCTGAGGGCTTCGTCGAAGGTAGACACACCGTTGAACTGAGCCATCAGATTGCCCCACCTCGCGGTGATCCAACCAGGTAGCGCACCGGCTGGGCGGCCGCGAAGACTGCAGATGGGTCAGGCCACCGAGACGACGGCTCCGAGGAGCAGCAAAGCGGCCCCCACGAGCTTGCGCACTGTCACCGGATCTCTGGGTGACTCCAGGGCCCCGAAGTGACTCAGGACCATCGCCATCAGCACCTGGCCTGTGACTTGAAGCATGAACAGCCTTCTTGCTCCAATCCTCGGGATCAGGAAGGTTGTGCCCAGGACCACGAAGGCGCTCATGACGCCAGCGAGGAACAGATAGGCCGGCACCGTCTTGACCTGCTGGACCGTCCTCTGGCTGCCGGACAGCACAAGCGCCAGAATCGTCGTGAGCAAGGCAACAAGGTAGAGAACAGCATTTGCAGCGACGGGCGACCTGAGGTACCTGGAGACCGAGCTGTTCATGGGCAAGTACACCGACAGCAGCGCCCCCATCAGAACAGCCAGCACGACGTACAGCAATGTCTGCATAGAAGACTCTCCCTCGCTGGTGCTCCGCATTGGGTGCTTGACAGTCAACCAACGATCGGCGCTTCAGTTGCTCACCTGGCCCAGCGCCACCCCCCACTCTAGCACACAACCAGCAGAAGCGAAAGCTGCCTTGATACGGAGCTTGACAGACGGTCAGCTGCATGCGCGTTCCTGGTTTCCGGCCTCACTCGACGACGAACTGCCCTTCCAGCACGTTTGCCATTACCCGGCCGGTCTCGTGGTCGGGCTGTTGCCCTCCAACCCAGACCTTGAATACACCCGGCTCCTGCAGCCACTCTCCGCTATCGTCGACAAGTGACATCTGCTCGGCGGCGAGGCTGAACCGAACAGTCTGTCTTTCGCCAGGAGCCAGACGGATGCGGGCGAAGCCCTGCAACTGCAGTTGAGGCACAGGCCACGAAGCATCCACATCCTTGACGTAGAGCTGCACTACCTCGTCGCCCAGGCGCCGGCCGGCATTCTCGACATCCACCTGCACCGAGACGGACTCGCCGAGAGAGGCCACCTCGGGGACGATTTGGAGGTTGCGGTAGGCGAAGGTGGTGTAGCTCAGCCCGTAGCCGAACGGGTAGAGCGGCCGACCTGTGAAGTAGCGATAGGTGCGGTTCTCCATGCTGTAGTCGTCGAAAGGGGGCAAGTCATCAACAGAACGGTAGAAGGTGACCGGCAGGCGGCCACCCGGGTTGGTCAGTCCGAAGAGAGCCTCGGCCACCGCGGTGCCGCCGGCCTGGCCCGGATACCAGGCCTCCAGAATCGCAGGGATATGTTCAGCGGCCCAGTTGATCGAGACTGCGCTGCCGTTCATGAGAACCAGGACTACGGGCGTTCCGGTCTCGTAGACGGCCTGCAAGAGCCGCTGCTGGATTCCGGGAAGATCCAGAGTCAGCCGGTCCCCCGCGCTACGCACGCCCGGCGGGTTGCCCTCCTGCTGCCTTATCTCGCCCTCCAGCTGCTGCGACAGCCCTACTACGACCACTGCCAACTCGGAGTCCCTCGCCGCCTCGACAGCCGCGTCGAACCCGGCCTGAGAACCGCCGACTATCTCGCAGCCCCGAGCATAGCTCACCTTGGTGTCTGGCGCGACCAGGTCACGGATCCCTGATAACACCGAGACCGGATCGGACGGCGTGCCGAAGTAGTTGCCGCTCAGCACCTGCGTCTCGTCGGCGTTGGGGCCGATCACGGCGATGGAGTCGAGGGTGCTCCTGTCTGCAGGCAGCAGGTTGCCCTGGTTCTTCAGCAAGACGAGTGATTGGCGAGCTACTTCCAGCGCCAGCTCGCGATGCTCTGGAGAATCGACAACGTCGAACGGAATCTGCGCATAAGGCACCTGGTCGGGCGGGTCGAACATGCCCAGGCGAAAGCGGGCCGCGAACAGCCGCTTGACCGCCCGATCTAGGTCCTCTTCCGCCAAGAGGCCCTGCTCGATAGCCTCTCCGATATGCGTGTATTCGCAGGGGATTCCGTAGGTGGCGCAGCACTCCAGGTCGCAGCCGGCCTTGACCGCCATAGCAGCGGCATGGGCGGGTGAGTCTGCCACTCGGTGGTTCTGGTAGGTGTCGCTTATCGCTCCGCAATCAGATACCACGTAACCTTCGAACCCCCATTCATCTCGCAGGGTATCCTGCAGAAGGGTTGGGCTAGCACAGCACGCTTCTCCATTCACCCGGTTGTAGGCCCCCATGACGGAATGCGCCTTCGCTTCCGTTATGCAGGCCTTGAAAGCAGGGAGGTAGGTCATCTGCAGGTCCCGCTGAGTAACTGCGGCGTCGAAGGAGTGGCGGCTGGCCTCGGGCCCGCTGTGAACGGCGAAGTGCTTGGGCGTAGCGACCGTCTTCAGGTACCGTGGGTCATCGCCCTGCAGTCCCTGCACGAAACTGACCGCCAGCCGCGAAGTAAGGTAGGGATCCTCGCCATACGTCTCCTGACCGCGCCCCCAACGAGGATCGCGGAAGATGTTGATGTTGGGGCTCCAGAACGTCAGCCCTGTATAAGGCTCCCGCCGGCCGCTGCAGACCGCCTCGTGGTGCTTGGCGCGACCTTCGTCAGAGATCGCCTCGGCCATACGACGGATCAGATCGGCGTTCCACGTACTGGCCAGCCCAATCGCCTGGGGAAAGACAGTGGCAATGCCGGCGCGCGCAACACCGTGCAGGGCTTCGTTCCACCAGTTGTACTGCGGGATACCGAGACGTTCGATTGCCGGCGCCGCGCTTCCCATCTGCGAGATCTTCTCGTGGACACTCATCCGGCTGACCAGATCATCCACCCGCTCCGTGACAGGGTAGGAAGCCTCAGCGTAGATAGCGCCGGCAGGAGCACAGCCGAGCTCGGCGGTACACTGCTCCTCGTCGCCCGTCGAGGAAGGTGAAGGTCGCCCGCAACGCGCGATCAGGCCAAGGCTCGCCACGAGGCTGGTCCACAGGAACTCCCGGCGAGAGAGAGCTCCGCAATGCCGCCTGCCCTTCATACTGCCCTCGGTTCAGCGAGACTCGCGATCGTCGAAGAGTGCCAGTCCGGCCTAAACGCAGCTCGCTATCCGTCCGCCCGCGCGTAGCCCCTCGCCGGCGATCGGCGGGTCAGCTCCGAGCGGGTCCGGCGACACCCGCGGCGCTAGACCGCAGGCACCAGACACGAAACCTGATTCTGTGCGGATCTCGATAGGCCGTCACTTGCGTGCGCGTGTTCGGCGGCTATGTCGGTGGTTGCCTGCGCGTCAACCGTCTCAGTAACCCCGCCAGTAGGTTGACTCGCGCCACAGACTGCATGTATGCGCTGTACGCGTCGCCGAACTTCACCACATTCTGGCGATCGCCCTGCAAGATGAACGAGTAGACGATTGCCACGTTGGCAGCGGACAGCGCCAGCACCAGCCAGTGCGGGCAGAAGAACACGAAGGCAGAGAAGAGCAGCATAGCACCCAGATACATCGGATGGCGGACTATGCCGAACACACCGTCCTGCGCAAGGCCCGCCTGACGATTCCTGGCAAGCGCTGCGACGGAAAGGACAACCAGAATCGCGCCGACGGCCAGCGCCGCCAATCCGAAGTACCGCAGAACGGACAAGGCAGATGGGGGGTCAAGAGCAGACGTCAGGTAGAACAGGAGAGGGATTGACAGGCCGTTGACAACATAGCCGACAACTTCATAGGGTTTCGCCTTCATCTGTATACCCCTTCGCCCTCAGGCCTAGGTAGCAGCTGCCCATCCTGCAGACAGTAGACACCGTCTATGATCTCGTTAGGGTCGATATCCCAGATCCGCCTGATCTCCTGCTTCCCCAATCCCGGGATGATCATGTGAGACACCACCCCCGTCGGCGCGCGACGAATGGCGCATCCCCCGCAGGCTGGCCAGGGTGCGGTCCCTACTCTAGCACACAACATCCAGGAAGGAAACCCCCTTCGATGCACAGCCTCGTGGGCAGCCCGCTGCTTCCGCGGGTTGGGCGGCCGCCAACTTGCCGGCTGCAGACTCCGCGCCGCTCCGGCGCCACGCTTGCCGTCTTTGGCGGAGGCCCTCCCCCTCCAGTTCCGGCCTCGGCTGGGCGTTGGCGCGGAGTGGACGGTACCACCTTTCCGCGGGGCCGCGCAACGGCCGGCGCAGCAGCGTGCCTCGATCACGCGCAGCTTGCAGCACCACGGGACCAGCCAAAGCAACGAGACTCGCGCAGGTGCCAGAACGCCGCAGCGTCTTGGTGCGCCTGACGTGCAGCCCCGCTGACCCGAGCGGCAGCTGTCAGGGGACCTGTCCCGGCATCATACTGGGTACATCTTCCAGGACGAACACGTTCTCGACAACCATAGAGAGCGGCCAGTTGTCCTCTACCAGCCTGAATCCCAGTCTGCCGTCGTACGGCTGATCGGTAGTGTCATAGACGATAATCTGGGTCTTGTCTTCGCCGTACTGCTCGCTTCTGCTTCGCTCGTACAGGGGATTCTCCTCGGACGAGTATATCAGGTCCAGGTACCTGATGTCTGAGAGATCGAAGGATGTGGTGAAAGTGAAATCGAGCGGATGCCAGTAGCCATCATCATCCAAGAACTCTGCCCATTCGTGATGGTGGTCGTACACGCCGCCGGTATATATGATGCCCCACACCGTCCGCGCTGGCACGCCGGCCGCCCGGCACAGCGCGACGAAAAGCCTGGCGTGGTTGACGCACGTACCGTACCCCATCTCGTAGGTTTGGGATGCGCTGTAGCGGAAGTGGTCTCTGTATATCGTGAAGTCCAGGTGACCCATCACAAAGAGCTGGATGCTACGAGCCTTCTCGACAGCGCTATCGCCATCCGCAGCCAGTTCCTCTGCCTGCGCAATCAGAGCTGGATTGCCTGAGTCGATGAGTTCGGATGGGCTCAGCCAGCTTTCCAGATCCGCGCTCTCCTCATGGTAGAGTCCTGGTTCCTGAGCCTGTATGGTGATCTGCAGCAGCACGTCTGAGTTCACCTGGGGAGCATACGGGACTTCTACCCAGTAACCACCGTAGTTGTCATACGTCACTTGCGGGTCGTACGGCTCGGAGTCGATCAGCACTTCGAAGGTATTCCCTCCGGCAACGGTGGATCGGCCTACGGGAATCAACAAAGAGCAGCTTCCCGTTTCGGGCGCGCAACGCGCGGCCAGAAACGGGGCCATGAGTAGGAGGGAGGCCACCGCGTACGACAGTTTTCCGCGTCTCACTCTCTCGTTCGCAGTCTTCTGAGATGACGAACGTACTGGGAGATCGCGACCACCAGCGAGAGAACGGCCATGCAGAAGAGCGCATAACTGACTATCGTTCCCTTGCTGAACAAGATCCACCCAGCTACGATCATGGAACCAGCGCAAAGCGCCAAGAGGATAGGGCGATTCCTTCTGACCGCAAAGACGAGCGCGCATCCCGCACCGACCAAGTAGACGAGCGTAAGAGCAAGCTCAACCCCCCACTTCTCGAGGAGGCCCGCTCTTGGCGCAGGAAAGCCTCCGGCAGGGATCTCCTGGCCGGTGATGATTTCGGAGGGTTTCAGCCAGCCCAGGTCCTCGGGACACGCCTTGACCCACCCCGCTTGCCAGCGCCACTCGCCGATACCAGGGTAGTCGGCACGCTGACCGGCGCGCACCCCAAAGTGGAGGTGGGTCTCAAGTGTTCTTTCGCCGTTCTCATCTGGATCGCCCAGATAGGCAATCAGTTCCCCCTTCTCGACAGGCCCCGATTCTAGCCGCCACCGGCTGGGACTTAGATGACCGTACAGTGAGTAGAGATTCGCCTGAGGGTGGTCGATCACGATCAACCACCCATAACCGCCCATCGGACCCGAAAAGGCGATGCTGCCATCAGCCATGGCATGTACAGGGGTTCCGGCAGGCAGGTGGTAATCCTCTGCCGCGTGGTATTCGCATACCGAGTCTACGCAGTTACGCTCGCAGAAAGACGCTCGGTATGGATACACAAGCTCATCGAGCGGAAATCGGAAATCGAGTTGGTCATCCTCCGCATAGGCGATCGCCGAGATATTGTCGAATGCTGTGGATCGGAACCTCGCTGGCGGCGAAGACCGATGGAGTGCGTGCGAACAGGTCTTCAGGTGCTGGCTCTGACTGGAGCATCTCGGCGCGGCCGTCTGGGAACTTGACGCCAGCTCTGACCAGCGCGACCAGGTGCGGGGCGTTGAGGCTTCGCCAACGCTTCTCGGCAGCGAGGAGCAGCTGGCAGGCCATTGCCAAAGCGGCCTTGCGTGAGCCGGCGCCCCTGGTCTTCTTGGTTCGTGCTTTGACGGTCGAGAAAGCCGATTCGATCGGGTTGGTCGTGCGCAAGTGAATCCAGTGTTCGGCAGGGAAGTCGAAGAACGCTAACAACTGATCCTGGTCCTTGATCAACTTCTCGACTGCCTTGGCATAGCGGGCTTCATACTCATCCGAGAAGAGGGCGATCTCCTCCAGGGCGCTTTGACGATCGGGAGCATACATGATCTGGCGCAGAAGATCTGTGGCCCGTGGCTGCAGGCGCTTGGGCAGCCTGTCCAGGACATTGGCTAGCTTGTGCTTCCAACAACGCTGCTTGCGGCTTTCAGGGTAGACCTCCTGTAGAGCAGCCCAGAATCCCAGGTTGCCATCTCCAATCGCCAGGACAGGCGCCTCCATCCCGCGCCGTTTGAGGTCGCGCAGCACGCTGGCCCACGATTCGGTGGACTCCCGATACCCATCTTCAAGCGCAATCACCTCCTTGCGCCCGTCAGGCAGCACTCCCACGAGGACGAGACAGGCCAGCCGATCCTCTTCCAGACGGATGTTGAAGTACACTCCATCGGCCCATACGTAGACGTACCCCTTCCCCTCGAGAGAGCGTTTACGCCAGGCTTCATACTCCTCCTGCCGTACCTTGACCAAACGCGTGATCGTCGTAGCCGAAAAGCCCACCGCTTCGGGACCCAACAGCACCGCCAATGCTTCCGAGAAGTCTCCCGTTGACAAGCCTCGTAGATAGAGAACCGGCAGTGCTTCCTCCAGGCGTGGAGAACGCCGCATGTAGGGAGGCAGAATCCTGCTGGTGAAACGGTGGTCGGGACGGCGGTCGTACACCCTAGGGGCTTTGATCTTCACGGAACCCGCACCCAGTTGCACCGTTCGCTCACGGGCATGACCATTCCGAACGACCCTCGCATGTCCCATGTCGTCCCGTAGATGGCGCAGCCCCTGCACGTGTTGCTCTACCTCCAACTCCAAGGCGGCGAGGATCATTCGACGGGCTCCTTCCCTGGCCAATTCGTCCAACGACTGTGTGATCTCCGGAGCTTCCCCTTCAGCGTGATCTGTGGTAAGCTTGACCATGGCGTATCCTTTCCGCGGCGGCTCGAACCGCCGCTGTTGGGAGTATCATCACTCCAAGGATACGCCGCTTTCATTACCTTGCCAATCCACAACTTCCGATTATAGCCCAACGAAGACACGGGCACCGCATATGCCTTTCCGACAGTGTAGGGGTCCCTGAACTTGAGACAGTGATAGATATGTCTGGCTAGTGCTGCACAAACGTA
>CAZHAX010000003.1:3510-154772 GCA_964530325.1 uncultured Anaerolineales bacterium | reverse complement strand
TTACACCACTTGACAAGACACAAGTATTCTGTCCGGCCTCTACCGCGCTGCCACACGAGTTCGTAACAGGTCTTTATATGGCATTCCCCTGGGGGCACTCGGCATAATGCTATCCCCCCGGGTTCTTCGCGTACCCCTGTCAAGGCCTGTCTACGGCAATTGCCTCTGATCGCTAGTCCTCTCACCAGACTTGTCGACGGCCTCCTCCGCACTCCAGGGCGGGCTTGGCCGCCGTCTGGGCCTTGCCCAGGACGGTTGACGAGGTGCGAGCATGGTCCCACAGGGATCGCAGTCTGTCAGCATCGCCACGCGAACCTGCGCCGACGGGCAGGAGACACGGTGGTGTTATGCGGACGGAGCGGGGCAGCTGGCCACAGGCGGGGGGACTCCGGCCGGGCGAGGCCGGCTCCGAGCTAGCCAGGTTCCCCGCGGCGCCTGGCAAGCCAGTGGATGCGTTCGCACCCTCCGGCCCCGCTCGACCCCGCCGGCTCCTTTCCCGTTGGCAGGCAGGTGTTGACCTTGCTGCGCGATGCGCCTATACTCACGCTGAGCCCCCGCACCTGTGATGCGGCGCAGGGAATCGAGCTGTGGTCCGCCGCGCCACAATGGGTGGAGAGGCCAGGGAGCATGCGATGACAGAAGAGATAGAGCAGCAGACCACCCGGAGGGCACGAGGAGTCCAGGGAGCTCTATTCGCCTCAGTCTCGGCGTTCGCGGTATCCTCTGCCTTGACGCTGGCACTGGTCACGTACTGGATCGGCCTGTGGGGCAGCGACGTGCTCGGAATCGAGATAGCTGTTCCCGAAGGCCTGGCGCTACTGCTTTCATTCTGCGCTGTCCTCGCGGTGATTCTCCTGCGCAGTTACAGGGTCCAGCTGACAAACGCCAGGCTCGAAGGAGAGCTAAGAGCCACGAGAGCCGGGCCCCCGGCTGACTTCAACCTCCGCATCGAGGGAGGGAAGGCCCTGCGAGGAGACGAAGAAACACCCTTGACGCCTCAGGAGTTCAGGCTGCTGCAGTGCCTGATAGCCAGGGAAGGGGAGGTCTGCGACTACGAGTACATCATCGAGGAAGTCTGGCCGGAGGAGTCCCATTCTGATCTCCCTCCCGGCAGGGACAGCCTCGCCGCCCTAGTGCGGCGGCTGCGGGACAAGGTCAACGTACACGACTACATCAAGAACCATCCAGGCCGCGGCTACGAGCTTGTGCAATGGGAGTGCTAGGAATCCCGGCATGTGATGCAGATTCAGCCTCTTGTCGTTGGTTTGTCGGTGCTTTGTCATTGACAGTCACTACAGATGATCGTACGATAGGCCTAGAGGCACGACGGCGGATGAGGGAACAATGAGCGCCAGGAGGCACGTGCAGTACGGTCTGATCGCCCTCGCGATGCTAGCTCTCTGCGCCTGTAGAGTCATCACGGCTAGTGGCGTTTCGGAAACGCAGACTGCCCAAGCTGACATCGTGGCAGCGACCACTATTGCCACGCTGTGCGCAACTACCCTACAAGCGCCGACAGCAACGCTGGGTTCGGACGGCGAGACAGGTCCTGCCACCGTACCACCCACTCAGGGGGCCGTCGACCCAACCCGTTCGCCCGCTGCGCGGCCGTCTGACGGACCGGATAGGGTCTGGCTGGGCGGCTTCGATTGCGGCGTGACACTGCTGGACAGCGAGGGGAGCTGGTGGAACTACCGCGAGGAAGGTGGCGCGCTTCGCACGGACCAGGTCTTCGATATCGCGATCGACCCCTCGGGGGACGCCTGGGTGGTGGACTCGCTCGGCATACGCATCACCGACGGCCAGAACTGGCGTGACATAGGCACAGGCTTCTCGCGCGGCGCCGAGGCGATCGCGGTTGCCGGTGCATCTGGCCTCGTGTGGACGGTCCGCTACGGCGGTGCAAGTGTTTACGACGGCATGACGTGGACAGACCACGATTCCAGCAACTTCGGCACCAGTGACTTCGTTGACCGGGCCAAAGACGTCGCTCTCGATCCACAGGGCCGCGCCTGGGTGGCGACCGCCTCCAGCGTGGCCATGTTCGATGGCGAGTCTTGGACAGCCTGGGAGGAGGGTGCGGGACTCCCGGAGCGGTACTACGTCGAGGCCATTGCAGCGGGGCCAGACGGCCGCATTTGGGTGGGCCATAGCGACGGCCTGCTGGTCTATGATGGGCAGAACTGGGCCGACCTCGAGCCCGGCGGGGCGTCGCAGATCCAGGACGTGGCTATTGCGCCTGATGGATCGATCTGGGCAGCCACCTGGGACGACGGGGTTGTCGTCTTTGATGGCCAGGGTTGGACCACCTACAGCCGCGGCAACAGCGGCCTGATCAGCGACCGGGTACGCGCTGTGGCCTTTGACGCCCAGGGACGGGTCTGGATCGGCACTACCTGGGGGTTGAGCGTCTTTGACGGCGCGAACTGGACCAGCTATACCATGAGCACTTCAGGAATGGCAGGCCCCTGCGTCGACGCCATAGCCGTAGCTGGGGATGGGCCGACGCTTCCACAGCCCTCGCCTGTCAAGGTGGGTTCATTGACCGGTCTGGTCATGGTCGGCACAGAGCCGGCAGAGGGTGCCTCGATTGTCCTGTGCAGCGACAGGCCGAGCACGATCTTCTCCGGGGCGCACCCCTGTGCTGACCATCCTTTCTTCTACGAGGCCAGTACCGACTCGGAGGGGCGCTACGTGTTTGGCGACATTCCCGTAGGGAAGTACCAGGCAACCTGGCGCGTCCCGAACGGCCAGTGGATGAGCTTCGGCATCGGTGGCGGCAGGCTCGTGGTGCGCCAGGGGGTCCTGAGCGAAGCACCTACCGTCGATGCAACCCCGCGCTGACCCTGTTGCGCCTCGTCCGATCTGCTCGTAGTGAAATCGAGTGGCCGGTGAAGCAAGTCGAAGCGACGGCAGCGCGCAGGTATGGACCGCGCGGGATCGAAGAGGAAGGGACATGAAGCCTCACCGATGGGTGTCTTGGCTGGCAGCCGTGCCCGCTCTGGCGGCTCTGCTTGGATGCGGGTTGATCCCCGCGATCGATAGGGATAGCTCTGTCACGCCCAGCGCGACACTCCCCGCGGAGCCTGGTATCCCTGGTACGCCAACCCTGCAGGCCATCGCACCAAGTCCGTACCGTGGGCTGTTTCCGTCTGACGTAGAGATCGCACCTGACGGTGCTCGGGTGTACGTTCCCTGCTATGGCTCGGACAACGTACTGGTGATAGACACCGCCAGCCACGAGGTCGTTGATGAGGTAGACCTGTCAGAAGCAGGACCCTCCGGCTTGTATGCCATCGACGCCGTGATCACGCCCGATGGGAAGAAGCTGTACCTTGCAGACGACTTCACCGGCATGATCGGCGTCGTGGACACCTCCACGGATCAGGTATCGAGTTCGATAGACGTGCGAGAATGGTGGCCGACAGGCAAGTCCAACCGCCTGGCAATCTCTCCAGATGGCAGATTCGTATACGCTGCCGTTGAGTCAAACCAGGTGCCTGTGATCGACGTCGCAACAGATACTGTCGTGGACATCATCGCCTTTGACTCAACTGTCTACCTCGGCGCGTTTTCCCCCGACGGCAGCAGGGCGTATGTCGTCGGCCAGCCACACGGTGGCACGGTCTACGTCGTGGACACCTCGACTCGCACGGTCGTAGATCGCATTGATCTAGGCTTGGAGCAGCAACTGCAGACTCAGGCATCCATGGCGGTTTCTCCAGACGGAGCAGAGATATACCTGACGTCTGGCTTCAACGAAGGAGGGTATGAACACCCAGAAACCGGCATCAACAGGGTGTTCGTCATCTCTGTGACAGGCCGATCCCTGGTGGGGGAGATCGAAGTAGACGGCGGCCCACATCGGATGCAACTATCGCCCGATGGCCGCTTGGCGTACGTATCGACGGCTGACGCCGAGGCGGTCTATGTGCTCGATCTGGCGAGTCGAACCAACATCGGCAGGTTTGACTGGGATGGCATCTATGCCGAGCCGGACTTCCGCTTCAAGAGGTACGATCTCCGCGGGATCGGATTCCTCCCCGACGGCAGAAGCGCCTATCTTGCCGGCTGGGATGGAGACGTAGTCATCCTCCTCGATCTGCTGGAACGTCGTGTCACTGGAGCCATTGAACTCAACCCGCTGGGTGGAGCAGCGCCCGCAGACGTCGCTATTCCCCCGGATGGACGTGTGGCGTATGTGACGACCTCGGCCGAGCTGGTGGAGGGAGCGAGTGCAGGGATCGTGGTGATCGACACGGGAGATAACACAGCCACACGCGCGATTCCGATCCAGCCTGATCCACGACGGATGCAGCTCGCGCCGGACGGATCCACAATCTATGTTGCCTCAGACCCGGTGCTGGTCATAGACGCTGGCACGGATGAGGTCGTGGCGAGCATCTTCCTCGGGGCAGGCAGCACCGTTCACGACGTCGTTCTCGCGCCGGACCAGAACAAGCTCTACGTTTCTCACGGAGAGAAGGCCACCAGTGGGGGGATCTCCGTCATTGACCTGTCCTCCAATACCGTCGAAAAGGAGATCGACGTCGGCCAGTTCCCGGTCACGATGGTTGTCACCCCTGACGGCCGCAGCATATACGTCAATCGCGTTCTCAACCCCCACGACGTGGGTGGACTCGTCATCATCGACACGGCCACGGACCAGATCGTAGCGACCATCGCTTCGCCGATTGACACACCTGAGGAGATCGGGCCGATCGGCGCGATGACCTGTGGCCTGGCCATCAGTCCGGACGGAGCCTACGTGTACTGGACGGCTGGCTGGCAGTACATCAACGTCGTCGAGGTTGACAGCAACACAATCGTCAGAACGATCGAGGTTGAGCCGGCCCTTCCCGGCATCCACGTTGCCATCAGCTCGATCGGGTTCCTCTCCGATGGTTCGAGAGCCTACATCGTCTGTTGGGATGCTGGCTATGTCGTGGTGATGGACACGAGAACCTGGGAGTTCATCAGCATCATCAGGGTCGGATTCCGCCCTGGGGCCATCGCACTTGCGCCGGACGACAGCTTCGCCTACGTCACCAACCGCCACAGCGAGGACGTGTCGGTCATCGACCTTGCCACCAACGCGGTCGTCGATACAATACAGCTTGAGCCTCCACGCTGATAGGGTCGGTTCGACATCTGGTGGCGCCCGGCCTCACCTGTCGGCGCAGGCCTGGCCCGGCAGACGCGAGCTCTCCAGGAGCAGGCTTGACAGGAGGTGGGCGATGGGAAAGACGATCGTCCTGGCGATCGTTCTACTGGCGCTGGCCGGTGGAACGCTCGCCTGCGGAAACGGGCCGGCGCCCACGACCCCGCCCGCGTCCACCCCGTCCCCCACACCACCGCCTGTGCTGGCTCCTGGGTGGGAAGATGTGACCGTCCGCGTACTTTGCGCCGACGTGGAGCAATCGTACCCGCAGGCCGAAGGAAAGAGCCCCGAGCCCATCCTCGAGGCCGTCCAACGCATGCTTGCAGGCACAGGCTTGGAGATCGTGACCGATGACCTGGCTTGCGACGCCATGCTGACCATCACTCTGACTGGTGTGGCTCTCGGCGAGGACTACACCGGGGGGCAGTACTGCTACAGCGGTGCGCAGGTGGATGGCGAGCTCACTCTGAGCATTGCGGATCGTGCGCCCTTGACGCTGGCCATCGGCGAGACGTATTCCCCTCCGGACATCGTTCTCCCGTGCCCCGAGGGGGCTGCCGATGCCCCCTTCGAGAGGGCGTGGACCACGGCTCTGCTCCAAGCTCTCGTTCAGGTGTGGGGCCCACAGGTAGCGATCTCCGCGTTGGCATACGAGGGCGACGAGGAGCTGTGGATGCGGCAGGGCGCCGCCGGAGTACTGGGCGAGATCGGCCCAGGCGCGATCGGGGCAGTCCCCGCACTCGTGCAGGCTCTTGAGGACGAGTACTCGTCGGTGGGCCGAGCTGCCGCGGCCGCGCTGGGCCAGATGGGGGCAGGGGCTGTCCCTGCCCTGACCCACGCCCTTGGGGACGAGGATGATAGCGTGCGCGCACACGCTGCCTGGGCGCTGGCTGCGATGGGCCCGGAGGCAGCTGACGCAGTTCCCGCCCTGATGCGGGCGCTTGAGGATGAGGCGTCGCCTGTCCGGACTCAGGCCGCATTCGCCCTGAAGGCGGTCGGCGGCGAGGCGGGGGATGCCATCCCCGCTCTCGTCGAAGCGCTGGAGGATGAAGATGCAGGTGTGCGCCTCGCCGCTGCCAGCGCGCTGAAGACGATCGCCGGCGCGGACCTCGGGGAGGACGCCGACGTCTGGCGGGAGTGGTGGCAGGCGCAGCAGTCCGCAGGGGGGCAGTAGCGCCGCGCGCAGCCCCGAGTAGATACGATAGCACCACGGAGGTGCAGTATGCGTTGGCTGCTGGTTGCGCTGCTCGTGGTCATGCTTCTGAGCGGCTGCGGCGGGGCAGAGGCAGGACAAGAGGGTGGGGCATGCCATCCTGACGACTCCTGCGCTGATGATGCACTGGTGTGCGGTCCCGACGGGCTGTGCCACGCCTGCGGCCGGGCCGGGCAATACTGCTGTCACGACGCCACATGCCGCGAATGGTACCGCTGCGATGACGACGAGAGATGCCACGCGTGCGGCAGGGTGGGCTCCCCGTGCTGTAAGCAGGACAGGTGCTGCGATGGCTGTGCCTGCGGTCTCGACGGCCTCTGCCATCCCGTCGCCAGTGATGACCTGGATCCGGCAGACTGCGACTCCATCGCCGACTGGTGTGATCGTGCCGACTGCGTCGCCCGGGGGGCGGTTGCCAGCGGCGATATGACGCTCTGCGACAGGTTCCTTCTGATGCGCTCAGACTACTGCCCCTACTATGAATGCGTTGATTACGTCGCTGAGTGGACCGTCGACGTCGCGCTCTGCCACGACATCTCCGTCCTCGAAGTGAGCGAATGGTGCGTTGGGACGGTCGCCGGAGCGACCGGCAACGCCGCTCTCTGTGAGCAGCTCGCCGGCCGCAACGCCATCGACCATTGCCTTGCCCAAGTCGCTCAGTCGACTGGCGACAAGTCGCTGTGTGAGGGAATCGTTCTAGAATACTGGAGGGGAAGCTGCTACGACTGAGACGCTGACTGGAGCGAGGTTACCTGGTTAGGGAGGTGGCTGCTATGGCTTGCTACTGCTTTGTGATGGGCTATCCGTGGGCCGACGACGAGAGGGCCAAACAGAGCGCACTGTACGCTGCGCTGGAAGGCAGCAAGGACAAAGCCCCCGTGCCGCTTGCCGTCTACCTGGTCGAGACTGGTTCAGGACGCCTGCTCACCGTTTGCCAGTGGCCCGAGGAACTCATGCCTGACATCGAGCGGAAGGGCGGCGTATGGGGGAAGACATCCGTCTTCAGGAAGTGGGCAACCGAGGCAGGCACGGAGGTCTATCAGGACGCCGACATCCTCGGGCCGCGGCCAGAGGGTGTGGAGACGATCGCAGGCGGGGCGAGGACGCTGTCTTCATTCAGGACGGCAGAGCAGGCTGCTACGACCGTCACCCCTGTCGGCCGCGAGGCCATCCCTTCCGCACCCTCCGCCGAGCGCTACCTGATCTGCTACAAATGCCAGGAGAGGAACGAGCCCGACCGGAAGGCCTGCGCCAAGTGTGGAGCCGACCTCTTGCCGGCGCGTGTACTCGTGGAGAGGATAGGATGGCTCGTCGGCGGCGCTATCCTCGCGGCTGGCTTCGTCGGGCTGGCCTACGCGCTGTCTCACGTCGAGGACCCTCTCTGTTGTGCTTCACCACCGACGCTGCTGGTGATGGCCCTCGCCGCCTTGGTGGGAGGTCTGAGGATGGGCTTCGGCAAGACCCCGGAATACGAGAAGTACGAGAAGAGGGCCCAAAGGCAGCTGAACGACGTACCTCAACAGGCCCTGGCCGACTTGACCAAGGCCCTCGAGCTGGCCCCGGAGAAGCAGAAGGCCGGCATACTCAAACAGAGGGGAGATCTCTACTCAAAGCTGGGCCGCAAGGAGGAGGCTCTGGCCGACCTCTCAGCCTACAGCGCCTCGCCTCACGCCCACAAGGGAGCGAGCGTGCTCTCGGAGGTCGTCGGCGTCGACCTGGAGCCCACGGCTGCTCTGGGCACGGAGCAAGCTGTTGCGCGTCTGCAGACAGACCTAGTCCAGGAGGGTGCGCTACGGGCCATCGGCTACTGCAAGCGGTGCAAGGACGCCGTAGAGCTCGACGCGGAGCGCCGCTGCTCACGCTGCGGGGGCAAGATCAAGGAACCGCAGTTCGTCAAGCGTGACGAGTACGAGGCCGGCCTGGAGAAGGTACGCGCCGATGTGGCTGCCCGAAGGAGGAAGAGAGTCATCTGGCTGACCGTAGGAGGAGTGGCGATCCTGGCCTGCGCTCTCTGCATCGGCGGCACCATTCTATCCGAGGGCTGGGAGAGCCTTCTTCCCAGAACAGGCACCCCAACTGCAGCCGCTCCCCCGACGACCTTCAGTGACGGAGGCTTCTCCTTCGAGTATCCCTCCAGCTGGGAGGTGATTGGAGAGGGGGAGGTAGAGGATCTGTTGGATAGCTCGCTGAAGGGCCTGGATCCGGCCAGTTGCGACTACATCGGTGGCGTCTACTACGACGACGTGGGCAGCCGCAGGGGCTGTGCCGAGATAGTCGTAGTCGCGGTGCGCGACGCAGCCTTCAGCGGCACGCTCACCGACGAGCAGTATGAGACTGCAAGGGAAGCGGCCGGAGCTCAGATGGGATCGCGACTTGTCTCGCACCGCAAGATAGAGGTCAGCTCCATGCCGGGCGTGGAGTCGGTTCACCTGGGGGCGAGCGGGCGCACCAAGATCTGGGATCTGATCGTCATCCCCCCGGAGCCTGGGCTGGCCTACATGATCAGCTGTTCTACGCACGAGGACTCGTACGACGAGTTCGAACCGGTCTTCGAGCACGCCGTGGAGACGCTGCGCATAGGGGAGTCGGCGCCGCCGCAGCCTGGGGGCACGGTTGCCCCCTCCGATTGCACACTGGACGCCATCTACGTGGCAGACATCACCATCCCGGACAATACCCACATCGAGGCGGGACAGCCGTTCGTCAAGACCTGGCGCATCCGCAATGCCGGCACTTGTGCCTGGGGCCCGGGCTATCGACTGACATTCGTCGAAGGCGATCACATGGGAGGGGCCGATTGGGTGGAAGTTCCCGCAGCCGGCCCGGGGGAAGCGGCTGACATCTCGGTAGAGCTGGTTGCCCCGGCCCTGCCGGGGCAGTATCGGGGATACTGGCGAATGTGCGTGAGCGCGGAGCAATGCTTCGGAGATAGGGTCTACTTGCAGATAGTCTCTGAGCAGGAGTGAGAGATGACCATGAGGCGGCTAAGCCGATGGATCGGCAGAAGAGACAAGCGTGATGGCGAGGTGTCGGGCTTCTACAACAGCGGGACAACGAAGCGCGAGAGACAAGTAGCCCGGCTGCTGAATAGGTGGTTGCCAGTCGATGTTGTGGAACGAGGCCAATTCGGCCCGTGGCTCGGAGGAGGAATCGGCGACGCACTCTCTGTCTCGGTTGATCTCACCGAAGGTCGGACCGTTCCTGGAGGATTCGTCAAGGGGCAGATAAGTGCACATGAGCGAGCCAGCGCGATCTATCAGGTCATTGCGTCCAGACTGCTGTAGCAACGGCGGGTGCACGGCTGCGACTGGCGTGGTGGGGATCAGGTAACGCTCGTGCGTAGATGGAGGGGACAATGGAAGTAGTCACCGTTCGTGTTCGAGAGAGCTACGTCATGCCGCGTCTATGCTGCGCCTGTGGCGCAGCCGCAGGTGCTCAGACCGTGTCTGCGTCCAAGTCGGTCTCTCGGGGCAGGCGATGGGAGAGCGTTACGCTCAAGTTCCCGGTGTGCGACGCGTGCGCGCGGGTCGGCGCCAGCGCCAGGCAGGCTGTTGGCCGGCGCAGAGCTGTCGGTTTCCTCGGCGGTCTTGGGCTCTCCGCGCCTCTTTGCCTCCTAGCGCTTCCTGCGTTCGAGGTTTCCCCGCTGCTGGGGGTGGCCGCCGTCCTTGCACTTGCTGTCCTAGGGGGAATGATCGGGCGGTGGCTTGCCTGGCAATGGCCGAGGCGTCTTCGCGACGCCTACAGACGAGTCTGTGGGGCAGTGCAGGTGACACGCTACCAGCCGGGCTTCCTGGGAGCAGGACGGGCGTCGCTCGGATTCGCCAACGAGGAGTTCGCCTCCCTCTTCCGCCAGATGAATGCTGACGCGGTCGCGACCCGGCCGACGGCTAGCGAGCTGCTGGCTACGCTGCTGCTTGTCCTGATGCTGCTCGCCATGCTGGCCGCCGGATCCTACCTGCTCTACAACGCCATCGCGTTCCGAGAGCTCGCCATAGCCAACACTGTATGGGAACAACCCGTTCTACTAGTCTTGGGATCGGCCTTGGTTGCCCCTGCACTGCTCGCCCTCGTGGCGTTCGCCGCCAGGGCCCTCCTCCGGCTCGTCGTCCGCAGGAGGTAGCGTCCTGGACCCGCCTGCCAGCCACCACACCAGACTCGTGACAGTCTCTGGAGCGCCTCCTGAGCCGTGGTTTGGCCGGACCCCCCACTACACACGGCGCGGTCCTGGCGATGACGGTCGCTTGCAGTGGACGCGCTTCTCCACCTGTGCCCTATCGGTCGCTTCCATGTGGTGCTGTTGGGGGGAGTCGAATGAATAGGCCTGTAGTCTCACGCCTAGCGCTCACGTCCTGCGTCGGCGCTGCACTTGCATGCGGAGGTCTGCCAGCATCCACATCCATGCAGACACCGAGCCAGACACCACTGCCCGACCCGACCCCAACTCCGCTTGCTTTGCGATATCCCGACTGGGAGGGGACTACTGTGAGCACCCTGTGCCTGGAGGTGCTCATTCCGAGACCTCGGTCCGGGCGGGAGGCCGCCAGGAATCTGAACCGACGAAGACTGATGATGAATACGGCCGACAAGTACAAGGTACCATACGGCACAGCCGATCTGGAGTTCGAACTCCCACCAGGGATGCGCGGCACAGTGGTCGTATCCAGACAAGCGGAGCCGCTGGCCGACGTGGAGAGCGCCGTCGCTGAGGCGCTGACCAGGCCCGTCGGCTCGCCGCCGCTGCGGGAGATGGCGGGGCAGGGCGACGCTGCTTCGCTTACGGCCTGCATTGTCTTCACGGACGTCACCCGCTCCAGCCCGGACCACCTGCTGGTGCCGGCGCTGCTTCGGGAGTTGGAGGCGGCGGGTGTTCGCGACGAGAACATCACGCTCCTGTGTGGGATTGGCATGCACCGGCCTTCTACCTACGAGGAGAAGGTGGCCAAGTTGGGGCAGGAGATAGTGGACCGCTACCGCGTGATCGACAGCGAGGCGCAGAACCCTGACGTGCTCGTGGACCTGGGAGTGACTCCCGGCGGGGTGCCGGTCTCGGCCCACCGGGCGGCGGTGGAGGCGGACCTGTTGATTGCCACCGGGCTGGTGGAGCCGCACCAGTATGCCGGCTACTCGGGCGGGCGCAAGACGGTGGCGGTGGGGGCGGCGGGTGAGCCGCTCATCGCCCACACCCACGGCCCGACCTTTGTGGATCATCCCGGCACCCGGCTGGGCCGTATCGAGGGCAACCCCTTCCACGAAGCGGTCACCGGGGCGGCCCGCCGGGCGGGTCTTCGATTCATCATCAACGTGGTGCTGGACCACAAGAAGCGGGTTGTCTGCGTGAAGGCGGGCGAGCTGGAGGCCGCCTTCGAGGAACTGGTGACCTTCGCACGCTCCATCTACGAGGTGCCCGTTCCCCGCCAGTACGACGTTGCCGTGGGCGGGGTGGGCTTCCCCAAGGGCGCCAATCTCTACCAGGCCAGTCGGGCGGCCTCCTACCTGTTCTTCGCGCCGACCTGCGTGGTGGGGCCTGGCGGATTCCTGATCGTTCCTGCTTGCTGCCAGGAGGGCGCGGGCGAGGGCGTGGGCGAACAGCGGTTCCTGGCGGCCATGCGCGATGCCCCCGACGTGCAGTACATCCTGGACGATGCCCGGCGGAACGGGTATCCGCCCGGCCAGCAGCGGGCCTTCGTGATGGCTAAGGTCCTGGAGGGAGCGCGAGTGGTCATCGTGGGCAGCGAGTGCCCGGAGGTAGTTGAGGCCTGCAAGATGGATGCGGCTCCTACGATGGAGGAGGCGCTGGCTCTGGCCGCGCGCGAGCTGGGGGACGAGCTGGAAGTGCTGATCGTGCCCCACGCGACGCAGACGCTGCCCGTGGTAAGGGAGTGAGCAATTGCAGAGTAGGTCGACCAGTTGGACGGCTGACTTCGAAGCCGACCAGTCCATTGTCTAGTCAACACCTGTCGCCAGACCCGGAGTTGTGCATGGCTTCTGACGTAGTTGCCGAGGAATTCACGAGAACGGTCGAGGAGGAGGCGCTTCACTGCGTCCGCTGCGGCCTCTGCCTGGCTGTCTGTCCCGGCTATCGCGAGAGCCTGGACGAGAGCGATTCGCCTCGCGCCCGTGTGGCGCTGGTGCGGGCGGTCAAGGAGGGGTTGCTGGAGGAACCCACGGAGGGTTTCTCGAATTCCTTCTTCCGCTGCCTGCTGTGCGGCGCTTGCACGTTTGCCTGTCCCAGTGGAGTGGCGGTGGATCGCATCCTGGAGCTGACCCGCGGCGAGATGGCAGGGCTCTCTCTGCTGCCGCCTGCCCTGGCCGAACTGGACGATCGTATCGCCGAGTATCGCAATGTCTCGGCCGAGGACAACGACGGGAGGCTCGTATGGGCGGACAACCTTCCCGAGCCGCCCACGGGGCTGGGGAAGGAGAAGGCGGAGATCGCCTATTTCGTGGGCTGCGTGGGATCGTTCTTCCCGCGCACCTACAAGGTGCCCCAGTCTCTCGTGCAGGTATTCGACCGGGCCGGTGCGGACTACTCGCTGCTGGGCGGAGCCGAGTGGTGCTGCGGCTACCCGCTGTTCCTCAACGGCGAACTCGATCGCGCCCGCGACATGATCAAGCACAACGTCGAGGCGGTGCGGGCGATGGGGGCGAAGAAGGTCGTCACGACCTGCCCATCTTGCTTCCTCTTCTGGAAGCATACCTATCCCACGGTGATGGGCGAGGAGGACCTGGGCTTGGAGGTACAGCACGCTACCGAGTTCCTGGCCGATCTGCTGGAGGCGGGCAGGGTGAAGCTGCGGGAGATGGACGAGACTGTAACCTACCACGACCCCTGCGACCTGGGTCGCAAAGGAGGGGTGACGGAGGCCCCCCGTCGGATTCTGGCTCAGATCCCGGGGCTGCGCCTGGTGGAGATGGCCGAGAATCGCGATAGCTCCCACTGCTGCGGAGGCGGGGGTAACCTGGAGACCTTTGCGCCTGATGTGGGCCAGGCTGTGGCGCGTAGTCGTATCCGCCAGGCTGCCGACGTGGGCGCAACCACGCTCGTCTCGGCCTGCCAACAGTGTGAGCGGACGCTGGCGAACGCCGCCCGCGCTGAGAAGCTGCGCATTCGGGTGAAGGATATCACCGAGCTGGTGCTGGAGGCGATGGAGTAGGAGGGCCGCCGGTCTTGGCTCTGCAGGCTGTGCCAGCCCGGAACCTGAAGCTCGAAACTGGAGACCATGACAGACATAGTAGCAGAGCTGCAGGAGGCGATCGGCGAGGAGAAGGTTCTCTCTTCCCCGGTCGACCTGATCGCCTACTCCTTCGACGGCACCTTCGAGCAGCACGCGCCGGAAGCGGTTGTGTTGCCGGAGACGGACGAAGACGTAGCGGCGGTGATCAAGGTGGCATCCCGGCTCGAGGTACCCGTCGTGGCTCGGGGCATGTCCAGCGGACTGGCCGGTGGATCTATTCCCTTCAGCGGCGGGGTAGTGGTGTCGCTGACCCGGATGAACCGCATCCTGGAGATCGATGAGGAGAACATGACCGTCAGCGTCGAGGCTGGCGTCGTCACCGCCGATCTGCAGGCCGAGGTGGAGAAGCTGGGCCTCTTCTTCCCGCCCGATCCATCGAGCAACCGCCAGTCCACGATCGGCGGCAACATCGCCTGCGACGCCGGAGGGCCACGCTGCCTCAAGTACGGCGTCACCGGAGACTACGTGCTCGGCCTTGCCGTCGTCCTGCACGATGGGCGCCTCCTGGAGACCGGCGGCAAGTCGATCAAGAACGTCGTCGGCTATGACCTGACCTCGCTGTTCGTGGGGTCGGAGGGGACGCTGGGGATCATCACACGGGCACTCCTGAGGCTCGTGGCCAGGCCCCAGTTCGTGCGCACCGCGCTGGCCTACTTCCCTTCGCTCGACGACTCCTCCCGGACGGCAAGCGCGATTCTCTCAGCTGGCATAGTGCCGGCGACGCTGGAGTTGATGGACGAGACGGCCATGACCTGTATCGAGGAGGCAATGCATCTGGGGCTGCCGCTGGACGTGGAGGCGATGCTGATCATCGAGACCGACGGCTCCGACGAGGAGGCGGTGGTGCGCGAGATCGGGGAGGTGGCGCGGATCTGCCGGGAGACAGGCGCCCGCGAGGTGAAGGTGGCGCGCGACGAGGCGGAGCGCGACACCCTGTGGAAGGCGCGCCGTTCAGTCTCGCCGTCGCTGGCGCGGCAAGCGCCCAACAAGCTGGGCGAGGATATCACCGTACCGCGCAGCGCCATTCCCGAGGCGATCAGGCGCATCAGGGCCATTTCTGAGAGCTACGGTCTGCCCATGGTCATCTTCGGCCATGCGGGCGACGGAAACCTGCACCCTAATGTCCTGTTCGACCGGCGCGACCCTGGGCAATGGGAGAAGGTCGAGCAGATCGTGGGAGAGGTCTTCAACGTGGCGCTGGAGCTGGGCGGCACGCTGAGCGGCGAGCACGGCGTCGGTACCTTCAAGCTGCCCTACGTGGAGCAGGCCCTGGGGGCGACGTCTATCGATATCCAGTGGCGCGTCAAACGGGCGCTGGATCCGCAGAACATCCTGAATCCGGGGAAGGTGCTGCCCGATACCTGAATAGGGCAAAGGCGCCAAAGGAATAAACCACTGTCGAGGAACCGCCCGAGAGCAGCGCTAGGACGGCGCTCAGGAGGGGAGTCAAGAGGGCGACTCATCCACCCGACTGCGACAGGGAGAGGGCTTCGGAGACAGAAAGGGCACTGATTGCCATGGCAGAAGAGACTTGGAAGGACTACAAGGAGAGGAAGCATCACAGACCGCAACCCCTGAAGGGCATCAAGGTGCTGGAGGTGTGCACTCTCCTGCTAGGCCCCTCCGGGCCGGGTTTCCTGTCCAGACTGGGCGCGGAGGTAATCAAGTGTGAAATGCCTCCTCTGGGGGATACTCTGCGCAGCCTGGTCCCCTTTGGCTATTGGTTCAGAGAGCAATGCACGTCACTCATACGGCCTAACCCGAACAAGTACTGGCTGGGCCTGGATCTGCATAAGCCAGAAGCCCAGGAGCTGTTTCTAGAGCTGGCGGCCAAGGCTGACATCGTTGAAGAGAATCTGAGACCGGGGGTTATGGAAGGATGGAATGTTGGCTACCGACAGGTCAAGGAGATAAACCCGGGCATCATCTACATCTCCAAGACGGGGTTTGGCCAGTGGGGCCAGTATGCCAGGGAGAATAGGCCCAGCAACGACGGCGCGGCTCAGGCAATGAGCGGATACGCGTGGATGTCGAGTTTCCCTGGACAGCCACCCCTGAAGAGCCGCCTGTATATCTGCGACAGCTATGGCGCATTGCTGGGTGAAGTGGCCGTTCTGGCCGCCCTCCATTATCGGGATAGGACTGGCAAGGGGCAGTTCATCGAGCTTTCGCAGAGTGAGAGTATCATGCGGACAATGTCTTGGATCTGGCCCTACCAGCATATCACCGGTAGGACAGCCATGCCTGCGGGGAACAGGGACGTATCGATATGTCCTGCCGACACGTTCCGCTGTGCTGATGACACGTTCCTGGCGCTGGCTGCGCCAAGTCCAGAGGAGTTCAGGGGCTTGTGTATGGCGATGGATAGGCCGGAGCTGGCCGACGATCCCAGATTCAAAGACCACCTGACTCGGCTGAAGGAGGACAACGCCACCGAGATCCTCAGGATCATTGCCGATTGGGTCAGAACCAAGACCCCTGAGGAGATCGAGGGTCTGGCCGAAAAGCACGGATTCGCTGCGTCTCGCCTCTACACGATCAAGGATGTCGTGGAGGACGAGCACTTCCGGGAGCGCGGCTTTGTGACGGAGGTCGATGACCCTATTGTCGGTCAGTTTCTCGACTATGAATTCCCCGTGATGATGTCCAAGACGCCGCCGAGGGTCAACTGGTCGATCAGGCCCGTGGGCTTTGACAACGAGTACGTGATGAAACACCATTTGGGCAAGAGCGAGGACGAGGTCACGCAGCTGTACGAGTGCGGCGCCCTGGGAAAGTGGGCGGACGTGGCAGGGCGCCGACCGTCCTCTGACTGGGATGGCAAGGCCGGGCTGATCATGGCTAGAGAATGAACCCCAGTTCTCCTGGCAATGTCAAGGGAAGGTGAAAGGACAGCGCAGATGTCAGAACCAACTCTGGCAGACTGCATAAGGGAGAGGGATGATCCAGGGATCGCGCAGCGCAAGCCCGAGGCACTGGATGATATCACCGTGTTGGACTTGAGCAACAAGAGCTTTGCGGGGTGCTACTGCTCTTCGATGTTGGCCGAGTTCGGCGCTGAGGTCCTGAGGGTGGAACCGCCGGAGGGCGATTTCATCAGGACGTGCACGCCATACGGGATGCTGCATGAGGGTGAAGGTCTCAACTACCTGTCTGAGGGCAGGAACAAGCTCCATATCACCCTGAACCTGGAGAAGCCCCAAGCCAGAGAGATGCTTAAGGGGCTGGTACGTCAGGCAGATGTGCTCGTCGAGACCTACAGACCGGGGCTCGTGGATGATTGGGGCGTTGGCTACGAGGAGTTGAGGAAGATCAACCCCAGGTTGATATTCGCCTCCATCACTGCGTATGGGCAGTTCGGGCCAATGAGCCACAGCCGCACACAGGACTGGGACAACATCATCCAGGCCAGGTCGGCAAACCAGTATGACACTGGCGAGATGCTGCCGGAGGGCATGTCGTACGATGAATGCCCCTGGGCCATTCCCACCAAGGCCGGCCCCTGGATAGGTTGGGTCCAGGCGGGAACGTTCATGGCAGTGGGCATCCTGGCCGCCCTGCATTGGAGAGTAATGACGGGAGAAGGCCAGGCGCTGGATGTTGCCTCCGCGGAATCCTATGCCTCGCTGGAGGACTGGGCAGCGGTGTGGTATCAGGGGGCGGGAGTGATCAATGAGCGTTTCGGCAGCCTGAATACCGGCGGTTGGCTGTACTCCTTCGCGCCGACAAGAGATGGCGCCGTCTTCCTGGGCGGCCTCAGATTGGAGATGTGGCAGGCCTTTGCCGACATGCTGGGCAAATGGGATGAGTGGGCCGCGGCGAGGTGGAAGGACCTGGCGCCGTTCTCGGAAAAGGAGGAGCAGTTGAAATGGGCGGCGCTGGTCTTTGCCGAAACACGCAAGTACACCAACGAGGAACTGGTGAGGATGTCTGTGGAATATGCCAAGAAGGGCCGTCTGGCCCCCATTACCCCGGTCGTGGCACCCGTTTGTTCCCCTGAGGAGACCATGCAAGATGCCAACTGGCTGGATCGAGGGATTTTCGCCCCAGTCAAGGACCCCGTGTATGGCAAGCTCGTCGTAGCCCATGCCCAACACAAGATGACAGAGACACCCATGAGGACGAAGTGGATGTGCCGACCAGTGGGCTATGACAATGAGCACGTCTACCTCAAGTACATGGGCCTTGGCCCTAGCAGGCTGAAGGAGTTGAAAGTGGCTGGCGTTATCTAGGCAACAAGAGCTACGCGACAGGAGGACGTACATGTATTCCGGAGGGTATGCAGGTAGGGTACTGCGCATAGACCTCAGCAACAAGACATCACGAGAAGAACCTTCTACACGCATCGCTTCTCGCGGTGTTCTGCACCAATGCGTATCTCAATGAGCAATCAGGGTGATGATATCCACAAGGCGTTGACTCGTGGTAGGCGAAAAGCCCAGGAGACTTGGGGCGATGCAGTCCAGAAGAAACTCGCGAAAAGCGCATTCGAAAGGAGCTGGAAGTGTTCAAGAATGCATATGTACCCTACAAGGGATACTGGTGCTCGGCCTTCTGCCGTTGGCAGGGATCTCTACAAAATCAGAATTCCACGGAGCTAGCAGCTGCCGCGGCGAAACGGTTCTTTGAATTGCGCGGGATCACGCCTGACATCTTCGATGGTATCGTCTACGGCGCGACCGTTCCCCAACCGCTGTGGTTCTATGATGCCCCCCATTTTGCCACGCTGATGGGCAATCCGAATATCAGCGGTCCCTGAGTCGCCCAGGCGTGCGCTACCTCCACGGTTTCCCTCAATTACGCCGCATCTTCCATCGAGGCGGGAAGCAACACCAGTGTGTTGGTGGCCACCGCTGACCGAACATCGAATTGCCCGAACATCCTCTGGCCGAATCCTTCGGGCCCCGGCGGAAAGCCGCATTACGAGAGCTGGATGATTGACGGCTTCAACTGGGATCCTGTTGCCGAGACCGGCCCCTTGGGTACGGCCAACAATGTCGCCAAGAAGCACGGCATCACCCGGGAAGAATCCGATGCCCTGGTTCTCAGTCGATACAACAAGTACGCAGATTCGATGGCAGAGGACCGCGAGTTTCAGAAACGCTATATGCTTCCCCTGGAAGTCAGGCTTTCCAAGAAAGAGACCATCATTGTGGAAGAGGATGAAGGGATTATCCCCTGTACCGCCGAGGGCCTGGCAGGGCTGAAGACGGTCTCCCCGGATTCCATACTGACCTTCGGTGCCCAGACCCATCCGGCCGATGGGAATGCCGGTATGATCGTCACCACAAAGGAGAGAGCAGACGAGATCTCCGCCGACAAGTCCGTGACCATCCGGATTCTTTCCTATGGACTTGCGCGTGCCGAAAAGGCATACATGCCTGAGGCACCAATCCCGGCAGCGACGCGGGCATTGGAAAACGCGGGCATAGCGGTGTCCGATCTTGCGGCGCTTAAGACCCACAACCCGTTTTCCGTCAATGATATCGTCATGAGAAAAGAGTTGGGGATCGACGACAAGGTATTCAACAATTGCGGAAGCTCTCTGATCTATGGACACCCTCAGGGGCCGACCACAATGAGGTTGTGCGTGGAACTGATCGAGGAGCTGGTTGAAAAGGGCGGCGGTCATGGACTGGTGGCCGGTTGTGCGGCAGGCGATTCAGGAGCCGCCCTGGTTATCAAGGTGGATTGATGAGGAGATATCGATTGAAGAAGAACGATAGCCTCTACCCTAGGCTTCATAATCCCTTCCTTCCTAATCGGTTGTTTGAACCCTGGGCGAGCGAAGCCGCATGGATGCTGGAAAAGGCAACCTGCAAAGGAATCGATTGCGTCAGCGAAGAGTCTCTCGGTGCCGGCATGGGCGTCGCGCTCTTGATCGTGACTCATGGCTAGAGAGGAAGGTTGGCATGGACATCAAGAAGGTAGGAATCGTCGGTTGTGGGTTGATGGGGTCGGGTATCGCGCAGACGGCAGCAGAGGGTGGATTCACGACGATCGTGCGCGAGCTGACCCCGGAGTTGATGGACAAGGGTCTGCAGCGGATTCGCGATTTTCTGGCGAAAGGCATCGAGAAGGGCAAGATGTCACCAGCGCGCCGCGATGAGGTGTGGGCACGCATCGAGGGTACGACGGATCTGTCGGATCTGGCAGACTGCGATCTCGTGATCGAGGCCATCGTCGAGGACCGCCAGGCCAAGCTGGGACTATTCGCCGAACTGGACCAGATCTGCAAGCCCGAGGCGATTCTAGCGACCAACACGTCGTCGTTCCGCGTCGCAGAGATCGCGGCGGCGACGAAACGCCCGGGCCTGGTTGCTGGGCTACACTACTTCTACCCGCCGGTCATCAACAAACTGCTGGAAGTCGTTCGAACGCAGGAGACCGCGCCCGAAGTCACTGAGACGCTGCTGAACTTCGGTCGCCTCACCGGCAAGCTGCCGATCCTCGTCCTCGATTCGCCGGGGTTTGCCGTCAACCGATTCTTCATTGCCTGGTACAACGAAGCCATTCGTATGCTGGACGAAGGCGTGGCGAGCATCCCGACGATCGACGCGGCGGCGTGCGAGGCGTTCGGAATCAGCATGGGACCGTACAAGCTCATCAACGTGTCGGGCGTACCCCTGGCCTATCACGCCGCGGTTTCGCTCACCGAATCCATCGGCGAGTTCTACACGCCGGCAGAGCATCTGCGCGAGCTGTATGAGTCGGGTGAACTGTGGGACCTGTCTGGCGAAGTGGATCAGGCCCGCAAGCAGGCAGTCATCGATCGTTTCCTTGCCGTGGTGTGCGGCGTCGCCGCACGGGTCGTCGAAGAAGGCGTCGCGACGGTGGAGGATGTGGATCGCGGCGCGACGACCGGCCTACGCTGGGAGAAGGGACCGTTCGCGATCATGAATGACCTGGGGTTGAAGCGCACGTTGGAGTTGATGGAACCCATCGAGGAGAGGCATCCGGGTTTCATCCCCGACCTGCTCAGGAAGCAGGCGGCTAGCGGAGAACCCTGGACTCTGCGCCACGTGCTTTTGTCCGTTGACGGCGCGATCGGCTAAATCACGATGAGCCGCCCCGAAGCCTTGAACGCGCTCAACAGCAAGGTGCTGCAGGAGCTGAGGGACGTGCTGGCGCAGGTGCGCTCGAATCGCTCGGTGCGCGTCGTCGTCATCTCCGGCGAAGGTAGTGCGTTCATCGCCGGCGCGGACATCAAACAGATGAAGGAGGTCGCGGCCAAGCCGGACGCGATCCGCGCGCTTACCGAGCTCGGGCAAGGCGTCATGCGCGACATAGAGACCCTGCCTCAGCCCGTTATCGCCGCGATCAATGGCTTGGCGCTGGGCGCTGGACTGGAACTCGCGCTGGCCTGCGACATTCGCATCGCCTCGTCCGAGGCGCGCCTGGGCTTGCCTGAAGTGGGTATCGGCATAATGCCCGGCCTGGGCGGTACGCAGCGGACGACGCGATTGGTGGGACGCGGTGTCGCTTCTGAGCTGGTGTTGACCGGCGATCTGATCGGCGCAGAGGAGGCCGCGCGTGTCGGGCTAGTCAATCGTGTCGTGGCCCCGGCGAAGCTTATGGACACCGCGCGTCAGTTGGCACAGCGCATTGCCTCGCGGGCGCCGGTCGCGGTCGCCAAAGCCAAGGCCGCGATTCTGGCCACGCAGCAGCTGGGGCTCGAGGAGGGGCTGGCCTTCGAGGTGGATCGCGCCTGTGAAGTGCACGCGACGCCCGATCGCGCTGAAGGCATGCAGGCTCTCATCGAAAAGCGGGAGCCGGCGTTTACTGGCGAGGAGCCGCGCCCAGCGCGCGCGACAAGGCGCAAGACAGGCGAATAGACCCGGGTCGGTGCGCAGAAGGGCGAAGTCTGTGCGGGATACGCCCTCGCCAGGCAACCGGGGGGCACCTGTCGTCGAGAGCATACACGAGGATGCAACCACTATGACCGCGTCTCTGCGTCAGATCTTCGAATCACGCTCGGTCGCCGTCGTCGGCGCATCAAAGGATCCGTTCAAAGCGGGGCACCAGGTCGTCCGAACGCTGCTTGCCGCCGGATACCTGGGCCAGGTCTATCCGGTCAATCGCAACGAGATAGAGATCCTGGGTTTGCCGTGCTACAGCTCTATCGCCAAGATCGAAGAACCGCTCGACCTCATCGTGATCAGTCTGCCGGGGAAGGCGGTCATCACCGTGATGGAGGAAGCCGAGCAACGCGGCGATGTCAAAGGCGCTGTGGTGCTCTCCGGCGGGTTCGCCGAAACTGGGATCCCGGAGAACGTCGAGGCGCAAGAGCAGCTTGTCGAGATCGCCCGCCGGGCTGGCATCAGGGTGTTTGGACCGAATTGCATCGGGATCATGAACCCAGACCTGAAACTCATCACCGGTTTCCATCCGGGGATCAGTCTCGTGCCCGGCCCCCTCGGCTACGTCACGCAGAGCGGCGCGCTTGGCGGCTCGCTCGTGACGCTGGCCCTCAGTCAGCCCAAGCCGCTGGGCTTCGCGCGATTCGGTCACGTCGGCAACATGTGCGACGTGTCGAACGTGGATTTGATCGAAGAATACGGCAACGATCCCGGGATCAAGGTGATTCTCGTCTATCTCGAAGGAGTCAAGGATGGCCGAGAGTTCATGCGCGTCGCGGCCCAGGTCTCCAGGAACAAACCGGTGCTCGTGCTCAAAGTGGGGCGCACCGAGACCGGCTCCAAGGCGACGCTGTCGCATACCGGCACGCTCGCCGGCACGGATGCGGTGTACAGCGGCGCGTTCAAACAATGCGGCGTCGTGCGCGCCAACACGGTGCACGACTTGATCGCCGGCGCAAAGGCGGTTTCGATGCTGCCCAAACCGCGTGGCAACCGGGTCTGCATCCTCACCGAAGCCGGCGGCATGGGCGTCGTCAGCGTGGACGAGGTGGAAGCGGGCGGCGTGCTGGAACTGGCACCGATGAGTGGAGAGACGTGCGAGAAACTGACCGCTCTGCTGCCGCCGATGGCGATGGTCTGCAAACCGAATGGGTACGTGGACATGTCCGCCGCCGCGATGGCGGAAGAATCCGGCGGTGCGCTGCGCCTCGTCCTGTCGGATCCAGCAGTGGATATGGTTGTGTTGAACAGCATTCCGCCCACGTTCCTGCCGGCGATGGATGTGGCACAAGCCATTGTGCCGGTCGTCGAGGAGTTCGGCAAGCCGGTCGCGGCGTGTTTCACGGTCAATGAGGCCATGGCAGAGACGCGCCGCTATCTCGAAGAGAACGGCATTCCCACGTTCGATTCATCCGACTACGCCGTGCGTGCCTTGGCGATGTTGACCCAGGCAACGTTCAGCGTGAGTCACCCACTGACCGATGTGCCTGCCGCTCACCACCCGATTCTCGATCGCGCCGCTTCGGAAGCGCGCCATCTGCTGGAGCCAGAGTCGCTCGATCTTCTGAGCGATAGTGGCATCGCGGTGATGCCGCACGTCTTGGTGCGAACCCGGGAGGAAGCGCAGCTCGCTGCGATGGAGATGAATGGTCCCGTCGTGCTCAAGATCGTTTCGCCACAGATCATCCACAAGAGCGATGTCGGCGGCGTCAAGCTCGATCTTCAAGGCAACGAGGCGGTGGGTGAGGGGTACGACCAATTGGTGAATGACGTGAAGCGCTCGATGGTTGCAGCAGACATCCACGGTGTGCTGGTCGTGCCGATGGCGCAGCCGGGCACCGAGTTGATCGTGGGGATGGTGCGCGACGCGCAGTTCGGTCCCACGATCATGTTTGGCCTGGGCGGCGTGCTTGTGGAGTTGATCAGGGATGTGAGTTTCCGCGTCGCGCCGTTTGACAAAGAGGTCGCGCTGGACATGATCAAGGAGAGCAAGGCCTATCGCGTGTTGCGGGGTATGCGGGGCGAGAAAGAGAAAGACATCGCCAGTCTGGCCGAACTGCTGGTGCAAGTGTCACAGCTGGCCGCGCGGTATCCGCAGATCAAGGAGATCGATCTGAATCCGGTTCGCGTGTTCGAAAAGGGGTGTAGCGTCTTGGATGCGCGGATTCTGCTGCACGCAGAATAGCCAGGTCGGTGCCTTGGGGACACTGGACATGGCTGGAAGAGGGAAGGCCTGTGGATGGCCTTCCCTCTCTTGCATGGTGGCTACCGAGCAGCGCTTTCCAGTTCGAGGGGGAACTGAGTGCGGTAATGCAGTTCGACGCAATGCTTGGGGGTGGTTGAACGCGGCATGCGAAAGCCGGTTGATGGCACAGCGACAAGCAACACGACCGGACGCGCCCCATAGGAGGGTGTTCTGTGGGCAACCGCCGCGGGACCCAACGACTTCCAGCTTCGACGTTGCGCCGGTCGAGAGTCGAGGCCAGAGAGCTCAGGCTGCTTGGAGCTCGAGTTCGGTCGCGAATGAGCGAGCTGTCTGTTTGGTGCGTGACTTGGCATCCTTCTGTGTGTGGGACCTCCAATAGGCTCGCGAGACCGCCGATGAAGGGAGAGAACTAGTAGAGGAGGGCTGGCGTGGGGTTCGAGTAGAATGGGCGTTAGCCGGCCGTCCAGCACCAAGACACTCCGCTGTAGTATCCTTGACTTGGCGCGCAGTTTGGCGATCACGTGTGCGTTGGGCCGATCAACAACTCCAGACACGGAGGACGGGCGGGATGTGTGCAAAGAGATCCAAGTTCTACTGTGCTGCATTGGTCCTCTTGAGTATCGTTGAGCTAGCTGGGTGCGAACCTGCGCCCGGCGAGATGGCTGCATCGACCCCGACCGCGACGCAGCTAGCGCCGTCGTCAACCCCTACGTCTACCCCTGTGCCGACGTGCAAGCAGCCACCGACACCCACTCTACCGGTAACTCCATCGTATGAGGGAGAGTGGGTGGTCGGGCGACTCGTGGCAGATACGGGACAGGAGTTCGACTACGAGCTGTTCGTCCCGGTCGACTGGGCTGGGAGGTACGTGATCGAGGAACACTACGGCACTGCCTGGCTCATCCACGATCCGGGCGAAGAGAACCTGCCGGAATACGCTGAGGACTGGCGCTACAGGACGATATTCGGCGTCTTGGCGATCTCTGAGGCGGCGTTCCAGGAGTCCAACGACGAGGCCTGCTGCGGCATTCTGGAGAAGCTCCTCGAGTACGACGGCACAATGATCGCCTGTGACGGCGGCACCGTAGCGAACCCCTACTGGACCGAAGAGGATGCCGAGCTGACCAGCGAGTTTCAGGAGATGGGCGGTCTGGTGCGGGAGATCGTGCATAGTCTGAGAGTGACGCCGCTTCCCTAGAGCGGGTCGGACCGCCATGCTCAACAGAGTAACGAGGGGGGTACCATGAAGACCAGAACAGCTGTTGCGGCAGCAACGCTTGCATCCGTGCTCTTGACATCACCCTGTGACGGCGGGTCCTACCACGCGGAGATGATCGATGCGCTGGATGAGTGGCCCGGAGCTTGCAGCTACAGCGTGAGGTCGGACGAGCCACCATGTAGAGTGGAATCGATTGAGGTCTTGCAGAGCCAGGAGATCGCTGGTGGAGTCGTGTTGATCTATCGTGCACCGTTGGAGACGGAAGGATTACACCTGCTAGCCCGGACCTTCCTGACCCCCAAGTCGGGACTGTCTGGCGGCTGGCAGCCGCAGTCTTCGTGCCACGTGGTGTTCGGCGATCGTGCCGACTTCGTGGCCCGCTGGTGCCCCGGAGGAAACGTGACGTCCCTAACGACGGTCTATGGCCTTGCGGAACGCGGCAATTCCGTCCGAGTGGAGTGGTCGGACGGACGTGTAGACACAGTGCCTGTGCTCAACAGATCTTTCGCCCAATCACGTCCGTCGCACAAGGGGGCCGAGCGCGTCGAGCTGCTGAGTATCACGGGTGCCGTCTTGCTGAGTGAGGAACTCAACTACGACCAAGCGGGGGTGGTAGGATCCGTTGCGCGTCGATCGAGGGGTCAAGGCGACTACTGATCCGGTGAGAGCGTGCGGCACGTACTCCCGCCAGGGAACCACCGGCATCCTCGCTTGACGGTATGCTGATTGGCGGATGAGATCAAGAATGGATCCGAGGCCCAGATCCTGTGTTCAGGATCTGCACTGACTGTCGCATCGCGACCACCAGCAGTGAGCCTGGCATGAACCACGACAGGCAGTCTTCAGAGGTGCCATTGTGTTTCCACCTAACCACTCGCAGTCGTGGCAGGCCTTCAGACAGCATTCCTCTGGGGGCACTTGACGTACTGCTGCCTCCCCAGTCGGGCTTGCCGGCGGTCTTCTCCTGCAAGTGTCTCTCTCGGGGGGGACCCGATCGGCGGCCGCCTGATGCCCATGACGCCGGCAGAGGCCGTCATCGGTCTTGCCGAAGCGCTCCTCGACGTCACGCGCAGGGTTCCCGCTCCCGAGAACGTCGATCGGCCCTTCGCGAAAGCCGTTCTGCGGCTTAGCCATGCTCTCGTTCACGTGAGCTTCACCAGCGAAATCAGTCTGACGGACACGGTGTACAGAGTTGAGATCAGTGATGGTTACTTCCTTCCGCACACCAAGCCCGGGATTGGCAGGGTCAGCGTTGGGCTGCAGTTGCGGGACGTCGAGTTCCACGCTCCTGACGGCGACAGCTGGAACGACTTGATCAGCTGGTTCATAGTGCCCTGGTTCCACCCCAGTGTCGAGGTAAGACACTTGTATGGGGGGTCGGAGCCTCAAACAGCCGAACCGCTGTACCCTGCCGGCTGGGGCAACAGCGATAGCAGACATCCCAGCATCAGGATGGACAACATCGGTGTCTTCTTGCTCGAGCTCGAAGAGGGCGAATCGGGAGTTCTCCCGGAATGCGACCGGCTGGAGGCGATCTACATCAGGATAGGCGGCAACTGGGGCGACGAGGGCCATGGATCCCACGTCGAGCCAGTGGTGTTCAATCTCACCCTCGATTGCCCGGCGCTTCGAGAGCAGTTCTACAGAGGAGAGTTCGGGGAGGCCAGCATCACTGACATCCCACTCGTACCCATCGTATCAAGCGGGTCCGCTGGTCCGGTTGGGCCGGTGATCAGGTTGGCTACTACACGCTGCGCACCAGGACGGCGGTCTGCAGGGACCAGCCGGATGCCGTCGAGCACGTGGGTATGAGCCTCGAGGCGTCAAGGCGTGGCTCTGAGGCAGGAGAGAAACACCAAGGAAGAGAGGTCCGAAGCGTCCGCGCCGACCGGCGCGGACGCTTCGATGCTGGCACGCCGCAAGCAGCCGATACGTGGAGCACTCTCGAGCCGGCTTGGGCTGTGGGGCGACCGTCTACTGAGAGGAGCGGCAGAAGCCAGGCGCGCCGCAGCGGCTCTCCTCGGCGACCTGACAGGGCGCCGCCGAATGGTCAGACAGCGGGCAACAACGGGTCGCTGCCAAGCCCCGGCTAGCCTCGCGAAGTCAGGTCCTGGCGAGCATAGAGGAGAACGGCCGCCAGCGTCAGTCCGCCCCCAAGCAGCAGCAGCCAGGCCAAGGACTGACCGGGTGTCTCGAAGCAACCGCTTGCCATCAGATCGGCCCCGTGCGCTCCTGCCAGCTGAGGGGACATGCTCTCGAGCAGACAGCCTGCCTGGCAGGTCACGGTGTAGCGACGGAACTCCGCGCTCGGAGAGACCACTGAGCAGGCATAGAAATCGATCAGGAAGTAGCCCAGACCGGCCATCAGGCCGATCGACGTGCTCCGCCCGGCGACGAGCGCGGCGTTGACCAGGCCGCCAGTGACGAAGGCAGCCAGCACGATGACGGCCGCCGCCGCCAGCGCCCGAGACACCAGAGCTGTGCCCGCCGCTTCGGCCAGGGGCACGTCGCTCAAGACGAGGTGGCCAGCGGCGGTTGCCAGCAGGGCGCAACCCACGTAGGCGGCAGCCGCAACCACGCTGATGGCCTCAGTGGCCAGCACCTTCGAGAGAACGAACTCGCACCGCTTCACGCCGCGACCCAGGAAGGCGCGCGCGATACCCAGCTCGTAGTCCCTGCCCAAGACGATCACCGAGGCAATCGTCGCTGTCAGCGCGACCAGCAGCAGCACGGCGCCGCTGAGCAGTATGTTGGCAGAGCGGGGCAGGACCGCGTCGTGCGGATACGCCCGGCCCAGGAGCATCTCCACCGCGACCGGGATGCCTGCGAGCATGGCCAGCGCCAGCCAAGTGGCGCGCTTGCTGCGAAGCTTCAGCAGCTCGACGCCGACCAGGTGCAGCAGGCTCTTCAGGGCTTGCACGAGCACTCGCTCCTAGGTCTCACTCGTCACGTCCCGGCGGCGGAGGATCCGCGAGGTCCAGGCGACAAACAGAACCGTATAGCCTAGAATGAAGGCGATTGCCCGCCAGGGCGAGATCGACAGCATCGACGAGTCAGCCATCACGATTGCCCCCATCGCACCGGTTGGCTTCACGATGGGAATCCCCCAGTGCATGAAGATGTCGGCGCTGTAGCCGATGGTCAGACTGTACAGCCTGATCAACGCTACAATGGCGCCTGGCAGGCGCGCGACAAGTGAGCCGGTGACGGCTACGAACGGCAGCATGGAGCCCATGACGAACCCGATGAACTGCAGGGTAACGGACACCCCCAAGGCCGGGCCGGGGCTGCGGGCCAGAATCGCCCAGAACAGCGTGGCCGCGATGAAGGGAGCGCTGGCGAACCACACCCGGACGACGCTTAGCAGAGCTAGGCCCAGACCGTCGAGGCAGACCGGGGCGCCATTGGCACGAGCGTGAAGCCCCGGACCGAGGATTGCACTCAGCAGCGTGACCGCGATAACCGCCACGCCGGCGGCAAGCCACAACGAGAGAAAGCAGGCCGCGACGTAGCGTGCCCTCCCGACGCCGCGGGAGAGGATTGCGCGGAGCGTCCCCTGCTTCGAGTCCTCGCCGGCTACGATCGCGGTGAGGGCGATCAGAAGGAACCAGCCGAAGTCGGTGGCGAGCCGCGCGCCGTAGCCGATCACATTGGGGAAGCTCAGGTTGTCGCGCAGCGAATCGGCCTCGACTCGATAGCTGGCGATCGCCAACTGGCCCAGTGTCTCCTCCGCCACCGTCGTCTCCGCCTCCTCTAGCTTCGCCTCGAGCAGCTCCAAACGGTCCACTCTGCCTTCGAGCTGCACCGCAAGGACGACCAGCATAAGTACGAGGAGAGCGCGCCCAAGCAAGCGGCGGCGGATCCTGAGCCAGCTGGCTGAGACCAGCCTACGCATCGACGGGCTCTTCCTGATCGTTCGTCAGCTCAAGGAAGACCGACTCGAGGGTCGAGACAGCCGGCCGCACTTCGGACGGGAAGAGCTGCCGGCCCGCGAGGGCGGCAACCAGCTCCGCCGCTCGCTCAGGGGGCGCCTGTACTCGGAGCCGGCCGGCCTCGTACCAGACGTCGGAGACCCAATCGAGCCCGGCGAGCAAGCGGGCCGCCCGATCCGCTCCGTCGATCCGCATCTCGACGCCATGGGCCTGGCTCAGCAGCTGGTCCACGCGTCCCTGGGCGATGAGCCGGCCCTTGTTGAGAATGACCACACTGTCGCAGACCTGCTCGACCTCGTGCAGAAGATGGCTGGAGAGGAAGACCGTCGTGCCCTGCTCATCTGCCAGTCGGCGGATGAGCAGGCGGACCTCGTGCATTCCTGCCGGATCGAGGCCATTCGTCGGCTCGTCGAGGATGAGCAGTTCGGGATTGCCCAGCAGAGCGGCGGCCAATCCGAGCCGCTGGCGCATGCCGAGCGAGTAGGTGCCCACCTTGTCCGCGCCGCGTCCTTCAAGCCCAACCTGTTCGAGAAGGGCCGGTATCTGCCGATCGGCTCCATCGCCGACGACAAGCGAGACAAGGAGTAGATTGTCGGCAGCGCTCATGTAGGGATAGAACGTGGGTGTCTCGACGATGGCTCCCACTCTGGGGAGCGCCTTGCTGAGACCGCGGCGAATGTCGCAGCCAAGCACCTCAGCGCTGCCGGCGGTGGGATGCACAAGCCCCAGCAGCATGGCGATCGTCGTCGTCTTCCCGGCACCGTTCGGGCCGAGGAAGCCGAAAACCTCCCCGCGCTGCACGCTGAAGCTGACCGCGTCGACCGCCGTGACCTTCCTGAAGCGCTTGGTCAGATCGTAGGTGCGGATGACGGGCGTGTCGCCGCTCATTTCCGTCCCCTCGAGTCTCCCCGTGACCGGGCACTTGCCGAGACCGGCACCTCGCAGGCACAGTGTACCGCACGGCGCCATCAAGGGCAAGCCAGCGCGTTTGGTCAATTAGGATGTCGGCACGAGTTCTGGGGATCTGCGCGCTTGGCCGCGCTTGGTGACGATCTGCTCGGCCGCGCGTCTCCTTGACAGCGTTGGCTTTCCGGGATACAAGAGCAGGGACGGCGCCCTCGACGAAGCGAGGGTCAGAAGCTGCTAGAGGACGCTCGGACAAGGAGGTGAACGTCAAGGTTCTGGGGCTGGGCGGCGTGAACTGCCGGCGGCTGGAGCGGCGAGCAAGTACGGCTGTGGAGGCCTTGTTGGGCGAGATACCCTCGCTCGAGGCGGCGATCAAGCAGGTGACCGACGAGGAAGAGATCGCCGGCTACGCGATCCTCGATACACCCGGCCTGGTGATCGACGAGCAGGTTATCTGCTCCGGACGGGTGCCGCAGATAGACGGGATCGCCGGCTGGCTGCGGGAAGAGCTGGCCGGAAGCGACGAAGCGGAGGCATAGCCAAGAGTCGAGACGCGAGAGAGACGGCAATGGGGATCGAGTGCCGGCGTTTGCGCTCATGCAGCGCTGGCCGCCTGGAAGCGCTCCTGCACCAGGTTCAGGTGCCGGTAGAGTCCGTCCGACGCGATCAGCTCCTCGTGGGTCCCGATCTCCTTGATGCTGTTCCCTTCCAGGACGACGATCACGTCGGCGTTGCGGATTGTGCTTAGCCGGTGGGCGATTATCAGCGTCGTCCGCTCCGCCATCAGCCGCTCCAGCGCCTGCTGGATCAGCAACTCGGTCTCCGTGTCGACCGAGGAGGTCGCCTCGTCCAGGATCAACACCGGCGCATCCTTCAGCACCGCCCGGGCGATGGCCAGCCGCTGCTTCTGCCCGCCCGAGAGCCGCACCCCGCGTTCGCCGATGACGGTTTCGTACCTGTCGGGCAGGCGCGCGATGAACCCGTGGGCGTTCGCCACCACGGCAGCTTGCACGATCTCCTCGTCATCGGCGCCGGGGGAGCCGAAGAGGATGTTCTCGCGGACGGTGCCGTGGAACAGGAAGACGTCCTGCAGGACGATGCTCAACTGCCGGCGCAGGCTCTTGAGCGTCAGGTCGCGGATGTCGTGGCCATCCAGTGTGATGCTTCCTGAGCAGATGTCGTAGAAGCGGGGGATCAGGCTGACCAGCGTCGTCTTGCCCACGCCCGTTGGACCCACCAGTGCCACCACGGTCCGGGGAGGGACCTTCAGATCGATGTGCTCCAGAACCATCTCGCCGCGATCGTAGCTGAAACTGACGTCGTGGAAAGCCAGCGTACCCTCGGCCCGGCCAGTGAGGTCAAGCGCGTCCGCTCTCTCTACCACGTCCGGCTCCTCGGCCAGCAACTCGGCCACGCGGTCGGCCCCTGCCAGCGCCTCCGGGCCCACGACGAGCCGCGCGCCGAAGTAGATGATAATCACCGTGCCCAGCGAGGCAGCGAACTCGACGGAGGGGTGGAACATGGCCATCATGCGCAGCGCCTTGAGGTTTGAGAGCAAGAAGCGCCGGATGTGGTCGCCGATGCGCGTCGCCTCGGCCTCTTCCTGCACGAAGGCCTTGATCTCGCGGATGCCGGACAGATTGTCGTTGAGGGTGGCGCTGAGTTCGCCCAATTCCTGCTGGCGCTGGCGGAATGCCGGCCGCACGTACTTGGCGAATCCCCGCATGCCCAACACGATCAGCGGGACGGGCACCAGGCTCAACAGCAGCAGCTGCGGGTTCAGTGTACCGAGCACCAGGCACACGCCCACTAGAAGGAGCACGTTGACCAGCGTGTCCGGCAGCGCGTGGGCGATCAGCCGTTCGAACATCTCCGAGTCGTTGACCATGCGCGACATCAGCTGCCCGGTCTGTCTGTTGTCGTAGAAACGGAGGGACAGCCTCTGCAGATGGTCGTAGATCTCCTGCCGGGCATCGGAGACGACGCCCCATCCGGCGATTTGCGATAGGTAGCTGCGCAGGAAGGTGAAGCCTGCTCGCAGCACGTATGCCCCCAGCGCCAGCGGCGCCAGCTGGGTGATGCGATCTAGCGCGGCCTGCCCGGCGCCTGGCTCGGTGACGACGACGATGATCTCGCGCACGATCCGTGGGGCCAACAGCTGCAGGGCCACCAGGAGGATCATGCTGGCCACGGTCACGGCCAGCGGGCCGGTGTACCTCCTGGCGTATCTGAGGAGGAATCTGAGCCCATCCATCGGCAGGCCTAGTTCTAGCCCACCCGGGCTGGCCGGTCAAGACGTGCTTGCGCGCTCTGGTAATCCAGCGTACAATGCTGGTCCCTGTACCTTGACTCCACTGGCCGGCCGGACATGGTCCGGGGCTCCAAGAAGGGTGGTTAGAATGAGCCGGTCAATTCTCTATCGAGTGGCGTCATTGCTGGTCGCCCGGCCGGCAGAGTTTGCCCTGGGATCGCAGAGAGGCACCAGGTCTCTACTGCTGTTGCTGGTCCTTCTGGCAGCCTCAGCCTGTGCCCCAGAGCCGGAGGCAACGCCCACGGAGTGGGCCGCGCCGGCCGATACGGCCACGCCGGCGGGAGATTCGGGCGATGGGCAGACGCCCAGCCCGACAGCCACGCTGGAGCCTGTGCCGGCTGGGCTGGCCATCGTCTCGTTCAGCGTCGACATCGAGGACATCGCCCCAGGGAAGAGGCTGACCTTCGAGTGGGAGACTACGGGCGCGGTCGGCGTCGTGATCTGGTGCGGAACCAGCATGCGGTTTCCACCTGCCTGGAGCGGCCCGGCCAACGGCACCCTCACAGCTGAGGTTGCGTCGACCAACTATCGTGACCCTGCAGTCTTTCTGGAGGCTAGCGACTCGGCCGACAACGAGGTCCAGTCAGACCCGATCACCATTCCCTGGCCCTGCGAGCACGACTACTTCTTCGAGACCGACATGAGGTTGTGCACGGCAGCGGAGGCGGTGGCAGCAGCTGCTGCCGAACAACTCTTCGAGCACGGGCGGATGATATGGGTGGCGGATGGGACCAGCGGCGGCGGTGCTGTACCGCGTGTCCTTGTCCTCTATGATGACACGCCCAGCACCTACCAGGACTATGCGGACACCTGGACCGAGGCTGAGCCGGACAGCGACCCCAGTATCGTGCCGCCGGCAGATCTCTATCAGCCTACCCGGGGGTTCGGCAAGGTGTGGCGTGGGAACACCGCCGTGCGCGATGGGTTGGGCTGGGCGCTGGCGCCGGAGCAGGGCTTCGCTACACAGTGGCAGCCCCAGATCCGGGAGAGCCTTCCCGCGGTCTCCTTCCTGGCCAGGCTCGACGGTGGAATCGTCCAGCTGTGGGGTTGGGGCAGCGGTGGCAACTGGGAGATCGTGACGGACTGAAAAAGGGGACCGTGGACTCGGCCCAGGTGTCTGCTCGTCTTCTACGGCGGGGCCTACCGCCTGATCCTTACGCTGTCGCCTACCTATACCATTCCGCCTGCAGGTTGAACAGCCGCGCGTACCTGCCGTCGAGTTCCATCAGTTCGGCGTGGCTTCCTACTTCGACTATCCTCCCTGCCGACAGGACCACGATCCGGTCCGCCATGCGCACGGTTGAGAAGCGGTGGGAGATGAGGACGGCAATGCGGCCTTCCGTCAGCTCGCCGAAGCGCCGGAACACCTCGTACTCTGCTTCCGCGTCCAACGCCGCAGTCGGCTCATCCAGTACGAGCACTTCGGCCTCCCGCATGAACGCGCGGGCCAGGGCGATCTTCTGCCACTCGCCGCCTGACAGCTCCTCACCCTTGTACCAACGTCGTCCAAGCACGGCATCGTAACCATCGGGCAGACCCTCGATGACCGAGGTGGCACCGCCGCGGTCTGCCGCGCTCGTGATCCGGGCGAAATCGTCTAGCGCGTCAACCTGGCCGAACCCGATGTTCTCCCGCACAGTCAGCCGATAGCGTACGAAGTCCTGGAAGATCACACCAAATCGCCGGTGCAGGCTGGCCAGCTCGTACTCGCGCAGGTCCGCGCCGTCGAGCAGTACCTGCCCCTCTGCAGGATCGTACAGCCGTGTGAGGAGCTTGATCAACGTCGTCTTGCCGGCACCGTTCAGACCGACCAAGGCAATGCGCTCGCCGGGGTCGATGCGGAGGTTCACGTCGCGGAGCACATCGGCCTCAGAACGGGGGTAGCGAAATGAGACGTTCCTGAACTCGATGCCCTGGCGGATCGGCGAGGGTGCGATCCGGCCGTGTGGCGGCGAGACGAGCAGTGGCTGCAGCTTCAGATAGCTCATCAGATTGTCCAGGAAAAGGTTGCTCTCGTAGAGGCGATTCAAGCTGTCGAGCAGAGATCGGATCGACGTCTGGGACTGCCTGAAGATCCCCAGGAACATGCTCATGTCGCCGAGCGTGATGAGACCGGCGATCGCGCGGAGGACGACCCACCCGTAGCTGCCGTAGTAGACCAGGCTGGATAGCAGGCCCCAGCCGACAGCGGCAATCGTGCGTCGCTCGGCAATGGCCCGGTCCTCGAGATAGAAGCGGGTGAATAGCTCGCCATAGCGTCCAAGAAGCGGCTCGCCCAGCCCGAAAAGCTTGATCTCCTTGGCGCTGTCCTTGTCAGTCAGCAACGTCTCCAGGTAGTGCAGGAGGCGCGCTTCCGGCGCGCGGCGGCTGGTGACGCGGAATGCCCGCTCGGCGTACTGTGACTGCGAAAGGAATGCCGGGATTGCGGACACGAAGACGATGAGCGCAAGCCACGGGCTGAACCGCACGAGCAGGACGAGGAGGGATGCGAGCGTAATGACCTGCTGCACCATTTGCAGCATTGAGTTCACGATGTTGAGCGCGCTGACGTCTGCCCGGCGGCGTGCGTTCTCCAGCGTATCGTAGAAGATTGGGTCTTCGAAGAACGCCAGGTCCAGGCTGATCGCCTTGCGGATGACCAGACTGTTGACGTAATTCGTCAGCTGCGTCTGGAGGATGTGGTCGAACAGCTTGCGCACCCGGTCGGTCACCGAACTGACCAGTAGAAGGGCGAACTCCAGCGCGATGTAGGGCAACACACTCCGGAGTCCGGCAGCTGGGTCGACCCCCTGCGCAATCGCGCTCACGATTGCGTCGATGATCAGCTTGCCCACCCACGCCTGTGCCGCAGGCAGGATCGCTGCGATCAGCGTCAGGCCGCCCGCCGCCAGCGCAGAGCGGCGGCTGGCTGCCCAGACCAGCCGAAACGCTTCCGGCGTGTTACGCAGCGCCTGCCAGATCTCAGACAGCTGGTTGAGCATGCGCGCGGTCAGAGGAAGCGCGGGCTGGTCGCTGTGAGTGGAACCGGATGTGTCCAATGAGAGCCTCCGTCTCGCCGTGATCGTATCACGACTGTGATAGGCGACAGCATACCCGCAATCGTTCAGCCGGTCAACCCCGCGCACCCGTGGGGCAGCGCGAGTAGCTGCAACAGCAAGCTGGGAGAAGAGGAAGATCGTATGATGGCTATCACGCGGCCGTCCGGCAGTGCAGTCCGGGCTGTGGTACAATCGATTTGCACAGTGCAGGTGAATCACCACACGGGGGGCGGGCATGAGAGGCACTGGGCGCTATCCTGGTCGTTGCTCGCCGGAGCCGGATAGGAGCAGCCGGCTAGGACTGGCCCGCTGTCCTATGGCCCGACTGCCGCGCCTGGGGCTGGCGTTCCTGTGCTCCTCTATGGCGGCGGGGTGCCTGCGAGCAGCGACGAGCGCCAGCGCGACGGCGACGGCAGGTGCGGATAGGGCGGTACTCGCCTCTCCGGAAAGCACGCCCCTGCCGACGTCGACGCGTACACCTCCGGCGGCCACGGCTACCCCCACGCCGGAACCGAGGGTCCTGCCCGACTACCTGGAAAGCGACTGCGCAGGCTTCACGCGCCCGGCGCTGGCGGTGGTCTCCTACGGCGGGCTATACAATCTTGACCCGGAGAGCCTGGCTCTGATGACGCCGGACGGCGAAGAGCGCTGCACCGTGGCGCCTCCCTGTCTCGGAGGAGTACACCAGCTCGTCGGCGAGCGTGTCTACCACTGGGCGGGAAGCTACTGGTCACAACGGTACGGGCTGGAGGTCGTTGACGGGCTGCAGGTCGTCGACTTCTCGAGCGGCGAGCTCACTCTTGTCCGCCCTGAACTCGATCCGGAGCTACCGTTTCACTGGCAGTTCCTGGTCTCCCCTGGAGGGGAGCGGATCGCCTGGTTGGTCTCGGACGGCTTGGGAACCCGGCATGCGCTCTATCTCACTCAGGCGGACGCCAGCGAGCCGCGGCTCATCCTGGAGTACTCGGAGTTCGTGGAGTACGGCGGGGGAGAGGGCATGTGGTACTACCTGAGGCTGGTAGGCTGGACGCCTGGGGGCGACTCTCTCTTTTTCGCCCGGCAGCCACCATGCGAAGGCGGCGGGGTTGTGCTTCCCCAGTTGCGCGGCAGCTACGTCAGCCTCTACCAGGTCGACGTGGAGACAGGCGTCGAGAAGGCGGTGATCTCACTGGAGGAAGGCTGCAACGCCTGTGTGGCGGACGTCTCGCCGGACGGGCGCTGGCTGGCCTACTTCCTCGAGACGGGCAGGCTGCGCAAAGAGGGGACGCTCTGCATACGTGACCTGGAGAGCGGGGAAGAGACGTTCATCGAAGGAAACGGCTGGTTGTGCTGCGCACGCTTCAGCCCCGATGGCAGCCATCTCGCGTACGTCGAGCTGGAGGCATACACCGGCACAGGAGCGCCTTTCAACCAAGCTCGGACCATTTTGATCGGCGTTCCGTTCAGCGGCGACGTCGAGGCGGTCGCGCAGGAGACGTGGAGCATGTGGAACCGGCCCGTCGGGTGGCTGGATAGCGAGACACCGATTCTCGAGCGCATGGACGGGGCAAGGAGTCCCGGTGGCTACCTGTGGATTGCAGGGACGGACCCGCACGGGGACCGCTTCCCCGGCTGCACCCTTATCGGGGTGCTGCGCGACTAGCCTGCGACGGGAAGAGCGCGCAGCAGCCGCAGCGGACACTACCTGCGCAATCCCGTTGCCGGGCCGCTGCTCACAGTAGATGGTGACCCTGGCTCGCGGCTCCACTTGCGGGGACCACCAAGCCTGGGGCCGTCGGAAAGGGGTGCCTCGTCCCGCTACGCTCGACGCCTCGGCTTCCGGGGGGCGCTAGACGCCGAGCAGCCGCACCGTGCCTGACGGGCGCGGGTGCGGCTGCTCGAACGAAAGGCCGGCTGCTCCGCCTACTCTGCTACTTAGCCCATATGTTGTCCATGTATCCGTCGCCGTTGAAGTAGACGAGCATAGCATTCACGCGACTCAAGTCGGGTGACGCGCAGCTCAGGCTCATGAGGTCGAGCTCGCTGGTTATCGTCGTGTTCTGCGGGACCCACTCGCCGGGCCCTTGGCACCAGTCCCAGGCGTCACCGAGCTGGAGGGCGACGTTGTGCCAGGTGCCGTCGGCGCCGGTCTGCAGGTCGATAGTGATGAGCGTGTAGCCGGCGCTGAGGTCGAGCGGCTCCGCGAACTGCACCTCGAACCAGCCGCCGTCGATGCTATCGACGAACAGGCTGTACGTGCCGTCTGTGGCGAACGCGTCGCTTTGGGCGACCGTCCCGGCGGTCGCATTCCAGCTGGCCGGCGCCCATCCCTCGGTCCCGGTCTCGAACGAGAAGAGCTGGATGGGCACGCCCGGCTCGGGCTTCACCGTCACCCGCAGCATTGCCTCGTTCGAGGTGCGGCGGTAGCGGTCCCGTATCGTGTACGGGACCTCCAGCTTGCCGGAGAAGCCGAGGTCGGGAACGAACTCCACCTCGCCGGCCGCCAGTCTGAAAGCGCCGCCGGCCACGGACACGCTCGTCTGCTGGCGCGGCACTGCAGGATCGAGATCGATTGATTGCGGAACGATCTCGTTCCTGAACCAGTAGGCGATGTCATTCGCGGCTGGGGCGAGCGTCACCGGCGTCTCGAACTCCGTGACCACTTCGTCGTGGTCGGCCACAGGGTGGAAGTACGTGGGGAGGCCGCGGATCATCATCTCGGCGAAGTTGCTCATCGTGGTGCACACCGGGCTGGGACAGTAGACGGTGAAGCCATCGTAGTCTGGGTAGTAGGTGCCGTCGTCCTGCAGGCCGGAGAGAATCCAGTACAGCGCCCCGCTGCCCCGCTCTGTGAGTACAGTATCCGTCCATTCCTTGAAGACCGGATTGCGGGTGGAGCTGTCTCTGAACCCGAACTCGCCCAGCATGGCCGGCTTGCCCAGCCGGCGGGCATCGCGGATGTGCCGCTCGATCCAATCCGTTGCCCAGGCGACGTCCGTGCCCCAGTGATCGGGGTAGAGATGGAACGACATCACGTCTATGTTGTCCAGGCTGGTGAAGGCGATTGTGTCCACGCCCTCGCCGCAGTTCTCCGTCCAGTGCTCCGCTTCTTCGACGCAGTAGAAGCCCTCGTCCCCAACTGAAACCAGGTGATTGCTGTCGACTGTCTTGATGAAGGTCGAGACGTCGTCCGCCCAGTCGATCAGGGTCGCGGTGGAGCACTCAGCGGATGGCGGATAGAGGCCGCTGCCCTTGCAGCGCGGCTCATTCGCCAGCTCCCAGGTCATGATCGTTGGGTCGTCTTTGTACTGGATGCCGGTGTAGATGTTGGTGCGGTTGAGCAGGTGATCGATCCAGTCCGTGTACCACTGCCGGATCTCCGGATCCGAGTAGAACTCGTCGTGATGCTGGCCGTCAGCCCAGCGCACGTACTGATCCATCCCCCCGAAATCCTGCCAGTTGTTGACCAGGGGAATGACCAGCTTGAGTCCCAGCTCGCCGGCCCTGTGGACAACGTAGTCGAGGCGCTCGAGGCCGTCTGGCCTGTCGTTGTAGGCGGGTGCGGATCCATCCCAGTACTGGAAGTAGACGCCCTCCGCCTTTCCGTGGACGGAGTTGGAGCCATCCTCGTTGCCGATATCGAGCGAGCCCCAGATCCGCAGCACTCTGAAGTCGTTGTCTGCGGCTCTCTCCAGCACGTCGTCCACCATGGCCTGCGACTTGTACATCAGATAGTAGTTGTTCGCGCCGGCGAAGCGAAACGGCCTGCCATCGAGCCACAACGCCGGCCCGAACCGTCTCACGAATCCCCTTCCAGGAAAGCCGCCGCAGGCCGAGGCGGTCTGCAGGGAGCAAGGCGCCAGCGCCACGGTCAGCGCCAGCAGTGTCGCCCCGATGGTGAAGCCAACTCGCTTGAACATCGCCAGTGCCTACTTCTCTAGGCTTGTGCCTAATGGAATGATAGGCATCCCCCTCTGGAGATGGCCCTCGTACGGCTGGACGCCGTACAGCCGATGGTCAGTCCCTACCTCAAGCACGAATGTAGGTGTGGTTGCCGGCCTCCTTTCTGGCGGCTTGTCCCCCCCCAACCGTATGCAGTTGAGCCGGTTTCTCTCGCGGGTCCGGACGCGCGACAACAGGAATCAGGCCCTCGTGGTCCCAGGCGGGGCCAAGGCCGGGCCCGCGTATTCACTACAGAACTGTGTGGCGGTCGCCAGAGGCGGTTGCGTCGTAGGGTGCGCCGTTCAGCTCGTCCGCACGGGTCTACATGAGTCAGTGGCGTCTGCGGCCCGCGCTGATACGTACTCCCTGGGCCGGGTCGGGTCAATCTATCGCCCAGCTGCGAGGTCGCTGCCGGTCAGTGCCCGCCGCCCTACAGTCGATACTTGCCCTCAAGGGTTCCCCGCCCTTTGGGGCGCTTCAGCATGCATGTTGGTGTACGGCCAGTATAGCACAGGCGAGAGGGGTGGTCAATGACCTACCCTCTCATCACCGGCTGCGTCCGGCCTGAGCGCAATCTGACACTCGTGCTCGTCGAGCGGCGGCGGGGTGACTTACAGGCCCGCCTCGGCTCACAGCCGCCCTACTGGCTGGGCTGTGCAAACAGGCTCTCAGACTCCCAGGGCTTCTCTCAATCTGTCGACGATCGTCGACCCGCCCCCCGGGTCGGCCGGCACCTCTCCCCTGCGGTACCAGGCGCCGGTTCCCTCGTGCTGCTCGAACTCACGGCCGACAGCGGCCCATCCTTCGCGATGGGCAAGCGCCTGCCTGGGCAGGCCGCCGGCGGAGCGGGGATTGTAGTTGTCCCAGGCCTCCTGGTATCTTCGCAAGTAGATCTCCTGAGCCTCGTCCGGCAACGCGGCCGTGATCTTCTCCGGCAGCTCTTCCTTCGTCTCGTACCTCATCTCGCCTACCTCCGCCATCAGCTGGGCGGAGATCGTTCGCTGCCAGACGGGTCGTCTGCCCCGCTACACGACGAACGGCTCCGCCCGCGCCTCCTCTCGCACCTCGGGCAGTACCTCGCCCTTGTAGATCCAGGCCCGCACTCCGATGCGGCCGTAGGTCGTGCGGGCCTCTGCCTGCCCGAAGTCGATATCCGCCCGCAGTGTCTGCCGCGGAACGCTGCCCTCCTGCTGCCACTGAACTCGGGCCATCTCTGCCCCGTACAGGCGGCCTCTGCACATGACCTTCACTCCCTCGGCTCCGGCCTCCATGGCGCCGCGCACCGCGCGGGACATCGCTCTGTGGTGGGATATGCGCCGCTCGAGCTGACCGGCCACGTCCTCGGCCACTAGCTTCGCGTCAAGGCGCGGCTGCGCTACTTCCTGGATGTCGACCGAGACGCGCTTCCCCGTCCTTTGCTCCAAAGTGTGACGCAGCATCTTGACGCTGGCTCCCTTGCGGCCGATGACGATGCCTGGGCGGGCGGTGAAGATAGTGATCGTCACCTGGTTCGGAAACCGCTCGATCTCGATGCGTGAGATACCGGCCCTGTGCAGTTCCCTGTCGATATGCTCGCGAATCATCAGATCCTCGTGCAGCAGGTCCGCGTATTCCTGGCCCTCTGCGTACCAATGAGCCCGCCAATCGCGGATCACGCCTAGTCTGAAGCCGTACGGGTGGACCTTTCTACCCAAGTCGATTCTCCTTTGTCTGGTCCAATAGCCGCACCTCAGGCAGCGCTTGCTGAAGCCAGGCCCTTGGATAGCCTCGAGTTGATCTCTTTCTCGGCTGCGGATAGCTCAATCCCTTGCGTTGCGGCGACCTCGCCTGCCAGGAGGCTCATGCTCTCGTCGTAGAGCCGCTTGTCGACGGTAGTGAGGCGTCCCTCTTCACGTTCGCGCCAGGCAATGTCTCTCACCATGGCTGCGACGTCGTAGGTGTCGCCTTCGGCGAGCTTGTCTCGCAGGACGCTGTAGCGCTTCTTGTAGTCATCGGGCAGATCTTCGGGATCGCCCTTCAACACCCGCCATAGCCTGCGCAACCTCGACCTGGAGATGGCGCGCCGCAGCCCTACATCCTCGGCGGCATCGGTCGGAAGCATCAGTGTGGTGGACGGTTCGCCCATCATGTCGATACTGTAGTATTCGTCGTTGTCGCCGCGCAGCTCTCGTTCCTCAACGGCGGTGACCACGCCTGCGCCCCGCAGTGGGTGAACGACCGCGTCGCCGACTTTGAAGCGACCCATGTCCTGCCTCCTGCCGTATCACACTCTAGTCTGCCGGGTACCTACACTCATCGGGCTTCGAGGGCTAGCCCGCCTGCCGCTTGCCTGCCTTGCCGCGTCCGGCCTCCTCCGACTCGCGCCCTGGTTCACGGTCCCGCTCTATGCCCACCAGGAAGTGGTGGGGCGAGATGGTAGGTGCCCCCTCCAGCCAGACTCCGTTGAGGCGACCATCCCGGCCTTTGGGCAGGAGCGAAGGGTGCACGTAGCAGGTATCGGGCCGCTGCCCGCGGAAGCGATCCTTGCTGCGGTAGCTGCCTTGATCTTCTCCTCAAGCGTCCGTCTGCCGACTCGTCAAGCCGGAGAAGGCCTGTCTTCACGACCTGGCTGCTCGACTGGCCGGTTCCAAGAACCGGCTATTCCTTTCGTACACGCTTGCCATCCTCGCTCTCGAAGGTCCACTCCTCGTAGTGCGGTACTGGCTGGGGATCGGCCGGCGCGCCCGGGTAGGTTTCGCTCAACAGCAGGTAGGCGCCGTCTTCGAGCGGTATGCCCCGCTTCACCTGCTCGGCAATCGCCTGTGCTCCCATACCGGCAACCATGTCGCGGCGAGCCTCGATGGGTGGATTGCTCTCCATATACAGATGTCGAAACAGGGGCGAGATGAGGGTGGCGACCTGGCAGGCTGTGCCGTCATCGTCTGAGCTGACGCTGAAGATGGCGGCGTCGTCGCCAGAGCAGTCCGACATCCTCGTTTCAAGCAGGCGTACGTTGTAAGTAGTCACTCTGGTTCCCCCTCAACGGAGCGGCGTCTTGGCCATGGATCTATCATCAGGCTATCCCTTGATGCTCCGAGTCGTCCATCGTCCATGTCGGACCGACTTGCTCGGGCTCGCCCTCGCTCTAGTGGCGATACCCCGTCCGTGCCTTCGACTGGCGCTTGCGCTCGCGGCGCACAGCCTTCCGCCGTGCCGCCCTTCGCTGAGCGCTCCTGGAGACGAAGTAGCGCTTCCTCTTGGCGTCGCTCAGAATACGCGACCTTGTTACCTTCTTGCGGAATCGGCGCAGAAGGCTCTCCTGCGACTCACCCTGCCTCAATCTCACCTGCGTCAAATGCCCCCTCCTTGGCTGTTCTAGAAACGAAACGGACCTGGCCCACCGTGCCCTCGCCAACCGCCGCCGGCACCCGCCAGGTCCGCACTCGGTGCTGGACCCTATCTGGAAAGCCAGGTATCTCTGACTAGGAGCGATTCCCCAGACGTCTAGCTTATGCGGACGTGGTGCCCAGGCCGCGCTCGACCTCTCCGGCAACCTGGGTGCGCTGCGACGGCTTCGAGAGCCTATCCAATACCTGATCCAGCCAGCCCAGCTCTGCGCTGGCCATGGCCAGTATCAATTCCTGCGTGAGACGCTGGCCCATATCTCCGTCGGTGCCCAGGGCCTCGGCGCCATGCTCGGCGCTGCTGTACTGCTCGGCTACGTGCGCCCGTCGGCGCTCCAGCTGATCGAGCAATGCCTCCGGCGATAGCTGGCCCGCCAGGGCCAGGCGCATCATGAATGTCCTCAGAGATAAGTTCTCTTCCGCTGGCTGGCCGAGCCACTCCTGCAGGGCCGCCCTGCCGGATTCGGCGATGGTGTACACCTTCTTCGGCGGTTTGTCCTTGCTAGGGACGACCTCCAAGGTGACCAGGCCGTCATCGAGAAGACGGTGCAGCGCGGTGTAGACACTGCCGTAGCTGGGCGTGTCTATCAGCCAGCTCATTCCCTTGAGTACGTGCTTGATATCGTAGCCAGACATCGGATTCCGGACGAGCATCCCCAGTACTAGGTGGCGAACACTCAAGAGGCTAGGCATATCTCACCTCGCCATACCATGGGGCAGAATATAGCAGCCTACTGTATTATACCATGCTGCCGGGCGAGGATCAAGAGGCAGCAGTGGGGGCCGCCGCTTGACATGTTGAGCGTAACACTTTGGAGCCATGGGCTTCGCCGCCGCAATTGGCACTTCCGAGTGGCGACAGCCTCCCATCCATGTGCTAGAATCGAGTTGTCAGGGGCCAGGTCGGCATGCCCAGCGAAGGAGTGCGCAGGGTGGAAGGGAAGCTTTACAAGATCCGCGTGGCGGGACAACTGGGGGCCGACTGGCGCGGATGGTTCGAGGGACTGCAGATCGGCAGGGAGAGCGAGGGCGAGACGACGCTGAGCGGCCAGCTCGATCAGGCCGCCCTGCACGGAGTACTGGCGAAGATCCGCGACCTGGGACTTGAACTGGTGGCTGTGCAGCGGGTCCGGCCAAGAAGACAGATGTCGGCAGAGAGCGAGCAGTGCGCAATCAAAAGGGCGGTGGATGGAGATAGGCCCGATCCCGGAGAGGAAGCGCATCGCAACGACAACGTAGGTAGAAAGGTGAGCGAGCATGGCAGAAACACTGATTGAACGGAGAGGATCGAGCACATCTGGATACACTTGCTTCTCGCGGGCTTGTGCCGCGAGGGAGAGGGACGAGCGCCTTCGCGGGCCCGACTATTTGGCCGAGATCTTCCTCCCACCCATACCCCATATCTTACATAGAATTGCATGCCTGCGAGAATTGTGTGTGGGCAAGATGTTCCCGCCCGGCATACTCGAGTACGTCCTGGCGCGGACGAGATTGCTGGACGAGGTGTTTGTCGACGCGCTCGACCGGGGCTTTCCCCAGATCGTGCTGCTCGGTGCCGGGATGGATACGAGGGCGCTCCGATTTCAAGATCGGAACAGAGGCACGGCTGTGTTCGAGCTGGACATAGAGGCCACCCAGCGGTGCAAGCTAGACGTATTCCGGGCCAAGAAGGTTCGCTTGCCCAAGGAGCTTGTCTTCCTGCCCATCAACTTCAACAACGAGAGTCTTGGTCGTGTGCTCTCGGAAGCTGGGTATCGAGAGAACCAGCAGACGCTCTTCCTTTGGGAGGGTGTCACCATGTACCTGGAACCGGAGGCTGTGGACAGCATGCTGGCCTTCATACGCACCGGCGCGGCGGAGGGGAGCATTGTCGCCTTCGACTACGTCCGGGCAGCGGTTCTGCGGGGCGAGGGCCACTTCTACGGCGGGCGCAAGGCCTCCGAGACCGTCGCCCGCACGGGCGAGGCCTGGGAATTCGGCATCGAGGACGGAGCGATACAGGGGTTCCTCTCTGAACGTGGCTTCAAGCTCGTCTCGCACTACACACCGTCCGACCTGGAGGCGGCGTATCTCAGCGCCGAAGACGGGGCTAGGATCCGCCGTATCAACGAGACCCACTGCATCGTCATCGCAGCGCTATAGCTCACGCGCAAGGGAGTCAAAGATGGCAGTGACCAACGCTGAGTCAGTCTACGGCAACTGGGTTCCGGGCAAGTTTGTCTACGTTCCCCTGATCCTGAGCGCGGCGCTGATCGGGCTGGCGCTGATCTGGCCGCTCTCTGTCGCCTTCGCTGTACCTTTTGTTGTTGCTGGTGTCTACTTCGCTTGGGCCCGCCGTGCATTCTCTCCTGGCGGCAGGGACATCCAGACCAAGCTGTGGAAGCTGCTGCTCGAGCGGCTCGATTGGGACGGGGAGGGCAGGGCGCTGGACATCGGCTGCGGCAGCGGGCCGCTGGTCGTAGCTATGGCCGAGCAGCATACCCAGGCCCGGGTGACCGGCATCGACTGCTGGGGCGAGCGGTGGGACTACTCGCAGGAGGCCTGCGAACGGAACGCTCAGGCCGCGGGAGTCGCCGGGCGGACCGACTTCCGGAAGGCCGGCGCCTCTGCTCTGCCCTTCGAGGACGGCGCCTTTGACGCTGTCGTGAGCAACAATGTCTTCCACGAGGTGGCGGATACCAGGGACAAGCGAGAGCTGATCAAGGAGGCGCTGCGGGTGCTCAGGAAGGGCGGCCGCTTCGCCTTCCAGGACCTCTTCCTGTGGAAGGCGGTCTACGGAGGGATCGGCGATCTGCTTCAGGCGATCAGAGATTGCGGACTGGCGGAGGTTGATTTCGTAGATACGAGTGCATCCGACTTCATCCCCACTGCCCTGAAACTGCCGTTCATGGTTGGCTGCATTGGCATTATCTACGGCACGAAATAGGGGACGAGTAGGGATAGGCCAGGCGGCCCATCACCCCTGGCGCCGTGCCTACCATCCGCCGGGAGAGCTTGGCCTTCATCTAGCTCTGGTGCCTTCCGTACTCTCTCTTGCAGAGTAGAGTCGACTGGGCCGCTCCCTGCTGCCGCGCACCTGGCGGTGAATGCCCCGCCGGGCTGTTGTAGGGAATCCGTATAACAGGCGCCTCGGCTCCGTCCAGCCGGCGCCCGGAGAGTAACACGGCCGACTAGCTCCTTGGCTGAATGCCCGGCGCCGGGCGACGCACTCGGCGTGCTACCAATCCTCGGCGTACCAGAGCAGGTACATCTCCATATTGCCGGACCAGTAGAGGTAGCTGTGGTCGCCGGGCTCGATGTTGAGGGTGTACGGAACCCCCCACTCGTCGAGGATCTCGGTCATCCTCTCCGTCTCCCCCATCATCAGGTCTTGATCGCCGATGTCGATCAGGACGCGGGGCCACTGCTGGGGCGGCGTGGCCCCGATCCAATCGCGGAAGGTCTGCTGGTCGCCCTCGACCACACCGCCGGCGAACGTGCCCACGCTGCCGAACAGCTCCGGGAACCTGAAGGCCATCCTGGCGGCCACGACCCCGCCGCGCGAAGAGCCGCCCAGGACGCGATTACGGCGGTCAGTCAGCGTCCGGTAGCTCTGATCAATGTGGGGGAGGAGCTCTTCGATCAGGACAGTGCCGTCCCGGTCTTCGGCGCTGTTGTAGGGGGTGATCAGGATGAAGGGGGGTATCTCTCGGCCGCGGATCATACGGTTGGCGATCTCGGCAGCGTGCCCCAGCGCATTCCACGAGCTCTCCGCGCCGCCCCGACCGTGGATCAGATAGAGAACGGGATACGAGGCCCACGTCTGCTCTTCGTAGCAGGGAGGAAGGTAGACCTGGTAGCGGATGGGGAACCCTTGCGTGGGGCTACCGACGCTGCCGGACTGGATCACACCGTCCTCGCGGCAATCGGGGGTGGCGGTGGGCGCGACGGTGGGTGGGCCGGCACACGCGGCCGGGATCGAGATCAAGAACGCCAGGACAAGCAGCCCCGCGCCCATTGCCGGGCGGGCACGGGCGGGCCTATTCGCTTCTCCTGCACTCCGCCCAGCGGGCGCGATCTGGTGCCACCGGCGAGTCATCGATCCTCCTGCTGTATTGCTGGGGCCTGCCGGGCCCAGTCTACCACAGGATCTCTCATTCTGCACGGCCGTTCGAGGCCGGCGCCGGAGCGATGAGGACGATCTGCCACCAGGCAATCGTGAGCTGTCCGCTTGCGCGACCGCCCGATCCGGTGTAGCATCCCGCTGTCGGGCTGGGGCTGGCGCAAGCGTGTCGAGACACAGAGCGCTGGCACGCGCGGGTCAACAGTGGATGTGTGTCAGTAGAGGCTGAGGTCGGCGGATGAGTGGTCGGTCCGGCTGCGGCGTGCGGACGAGTGTCACCATACTCCTTGTTGCACTGCTTGTCGTAGGCAGCGTCCTTGGAGTGGTCCTGGCTCTGGGCTACCTGGGGGGCGCGGACAGTCTTCCTCCAGTCGACGTGCTCTTTCCCACGAACGAGTACCTCGATGGGGTCCGTTCCCGCGTCTCCCCGGGCGACCTTCGCGGCGATGCGGTCGACGCGCTGTCCGACGCCCGGTACCATGGCCAGTGCGAGTGGGGGGACGGCCTGGTCGATGTCTTCGTCTACGGGCCGCAGGACGGGGGAGGCGTCCCGATAGGGCTGTTCTCGCTCGAGGTGGATGGGGAGTTGGTCGTGCAAGATCTCGGAATACTCAACCCCTCGGCGCTGGGTGAGCTTGAGGACTGCCTCCCGCCGGAGTTCCTGGAGTAGCGGGTTCGCGTCTTCGCCGGCGCGCCGGACAGACCTAGGGCCTTCTGTTTCGGCGCCCGACCGTGGGGGGCACTTGGTTGGCATTGGCGGGCCGGACCGCCTCGTCCTGCTGCTGCAGGGCTCCTAGGGCTTCGGGGTCCCTGTCGGCCGGGGTGTTCTCGTCGGTCGCGGCGTTCTCGTCGGCCTGGGTGTCTTCGTCGGCTTCGGCGTCTTCGTTGGCTTCGGCGTCCTATTCTGCCCTGGAGGCTGATGCGTCTTCATTAGACCTGGGGGCTGCAGCGTCTTGGCCAGGCCGGGCGGAAGAGGGGTGCGATCGAGGCCCGGCGGTATTGGCCGGTCCACGTGGCCGGGCACTGGGCGGCCCGGAGCAGGAGGCTCGTGGGGCTGCACGTCAGTCTCTTCACCAGTACTCAGATCCACGGTCACATCCTGTGCGGTGACGTCGACCTGGCCCTTGGCCACTGCTACGCGGGTACTCCCGTCGGCCTCGACGTCAACCACGAACTGCGTCCCTCGGACGGTCACGACGGCGGCCGCGGTCTCGATCTGGAAGAGGGAGTCCGGATCGGCCGCCGGCTGCACCCCGCTGTACGTGTCGCCCACCCATTGGTAGAGCGCGATCTCCGTTCGCTCGCCGCCTGGGGCATACGATGTCCGCGCCAGGGTCAGCTCTGTATTGGGCTCAAGCCAGGTCTCGCTGCGATCAGCGAAGACGAGCAGCGCGTAGGCGGATTCCCGCGTGCGGATTCGGTCCCCGTCTAGCAGGCCATCGCCGGTCGCTACCGGGGTCCATGCTTCGCTGCCAAGAGAGCGTACCTCGACCAGGCCAGAAACGTAGCCGAGCGTTCCTGCGACAGGCTGCTCCGCGCCCAGCCATCCGCTGGCGAGCAGGCCGCCGAGGATACAGATGGCCAGGGCGGCCCCTGCTGCGGCCGCCAGCCAGGCCGGCCCGGCCAGCGGCAGATGGTACCATCTCTCCCACAGAGCAGATGTCCCCGACCGCTGCTTCGCGGCGAGGGCCTCTAGCATCTTGCGCTCTCCGGCGGCGACAGCAGCGGATCTACAGATGGGCCAGCGCGCCCGGAATAGGCGCAGCCCGACCTCCAGCATCCCACGCAGCTCGCCGGCGTGCTCTGGGTGGCGGTCGACGCACTCCTCCAGCCGTGCCCGGTCTGGCCTGACGACCGTCAGGCACTCGTCCACTACGTCGCTGATACCGTGTTCCATCAAAGAAGCCTGATCTAGAGCAATGGCAACAGATAGCTCTTGCGCACCGGCAAGCCCTGCCAGGTGTAGAGCATCAATGCCAGCGCTTCATACAGATGGTCATCTCCCAGCCAATCTGCTACCTCTTTGCGTGTGGGTGTTCTCCCGTTCCAGGCCCAGCGAGTGGCGCGATCTGCCAGGAAGATGAGGAAGCGGCCGCGCCAGGGCTCGGGCAGGCTGAACAATGCCTCGGCAAGAGAATCTGCTGCTCGGAACTCAACCATCGGGCTACCCGCGCTCGTGCGCGATACAGTCTGTCCTTCTAGTAGGTCTAACGAAGCAGTGGCCAGAAAGCCACGGATCGCCCGAGCAATCACGGCCTGGGAACCCCGCGCCTGCCGCCGGAACAAGCAGTAGTATCCATTGGGTGCGCCCTGCAGCCGGTGACATCGCCCGGCAGTGCCCCGACCAAGACCATCCCCGGTCACCTCTTTCCGTTGCCCACCCAGCTCTCCTGCTCCTCCTCCAGGAGGGCGCCACGGAGTTTCGCCAGTGCCCGGCGCTGCAACTCCTTGACCGCGCCAACGGACCTGCCCATGATTGCGGCTACGGACGCGTTGTCCATCCCCTGGGCGAACTTGAGTAAGATGACCTGCCTCTGAGCGTCTGGAAGCTTGGCGACGGCCGCGACCAGGCCCAGCTCGGCCAGGCGCTGTTCGGCCCTGGTCTCGGGGCCAGTGCCAGGAGCTGCTGTCTGCTCGTCCAGTTCGACTGAGGTGTATCGGCCGGCGCGGCGGTGGTGATCGGCCACCAGATTGCGGGCGATGGTAAAGAGCCAGGCCAGCAGTGGGCGGCCGCGGTACTGGAAACGATCGATCTTGTCGACCAAACGCACGAATACTTCGCTGGAGAGGTCCTCGGCGACGGCGGCGCTGCCGACGCGCAATACGATGTAGCGGTATATGGCTGGATGGCAGCGGCGATAGATCTCAGAGAAGGCGGCAGCGTCGCCCCTCTTGGCCTGCCGAATCAGTTCGGCTTCGTCTCTGGACATGCGCGCGTCCCCCGCGGCGGTGTACGCATCAGGTGAGGCTTGGGCACCTGCGGTATGTGGCCCGGCGCCGGTCGCGGGTCTGCCGCCAGCATGCCGCCGGACGCCGGCGTCGGAAGAGAACAGCAAGACAGGAGGTCCGGCCGGGCGACGGGCGCCGCAGTCAGCCAGCCCGGGCTGCTATTGCGTGGATACCCAGAGTTCCACACGGATGGCATCGGCGCGGGCTTCGATACTGATGTCGAGCCTTTCGTCTCCCCGGCCGTAGCTAAGCAGTGTTCCATCAGTGCCGATCTGCGGCTCGGCCAGTTCCTCCCAACCCTCGTCGGGCAGAGCGACTTCGTAGAAGACGATCATGCTGGCGGAAGACACGTCCGCCTCAAAGGAAATCAGCCCTGGCAGCTTGGTGACCCGATCCGCCTCAGGCGGCAGCGGCAGTTCGATCTCGCAGCCGGGGATAGGGTCGATGTCCTGAGATCCTATGTCTCGGACCACGAACTCTCCGCTGATGAGCCCGCTGCCAGCATCGAACAGGGGATCGTCACCCTGGGCGGAAAGCTCGTACCGCAGCACAGCGCCGGTGATCTCGTCGAGCCAGATGTGGACATCGATGTCGGTCCAGCCGTCCAGGATCGTCTGAGATAGCGCGTACTGAGTGGCCTCCCGCCCGGCGACCTCGCCAGTGCCTACGGTAACCAGCGAAGCGTCGAATGCACTCGGTTCAAACAGATCGTCCGGGGTGAGGAAGCTCAAGCTCGCATCCGGATCGGCGGGGAAGGACAGGCATTGATCGTCGGTCCCCGGCCCGCGCATACTGACCCTGTCCGGATCGAGGACGGCGCGTATGTCGCCGGGGTCCAGCGCCTCGCTCAATCCCTCGAGATGTAGCTGCTGCTCGGTTACCTGTCCATCCACTGCAGTCTCCAGACGGTAGCGCCAGCTGTACGTCCCGTCGAAGCGCAGCTCGAAGCACGCCTGATAGCCTGGGAAGACTTGCAGTCCCAGGCCAGCATAGGACTCCCCGTCACCGCCGGAATCCACGGCTGGTTCGGACTCCCGAACCAACGAGCAGGCGATACACGAGGCGGCCATCAGCAGAGGCAAGAGTATGCGCCGCATGAGCACACCTTCCTTTTGACCTCAGGGCAGGCTGTCCATTCAGTATAACGACGCTTAGCCGAGAACGGAACGGCATCAGTACCGGAGTACCGCCCGCAACACCGTGTCTGGTGGCTATTGTACACGTTAGTTGAAGTGCAGAGAAGCGTACAGACGGGCTGCTAACGCTCCCGCGTGAGCCTAGAGATGGCCAGGAGGCGATATCGATGGACGCGAAGGCGAGACGGGTGTTGGCGTTGGTCATGATGGCGGCCATCATAACGGCGCTCCCGGCCGTGGTCGTCGCCCAGGGGGAGCCGGGGGATGAGATCCCGCCCTGCGAGCGGGATGCCGTCGCCGGCACGGTCGTCGACGTCGACGAGGCCGGCATGGTGACGGTGGAGACGGAAGCCGGCCAGTGCACCGTGATTCTCGAGGGCGAGTACGAGCATCCCACCTATGGGCTCATCGGATCTTACTTCGGCGACGTCAGCGCCGGCGAGCTCCGCGAGGCGCTCGAAGCTCTTCAGGTCTGGGCCATGCAGGACGAGGAAGGCGAGTGGTCCTGGTCCGACGAAGAGGAGGGCACGGCCGCGACTGTCCTCTCTGTGGTCGACGACGAAGATGGGACCTACTCGGTCACATTGGCCGTTGAGGGTCTACAGGAGCCGGTCGACATTACGACCGAGGAGGCTGAGCTGGCCGACAGGCTGGCCGTGGCTTTGGAGACGCTGGGGGTCGCATGGCGACTCAAGGTTGACGATGAAGGTGGGGCCAGCGTCGTCGAGATAGCGGACGACATCGGAGTCTATCACGAAGATGGGATAGGCTTCGGAGTCCTGGTCAAGGTGTACGCCATCGCGGCGGAATCGGCCGAGGCGTGTGAGGCTGAAGAGGGCCCGTGTGGAGCGTCGGTGGAGGAGCTGGTCGAGGCGCTCCAGTCCGGCACCGGGATGGGCCAGCTGTTTGAGCAATACGGCAAGCCGTCGGTGCTCGGCGTGGGGCACCTGAGGGATCGTGAAGGCAACGAGGAGCCCGCGACGATCCAGGAGGCCTTCAGGGCCGAGATGGAGGCCTGCCGCGCCGAGTTCCACGAGACGCGCGAGAGCCTGCGCGCCCAGCGTAAGGCGCTGCAGGAGCAGATCCGCGAGCTGGCTCGTTCGGACGCGGAGGACGCCGAAGAGCGGCGGGAACAGCTGCAGGCCGAACTGGAAGCAGTGGAAGCGGAGATCGAAGCCCTCGAGGCTGCGTACGAGGAGTGCCTCGGAGACGCGGAGCTGGCGAAGGACGAGGCAATGGCCGGGCTCGACCTCGACGGTGACGACGAAAATGGCGGCGGCCGTGGGAAGGACAAGAAGCCGAAAGACAAGGTCCACGGCATGCCCGACCACGCGCAGGGCTGGGGCCCTGGGGGCAACCCGGAGGAGTCGGGCGACGAGTGAGTGACCTGGCCGACTGAGACGAGCTGCCGGCTTCGGTTGAGAGATTGTCAATGAGAATCATCTAGCGCGGCACCACCGCCGCGGACCGCGAAGCCGTCAGCAAGGAGCGCCGCCTCGGGGCCGGAAGACCCTGGGGCGGTCTGCGTCTGGGGAGCGCCGGGCAACCGAGCGACAGGGGCCTGAATAAGGACGGCGCTGACCGGGGAGGCCAGCGCCGTCCTGCTCTGCCTATGCCTCGTAGCCTCAGGGCGGGGTGAGGCCAGAGCCCATGCGTGGGAGTCGGAGGCCAGGTCTGAGCGGCCGGGATTATACCACGAACCTGCCGCTTGTGCCAGGTGGCCTTGGAGAGTCCCGGCGCTCCGTCTAGCGCGCTAGGCGGTTGTGGCCCTCTGAGCAGTGACGCTGGCGCTGGCACGCCACATCCGCCGGGCGAGAGAGGCATAGACGCCGAGGTAGACGAAGCCCCCGACGTGCCCGGCCGTCAGCAGGATGGGGTAGAGGCCGCTTGTGTAGTCGACGTCCCACCTGGGTGTGTGGAGAGCGATGCCCCCCGCGTCGATCTCCTCCAGCTCCATCGTGCCAATGCTTGACGCGATCGAGCCGAAGCTGCCGACCGCACTGAGCAGCAGTCCCAGGACCAGCAGCGCTCGTTGCGATCTGTGGCTGAGGCCGAACACGAGCAGGAGGGGAACGGCGAAGGCTAGCAGGGCGCTTGTAGCCTTCACCCACTGGCCCGCCAGGACCAGGGCACGCGACCCGTTCATCATGCCCAAGATTGAGAGAGGAAGGAACACCAGCAGGTTGGCGGCCGCCCAGACCAGGTAGAGTATCACTGCCAGACGGGACATTCGCTCGTGTTCGGCGCCGAAGCCGCGTCTGTGGCGGAAGATGAGGGCGATGGCGGCGACCTCCAAGCCGATCGAAGCCGGGCTGAGGCAGGTCACCAGCACCGTCGGCGCGGCGAGCGGTTGGCTGGTGAGCGCCTCAGTTTCCAGATGGCCACGCATCGCCGCCATTGAACCGAGCGAGATCACTGTGCCCAGCACAAGCGAGATCGTCATTGCCAGCAGTCCAAGACCAGTCTTGCGCATCGTAGTTCCTCCGTGTCCCAGCTCCATCGCCGGGCTACCGTCGCTGCCGCCAATCCGAGACCACGTAGACCAGGAACGAAAGGGCAAGCGCGAGGCTGAGCAGCTCGACCGGAACGTCACCCGGAGTGATTAGCCCGAAGCAGATGACGAGCGCCGAGAGGTAGAGCGTCTGCACCGCGAAGGAGTCCCTGGCCGCCCGGGTCCGGATTGCCTGGCTCATCTCGTCGGTTCGCATTGGAGCCGCACTAGTCTCGTCGCGCACGACGTAGCGGCCGCTGCGCGCTATCCAGACGAATGAGGCGAATGTGGCAAGTGCGGTCAAGACGCCAAGCCACCAATTCGAGAACCCAAGCCCGATCACGGCTCCGACGGCTACGCACAGCAACGAGCGTGTGACGTAGTATCGACTCATCCCAGTCATTCCGTCTCTCCTTTTCTATCTCCGAGCCAGAACAAGTCCTCGACGGAGGTGTCGAGCGCCGAAGCCAGAGCCAGTGCCAGCCGTGCCGAGGGGCCGAACTTGCCCCTCTCTATGGCGATGATCGTCTGCCGGGTCACTCCAACCTCACATGCCAGCGACTCCTGCGTGTACCCTTTCTCGATTCGTCTCTCCTTCAATCTGTTGTTGAGGTCCATATCTATACCTCGATGTAAAGTTTCATTTACATTATACCATGGCGGCAGCGCGATGTCAAGTATTGTTTACATTGGCGGCATCACTTGCCTGGGGACGCCTTTGGGTGTAACATCGCTCTGCAGTGACTGCAGGCGGGGTTGGCTGCTGCGGGTAAGCGGGCGGGAGGTGTACCGGAGTGTCGCTTGATTCGTGCGCAGGCCTATGGTACAATCGAGCGATGGGCGAAGCTCTCTAGCCCCGGCAGGACGCGCCTGAAGCGGCGTGAGGGCTAAGTGTGGATGGCGGGCCCGGCCGTCCCCAATGGGCACAGAGTACACCGTATGCCGAAGAGGAGGAGAAACGCATGTTGTTCATACCGCGTGAAGATGGACAGGGCCTCGTTGAGTATGCGCTGATTCTCGTCCTGGTGGCCGTTGTGGTGATCATTATCCTGTTGGTTCTGGGCCCGAGTATCGGCAATATCTTCAGTAACATCGAGAGCAAGATCTAGCTGCCGTCGGCTCCAGGCCGTGGTCTTCCCTTGGGCCTGGCAGGTCGCACGCTGCCGCGCCGGGCCGAGCAGGGACGGCGGTTCTGGTACGCTTGCTCGCCGAACAAGGGGCACTCATTGGGGCATCCGGCCTCCATGGATGGCCCGCTCGAAGTGCAGCAGTCATCGGAGGCAAGAGCTCGGCCTCTCTCCGGCTCAGCAGTAAATCCTGCCTCCAGAAGGTATGGAGGGTCCACCACAGTCCGGCACGCTGGCTGGCTTCGGCTCGTGCCTGGCATCAGGAGGCCTGTGTGAGCAGTCTGCTGATGCGTGACCTTCTCGTCGTGCTGGCCGCCTATCTACTTGGCGGCATACCCTTCTCTTTCCTGGTTGCTCGCTGGCGTGCCGGGATCAACATCCGCGAGCATGGCGAGGGAAACGTCGGCGCCCGGAATGTCTTCCACGTGGTGGGACCCGGGTGGGGAGTGCTGGCGGGCGTGCTGGACGTCGCCAAGGGGCTTGGCGCCTACCTGGTCGGGAGCAGGTTGGGGAGCTCGCAGACAGCTCTGCTCGCGTGCGGGTTCGCCGCCCCGCTTGGCCACGGGTTCTCCCCGTTCTTGCGCTTCCGAGGTGGCAAGGGCGTCGCCACGACGATGGGCTTCCTGCTCGGCCTGCTTCCCTGGTCCACGCTGGCCGGCGCGCTGTGGGTCATTCTTGTCTATGTCGTTGCGCGGGACGCGAACAAGGCGCTCAACTTCGGGATACCAGGTGTTGTACTCATGCCACTCCTGTTTGGCGAGCCTCCTTCGACAGTGCTGTACATCACTGCCCTGTTTCTGGCTCTGGCGGTGAAGAAGATCGTGGATGCTCCGCACGAGCGAACCGTGTGGGCACGCGATCCCTGGGAGGACGGGCGGCCGGGCTTCCACCCCGATACTGTGCCCGATGCGGAGCCGGAGCCGGAGGTATGCAGATGAGTGGCCCCTTTTCCCACGACCTGGGCCGGTGCCAACTCGTGTTGAGCGTCGTCCTGATACTGGTGGGCCTCAACCTGATCGCCAACCTCCGTCTGCTGGGGCGCACTGCTCCGAGAGGGGCGGGGCCGAGATCGCGCCGACTGGTTTCCGTGCTGATCCCCGCCCGCGACGAAGCTCGCAACATCGAACGCTGTCTGCGGTCGGTGCTCGGGCAATCCTACGCCCCCGCCGAAGTGCTGGTCCTGGACGATCACTCGGCTGACGAGACGGCCCAGGTGGTCCAGACTATCGCCAGCGCGGACGGGCGCTTGCAGCTGGTGCCCGGCGAGCCGCTGCCCCAGGGATGGCTGGGCAAGAGCTATGGTTGCCACCAGCTGGCCACGCGCGCTAGCGGCGACTGGTTGGTGTTCACCGACGCGGACACGGACCACGACCCGACCATACTCGGTTGGGCGATCGAGGCAGCGGAGCAGAATCAGGCTGATCTCGTGAGCATGATCCCGCGCCCGGTGATGCACACACTTGGCGAACAACTCCTTCTACCTATCATTCCCTTCGGGCTGGCCGCGCTCTATCCGCTGGCGCTGACCCAGCGGCTGGGTATCTCGTCCTTCGGCATGGCGGTGGGCACGTATCTGCTCTTCGACAAGAAGGCCTACCAGCGGACTGGCGGCCACGCCGCGGTGAGGGGCGAGATCGCCGAGGACGTGGCGCTGGCGGGGCTAGTGCAGCGATCGGGCGGGCGAGCCGTGCTGCTCGACGGCTCGGACAAACTCAGCGTGCACTTCTATCAGGGTTTTCGCGAGTCTTGGCATGGGTTGGCCAAGAGCGCCTTCGCTGCCCTGCGCTTTCGGCTGTCGCTCAGCCTGCTGATGATCGGTGTCTACGGCTTCCTGTTTCTCTGGCCTGTTCTGATCTTCTGGCTTGGCCTGCGCGCCGGGTCGGTGGAAGCGCAGGCGACACGGCTAGCCGGTCTCCACGTGTTGCTCAACGCAGGCCTCTGGTATGCCGTCGCGGCTCGCTTCCGCATTCCCCGGACGACAGCTCTGATCTATCCGGTCACAGTCCTGCTCACCATCCTGATGATGGCCGATTCTATCCGCAGGGCTGCCGTCGGCGGCATAGGCTGGAAGAGGCGGGTGTACGACGCGCGAGGCGGGGAGCTGCGCCACTGATTCACGCACGTCTCCGGCCAGGAGATGATGGGGGTTGTCCTTAGGCCGGCGTCAGAGCGCCGGCCTCTACTTCTGCTCGCCGCCTGCTGCTCGCGATCGCTCGGCGGACTGCCGCCGCCTGGAGAGCTCGCTGCTGACGGCGAAGAGGGCCTCGCCGTTGTTCCACGAACCGTGCACCACCCGGGTCTCCACCGCCACCAGGCTACCGTCCTTGGTCATCAGCGGCACGGGGTGCCAGTCCGTCTTGCCGGCGGCGATGCTGGCGATGACCTCGGCGGTCTCCCGGCGGCGGTTGGCGGGGTGAATCATGACCACGCTCTCCCCAAGCAGCTCGTCCTCAGAGTAGCCCAGCCGCCTGACAGCTGTCTCGTTCAGCTGCAAGATCGTCCCTTCCATGTCCAGCACGAAGACGAGGTCCTCAAGCGAGTTGAGCAGCCCCTCCAGATTCGCCTGTTGCTGGCGCAGCTCCCCGAGCTGGCAGGCTCGGGCAATACTACCTCCGGCCAGCGCGGCGATCGATTCCAGGATCGTGCGGGCGAACCGCGGGACTTGGTCCAGCGAGAGCGAGCAGACGTTCAGGCAGGCGATGACGTGGCCGTCGTGCAAGATCGGGACGATGGCGAAGGCTCGGAGCCCTTCCTGCTTTCTCTCCCTGTCCATCGGTACGCCCAGGTCATCGTAGCCGGCGTAGACCGGCCGCCCAGACAGCACAAGCCGCCCGCTGGCCGAGTTCGCTGCACAGTGTGAGGCCTCCTCGATGAAGCGAGGAGGCAGCCGAACTTGGAAGGCCAGGTCCAGGTCCTGCGACATCGAACCGACCAGATAGACTCCGCCGCAGTCCATGCCGCAGGCTTCAATTGCTGTCTCGGTGAGCAGCTGGAGTCGATCCTTGAGGTCAGGCATTGTCACCAGGCGCGTGACCAGGTCGTGCTCCGTCTTGAGCAGTCTCTCGGCCCGCTTGTGCTCGGTGACGTCGCGATACGTGCCCCACACTCGGACAAGCGCCCCGTCCTCCACCACGCCGTAGCCGTTGTTCAGGAAGTACCGCCTCGTGCCATCGTCAAGTAGCTCGGAGCCTTCCCCGTCGACGACGCGGTACACGCCGTCGAGGAGGGCCTCGAACAGCTGGTCCAGGCTGGCCGGTGACGAGCTGAAGATCTCCTTCAGCTTCTTGCCCACCAGGTCCTCGGCACGCCGGGCGCCGTACAGCCTCGCGCACACGTCGTTGCACTCAGCCAGCCTGGATTCATACATCATGCCGATCTGTGCCTCGCCGGGCATGTCCGTACGGATCGGAGGGTCGAACTCCCAGCAGAACACAGCGTCGGACATCCGCTCGACCAGGGAGCGGAACCGGGACTCGCTCTTGCGTAGCTTGGCCAAATCCTCGACTTGCTGGTTCTCTGCCTCGAGTTCGTTCTCTTCCACCGATATCTCCGATCGACCTTGCGGCCGAGTGCCTGTATGGCCTGGCCCCGCGCCGGGGCCAGCGCGAGCTAGAGACGCGAGGGGACCATTTCCTTGCCCCGTGGACGTATGCTTGGGCGCTTGGCGAGCGTCGGCCGGTCCTTCGACGGCCAAGTTTAGCACGCAACCGGCGCGGGGGCAATCCGGCGATGGGCTTGCTTGGCCTGGATGGCCTGGTGTGCTACAATCCCCGCCTGGGCCGGACGGGCGAGCAGGATTCCTTCGCCGGCCAGGATGCCACCAGGGCCGAGGTTGTCAGTCTATGATTCCGCTTCGCATCGAAGAGGCAGCGCTCCGCTCGTGGCCGGCGCTGCGGGAAGAGCTATACGACGGCTGGCTGCTGCGGCTGGCCAGAGGCTATACCAAGCGGGCTAACTCGGTCAATCCAGCCTACCCATCCAGCATCGGCCTGGAGGAGAAGGTGGAGACCTGCGAGCGCTTCTATGCCCGAGAGGACCAGCCCTGCATCTTCCGTATGACGCCGTTCTCGCATCCGGTCGAGCTGGACCGCTTTCTCGAAGAGCGCGACTACCGGAAGATGGGCACCACGCTTGTGCTCTATCGTCACCTGCAGGACTGGCGTCCCAACACGGCGGCGGCCGTGGACCTGAGCGAAGCTGACCTGGACGAATGGATGGCCGCCTTTCGGAGCTTCACCGGATCGAGCGATGAGGAGCAGGACGTGCACAGGACGATCCTGAGCATGATTGGCGGCAGGCGGATGCTCGGCTCGCTGATTGATTCGGGCCGGCCGGTGGCCTGCGGTGTGGGGGTAATCGATGACGGCTATCTCGGCCTGTTCGATATCGTCACCGATCCGCAGCAGAGAGGGCGAGGATATGGGACCACGCTGATCGCGGGCTTGCTGGGCTGGGCCCAGGAAAGCGGGGGGCGCCACGCCTATCTCCAGGTTGTGGAGTCAAATGAGCCTGCCCTCCGTACGTATGCGAAGTTCGGCTTCGAAGAGGTATATAGGTACTGGTACCGGGCATCTCGGTGTCCCGAAGCTGCGGCGCCGGAGTCTAGTGCAGCGGAGGGCGGATGAAGCAGCCAGGTTGTAGATCGCTGGAAGGGGTAGTTGGCCGGCTCTTGACGGAGCTCGGCCTGACGCTGGCGGCCGCCGAGTCCTGCACAGGCGGCCTGGTGGGACATTGGATCACCAACGTCGCCGGCAGCTCCGCCTACTTCCTGGGCTCGGTGACTGCCTATTCCTGCCGGTCGAAGGTGGCTCTGCTGGGCGTGGCGGAGTCGGCGCTGAAGGCGCACGGGGCGGTGAGCGCGGAGACGGCGCTGGAGATGGCCCGCGGGGCCCGCAAGGCGTTCGGGGCGGACATCGGCCTGGCGGTCACCGGCATCGCGGGCCCAAGCGGCGGCACCGCCGAGAAGCCGGTCGGGCTGGTCTACGTCGCGCTGGCGGCGGAGGGCGGCGAGTGGGCGGAGCGGCACGAGTGGACCGGCGGTCGCCTGGAGAACAAGGAGCGCTCAGCTGAGGCGGTTCTCAAGCTCTTGGTCTGGTACCTGGAGGAGCGGCTGTGATTGTGATCGAGTCGTGTGCGGCCGCCGCACCCGTCCGGCGCGCCGCTGGAGCGGTTCGGTCGCTGCCGCTGGGTCCATGACATCAGCGCGCCCCATTCCTGGTGGCCTCAGGCGCTACGATGCCCGTCGCGACCTGGAGTCGCTGGTGAGCCTGATCGCAGACTCGCTCGGCGACGAGCTGGATCCGGCTTCGCGTGCGGCGCTCGATGAGATGCGCCGCGCTTCCCAGGCCGGCCTCCTCCCCTGGCGCGCTGGCTGGCTGGCCTGGAGCGGCATGGCGGTCACAAGCGGTTTCGTGTGGGAGGACGAAGGACGGGTCGTGGGAAACGTCTCCCTGCGCCGCGCTGCTACGCAGGGCGGTTTCTTTGTGGGCAACGTGGCCGTGCTCCCCGGCTGGAGGAGACGAGGCATCGCCGCTCGCCTGATGAGGGCCGCCCTCGCCGAGGTACGCAGGCTCGGCGGTCGCTGGGTGGGGCTCGAAGTACGGGTGGGCAACGATGCCGCCCGCGCTCTGTACGAACGGCTCGGCTTCGTCAAGGCAGGCTCAACTCCCCGCATGGTCTGCCCAGCCGGGCTCGGCCGCGTGCCTGTAGCTCCCCACAGCCCGCTTCTGCGCCGGGCCCGGGGCAGAGACAAGCGGGCGCTGCTTAACCTGGTTTGTGGCCTGGTGCCGCCCGAGCACCGGATCCTCCTAGAGTGGGGCAGTGATAGATACGACCCCGGCTGGGAGCGCACACTTGAGCTATTGCTCGTCGGCCAGCGTCGGACCTGGTGGGTAGCTGACGAAGGCGGCGCTGTTCTTGGTGCTGTCAGGGCGGTCCGCGATCGGGGCCGGCGGCCCCATCAGCTTGAGCTGCTCGTCGCGCCGCAGGCGGGTGGCCGCCTGGAACCGTTGCTGGTGGCCCGAGGCATGGCCAGCCTGGGCGGCGCGCCGGCGAAGGCTGTGGAGACGGTGCTGGCGGCTCCTTCGCCGGCGCTGGTTCGGGCTCTGGCAGCGGCAGGCTTCTCAGAGACGATCACGCTCGAGCAGATGCGGCTCGATCTCCAAGCCGTTGGCTAGCTAGGGCGGTGAGCGACTTGGCGGCCAGGCCAGAACCTGGCGCGGCCTGCTCCCTGCATTGCCCCCGCTTGACGCTCGCTAGGGATGCGGTATAACTCTGACCAGCGGTGGACGGCTAGGCCCTCAGCACGCTGTCGCCAGCAGCGAGGCGACTAGCTCAGGCGCGACGAGATGGCGTCCCACCCGGGGACTGAGGAGAGCCGCCGATTACCGAGCTTGTCTGAGGAGCGTACTGTGGGATCCCATCGGCTGCTGTTGGTGGATGACGAGACTGCCATCACGGACAACCTGGCCCCGTTTCTGAGCCGCTCCGGCTTCGACGTGGCCGTCGCCGCCGACGGGGAGGAGGCGCTGCTGCAGATCGCCGCCTTTCAGCCCCACCTGGTGGTGCTCGACGTGATGATGCCCCGAATGGACGGGCGAGAGGTCCTGCGCCGTGTCCGCGCTGAGGGCAACTGGACCCCAATCATCCTGCTCACTCAGGTAGGCGAGGCCTCCGAGCGAGCGATGGCACTCGAGGAGGGGGCGGACGACTATCTGAACAAGCCCTTCGATCCGCATGAGCTGGTGGCGCGAATCCGGGCTGTTCTGCGCCGGATTCGCCCGGGCGAGCCGCCGCTGGCGACGGCGCGCCGGCTCACGTCCTCGGAGCTGCAGCTCGACCGGCAGCGGCGCCGCGCCTGGCTTGGAGAGCGCGAGCTGACTCTGACGCCCAAGGCCTTCTCCCTGCTGGACTACTTGTTCACCCATCCAGACGAGGTGCTGACGCGCGAGCGGCTGTTGGACGCCGTCTGGGGTTGGGACTATCCGGTGGGCACGCGTGCTGTGGACACGCGTGTGGCCGAGCTTCGCCGCGTGCTGGGCGACGACGCCAACGAACCTCGCTACGTGGAGACTGTGTCTGGCGTGGGCTATCGCTTCATCGGCCTGGTGGAGGGAGCATGAAGCACCGCAGGGAATCTGTCACCGCAGCGCTCCTGGCACTCGCCCCGCTGGGACTGGGGCTGATCGGCTCATCTGCTGTGGATCGGGCCCTCGCCGTGATGCCGTACCTCTACGGCCGGGTCGACCTCTCTGTCGTTCCCGCGCTCGCCGGCTTGGCCGGATCACTGATGGCCGGTGGGCAGGTTGCACATCGGCTGTGGCTGCGGCGGCGAGACGCCGCCAGGGCCGCGACTGTGCAGGCGGAGTCTGCCGAGGAGCGCAGGCGTTTCCTGCGCCGACTGGATCACGAGATGAAGAACCCAGTGACGGCGATCCGGGCCGGCCTGGCCAATCTGGCCGAGGCGCCCACGAAGGAGGCTAGAGGCAAGGCGCTGGACAGCGTAGGCATCCAGGTGCTGCGTATCAGCAATCTCGTTTCCGATCTGCGCAAGCTGGCCGAGCTGGAGACCCGCTCTTTGGAGCGGGCGCCTGTGGACCTGGCGGCCCTCCTGGAGGAAGCCGTGGCCGCCGCTCAAGACCGTCCCGGCCGCCCCAAGAGGCGAATCACGTTGACCGTGCCCCAGGCGCCCTGGCCCCTGCCGCACGTGCCAGGTGACTGGGACCTGCTCTTCCTGGCGGTCTTCAACCTGCTCGACAACGCCGTCAAGTTCACGCAGGAGGGGGACACGATCGAGGTGCGCGCCTTCGAGGACGGCTCCTCCGTGGCCATCGAGGTCGCGGAGACGGGGCCGGGAATCCCAGAGGAGGACCTGCCGCACGTCTGGGAGGAGCTCTATAGGGGGAAGCACGCCCGAGCGGTTCCCGGCAGCGGCCTCGGTCTCGCCCTCGTACGGGCGATCGTCGAGCGGCACGATGGACAGGCCAGCGTGCGCAGCCGAACAGGCCAGGGAACGGTCTTCACCATTCGGCTGCCGGTGCGCTGATGTTGCGGATCTGTAACAGCGTGTTTCGACGCCGTGACCTGGCTGCCATACGGGCGCAACAGGTGGCCCATAGAATCGGGTCATATCCTGGAACAAGGAGGACCCGATGAAAGCAGAGAGCAGGTTGTTGAAGCGAGGTCTCGCGGGCATGGTCTTGCTGGCCGGGCTGGCCACGCTCACCGGCTGCGGCCAGATGGACTTCTTCATCGCTACGCCCGGCGAGACCGAGGGGCAGCATGGCGGCGGTCCGTCGCTGCTGGTGGGCCTGGGCTCGCTGGCAGAGAACCAGAGCCCTGGCGCCGACTCGTCGAAGGAGCCGGGTGACGAGCCTGCCGGTGCTCCGTATGCGGGCGAGGGCGAGGGCTCGGCCCCGATGCCTGCGGAGACGCCAACCGACCATCCGCCGGCGACCGGGCATTCCCTGATCGAGGAGCCGCAGTTCCTGGCCTCATTCTGGCCGGCGTCCGAATCGGCCGATCCGAATGCATCGTTCCAGTTTGGCGCCGAACTGAGCTACTCCAGTGAGGGGAACACGCGAGCGGGTGTGACGGCCTTCGGGCTGAAGGCTGGTGAGTACGCTCCGGATCCTGATCACTGCGACGAGTGGACGATCCCAGAAGAGCGTCCGTTCTGGCATGACGAAGAGTCGTTTGCTCCGGGACACAATCTCTACCTGCGACGAGGATTCACGTACCAGGACGACCCGGAATACGTCAGCCTCGTGGTCTGGGCGCGCGTCTGGGGCCACGACCACCACTGCGCGCAGCGCATCTACTCGCTTGTGCGCAGCGGCCCGACGCCTGCCGCCGCGTCTCCTACTCCCGCCCCTGCGTCTCCCACGCCAGCAGCAAGCACGCCCACTCCTCTGCCGCCCGCACCCACCCCAAGCCCCACCGCCTTGCCTCTGGCACCAGCAGCAAGCACGCCCACTCCTCTCCCGCCCGCACCCACCCCAGGCCCCGCCGCCGTCCACTTGAACTGGACGTCGTACGTCGGCAGCGACGTGGTTCGCGACATCGCCGTCGAGGCGGCTGGAGCGGTGTGGAGCGGCGGCGATGACGGGCTATACAGGTGGGATCTGCCTGCGTGCTCGCAGACCGCTTTCCCGATGCGCAACGTCCGCGGTCTTGTAGTAGCAGCAGATGGGGATATCTGGGCGGCGACCTTCGGGGATGGGGTTTATCGCTACGATGGCACATCGTGGACCAACTACACCGAGGCAGATGGACTGGCCAACGACATCGCCTACGATATCGCCGTTTCTCCTCGCGGCGGGCTGTGGTTCGCGACCGGCTCCGGCCTGTCCTTCTACAAGGACTCCGTGTGGACCAGCTACACATCTCCGCTCGGCGTGACCAGTATCGCCGTCGGGGTGGATGGTTCGGTCTGGTGCGGCACCTACGACGGTGTGTGGCGTTTCGACGGCCAGGAGTGGGAGCAATCCCTGACCGACCACGTTATCGTCTGGTCGCTGGATCTGGCCGTTGATGGAGCTGTCTGGGCGGGCACCAGCGGGAGCGGCGTCTATGTATATGACGGGAGCTCGTGGACCAGACACACGAGCGCAGACGGCCTGTGTGAGGACACGATTCTCTCTGTCGTGGTGGAACAGGATGACACAGTCTGGGCGGGGGGCAACAGCGGCGCATGTCGCTTCGACGGTGAGACGTGGACGGGATACACAGCCGCCGATGGCCTGCCGGGAGAGAGCGTGCCAGCGATGGTTGAGAGCCCGAGCCGCGACGTGTGGCTCGCTTCCGGGAGCGGCATAGCGCTGTACGTGGGCCGCTAGCGCCAGCCGGGTGGGGCCTTCTCGAGGCCGGGGGGATGCTGGCGCAGGTGCCGGCGATCCCCCGGCCTCGATCTTGTTGGCCCTGGCGTGCCCACATCGCAGTGGCTTGACTCTCCGAAGAGACTGCTGCGTTCGTTGAGTGCGGCCGGGCTTGCCGCGGAAGGCGGCTGCTTCCCAATAGGTGTGGCCGACCTGCGGATGAGTCCTTGGGAGCCATTCGGTATGACAGGGGTCAGCTCTTGCGTCGGCAAGCCCGCGCTGTGGGGTGACACGGCAAAAGAGGCTCAAGAGTGGACTCGTCTGCGGTGGCTTGAGGCTCAAGAGGGGATTGCGAATGCGTGACCGGGGAGTCAGAGAGAGAGTGGATCAGGGCTTGCGGGCACCGCCGACTCTGGGCACGCTTCGGAGACCGGCCCGAGCACGCGTCGCTCGCCGCCGCTGTGGTCTATCTGGGACCGAGCCGCACGGCTTCTTGAGGGCTGCTTCGCGGCGACGGAGAGCGTGGGCCGAGGCTGTTCGATGCCGAGACAGAGACTAGAGCAGCCTACATTCGGGCACAGTTCTCAACTGCCGTCAGGGCGCTCCGCAATCTGCGGTGACATCCGCTGGCGGTGCCATTGACACGCGGCTAGCGCATGGTATAATGTAATTTCGCTGATAGTTCCCGTGACATAAGCCTCGGGCAGGTGGAACAACTGTTTCACCTGATTTGCGCTGGGAGGAGACGATGACCGCTCTTGGTACCAAGTCGTATGCCCACAGGACGGACGCCGAGCGACTGCCTGGCCTGATTGAGGTCCAGCTGGCGTCGTTCGAATGGTTCCAGACTGAAGGGCTGCGCCAGCTGTTCGACGAGATCTCCCCCATCGAGAGCTTCAACGGCAATCTGAAACTCTACCTTCCCGGCTCCAGGGCCGAGGAGGCACAGTTCAAGAATCTCGCCTACTACTTCGGCGAGCCTAAGTACTCCGTAGAGGAGTGCCTGGAGCGGGACATCACCTACGCAGTTCCCCTGTACGTCAACGTCGTTCTCGACAACCGGGAGACTGGCGAGATCATCGAGTCCGAGATGTTCCTCGGCGATTTCCCCCTGATGACGGAGAACGGCACCTTCATCATCAACGGGACTGAGAGGGTGGTCGTCAGCCAGTTGATCCGATCGCCGGGCGTCTACTTCGATGTCCAGGAGGACCGCGTCACCGGACGGCGGCTCGGCGAGGCGAAGCTGATCCCGGATCGCGGTGCCTGGCTCGAGTTCGAGACCCGCAAGTCCGACTATCTTACCGTCAAGTTCAACCGCAAGCGGAAGCTGCCGGTGACCATCCTGCTGCGGGCTCTTGCTGCAGTTGACGATGGCACAGGGAGCGACGTTCTCAAGACCGGTGCTGACGAAGAGCTGGAGGCGCTCTTCCGGGATGCCGACAGTAATCCGCACCATCAGTACATTGCCACCACGATGCGCCAGGAGCCCAACTGGGAGCCGAAGGACGACCGCACTGTGGCCGACGAGGCTCTCCTGGAGCTATATCGCCGCATGCGGCCGGGTGATCCGGCCAAGCTGGAGAACGCCCGAGAGTACCTGGAGCAGCAGCTCTTCGACCCGAGGCGGTACGACCTCCAGCCGGTGGGCCGATACAAGCTGAATCAGCGTCTCGGTCTGGAGATCCCTGCGGAGCGACGCACGGTTACCAAGCAGGATATCGTGGCTCTGGTGGAGCGCATCATCCGTATCAACAACGGGATTGAGGATGCGGACGACATCGACCACCTGGGCAACCGGCGGGTGAAGACGGTTGGTGAGCTGATCCAAAACAAGCTGCGCATTGGCCTGCGCCGTATGGAGAGGGTGGTCGTCGAGCGCATGTCGATTCGCGAGGCGGAGTCGCTGACGCCGGTCAACCTGATCAACATCCGCCCCGTCGTCGCCGCCGTCCGCCAGTTCTTCGGCTCCAGCCAGCTCTCCCAGTTTATGGAGCAGACGAACCCTCTGGCCGAGCTGACGCACAAGCGGACGCTCTCCGCGCTGGGCCCGGGAGGGCTGCGGCGTGAGCGCGCGGGCTTCGATGTCCGCGACGTACACTACAGCCACTACGGGCGAATCTGCCCGATCGAGACCCCTGAGGGTCCCAACATCGGCCTCATCGGCCGGCTGGCCACCCACGCGCGGGTGAACCCCCTTGGCTTTATCGAGACCCCCTACCGCCGCGTCGTGCGAGCACTTCCGCCGAAAGCGGCCGACCTTGAGGGTCAAGAACTCAGGGAGGACATCGTTGACGGCAAGAGCGGCAAGGTCGTGGCCGAGGCCGGCACCGAGATCACGGCGAAGCTGGCGAAGGAAATCGCCGCGCTCGATCTGGAGGAAGTGCCTATCGTTCCTGTCGTCACAGACGAGCTGGTCTATCTCTCCGCGGACAAGGAGGATCGCTTCACGATAGCCCAGGCGAACGCCGAGCTGGATGCGAAGGGGCGGTTCGTCAATCCGCGAGTCTCTGCGCGCCATTCGGACCGATTCCTCTTCACATCGCCGGAGCGCATCGACTACATCGACGTGGCTCCCTGCCAGATCGTGGGCGTGTCTGCATCCCTAATTCCCTTTCTGGAGCACGACGACGCGAACCGGGCTCTGATGGGCTCGAACATGCAGCGGCAGACTGTACCGCTGATCAAGCCGGAGGCTCCGGTCGTGGCCACCGGGATGGAGTGGCGGGCCGCTCTTGATTCCGGGCAGGTGGTGCTGGCCGAAGAGAAGGGGCAGGTTGTATCGGTCACCGGAGATGAGATCAAGATTCGGCACTCCAAGGGCCGGCGCTCCTATCCGCTGCGCAAGTACCAACGGTCGAACCAGAGTACATGCATAGACCAGCGTCCCGTCCTGTGGAAGGGCGAGAAGGTGGAGCAGGGGCAGGTCATTGCAGACAGCTCCTGCACGGAGGAGGGCGAGCTGGCGTTGGGCCACAACGTCCTCTGTGCCTTCATCTCGTGGGAGGGGGGCAACTTCGAGGACGCTATCCTCATCAGCGAGCAGCTCGTGCGGGATGACAAGTACACGTCAGTGCACATCGAGAAGCACGAGATCGAGGCGCGTGATACGAAGCTTGGTCCGGAGGAGATCACGCGCGACATACCGAACGTTGGCGACGAGGCGCTCAAAGACCTGGACGAGGAAGGGGTCGTCCGCGTCGGCGCCGAGGTGGGGCCGCTCGATATCCTGGTGGGCAAGATCACTCCCAAGGGCGAGAAGGAGCTGAGCCCCGAGGAGAAACTGCTGCGGGCCATCTTTGGGGAGAAGGCGCGGGAAGTCAAGGATTCGAGCCTTCGCCTCCCCCACGGCGAGCGCGGCAAGGTGGTCGACGTCAGCGTCTTCGATCGGGAGGAGCATCGCGATCTCCCGGCCGGCGTCGAGAAGATGGTGCGCACTAGCGTGGCTCAGGTGCGTAAGCTCTCTGAGGGCGACAAGATGGCCGGCCGGCACGGCAACAAGGGCGTCGTTTCCAAGGTCGTTCCCGTCCAGGATATGCCGTTCCTGAGCGACGGGACGCCGATTGACATTATCCTCAATCCCCTGGGAGTCCCGGGCCGCATGAACATCGGCCAGATACTCGAGACCCACCTGGGGTGGGCGGCGAGCCGGCTCGGTTTTCGTGCAGTCACACCGGTCTTCGACGGCGCCGGTGAGGTACAGGTGGAGGCGGAGCTGGCCAGGGCCTGGCTGATGGACCGGGCCTGGGGCGAGATCACGGAGCGGGCCTGGATCTGGCTCAAGGATCAGGAGTACGATCTGGAATTGCTCAAGGACGACGAGGAGGCCAGACGGCTCTACCTGGTGGCCTGGCTGGCTGAACGGGACTATGACATCGACAGGCTGATGACCGAGCGAGTTTACGCTCGCCGGGCGGCTCTGCACGAGTGGATGGTGGAGCGGGGGTACGATCCCAAGGATCTGCTTTCCTACGAGGACGACAACCGCACTCTTGCCGAGCGGGCCATCGCGGACGAGAAGGCCCGCATTGCCTGCCTGCGAATCTGGCTCGAGGATCACGGCAAGGATGCGTCTGGCAAGAACGACGAAACGGTTGTCGAGATGGCTACGAAGGTGGGCCTGGAGACCGGCGAGCCGCTCCCCACTCTGGGCACGATGATGCTCTATGATGGGAAGACCGGCAAGCCGTTCGACCGGCCGGTGACCGTCGGTGTCATCTACATGATGAAGCTGGCCCACCTGGTCGAGGATAAGGTGCACGCGCGCTCGACCGGCCCTTACAGCCTGGTGACCCAGCAGCCGCTCGGCGGCAAGGCCCAGTTTGGCGGACAGAGGTTTGGCGAGATGGAGGTCTGGGCGCTGGAGGCCTACGGTGCTGCTCACGCGCTGCAGGAGATGCTCACCATCAAGTCCGACGACGTGCAGGGCCGGGTGAAGACATACGAGGCGATCGTCAAGGGAGAGCCGGTGATGGAGCCGGGCGTCCCTGCCTCATTCAAGGTGCTCGTGAAGGAGCTGCAGAGCCTGGGCCTGGCGGTCGAGGCGGTAACCGAAGATGGCGAGGTCCTCCACTTCGGCAAGGACGAGCAGAAGGCGAAGGTTCCCAGACTGGGCATGGGCCTGTTGAGTCTGGGAGGGACGGGTCGCTAGAGGAGCAGAGCCACGGGTTGCCGGCCGGAAGGACGCCCAGGCGTCATTGACAAGTTGGCAGTCCATGGTAGAATGCTCAATCGGCGTCAGGGCTAGCAGCGAAAACCCCTGCTGCCCGGTTGACAACTGATAACGGTAGTCTGAGCGCTGGTATCGTTTGGGAAGGCCATCGGTGCGGTGGGATGGCCTTCTTCAGTCACGTATGGTATTGAGGGGAAGATCGTGCCGACAGTCAACCAGTTAGTACGCAAGGGAAGAAAGCCGAAGCCGCGCAAGTACAAGGCGCCGGCGCTGCAGTATACGTTCAACTCGTTGAAGCAGCGGCGCGGGCGTACGGACCAGGGCGCCCCGCAGAAGCGTGGCGTGTGCACTCAGGTGCGCACGATGACGCCGAAGAAGCCGAACTCTGCGCTGCGCAAGATTGCCCGCGTCCGCCTGACCAACGGCATCGAGGTAACCGCCTACATTCCGGGCGAGGGGCACACTTTGCAGGAGCACTCGGTCGTGCTGGTGCGCGGCGGGCGTGTCAAGGACCTGCCCGGTGTTCGCTACCACGTCGTCCGCGGCGCTATCGACTCAGCCGGTGTGGACGGGCGGTCGAAGCAGCGGTCGAAGTACGGCACGAAGCGACCCAAGTAAGAGAGCGGAGCAGGCAACAATGCCACGACGTAGCAGGCCACCCAAGCGCAGTATCAAGCCGGACGTAAGACACGGGAGTGTGGCTGTGTCCCAGCTCATCAACCGGGTGATGCAGGAAGGCCGCAAGAGTACTGCCTCGCGGATCGTGTACGATGCGCTGGACATCGTGGCCGAGCGCACCAAGAAGGCGCCTGTGGAAGTGGTGGATGATGCTCTGAACAACATCGGGCCTGTGCTTGAGGTCAAGCCCCGCCGGGTGGGTGGATCGACCTACCAGATCCCGGTCGAGGTGGCTCCGAATCGACGAACCAGTCTGGCCCTGCGCTGGCTGCTGGCAGCGGCACGCAGCCGCCCTGGCAAGACGATGGCGGAGAAACTGGCCGGAGAGCTGGTCGAAGCGGCAGGCGGCGCCGGGGCAGCGGTGAAGAAGAGGGAGGATACGCACCGCATGGCCGAGGCCAACAAGGCCTTTGCCCACTACCGCTGGTAGTGCTAGCCGGACATTGCGTCTGCACCTGAGTGGCAAGTCATGGCCGTAGGGCAGCCGCTACAGCACGTTAGAAACATCGGAATCATCGCCCACATCGATGCGGGCAAGACGACGACGACTGAGCGCGTCCTCTTCTACAGCGGTCGCACCCACCGGATGGGAAACGTGGATGCGGGCACGACTGTCACGGACTGGATGGCTCAGGAGCGGGAGCGGGGGATCACGATCACCGCTGCCGCGGTCACTTGCTTCTGGCGCGATTGCCAGATCAACATCGTAGACACACCAGGGCACATTGATTTCACGGCAGAGGTGCAGCGCAGCCTGCGCGTGCTGGACGGAGCTGTAGTCGTTTTCGACGCGGCGGCCGGCGTAGAACCTCAGTCGGAGACGGTTTGGCGACAGGCACGAAGCTTTCGCGTGCCTCTCGTAGCGTTCATTAACAAGATGGACAAGCTGGGCGCCGACTTCGCCCACGCGGTCGACACCATACGGGAGCGGCTAGACGCCAATCCGGTGGCCATTCAGTGGCCGATCGGAGCTGAGTCTGACTTCCGCGGCGTGGTCGACCTTCTCGAGATGAAGGCCATCATCTGGCAGGACGAGCTCGGCCAGTCACCGACGACCGAGGAGATTCCGGATCAGGTGAGAGAGGCAGCGCTGGCGGCCCGCGAGCGAGCCCTGGAGCAGATCGTCGAGACGGACGACCAGCTGATGGCGCTCTATCTGGAGGGGCAGGAGCTCCCCGCGGATGGCCTTCGCAGCGCGCTGCGCAAGGCGACGCTGGCTGGGCATCTGCATCCGGTTCTGTGCGGATCGGCTCTGCGCAACAAGGGTATCCAGCCTGTGCTGGACGCAGTAGTCGACTTCCTGCCGTCTCCTCTGGACATCCCACCGGTGGAGGGCGAGAACCCCTTCACCAAGAAGGTGGAGTCGAGGGCGGCGGATCCAGAAGAGCCGATGGCTGCTCTGGTCTTCAAGATCGCGACGGATCAGTACGTCGGGGGGTTGGCCTATCTCAGGGTCTACTCCGGCAAGGTCAAGACTGGAGCAAGAGTCAACAACGCCAGCGTAGGCAAACGAGAGCGGATCGGCAAGCTTCTGCGGATGTTTGCCGACCGTCGAGAGGAGATCGACGAGCTCTCTGCCGGTGACATCGGAGCCGCGCTGGGGCTCAAGCACACGCGGACTGGGGAGACGCTCTGTGCGCCGGACGGGCCGATCGTTCTGGAGTCGATTGCCTTTCCGGAGCCGGTGATCTCGGTGGCGATTGAGCCAAAGACGGCGGCCGACCTGGACAAGCTGAACGAGGCGCTGGATCGACTGGCCCTCGAGGACCCCACCTTCATCGTCGAGGTGGACGAGGGAACCGGCCAGACGTTGATCTCCGGGATGGGGGAGCTGCACCTGGAGATACTGACCGACCGGCTACTCCGCGAGTTCGGGGTCAGCGGGAGAGTCAGCCGCCCCCGCGTCAGCTACCGGGAGACGGTGACCCGGCGGGCCGAAGCGGAGGGTCTGTTCGAGAAGCAGACCGGCGGCCGGATGCACTTCGGGCGCGTCCGGCTGGAGCTCGAACCGCTATCGAGCGACGAGGGTTTCTTGTTCGAGGACGGATCGCGAGGCAAAGCGCTGGCGCCGGAGTACCTGGCCGCCGCCGAGAGGGGCTGTCAGGAGGCGCTTGAGAGCGGTACATTGTCGGGATACCGGGTTGTTGGTGTGAAGGTACGGCTGCTTGACGCCGAGGTGGATGAAGACGCCGCTTCCGAGTTGGCCTTCAAAGTCGCTGCAACAAAGGCCTGCAACGAGGCGATGGAGGCTGCCGAGCCGACTCTTCTTGAGCCGGTCATGGATCTGGAGACGGTTGTTCCAGAGGACTACCTAGGCGAGGTTATGGGTGACTTGAACGCTCGGGGAGCGGACATCAATGGGGTCAGTTCTCGAGCAGGAGGTTTGCAGGCTATACGAGCGTTTGTGCCACTGGCGAAGGTGTTCGGGTACGCGACGGACGTGCGCAGCCTGACGCAGGGACGAGGCACGTTCACCATGGAGTTTCATCACTTCGCAAAGGTGGACCAGCAGCGGATGGAAGCCGTCGTGCACGGCGCTGGCTGGTGAGCTTGTCTGTGTGAAAGGAGCGAGAAATGGCAAAAGCAAAGTACGAACGCACAAAGCCGCATGTCAACGTGGGCACGATCGGGCACATCGATCACGGTAAGACGACCTTGACTGCCGCCATTACCAAGGTGCTGGCACTCAAGGGTCTGGCCGAAGCGCAGGACTACGACCAGGTGGCAAAGGCGGACGCGAAGATGTTCCGCCGCGACGCCACCAAGATCCTCACCGTGGCCATTGCGCACGTCGAGTATGAGACCGACAATCGGCACTACGCCCACATCGATTGCCCCGGTCACCGGGACTACATCAAGAACATGATCACCGGTGCGGCCCAGATGGACGGGGCGATCCTCGTGGTCTCCGCAGCGGACGGCCCGATGCCGCAGACGCGTGAGCACGTGCTGCTGGCCCGTCAGGTGAACGTTCCTGCTATTGTCGTCTTCCTGAACAAGGCGGACCTGATGGAAGATGAGGAGCTGCTGGCGCTCGTCGAGGAGGAAGTGCGGGACGTTCTGGGCAAGTACAAGTTCCCGCGCGAGGAGACCCCCATCGTGCGGGGCAGTGCCCTGCAGGCTCTGCAGAGCGACAGCACCGACCCGGACGCGCCGGAGTACCAGTGCATCTGGGAGCTGATGCGGGCGATCGATAGCTACGTGCCGACGCCGGAGCGCGACGAGGACAAGCCGTTCCTCATGCCCATCGAGGACGTGTTCTCGATCAAGGGCCGGGGCACGGTAGTGACCGGCCGCGTGGAGCGCGGCTCGATGGTGCCCATGACCGATGTCGAGATCGTCGGTCTGACCGAGGATACACGCAAGACTGTGGTGACCTCGATGGAGATGTTCCACAAGACGCTGGACAAAGTGGTGGCGGGCGACAATGCCGGCCTGCTGCTGAGAGGCGTCGATAGGGACGAGGTGCAGCGCGGGCAGGTCGTGGCCATTCCCGGCACGATCAAGCCCCAGAAGCACTTCATGAGCGAGGTCTACGTGCTGACGAAGGAAGAGGGCGGCCGCCACAAGGCGTTCTTCACTGGCTACCGTCCTCAGTTCTACGTCCGCACCATGGACGTCACCGGCGAGATCACGCTGCCCGAGGGTGTTGAGATGGTCATGCCGGGCGACAGCGTCAATCTCGAGGTCAAGCTGATTGAGCCTGTCGCGATCGAAGAAGGGTTCCGGTTCGCCATCCGCGAGGGTGGTCTGACTGTAGGGGCTGGAGTCATCACCAAGCTCCTGGACTAGCAGGCAACGAATGGCCAAGCAGAGGATCCGCATCCGGTTGAAGGGCTACGATCATCGAGTGATCGATGAATCGGCCAAGCGCATCGTCGAGGCGGCCGAGCGCACCGGCGCCACTGTAGTAGGGCCCGTGCCTCTGCCGACGAGGATCGAGCGCTTCACTGTGCGGCGCTCTACGTTCATCGACAAGGACTCACACGAGCACTTCGAGATCCGCACGCACAAGCGACTCATCGATGTCATCGAGCCGGACAACAAGACGATCGACTCGCTGATGCGGTTGAATCTGCCCGCAGGTGTGGATATCGAGATCAAGTCGTAGTCGAGTCCGTCGCCAAGGCGTGCGACTCAAGGAGGGAGTTGAGGTGCATACTCTCTCCTTTGGGTTGTGTCTGAGGGCGCTGCAGCCTGTCGCTTCAGCTGCAGGGGCGCGAGGGCCGACGTGGCCGTTGGAGGAGAAGGCTTGAAGGCCATACTGGGACGCAAGGTGGGAATGAGGCAGGTCTTCGGACAAGATGGTGCAGCCGTGCCCGTTACCGTCATCCAGGCCGGTCCCTGCTACGTCACTCAGGTGAAGACGGTGGAGCGGGACGGCTACGACGCCGCGCAGCTGGGCTTCGAGGAAGTGAAGCCGGGGCGGCTGTCTGGAGGCGAGAGGGGGCACCTGGAGCGTGCGGAACTGGTCCCTCTGCGCAACCTGCGGGAGTTCCGGCTGCGCGCGGACGAGGACGTGTCTGTCGGTCAGCAGATCGCCGTCGACATCTTCGAGGTCGGTGACTACGTGGACGTGGTCGGTTTCTCGAAGGGGCGCGGCTTCGCGGGAGCGATGAAGCGGCACGGATTCCGCGGCGGGCCTGCGACGCATGGCCAATCGGACCGGCGACGCGCCACGGGCTCCGTCGGCGCGGGAACCAGCCCGGGCCGGGTACTCAAGGGCAAGAAGATGCCCGGCCGCATGGGCGGAGGGCGCGTGTCTGCTCAGAACCTGCGCGTGGAAGCGGTCGACCCGGAGCGGAACCTGCTCGCGGTGCGGGGCGGTGTTCCGGGGGCCAGAGGCGGCCTGCTGGTGATTCGGCAGGCCCGCAAGTCGACTGAGCTGGCCAGGCAGCGGGGCGAGTGAGGCTGTAGATGATCACTCCTGTGTACAACGTCAGCGGCAAGAAGGTGGACGAGGTGGAGCTCCGCCCGGACATCTTCGAGGCTCGTGTGAACGTGCCGCTCATGCATCAGGCGCTCACGCGCCAGCTGGCCAACGCCCGCCAGGGCACGCACGACACCCTGTCGCGAGGTGAAGTGGCGCGCACCAAGGCGAAGTGGTACCGGCAGAAGGGCACGGGGCGCGCCCGGCACGGGAGCCGGAACGCCAATCTGTTCGTCGGCGGCGGCATAGCCCACGGGCCGAAGCCGCGCAGCTATGCCAAGCGAATGCCGCGCAAGATGAGGCGGGCGGCGGTGCGTTCAGCGCTATCGGCCAAGGCGCGAGAGGAGCAGATCGTCGTCATCGACGCCCTCGATATGAAGGAGCCGAAGACGAAGGACCTGGCAAAGATCATCGGCAAGCTGCGCCTGGGCAAGAACGTGCTCATCCTGCTGCCGGAGCGGAACGAGGCTGTGGAGAAGTCGGCCGGCAATATGCCCAACGTGAAGACGCTGCGGGCCGGCTACGTGAACGTACGCGACCTGCTGGGGTGTGATCACGTCGTCATCCCGGTGGATGCTCTGCAGACCATCGAAGGCATTCTGGGTAGGTGACGATGGATCCCTATCAGGTCATAATCCGGCCGGTCGATACAGAGAAGACGCGCTATCAGGCTTCGGAGCTGGGTCAGTACAGCTTCGAGGTCGCTGGCGCCGCCAACAAGATCGAGGTCAAGCGGGCCGTGGAGGCGGTGTTCGGGGTGAAGGTCGCCGGCGTCAATATCGTCAACATGCCGGCCAAGGCGCCGAGTCGCCGCGGGCGACGCCGCGTCGTCCGCACTCCTGCCTGGAAGAAGGCAGTTGTAACCCTGGCCCAGGGTGAGCGGATCGACTTGTCTGAGGGAGCGTAGGCATGGGTGTGAAGACGTACAAGCCGACCTCGCCCGGGCGGCGGGGCATGACGGGCTCGTCATTCGAGGAGATCACGCGAGCCAAGCCTGAGCGGAGCCTGATCCGGCCGCTGGCGAAGCGGTCGGGACGGAACGCCGAAGGCCGCATCACCGTCCGCCACCGGGGCGGCGGGCACAAGCGCCGCTACCGGGAGATCGATTTCAAGCGGGACAAGCTGGGCATCGATGGTCGGGTGGAGAGTATTGAGTACGATCCGAACCGCTCTGCCCGCATCGCGCTGGTTGCCTACACAGACGGCGAGAGACGCTACATCATCGCCCCTCTGGGGCTCCAGGTCGGTGATGCCGTGATTAGCGGGCCCGATGCGGAGATCCGTGTGGGGAACACGCTTCCGCTCGAGCGAATTCCACTTGGTACACTGGTTCACAACGTGGAGTTGACCGCAGGTCGCGGCGGGCAGATAGTCCGCTCTGCGGGCACCTCCGCTCAGCTGCTGGCGAAGGAAGGGGACTACGCTACCCTTCGTCTTCCCAGCGGGGAGACGCGGATGGTGCGCAGGGAATGCCAGGCGACGGTAGGCCAGGTTGGCAACGTCGATCATGGCAACGTCAAACTGGGCAAGGCGGGCCGCAAGCGTTGGCAGGGCTATAGGCCCGCTGTACGCGGCTCGGCTATGTCGCCCCGCGATCATCCTCACGGAGGTGGGGAGGGACGCACTCCGATCGGCTTGCCGGGGCCGAAGTCACCTTGGGGCAAGCCCACCTTGGGCAAGAAGACGCGTCGCCGCAAGGTGACCGCCAAGTACATTGTCCGTCGTCGTGGCAAGCGACGGGGCTAGCCGGGATGGCATAGGGGCCGAGGAGGCAGGTAGTGTCAAGATCGCCGCTGAAGAGACCGATTCCGTTCGTGGAGCCGAGCCTGCTGCGGAAGGTCGAGGAGATGAATCAGCGCGGGGAGAAGCGCGTCATCCGCACTTGGTCGCGTGCCTCCACCATATTCCCGCACATGATCGGCCATACAATCGCTGTCCACGACGGCAGGCGGCACGTCCCGATCTACATTACCGAGGACATGGTCGGTCACAAACTGGGTGAGTTTGCCCCCACCAGGACCTTCCGAGGACACATTGTCCGAGAGAAGAAGGGCCGGGTGAAGGAGTAGAGGGGGAGCGATGGGTACCGAGGTACTGGCGCGCGCCAAACACGTGCCGATGTCCGCCAGCAAGGTGCGGCGGGTGCTCAGCTTGGTGCGTGGCCAAAACGCGGACGTGGCCTTGGAGCTCCTGCAGGCTCTTCCGCACGCAGCCGCTCAACCCGTGGCCAAGCTGATCCGGTCCGCCATCGCCAATGCGGAGGAGAACTTCGGAATACCGAGGGGCGAGCTCTACGTGGCGCAGATCATGGCGGACGAAGGGCCAGGCGTGATGCCGGGCAAGGGTTGGCGGCGCCGCTTTGGAGGGCGTGGGCGCTGGCGGCCCATTCGCAAGAGGTCTTCGCACCTCACCGTCGTCCTGGAAGACCAGGGTAAGAGCGAGTAGCTGCGCGGAGGGAGTGAGCAGTGCCCCCGCTGCGGCGACGGTTCCTGAAGGAGGAAGCAATTGGGTAGGAAGGTTCATCCGTACGGCTTCCGGCTCGGCGTGATCCGGGACTGGAAGGCGCGCTGGTTTGCAGAGGGCTCGGAATATGCGGATCTGTTGCACGAGGATCTGGCGATCCGGCGTATGATCAGGCGCAATCTGGATCGGGCCGGCATCTCGCGCGTCGAGATCGAGCGCTCGCCCAACCAGGCCTCCGTCACGATCTGGACCGCCAGGCCGGGCATCGTCATCGGGCGCAAGGGCGCGTCCGTGAAGCAGCTGCGGGCCGAGCTGGAGGAGCTTACCGGCAAGCGGATATCGGTGGACGTTCAGGAGGTCGCCCGGCCAGAGCTGGAGGCGAGTCTGGTAGCGGAGAACGTGGTGTCCCAATTGGAGCGGCGCATATCGCATGGCCGGGCGATGAGCCGGGCCATCCAGGCCACGATGCGGGCCGGCGCTGAAGGGGTCAAGGTTATGTGTAAGGGGCGGTTGCACGGGGCTGAGATGGCTCGCCAGGAGTGGCAGCGAGAGGGCAGAGTGCCTCTGCACACACTGCGAGCGGATGTGGACTTCGCGAAGGATGAAGCGCATACGACGTACGGGCGCATCGGCGTGAAGGTGTGGATCTATAAGGGTGAAGTGCTGCCGGAAGCTCCCGAGCGGGAGGAGCCGTTCGTCGTCTAGATGCCTGGGAGCCGGCCGGTTTCCAGAGGGGCAAGACTATGTTGATGCCAAAGCGCACCAAGTTCCGCAAGCAGATGCGCGGCCGGATGAGGGGCAAGGCCTCGCGCGGGACTGAGGTTACATTCGGGGAGTACGGGCTTCAGGCTCTGGAGCCGGCGTGGGTCACTGCGCGGCAGATTGAGGCGGCGCGGCGTGCTATCGTGCGGTACGTCCGCCGCAGTGGCAAGTACTGGATTCGCGTATTCCCGGACAAGCCTGTGACCGCGAAGCCGGCTGAGACACGGATGGGCAAAGGCAAGGGTGCGGTCGATCACTGGGTTGCCGTGGTTAGGCCGGGCCGGATCATGTTTGAGTTGAGCGGTGTGCCTGAGGATCTGGCCCGCGAGGCGATGCGGCTGGCATCACACAAGTTGCCTCTCAAGTGCCAGTTCGTCGCCCGGCAGGGGATTGGCGGCGGGAGCTAGACTATGCAGGCTCAGGAAGTCCGGAAGATGAAGACAGAGCAGATTGAGGAACGGCTCGGGGAGGCTTCCAAGGAGCTGTTCGGCCTGCGCCGCGACAAGGCATCCGGCCGCCTGGAGGACCACAATCGGATCCGGGCAGTGAGGCGCGATATCGCGCGTCTGAAGACGATCCTCCGCGAGCGGGAGCTGGCCGCCGGGTTGTCTGAGGGAGGCGAAGCACGGTGAAGTCAAGTCGCAAGCGCTTGGTTGGCCTAGTGGTCAGCAACAAGATGGATAAGACGGCAGTCGTGCGGGTCGACAGGCTCGTGCGTCACCGTCGCTACGGCAAGGTGCTGAAGCGGACGAAGAAGTACAAGGCCCACGACGAGGAGAATGCGTGCCAGGTGGGAGACCTTGTGCAGATCGTCGAGTCGCGACCGTTGAGCCGTGAGAAGCGCTGGGTGGTGGAGGAAACGCTGGAGCGTGCCTCCGGCATAGAGGAGTTGGAGGCGGCAGCATGATCCAGCTGCAATCCCGCCTGAAGGTGGCGGACAACACCGGCGCTCGCGAGATAATGGTGATTCGCGTGACGGGCGGGTCGCGACGGCGCTACGGCAGTGTGGGCGACGTGATCGTCGCTTCGGTGAAGCAGTCCACACCGAGGGCCCAGGTCAAGAAGGGCGAGGTGGTGCGGGCAGTTGTGGTGCGCACGGCCAAGGAGTACCGCCGCTCAGACGGCTCGAGCATCCGCTTCGACGACAACGCAGCCGTGATTCTGGATGCGGATACGCTCTCGCCGAAGGGCACCCGCATCTTTGGACCGGTGGCCAGGGAGCTGCGGGAGAAGGGCTTCATGAAGATCGTCTCCCTGGCTCCGGAAGTGCTGTAGCAGAGGGTTAGCTGAATGAGCAGCCACATCAGGAAGGGCGATACGGTAGAAGTGATCTCCGGCAACGACCGGGGACTGCGGGGAACCGTTCAGCGTGTGATGCCGCGTGACGGCCGCGTCGCTGTCTCCGGCGTCAATATCGTCAAGAAGCACCAGCGGGCGGTCCGCGCCGGGCGCGGCCAGGTACAGGCCGGCATAATCGAGTTCGAAGGTCCGGTGCACATCTCGAATGTCATGCTCGTCTGCCCTCGCTGCGATGAGCGGACGAGGGTGGGAACCGTGCTCGAAGAGGACGGACGCAAGGCGCGAGTGTGCAAGCAGTGCGGCGAGCGGATCGACTGACGGCTGGGAGAAGGGTGCAGATGCAGCGCTTGGAGCAGGTGTATCGCGAGGAAGTCCGGCCCTCCTTGATGGAGGAGCTCGGCTACCACAACATCATGCAGGTGCCCCGCGTGCAGAAGGTGGTGGTAAACGTTGGGGTTGGGGAGGCGCTGGATAACGAGAAGGCGCTAGACCACGTGGTACAGGATGTGGCCACCATCACCGGCCAGCAGCCCGTGATCACGAAGTCCCGCAAGGCAATTGCCACGTTCAAGCTCCGTGAGGGGCGCTCGATTGGGGTCAAGGTGGTGCTTCGCGGCGAGCGTATGTGGGCGTTCCTGGACCGGCTGTTCAACGTAGCACTGCCCAGGCAGCGAGACTTCCGGGGCGTCGCCGCCAAGCTGGACGGCCGGGGCAACCTGACGTTGGGGCTTAGGGAGCAACTGGTGTTCCCCGAGATTAGCTACGACAAGATAGACAAGGTTCGAGGCATGGAGATCAGCATTGTGACGACGGCCAATACGGACGAAGAAGGCCGCCATCTGCTGCAAGCCCTGGGGATGCCTTTCAGCCGCCCGTCCAGGGGCGGGGAGCAGGAGAAAGCCGCATGAGTAGAACGTGCCTTCCGCATCGGGAGCAGCGACGCAAGCATGAGGTGCAGGTGCGCAACAGGTGCCGCGTCTGCGGGAGGCCGCGAGGATACATGCGGCGTTTCCAGCTGTGCCGCATCTGCTTTCGTGAACGCGCGCTCAGGGGTGAGATCCCGGGCGTGGTCAAGTCCAGTTGGTAGCCAGTGAGGATGTGCTATGCCAGTGACTGATCCGATCTCCGATATGCTGACCAGGATACGCAACGCCGGCACGGCGGGGCATTCCAGCGTCAGCATTCCGGCCTCCAAGATCAAGGAGGAGATAGCGAAGATCCTCAAAGCCCAGGGCTTCATCGAGGACTACAAGTTGGTCGAGGCGAAGCCTCAGGGGTCGATCACGGTCTCGATGAAGTACGTCGGCGAGAGGAGAGACCGCCACTCGGTGATTTCCGGCCTCACGCGGGTAAGCAAGCCGGGGTGCCGCGTCTACACTCGCGCGGCGGAGATCCCCTGGGTGCGCAGCGGGATGGGAGTGACCATCCTCTCCACGCCCAAGGGCGTCCTCACTGGGCAGCAGGCCCGTCGCCTCGGCGTAGGCGGCGAAGTGCTCTGCTACGTGTGGTAGGCTTGGCGGAGGCATGTAGTGTCACGAATCGGTAGTATGCCCATCGCTCTGCCCGAAGGGGTAGGCGTGGATATCAAGAAGAACAGTGTTACGGTGACGGGGCCGAAGGGCAACCTGAGCCGTGACCTGCATCCGGAGATGGAGATCGCCCTCGAGGATCGCAACCTGCTGGTGCGCCGTCCCAGCGACGAGCGCCGTCACAGAGCGCTCCACGGGCTGACGCGGGCGCTGCTCAACAACATGGTCGTGGGGGTCACCGAGGGTTTCCAGAAGCAGCTCGAGGTGCAGGGGGTGGCCTACCGCGTCGAGCTGGAGGGCGATGGTAGCTTGCTGATGCAGCTGGGGTTCTCACACCCGGTGCGGGTCCGGCCACCGGAGGGGATCCAATTCGCTGTGGAGCCCCGCACGAAGGTGATCACGATCAGTGGCATCGACAAGGAACTGGTCGGACAGGTTGCAGCCGAGGTTCGTGCCTGGCGGCCGCCCGAGCCGTACCGGGGCAAGGGAATACGGTACGTGGATGAGCGCGTCCGGCGGAAGGCCGGCAAGGCGGGCAAGGTCGCCTAGCACGCCGATTGGTGAATCGAGGCTGAGGAGAATGGGAGAGATCGACCGTCGTGAGGCCCGACTGCGCCGGCACAGGCGCGTCCGGAAGCGCGTGGCTGGTACGAAGGAGAAGCCGCGCTTGAACGTCTTCCGGAGCCTGACTCACATCTACGCCCAGGTTATCGACGACAGCAAGGGCCAGACGCTGGTCTCGGCGTCGACTATCGATCGCGAGGTGGGGCCAAAGCTGAAAGGGCTGAACAAGACGGAGCGAGCCGGAGTGGTGGGCAAGGTCCTTGCCGAGCGTGCGGTGAGCAAGGGCATCACCGAAGTGGTGTTCGACCGCGGCGGTTACAAGTACCACGGCCGCGTGAAGGCCTTGGCGGAGGCGGCCCGGGAGGGCGGCCTCAAGTTCTGAGGCGTAAGGAGGCAGAGTGGCCAGAGGCAGAGGCGGCAACCGCGAGCGATTCGCGGATCGAGATGAGCTTGACGAGCGCGTGGTCGACATCAATCGCGTGGCCACAGTGGTCAAGGGTGGCCGTCGGTTCGGCTTCCGCGTCGTGGCCGTTGTTGGCGACAATCGCGGAAAGGTTGGTGTTGGCGTGGGCAAGGCCCGCGGCGTTCCGGCGGCCATCCGCAAGGCGGCTGAGCGGGCCAGGCAGAACATGGAGACGCTGACGCTGTCCGGCACAACCATACCGCACGAGGTCGAGGGACGCTGCGGGGGAGCGAATGTGCTGCTCAAGCCAGCCTCGCCCGGAACCGGCGTGATCGCCGGCGGCGGAGCCCGCGCCGTTCTGGAGGCGGTCGGTGTACGAGACGTGCTCACCAAGTCGCTCGGCAGCTCCAACGCCTTGAACGTGGTCTATGCCACTCTGGACGGGCTCAGGCAGCTGCGAAGCGCCGGAGAGGTGGCACGTGAGCGTGGCGTAGCCGAGGCGGACGTGATGCCCTTCTGGAGCCGTAGCCGATGACCGCTACGACGAAGGGGTCCGCCAAGTCCGGCCAGGGCACCGGTTCTGCCGAGAACAAGCTGCGCATCAAGCTGGTGCGAAGCCCGATCGGATACGCGGAGCGTCAGAAGCGTACTGTACAAGCCTTGGGCTTGCGGCGGATCGACGAGGTGGTGGAGCAGAACGACACCCCTGTCATCCGGGGGATGCTGGCCAAGGTCTCGCACCTGGTGGCAGTGGAAGAGTCCAAGTAGCTGATCTGTGGGGGATTTGCTGTGAAGTTGCACGATCTACGACCCGCCGACGGGTCCACCAAGAAGCGTAAGCGACCAGGGCGCGGCATCGCCGCCGGCCAGGGCAAGACCGCGGGTCGCGGCACGAAGGGACAGGGAGCGCGCAGCGGTGGAGGAGTGGCCCCCTATTTCGAGGGCGGCCAGCTGCCTCTGGTACGCAAGCTGCCGTTCGCCCGCGGCGTGGGATTCCGCGATCCATGGAAGATCAGTTTCACGCCGGTCAACCTGTCGCGATTGAGCTCCTTCAGGAAGGGGAGCATCGTTTCGCCTGAGACGCTGGCCAAGGCTGGGATCATCAAGCGGGAGGACGAGATGGTCGCCATTCTCGGTCGGGGCGAGCTGAAGAAGGACCTGAAGGTCAAGGCCCATCGCTTCTCGGCGAGTGCGCGGGCCAAGATCGAAGCGGCAGGTGGAGAGGTGGAGGAATTGCCCTGGAAGCGAGGCGGCGAGCGGACGCGCTAGCGGCGCCGGCGCCCGTACGGTGAGCGGCTGACAGGAGCGGGAAGATGCTACAGGGACTGCGGAACGCGATAACCATTCCAGATCTGCGGCGCAAGCTGCTGTATACGCTTGCGATCCTCGTCGTCTTCCGGCTGGCGGCACACATCCCCGTGCCTGGAGTGGATCAGGCGGCGCTCGCTACTTTTCTGCAAGGAGGAGGGGGGGCCGCGGGCTTCGTCAGCATCCTTAACATGCTGTCAGGTGGCGCGGTGGAAAGGCTTTCCGTTATGGCGGTCGGCGTGCAGGCGTACATCACGTCGACGATCGTCTTCCAGCTGCTGACGCCCATCATCCCCGCTCTGCAGAGGCTGAGCGAGGAGGGCGAGGCCGGCCGGCGCAAGCTGAATCAGTACCAGTACTGGATTACGGTGCCGCTGGCCCTGCTGCAGGCATTCGGCCAGGTGCAGCTGCTGAACAACATGTCCGGCGTTACCGTAGTGCCGAACTTTGGCTTCTCGGGCGAGAACCTGCTGCCCACCATGACGATACTAGTGGCCATGACGGCCGGGTCGATGCTGGCCGTCTGGCTGGGCGAGCTGATCACCGAGCAGGGCATCGGCAACGGCCTGTCTCTCATCATCTTCAGCGGCATCGTGGCCAGTACGCCGGAGGGTCTCTACCGCCTGATTGGCAGAGGCGCGGAGCAGGGAGGCTACGGCATGAGCGCGCTGTTCGTGGCTTTGTTCCTCCTGATGACGGCTCTCATGATGTTCGTCATCGTCGTCGTGCAGGAGGGCGAGCGGCGCATCCCGGTGCAGTATGGGAAGCGAGTGCGGGGGATCAAGATGTACACCGGTGGCAGCCAGTTCATACCGCTGCGGATCAACATGGCCGGCATGATCCCGCTCATCTTCGCCCAGGCCTTCCTGCAGTTCCCGGGCATCATAGCCAGCTTCTTCGTGGGCAGCTCGAGCGAGGGTGTGGCCCGATTCTCTCAGGGCGTGATCGACTTCTTCAGCCAGGGTACAGTATGGTATGGACCCATCTACTTCCTCGCCGTGGTGGGCTTCACCTACTTCTACACCGACATGATGGTCCAGCAGCAGGACCTGCCCGGCAACCTGCAGAAGCAGGGAGGCTTCATCCCCGGAGTGCGACCCGGCCCCAGGACTGCCGAACACATCAACTCGATCTACAGGCGGATCACACTGGTGGGGGCGCTCTTCCTGGGGACCGTCGCCGTCCTGCCCTGGATCGTCGATCAGATCCTCAACGCGAACATGCTGATAACGGCCTCCGGCCTGCTGATCGTCGTCGGCGTCGTCGTGGATACGGTGCGCCAATTGGAGGCGCAGCTGACGATGCGCCACTACGACGGGTTCATCAAGTAGAGGGATCGTGGGAGGATACGTGGTGGTGCTCGGCCCGCCAGGTGCTGGCAAGGGAACACAGGCCAAGGCCCTGGCCCAGGAATTGGGGACCCCTCACGTTTCGAGCGGGGACCTGTTCCGCGATCACGTGGCCCGGGGCACCGACTTGGGCAAGCTGGCCAAGCAGTACATGGACCGGGGAGACCTGGTCCCGGACGACGTGACGGTCGGGATGGTCATGGAACGCATCAGCGCTCCAGATTGCAGCGACGGAGTGATACTGGACGCCTTTCCGCGCACACTTGGCCAGGCAGTGGCCCTGGATGAGGCTCTGGCGGAGCGCGGCGAGAGCGTCGCGGCAACGCTCCTCCTTCAGGTGGAGGACGAAGAGTCAACCAGGAGACTGACATCTCGGCGGACATGCCGTGAATGCGGCTGGGTGTGCAACCTGGTCTCCGATCCGCCGCGCATCGAGGGGGTTTGTGAGGAGTGCGGCGGCGAGCTCCGCCAACGGGACGACGACAACTCGGAGACCGCGCGAAACCGGCTGTACACGTACTACAAGGAGACGGCGCCGCTCGTCGGCTACTACTTCGCCCAGGGGAAGCTGGTCGAGATCGACGGCCAGCGCAGTATCGAGGAAGTGCAGGCCGACATGCGAGCGGCTGTGGAGAAGGCGACCGGAGCAGCGGCGTGATCACGCTCAAGTCTCCGGCTGAGATAGAGAAGATGAGGAAAGCCGGCCGTGTTGTGGCCGAGGTGCTGGAAGCGATGCGGGATAAGGTGGCGCCGGGAGTGACGACCGCTGAGCTGGACGAGATGGCTCGGGAGATCATCGCGCGGCGCGGCGCCACGCCTTCGTTCCTGGGATACCCGCCCGGCAGCGCTCATCCGTTCCCGGCGGCCGTGTGCAGCTCCGTCAACGAGGAGCTGGTGCACGGCGTCCCCGGCGAGCGCGTCCTGCGCGATGGGGACATCGTCAGCATAGACGTGGGTGCGATTCTCGATGGCTACCACGGTGACGCTGCGGTTACCCTGCCGGTTGGCGAGATCGACGTGGAGGCGAGGCGCATCGTGGCAGCGGCGGAAGGGGCCCTGGCAGCAGGGATCGACGCCGCTAGAGCCGGGGGACGATCCGGGGATATCTCCGCCGCTATCCAGTCGTATGCCGAGACCCGGGGATACAACGTCGTTCGGGAGTATACCGGGCATGGCATCGGCCGCCAGATGCACGAGGACCCGCAGGTGCCGAACTACGGCGAGAGGGGCAAGGGAGTAGAACTGCACGGCGGTATGACGGTCGCCCTGGAGCCGATGCTGCTGGCAGGCGATAGCAGAGTGCGCGTTCTGGATGACCACTGGACCGTGGTCTCCGCAGATGGGCAGCTGACCGCCCACTGGGAGCATACGATCGCGGTGACGGATGGTAGTGCGGACGTGCTGACGCGATTGTAGCTGCGGCGGTGTGGATCGGAGAGGCAAGCAATCATGAGAGTATCATCTTCGGTGAAGAGGCGCTGTCCGAAGTGCAAGATCATCAAGCGGCGCGGCGTGGTTCGGGTGATTTGCGATAACCCGAAGCACAAGCAGCGCCAGGGTTAGGCGCCGGCGGCTTTCGGCGGAGGAGAACATGGCACGTATCGCAGGAGTGGACCTGCCGCGAGATAAGAGAGTAGAGGTCAGCCTGACCTACATCTACGGCATCGGCAGGAACTCGAGCAAGGACATACTGGGCAAGGCCGGCGTAAACCCGGATACGCGGGTCAAGGATCTGACCGAGTCTGAGGTCACCGCGCTCAGGGAGGTGATCGACCGCCAGTGCGTGGTCGAAGGCGACCTGAGGCGAGAGGTGCAGACCAACGTCAGGCGCCTGATGGATATTGGATGCTACCGGGGGCTGCGGCACCGCCGAGGTCTTCCCGTTCGCGGTCAGCGGACGCGCACCAATGCCCGCACCAAGCGAGGCGCCCGTAAGACGGTGCCCGGTCGCGGCCGCCGTCGCGGAATGAAGAAGAAGTAGTAGCGGGACAGGTTGGGTCATAGGGAGGCCGAATGGCGCGCAAGCAGTCAACTAGACGGAGCGGTGGACGCCGCACCAAGAGGAGCGTTCCGCGCGGGCAGGCTCACGTCCACGCTACGTTCAACAACACGATAGTAACCATCACGGATCCACAGGGCAACGTCGTCAACTGGGCCAGCGGGGGTACTGTCGGCTTCAGGGGGTCGCGCAAGAGCACCCCGTTTGCTGCGCGGCAGGCGGCTCAGAGAGCAGCCCGAGTGGCTATGGACAACGGGATGGCCGAGGTAGACGTGTATGTGAAGGGCCCCGGCCCTGGGCGCGAGGCCGCTATCCGCGCCCTTCAGGCAGCGGGCCTGCGAGTGCAGTCGATCACCGACGTCACGCCCATCCCGCACAACGGCTGCCGTCCGCCGAAGAAGCGCCGGGTGTAGAAGGTCCGGCATAACCAGTTCTCTGTCTGTAGGAGTGGGGAGGTAGGAGCGAAGTATGGCCAGATACACCGGCCCGGTCTGCAAGCTGTGTCGCCGGGAGGGCGAGAAACTATTCCTGAAGGGTGAACGCTGCACTTCTCCGAAGTGCCCCTTCGAGAGAGGCCGCGCCTATCCGCCGGGCGACCGGGGCAGGCTGGCGCAGTTCCGCCGGAGAAGGCAGTCCGTGTACGCGGTGCAGCTGCGTGAGAAGCAGAAGGCACGGCGCATCTACGGTCTGTTGGAGAGGCAGTTCCGCCGCTATTTCCGCAACGCAGAGCGAGGGTCTGGCCTGACCGGCGAGAACTTGCTGACGCTGCTCGAAACCAGGTTGGACAACGTGGTCTTCCGGCTCGGCTTTGCCGACTCGAGGGCCCAAGCCCGCCAGCTGGTCCAGCACGGTCATTTCCTGGTCAATGGGCGGCGCGCCTATGCTCCGTCCTACAACCTGCGGCCGGACGACGCGATCGCGGTCCGCGAGGGCAGCCGAAACAGCACCTACTTCAAGGAGCGGTCGAAGGTTCTGGATGAGAGTGCGGTCCAGGACTGGTTGAGCCTGGACGCGAAGGCTATGGCAGGCCACCTGGTTCGAATGCCCGCCCGGGAGGACATCGACACCGTCCTGAACGAGCAGCTGATTGTGGAGTACTACTCCAGGTAGGGCTGGCTCCGGCGCGGCCGGCGTGGCCGGCCGCCAGTCGGGGCGCTGTGTTGGTTCAAAAGGGTCTCTCTAACTGGCTTTAGGATGGCCGAGATACGAGTAGGAGGCAGAGGTTGTCAGTTCCAGTGCTGCCAAAGATAGAAACAGACGCAGTCTCGCAGACGTATGGGCGGTTCCTGATCGGGCCGCTGGAGAGCGGCTTCGGCATAACGCTGGGGAACGGGCTCCGTCGCGTGCTGCTGTCCTCGCTGCGAGGAGCGGCGGTGACGTCGGTCAGGATATCGGACGTGCCGCACGAGTTCGCCGCCATACCAGGCATCAGGGAAGACGTGATGCAGTTCCTGCTGCAGGTCAAGCAGCTGCGCCTGAGCATGGAGGGCGAGGAGCCCATTCGTATGCAGCTACGGGTACGGGGTGAAGGCACGGCCACAGCGGGCGACATCCAGGCTCCACCGGAGATCGAGGTTCTCAATACCGATCTCTATCTGTTCACTGCGGACTCGGACGACGTCGATCTCGATATCGAGTTCACCGTCGAGCAGGGGCAGGGCTACCTTCCCGCGGAAGGGCGAGAGAGGACGCCGATCGGCGAGCTGCCGGTCGACGCTCTATTCAGCCCTATAAGACGCGTGGCATTCAACGTTGACCGGGCCCGCGTGGGGCAGATGACCAACTACGACCGCCTGGCGCTGGAGATATGGAGCGACGGCCGCATAGCCCCGCTCGACGCCCTCAAGGAAGGCTCGCGCATTCTGATCACCCACCTGCGTCTGATCGCCGGGCTCACTCTGGAGGAAGAAGAGGAGGAGGCCGAGGAGGAAGCAGGGCTGCCCAGCAGGGTCTACGATACTCCGCTCGAGCAGCTGGATCTGAGCGTGCGTGTGTTCAATGCTCTCAGGCGTGCCGGCATCACCAACGTTGGTGAGGTGCTGGAGTTGCTCGATTCGGGGGACGACGCTCTGCTGACCATTCGCAACTTCGGGCAGACCTCGCTGACCGAGCTTAAGGGCGCGCTGGACGAGCACGGCTTCCTGGCTGAACTGGAGGCGGCCCACCAGGCCGGAGACGAGTAGATGCGGCATCGTAAGGCAGGCAAGAAGCTAGGCCGCTCCAGCGGGCAGCGCCGGGCATTGCGGGCGAACTTGCTCACCGCGCTATTCCAGCACGGGCGTATCGAGACGACCCAGGCGAAGGCGAAGGCAATCCGCTCCCAGGCCGAGAGGTTGATCACGCTGGCGAAGCGGGGCATCGCCGCCGAGGGCGACGATCCCAGTCGCGGCGTGCACGCCCGCCGTCTCGCTGCGGGCCGAATGGACCGTTGGGTGATCGAGCCGGACGGCAATCGGCTGGACGTGGTGAAGAAGCTGTTCGAGGATATCGCGCCGCGGTACGCCAAGAGGCCGGGCGGCTACACGAGGATCTACAAGCTGGGGCCGCGCAAGGGCGATGCGGCGCCGATGGCCCTGCTGGTGCTTGTTGAGGACTAGGAAGCAGGAACGCGCCGCCAGGCGTGTGCGGGCCACTCTGGCCTACGACGGGACCGACTACAGTGGGTTCCAGCGACAGGCCAACGCCCCCACTGTACAGGCTGCGCTCGAGGAGGCGATTCGGGACGTTACCAGGGAGGAGTCAGGGGTCATCGGCGCGGGACGGACGGACGCCGGTGTTCACGCTTCCGGGCAGGTGATCGCTTTCGATACCTCCTGGATAGAGGATCAGGCCTCTCTTGGATCAGAGCAGTCGGGGCGGTCGGCCGGTGACCTGCAGAGAGCACTGAACGCTGTGCTGCCGGCGGACATCGCCCTGTGGGAGCTGCGGCTAGCCGTGCCGGGTTTTCACCCGCGCTTCGACGCCCGCAGTCGTAGATACAGGTACAACGTTTACAACGCGCCGGCGCGGGATCCGCTCAGCGGGCGGTACAGCCTGCACGTGAAGGGCGCGATAGATGTGGAGGCGATGCAGCAAGGTGCATCGCTGCTTGTCGGCGAGCACGACTTTGCCGCCTTCGGCAGGCCTACGCAAGGTGATAGCACCGTTCGCTGCGTGCTGGCCGCCGAATGGGGTGGGGAGCCGCCCAGGCTGCAGTTTGACATCGAGGCGAACGCCTTCCTATACCGTATGGTCCGCAGCATAGTGGGCACGCTGCTGGAGGTAGGCGGCGGGCGTCTGACTGCCGATGCCGTGGCAGAGATCCTGGCATCGCTTGACCGCGACCAGGCCGGAACGCTTGCACCGGCCCGCGGGCTGTGCCTGACCGAGGTCAAGTACTAGCGCGGGGCACGACTGCACAGGCCGGACGGCCTGGTGCGGGCAGATTGAAGGGGAGTATTGGGAACGTGCAGAAGACTCACGTGACGAAGGATGAAGATATCCAGCGCGAGTGGTTCGTAGTGGATGCCGCAGGGCAGACGCTGGGCCGCCTGGCGACTGAGATCGCGCGCGTGTTGCGCGGCAAGCACAAGCCGACTTACTCGCCGTCGGTGGACACCGGTGACTATGTCATCGTCGTCAACGCCGAGAAGGTGCAGGTCACAGGGCGCAAGATGGACCAGAAGACGTACTATCGCCACTCCGAGTACCCGGGTGGGTTCAAGGCGATCAAGCTTAGGAACCTCATGCAGCGCCATCCCACAAGCGCGATCGAGCATGCGGTTCGGGGCATGCTGCCGCGGAATCGGCTGGGGCGGCGGCAGTTCAAGAAGCTCAAGGTCTACGCGGGCCCCGATCATCCACACCTGGCCCAGAACCCGAGGGCACTGGAGTTGGGCAAGTAGGCACCCACGAGGGTGCTTCTGTGACCCGTAGGAGGGAAGATGGCTGAAGCAGCATATCACGAGGGGGTCGGTCGGCGCAAGGAGTCAACGGCCCGCGTGCGCCTCTACTCCGGAGGCAAAGGCGACATCGTCGTCAATGACCGGCCGCTCGAGCAGTACTTCGCGCGCAGCCTTGACCAGCGCCATCTCAAGGAGCCTCTGGCGGTGACGGCTACGGAGGGTCGTTTCGACGTCAGCGTTCGCGTCAGAGGCGGCGGTGTGCGCGGCCAGGCAGGCGCGGTGCGGCTGGGGATCGCCCGGGCACTGGTGAAGGCCGAGCCCGATCTGCAGCCGATTCTGCGGAAGGGCGGCTTCCTGACGCGCGATGCGCGTGTCAAGGAGCGGAAGAAGCCTGGACTGAAACGGGCTCGCAAAGCGCCTCAGTACACGAAGCGCTAGGCTGCGAGGGCTTGTGCAGAGAGAGGGCAGGGCAGTGTTGCCCTGCCCTCTCTCCTTTTCCGGCGGCTGCAAGGCAGTGGAGGTCGAGCATGGCAGCATTGACGATCATCGGGCTGGGCCCTGGCGATCCTCGGCAGATGACGAGGGAAGCCTGGGAAGTGCTGGAGAGGGCAGAAGAGCTCTGGCTGCGCACCAAGGAGCACCCGGCTGTGGAAGGCATTCCACAGAAGGCCGCTATCCATTCATTCGACTCCTGCTACGAAGACGCGGAGGACTTCGCCTCTGTGTACGGCGCGATCGCGGGCGAGATACTGCGCCTGGCGAAGCGGGATGAGGGCGTCATCTACGCCGTCCCCGGCCATCCGCTCGTGGGAGAAGCTACGGTGAAGGAGATCCTTGCGCGGGCCGAGGCGGAGGGGGTGCCGGTGCGGCTGGTCGGCGGGTTGAGCTTCATCGAGCCGACGCTCGCGGCGCTGGGCATCGACGCGCTCGATGGCCTGCAGGTGGTGGACGCCATGGAGCTGGCTGGCCGCTACCATCCCCCGCTGAATCCCGATCTTCCCGCCCTCGTGGGCCAGCTGCACAGCAAGGCCGTAGCCGGCGACGTCAAGCTGGTGCTGATGAACCAGTATCCTGATGATCACCCCGTGGCCCTGGTTCACGCCGCGGGGATGTCCAGCCAGCAGGTCGAATCGCTCAGCCTTTTCGAACTCGATCGGCGCGGCGATATCGCTCACCTGACCACGCTGTACGTGCCGCCGCTCGACGGCGTGACGAGCTTCGAGGGACTGCAGGACACGGTGGCCCGCCTGAGGGCACCGGAAGGCTGTCCCTGGGATCGAGAGCAGACGCACGAGAGTCTGCGCTCTTCGCTGCTGGAAGAGGCCTACGAAGTCGCCGCAGCCATCGATGCCGGGGATACGGCCTCGCTGCAGGAGGAGCTGGGAGACCTGCTGCTGCAGGTGCTGATTCACGCCCAGATCGCCACTGAGGAAGGCGAGTTCCGGGCCCCGGCTGTCGTCTCCGGTATCGACGCCAAGCTCAAGCATCGCCATCCCCACGTCTTCGGCGACCTGGTGGTAAGCGGCAGCGAGGAGGTCCTCCAGCACTGGGAGCAGTTGAAGCGAGAGGAGAAGGGAGAGGAGGCATCTGTGCTCGACGGGGTGCCTGCGGCCCTCCCGGCGCTGCAGCAGGCGGATGCCTACAGCCGGCGCGCTGCTCGCGTGGGGTTAGATTGGAGCGATCCGCGGGGCGTAGCGGATAAGGTGCGGGAGGAGATGGCGGAGCTTGAGGCGGCCGGCACAGCCGAGGAGCGCGAGGAGGAGCTGGGCGATCTGCTCTTGGCAGTCGTCAACTGGGGTCGCTGGCTGAAGGTTGACGCTGAGAGCGCGCTCAGGCGGGCTAACTCTCGGTTCGGCGGTCGCTTTCGGCACGTGGAGATGACGGCCCGCCAACGTGGGCTGGACATGACGGCGCTGTCAATCGACGAGCTGGAAGCGCTGTGGCAAGAGGCGAAATCGGCCGGTGAGTGAGCCCGCTTCAGGCACAATGAAGGCCCCCCACCCGAGCAGAGTGGGGGGCCAACTGTGCCTCAGTCGGGGCGCGGGGACTTGAACCCCGGGCCTCAGCATCCCGATTGCTGCGCGCTACCTGACTGCGCTACGCCCCGGACGCGGCTGATTATACCCTATTCGGTAGGCTTAGCAAGGTGTGCGCTGAGTCAGGAGATCAGTGGCAGTCTCCGGCGTCGATATGCGGCGGCTCCGCCGGTCGAACCGCTCCCCTGATAGCGGAACGCCGCTGCGCAAGCTGCAGCTCTCGCCAAGGGCCGTCCGCCGAATGTGCGGCGACCGTCGGCTCGGGCGCGTACTTGACAGATCGGCATTCTGCGGTATTATAAACGCCTGTTTATGAAAGTCTCGTTTATAGGTCTTGATCCGGGGGACGCGCAATGGAAGAAGATCAGGGGGGAGAAGCACCGAGCGAGCTCCGGGACACGGCGCGCTTCTTCCAGGCCCTCAGGGATACGCTGCGGCTGCGCGTGCTCTTCACGCTGGCCGAGAATGGCGAGATGACGGTTACAGAGCTGGCCCGTTCCCTTCGTGTTAGCCAGCCTCTGGTATCTTTTCACCTGCGCCCGTTGCGGCTGCTGGGGCTGGTTGGCGTCCGGCGCGCAGGTCGGGCCGTGTACTACTCCGCAGACGTGGAGGAGATCGAGCGGCGCCAAGTCCAGTTCGTGGAGAAACTGAAGCGGGCAGTTGCCTCTGGATAGTGATTCAGTCGGGAGGTCCTAGGACGATGGGAAAGAAGAAGGTTCGTGTTGCGATCATCGGCGTTGGCAACTGCGCATCTGCGCTCGTTCAGGGGGTGCATTTCTACAGGAGCGCCGCCTCCAGCAGCAGCGTGCCCGGGCTGATGCACGTCAAGCTGGGCGGATACCACGTGAGCGATATCGAGTTCGTCGCGGCGTTCGACATCGACAAGAACAAGGTGGGGCTCCCCCTTTCCGAGGCGATCTGGCAGCCGCCGAACAACACGATCCGCTTCACAGATGTGCCCCATCTTGACGTCAAGGTGGAGCGGGGCATGACCCACGACGGCCTGGGGAAGTACCTCTCGCAGGTGATCACCAAGGCGCCCGGCCCCACTGCAGATATCGTGCACATACTGAAGGACACCCGCACAGACGTAGTGGTGAGCTTCCTCCCAGTAGGCAGCGAGATGGCCACCAAGTGGTACGTGGAGCAGGTGCTGGACGCCGGCTGTGGCTTCGTGAACTGCATCCCTGTGTTCATTGCCAGTCAGGAGTACTGGACCAGTCGTTTCAAGGAGCGTGGCCTGCCGATCATCGGAGACGACATCAAGAGCCAGGTCGGCGCCACGATCGTTCACCGCGTCCTTACACGCCTGTTCCGTGACAGGGGGGTGCGGCTCGATCGGACGTACCAGCTCAACTTCGGCGGCAACATGGACTTCTACAACATGCTCGAGCGGGAGCGGCTGGAATCGAAGAAGATCTCCAAGACGAGTTCCGTCACGAGCCAGCTGGAGTACAAGCTGCCAGCGGAGGATGTTCACGTCGGGCCGTCCGACTACGTGCCCTGGCTCACGGACCGGAAGTGGTGCCATATTCGCATGGAGGGAACCACGTTCGGTGAGATCCCGCTCAACCTGGAGCTAAAGCTCGAGGTGTGGGACAGCCCCAACTCGGCGGGTGTGGTGATAGACGCTGTTCGCTGCTGCAAGCTGGCGCTTGATCGGGGGTTGGGTGGAGCGATCATCGAACCATCCGCCTACTTCATGAAGACACCCCCGGTCCAGTTCACAGACGACGAGGCTCGCCGCAAGGTCGAGGAGTTCATCAAGGGGGGCACCGGGGATGAGCCATCTGCGGCCAGCTGAGAGTAAGCGGGCGCAGGTGCAGGCCGATCGGGGCCGCTGGGAGTCGCTCACCGACTGGGCGCGGGCCAGGTTCGGCGTCATGCTGACACCTATCGCGCGCGGCCTGGCCAAACTGGGCATACATCCCAACACACTGACCATTGCCGGCATGCTCCTGCAGGCTGGCGTGGGAGCGATCTACGCCACAGGCCGGATTGCGCTGGGCGGCTGGCTGCTGGCCATAGTGGGCCCGCTTGATGCACTGGACGGGACGCTGGCCCGCGTGCTCGGCCGCAAGAGCCAGTTCGGTGCCTTCCTCGATTCGACAATGGACCGGCTGTCCGACGCCTCGCTGATCGCGGGTCTCACCGTCTGGTTCGTGCGACAGGGGGCTCTGACTGAGGTCGTGCTGCTGCTGATCGCTCTCATCGCGGCCATGTGGGTCAGCTACATCAGGGCCCGCGCTGAGTCGCTTGGCCTGACGTGCAAGGTTGGGCTGCTGACACGGATGGAGCGCGTCGGTCTGATCGTCGTGCTTACGGTCCTGAACCAACCGACTGTGCTGGCCTGGCTGCTCGCAGTTCTTTCCGTCTTCACCGCCGTACAGCGCATGTTGTACGTATACACGGTCCTCAGGCGGCAGGGCGAAGCGGCCTGAGAGGCGCTAGACGCCCTCTTTCGCGGCTGATCCCCAACGATATCGCGCGCCAGGCGGTCAATGGTGCCCTTTACCCATTGCCATGAGGCGCCAAGATTGGTATAATCCTTATCTAGGGGCGGGCGGCCTATGGGCGGCCCGCGACCGTCTACGGTGTCTGGCGAAGAAGTGGGCCGGCCGGACCCGAGTCAGCGGCGGGCAGGACGTCGAAGATGATTGAACTGCAGGGACTGACGAAGCGGTTTGGCGAGTTCACCGCGGTCAACCGGGTGACGTTTTCGGTACGCGCGGGCGAGATCCTGGCGTTGCTAGGTCCGAACGGTGCGGGCAAGACGACGACCGTTCGTATGCTCGGGGCTATCCTCCGCCCCACGGCCGGTGACGCTCTCGTAGCTGGCCACTGGGTGACCAAGAGTCCTCGGGAGGTGAGGCGAAGGATCGGGCTCCTCACCGAGCACCCCGGCCTCTATCTGCGCATGCGAGGCGCCGAGTACCTGGACTTCTTCGGCCGCATGATGCAGATCGATCCCGACGAGAGAGTGCGGCGGGCCAGGGAGCTCGTCGACTACTTCGGCATGTCTGATCTCTATGACCGGCGGCTGTCCACGTACTCCAAAGGCGCGAGACAGAAGATCGCCCTGGTGCGCGCTATGCTGCACGATCCGCCGGTCCTCCTGCTCGACGAGCCGACCTCGGCAATGGATCCCCACAGCGCCAAGCTCGTGCGCGATGCCATCGTCAGCCTGCGCAGCCAGAGCCGGGCGACGGTCATCTGCACTCACAACCTGGCGGAGGCTGAGGCGATCGCGGATCGGATCGCCATCATACGGAGGGGCGAGATCATCGCTCTGGGCACCTCTGGCGAGCTGAAGGACCAGCTGCTAGGGCCACCCCTGATGGAGCTGAGACTCGCCGGCCCGGTAGACGGTGCGGTGGATCTGGTATCCGACCTGGTGACGATCGAGGGCCGGGGTGCGGATTGGCTACTTTATTCGACCCCCAATCCCTCGCACACGAACCCAGCTGTGCTTCAGACGCTCTCGAGAGAAGGAGTAGGGGTCGTCACCCTGAGCGAGGTAGAACGCAGCCTGGAAGATGTCTTTCTGCGTGTGGTGGAGGCCTAACCGATGACGACCAAGGCCCTGCAACGAGAAGGGGGGATCGCAGAGTCGCTGCGTCTGGTGCTTGCTCTCGTCGGCCGCGAGGTGCGCGACTCACTTCGTGATTGGCGCATCGCCATCCCGATCGTGCTGCTCACTCTACTCTTCCCGTTGATAATGACGTTCGTGGCCAACAGCGCCATTGAATGGGTAGCCAGCTACGGAGGAGCCCCGATCATCAGCGAGAGGATGCTGCCATTCCTGCTCATGATCGTCGGCTTCTTCCCCATCTCCTTCTCGCTGGTCATCGCACTGGAGACGTTCGCCGGCGAGCGGGAGCGAAAGAGCCTCGAACCTCTTCTGGCTACGATTCTGTCCGACGCCGAGCTCTACGTGGGCAAGACAGTGGGAGCGATGGTGCCGCCGCTGCTGGCCGCCTACCTCGGCGTGGGGGTCTACCTGACTGGCCTATACTACTTCGAGGGTTGGTCGCCCCCGCTGGAGCTGTTCGTTCTCATCATCGTCCTGACCACGGCCGAGTGCGTGGTTATGGTCAGCGGTGCGGTGGTGGTGTCCAGCCAGACGACCAGCGTGCGCGCCGCTAACCTGCTGGCCAGCTTCATCATCATCCCCATGGCGCTCCTGGCGCAGGGCGAGGCCCTGGTGATGTTCTGGGGCAACTACGACGCGCTGTGGTGGATCGTGGCCTTCCTTGTCGTCGCGGACGTGATACTTGTCCGCATGGGCATCTACATCTTCAATCGCGAGGAGCTGTTGGGTCGCGAGATCGATGAGCTGAACCTGGGCTACATCTGGCGCACGTTCTGGCGTCACCTACAGTGGGAGCCCTGGTTCTTCGGCAGAGACCCGGATCGGCTGCCCGCTGCCCTGCGTTGGATGGGGGCCTTGGGCGGTCTCTACCGGCGCCACCTGCCAGCGGTCCTTCGCGAATCCCGGCTGGCCGTGGCCACCGTGGTAGTGGCAATCCTTCTGGCTGTGCTAGTTGGCTTGAGCTTCGCCGCCGACTACCCCCTGCCGGCCGAGCTCCTGGGAGACGAGGTCGTCTCCGCCGACTCCTTCTCGGACAGTCGTGTCCTGGGAGTCCTGTCGTTAACCACCGGAGGCATTCTCTCTCACAACCTGCGGGTGTTGGTGGGGGCGGCTCTGTTGGCAGTGTTCTCGTTCGGCTCTCTGGCCATAGCGCTGACGATGGCTCCTCTCGCCGTCGTGGCCTTCCTTGTGGCCCAGTCCGCCAACATGGGGTACGACCCGTGGCTGTTCTTCGCCGCCGGTGTGCTACCGCACGGCGCCCTGGAGATACCGGCCGTGGTCCTATCGACCGCCATGGCAGTCCGCTTGGGAGCTGTCTTCATGTCACCTCCTCGGGGCATGGCTGTCGGCGAGGCGTGGCTGCGGGCGCTGGCCGACTTCTTGAAGGTTTTCGTGTTCCTGGTGCTGCCTATGCTGGCGGCCGCCGCTGCAGTCGAGGCGCATCTGACACCGGCCCTGGTGATTCGGGCCTTCGGGGGGTAGGGCGGGCGTGACAAGGCTGATTGTTCTGGGAAGCGCGGCGGCGGTGCCGGACGAGGCCCATGCCAACACCTACCTGGCAGTGGAGGAGGGTCAAGACCTATTCCTCATCGACTGCGCCGACAATCCGATAGTAAGGTTCAACGGTGCGGGATTGGCTCTCGGCAATCTGCGAGGGCTCTTCATCACGCACTTCCACCCGGACCACGTCTGCGGCGCCCCAATTCTGCTGATGGATGCCTGGCTCCTGGGTAGGAAGAAGCCCCTCGAGGTCTACGGCCTTGCTGACGCAATCGAGAGGTTCAATTCCATGATGGACCTCTTCCGCTGGCAGGACTGGCCGGGGCTCTTTCCGATTGAGTACAAGACTCTGACTGAAGACATAGGTGCGCTGGCTGTGGAGACGGAGGGGCTGCGAATCACCTCCGGCCCGGTGGAGCACCTCGTGCCAACAGTCGGGCTACGCTTCGAGAACAAGCGCAGCGGCGGCTCGATAGCCTATTCCAGCGACACGGCACCGTGCGATGCCGTCGTTGCTCTGGCTGAGGGATCCGACATCCTAATCCACGAGGCGGCGAGTAGCACCGCAGGCCACACGAGCGCGGCGCAGGCGGGCGAGCTCGCACGCCGAGCTGGGGTTGGTAGGCTGGTGCTGATCCACTATCAGCCGGACGAAGAGCAGTACGACCGCTGGCTGACCGAGGCCGGGGAGGCGTTCGGTGGCCCGGTGGAGCTAGCCCAGGACCTCACGGAATACGACTTCTAGCCTCCGTCAAAGTCTCTCTGCGGCGTGTCCCTTCGGCACAGGGAGTGGCGGAGCAGCGCGGCAATAGCTCAGAACAGGCAGGAGGTGCCAGGCGATGACGACGCTGAAACCTGTGCGGATCGGCAGTATGCCCGGTTCGATCGAGGAATTCGTCAAGATGCGGGACGGGATTGCCGGAGAGCCGCAGGGCGGCGCGGCGGCCATGGTTGTTGCCCTGCTGCTGCTGGCGGAGAATGAGGAGCTGGGCCGGCAATGTATGGCCGCGGCCGTCGACTCCAGCCGCCTGGAGGAGGGCGCACAGGGATACGATGGGCTGCAGCTACGCAGCTCCGATCTGCGCCTGGCGCTATCGCAGATCGTGGGCAAAGGGCACATACCCAGGTCGTATTTCAAGTGCACCGCTCCGGAGAATGGCTATGAGCTGCCCGATCTGCCGTACGAGCTGGAGTTCTCGGCGAACAAGTACAGCGGGGACGCGGGCTCTGGCACGTACAAGGTCTTCGCCTCATGCTCAGGGGCGGCGAGTGCCAGGCCGGTCAGCGTGCGGAGGGATGAGAGCGGGGCGTGGAGAGCACTCGAGTGGAGTAGCTTGATCGTTGGCGTGCAGTCGCCCGGCACCTAGCAGAGCCACGGCGAATTCTGGTGCGCTGGTCGGAGCAGGGCGCTGCGGCGCCGGGCCGAGTAACAAGACCGGCGAGCGAATCGTTGTGAGTGACGGTGGAGAACCCCATCGATAGAGGAGGCTAACAATGCCGAGTGAGACGAGAAGGTTGCGGGCGTCGAGGGGCGCGTCGCTGGTTGTTCTACTGGCGTCTCTGGCCTGCGGGCCGCTTCTGGGAGAGGATACGGTCAGCACAGAGATCACCGGGCCCGCGAGTGGGCTCACGGTGCAGGTTGGGGAAACGCTGGAGATCGCTTCCACCTCCAGCGCAGATGCCGGCCTGGCCCGGGTCGAGCTCCTGGTCGACGGCGCTGTGGTCCGCCGGGACGAACCGCCGGCGGGCAACCCGCCGACCTTCCGCCTGCTGCAGGCGTGGGTCCCCTTGGCGGAAGGCGAGGTGACGGTGTCTGTGGTGGCCTACGACGTCGAAGGGCGGGCGTCCGAGGCGGCAACGATCACGATCTTCGTCGGCGAAGCCGCGGCCGGCGTGACGCCGACGCCGGCGGAGGATGTCGAGATCGGGGGCTGCACGCTGAATGCCTCTTACGTGGCCGATATCACGATCCCGGACGACACCGAGATTGCGCCCGGAGCCTCCTTCGTGAAGGGATGGAGGATACAGAACAGCGGGACCTGCGATTGGGGTCCCGGCTTCGAGCTGGTCTTCGTCAGCGGGGATCAGATGGGCGGGCCGGCTTCGGTCGCGATTTCACCAACCCCCGCCGGAAACACCGTGGACGTCAGCGTTGAGCTGGAAGCTCCTACGACCTACGGCACGCATCGGGGCAACTGGCGAGCCCGGTCTGATGAGGCGCAGATGTTCGGCTCCACGTTCTGGGTCCAGATAGTGGTTCCCGCGCCGCCTACGGTGACGCCGACGCCGGCTGATACGCCGACGCCGACCCCGACCTGGTCTATGCCGCTCATAACAATGATCGCCCCCACATTCATGGTCTTCCTGCCGTACACTCAGCACGTGAGCGCGACGGTGACGGTGCCGGCCGGCACCTGGGCGGCGACCACCGCCGCATGCCCCGGCGGAGGGCTCGTCGTCGGCGGCGGCTACGACGTGCACTGGAACGTCGAGGTCTACAGCCACTACAAGTCCGGCGATGGCTGGCGCGGCGCGGGCTGGAATCACGGCGGGTCCGATCTGGCGATGACCGTGCACGCGGTCTGCCTGAGGAATGTCTCAGGTACTACATCGATGGTCACGAGCTCCAGCGTCTCAGTGACGCCGGGCAACTGGGGCAAGGCGGTGGCCGAGTGCCCCGCCGGGAGCGTCGTCACGGGCGGCGGCTGGGCGGTCTTGCCCACCGGCGACATGCACGTGTACAACAGCTCCAAGTTCGGCAACGGCTGGGAGGTCTATGCCTTCAACACCGGCAGCGGCAACTCGGGCGTGGTAGCGCGGGCGATCTGTCTGGAGGGCACGACCGGCTCCGTTTCCGAGGTGACGAACTCGATCAGCCTGGGAGCCGGCAGTGTGGGTGAGGTCGAGTGCTCCTGCTCCAGCGGGCTGAACGTGAGCGGGGGCTTCGCCGGGCCGTTCCAGTACGCCAAGCTCTACATCACGTCCCCGGACCTGTCCGTCTCCGGCCAATGGAGCAACTGGGGTCGGAATACGGACACCTCTTCCAGGAACTTCTACTGCTACGCGGACTGCCTGACCTTCTGATCGTCAGGTAGGGACGCACAAGCCTGCCCAAGAGCAGTGAGCCGGGGCGGCACTAGCCACCCCGGCTCACTGCGTCCACGGCCAGGTCTCGCTTGCCAGCGAGGCGCGCAGGTCGTATACTGGAACCGTAGGATACCGTGTGGACATAACGGCGGCAGCGTCGATGCCGGGCGGCTCCGCCGGGCAATGTAACAACCGGGACCGAGGTTCCGTTCATGAGCATGAGTGAACCTTGGTCACAACAGGAGGTGTGGTATGTTGCGCAGCAAGAGTAGGACAAGAGCTTTCTCGCTACTGGTGCTGGTGCTGCTCGTCACGGCACTCGCCTGCTCGCCCCTGGAGGGGCTGGTCGTCGACCTGGGGCCGAGCGTAGAGATAACGAGCCCGACCAGCGGGGCGACAGCCGAGATCGGGGAAGCGGTGGAGATCGCCTCTACTTCAACCGCCGACGCCGGCATAGCACGTGTGGAGCTGCTCGTGGACGGCGATGTGGTGCAGGAGAGCACACCACCCTCCGGGAATCCGAGCACGTTCCGCCTGGTGCAGACCTGGCTCCCGGACGCGGAGGGTGAAGTGGAGATCTCGGTGGTGGCCTACGACAGCGAGGGGCGGGCGTCGGATGAGGCGACCGTGATCCTGAATGTCGGAGCCGGTGCCGCTGAGGCGGCCACGCCGACCCCAACCCCGACGGAGGCCCCCGCCGCCTGCACGGTGAACGCGGCTTTCGTGACCGACGTCTCGATACCGGCGGACACGGAGGTGGCTCCGGGCGCACCGTTCATCAAGGGCTGGCGAGTGCAGAACAGCGGAACCTGTGACTGGGGTGCCGGGTTCACCCTGGTGTTCGCCAGCGGCGATCAGATGGGCGGGCCGGCGTCCGTTCCTGTGCCGCCCACGGCAGCGGGCGATACTGTCGACTTGAGCGTGCAGCTGGAGGCGCCGATGACCTACGGCACGCACTCCGCCGAGTGGAGGCTGCGCTCGGACCAGGGGCAGATCTTCGGTGCCGTTCTCTCAGTGCAGATCATCGTCCCTGCGCCGCCGACGGCGACGCCGACGGTGACGCCGACGCCGCTGCCGACCGACACGCCCTGGCCGACACCAACCTGGTTCATGCCGATCTTCACGCTGGGTCCGATCATCATCACTGCGCTTCCTTTGTTCCAACCGTCCGTCGCGACTGTGCTAGAGCAGGTCTCCATCGACCCCGGCGATATCGGCTGGGAGACCGCGAGCTGTCCCTCGGGCAGTGTGGTCGTCAGTGGTGGGTACGCCGTCCATCCTGACGTCCTGGTGTACACTCACTTCAAGGTGGGCAACGGCTGGCGGGTATACGGCCAGAACAACGCCGGCGCGAGCAAGACTCTGAGCGTGTACGCCGTGTGCCTCTCGAATACGGCGGGCAGCGTGACCCAGGTATCCGAGCAGGTGGCGGTGGCAGCGGGAGGCGTCGGCCACCCGATCGCAGCCTGCCCGGCGGGCAGCGTCGTCACCGGCGGAGGATGGGCCTCGTACGCGGACGGGAGCCTGCACGTCTACAACAGCTCCAAGTCCAGCAACGGCTGGCAGGTGTATGCGAAGAACAACACAGGGTCCACCAAGTATGTCAAGGCCTATGCCCTCTGTCTCTCCGGCACGACCGGCACGACCACCCAGGAGGGCAGCGGCGGCTCGATTGCCGGCAGTGGCACGGGTTATGTGGTCGCCACCTGCAGCGGGGACGGCCTGGCGGCCGGTGGCGGTTTCGCGGGAGGGCCCGACCTGCGTGTCTACAACACGTCGCCCAAGCCGGGTTCGGATAACCAATGGATCGTATATGCCAGGAATTCCTCTGGATCCAGCAAGGGTCTCAACGCCTATGCGGTCTGCCTGTCGTTCCCGTAGAAGCGCTCGGTGGGAATGATGGGCGAGAGGACTGTGGAGAGGTGAGGAGCCGGGGCGGCCCGGGGGCCGCCCCGGCTGGGTTCTCGTTTGCGATACGGTCCATACCGGCGTAAGCTGATGATGGTGTGATCGACGACCTTCGTGCTGATACTGCCCCTCGTTCCACACCTTCCAACCCCCAGACCCGCGCGCCCATCTCCACTCCGACGACGGCGACAATCCGGACTCCCCACTCGTCTCGGCTTGAGCCCCACGAGCAGCGACCGTGCGGTGCGAGGCCCTGGGAAAGCGGGCCGACAGGCCGTTCATTCGATTGACTGAAGGAGGTGTGCTATGCTGCGCCACAAGAGCGGGGTGCGAGCTGTCTCATCGCTGGTGCTCCTTCTCCTCCTGACTGTGTTGGCCTGTGCCCCGTTGGAGGACATGCTGGCCAACGGCGGGCCGAGCGTGGAGATCAGCAGGCCGGCCACCGGGGCCCGTGTGGGAGTGGGACGAACGGTGGAGATCGCGTCGGTATCGACGTCGGACGTGGGGATCGCGCGGGTGGAGTTGTTGATCGATGGGGAGGTGGTGCGGGAGGCGGAGCCTCCGGAAGAGAATCTGACGACCTTTCGCCTGGTTCAGTCGTGGGTGCCCGAGGAAGAGGGCGAGGTGCGGGTTTCGGTGATTGCCTACGATGCGGAGGGGCAGGCATCGGAATAGGCGACGATCACGCTGAGGGTGAGGAAGGGCGTGGCCCAGCCCAGCCCGACGCCGGTGGAGGATGTGGAGGCGGAAGGCTGCACTCTGAACGCCTCGTTCGTGGCCGACATCATGATCCCGGACGACACGGAGATGGCGCCTGGGGCATCGTTCACCAAGAGTTGGAGGATCCAGAACAGCGGCACGTGTGACTGGGGCCCGGGCTTCGAGCTCGTCTTCGTGCTGGGGGTCCAGATGGGCAGCGTCTGTTCGATCCCGCTGCCCGAGACGGTCGCCGGCGGGACGGTGGATCTAGCGATCGATCTGCAAGCACCGACGGCGTATGGCACGCACCGCGGTGACTGGCAGATGCGATCCGACGAGGGGCGGCCTTTCGGCAGCACGTTCTGGGTGCAGATCGTGGTGCCCAGCCCGGCGACGGCCGCGCCGGAGGCTACGCCGACGTTGGACGTGCCGATCATGACCATGCTGCCGCCGCAGACCACGCCTATGATACCGCCCTTCCTCCCGGTGCAGGTGGAACAGATCTACTCCCAGATCTCGATCGGCTCGGGCGACATCGGCCAAGCGACGGTGGAATGCCCCGGCAGCAGCCTGCCCGTTAGCGGTGGGTATGCCGCCCATCCCGACGTACTGGTCTACAGCCACTCCCAGCACGGCGATGGCTGGCAAGCCTGGGCCAAGAACAACGCTGGCGTGAGCAAGTTGCTGAACGTCTATGCTGTCTGCCTGTCGAACACAGGCGGATCCGTGACCGAGGCGCACTACTCGGTGACGGTGGAGGCGGGATGGCACGGGACCCCGGAGGTCACCTGCCCGCCCGGCAGCGTCGTCACCGGCGGCGGATGGGCGTCCGACCACGATGGCAGCCTGCAGGTCTACGGCAGCCGTGTGTCAGGCAACGGCTGGGGGGCGCGCGCCAGGAACGGGGGCGGCGAGGACAAGACGTTTGCCGTCTACGCGGCTTGTCTGTCCGGCACGAGCGGTAGCACCACGGAGGTCGGCAACGGTGGCAGCGTCGGCGGCCACGAGACGGGGGCGTGATCGCCACATGCCCGGAGGGCAGCCTGGCCGTCGGGGGCGGGTTTGCGGGAGGGACCCTAGCATACGTCTACAACACCTCTACCAAGCTGTTCACGGGCAACGAGTGGAACGTGTTTGCCCAGAACAGCAGTGGAACTGACAAGCCGCCCAACGCCTACGCCATCTGCCTGTCGTTCCCGTAGGAGCTGAGCGGGCCGGCGCGGAGTGCTTGGGACCCGGGGCGGCTCAGCCAACCCGGAGCCCGCTTGTTGCCGTGCTGTCCCCAGGATGTCAGGCGACCTGGCGTAACAAAGTGGGCGGACGCTCCGTTCATGGGGATGAGAGCTACACCGACTGATGGAGGTGCGGGATGTTGAGTGGAAGGAGAGGGCCGCGGGTGGTGGTAGTGCTCGTCCTCGCAGTCGTGCTCCTGGGAGCGCCGGCTTGCGCGCCTCTCCAGGAGCTCTTAGGCGGCGCCGGGGCGGATGAGAACGCCACACGCACGCCGGACGGGACTGCCGAAGAGGCGGGTGAAGCTGCGGCAACCCCCACTGCCGAGGAGGACGTGGAGGCGGGGGACTGCACGCTGAACGCGTCCTACGTGGCCGACATCACCATACCGGACGACACGGAGATGGCGCCCGGGGCGGCTTTCGTGAAGGGTTGGCGAATCCAGAACACGGGTACGTGCGACTGGGGTCCTGGCTTCGAGCTCGTCTTCGTGTCTGGGGAGCAGATGGGCGGGCCGGCGTCCGTGCCGGTGCCGGAGACGGCGGCGGGGGCCACGGTGGACGTCACCGCTGATCTTGCTGCGCCGACGACGTACGGGACGCATCGGGGCGACTGGCGGATGAGGTCGGCCGAGGCGCAGATGTTTGGGTCCACGTTCTGGGTGCAGATCGTGGTGCCCAGCCCGGAGCCACCGCCGGCTACGCCGGCGGCCGCAACAGCCACGCCTGCGGCTACCACCCTACCTCTGATGACGCTGGCGCCGCCAGTGATGACGGTTGTGCCCGCTCTCTTCCCCAGCATCGTCTGGGATGAGAGGCGGATTCAGATCGCGCCTGGCTACTCAGGATCGATAACTGCCGTCTGCCCCGAGGGCAGCCTGGTGGTCGGCGGCGGCTACCTGACCCACTGGTCCATGGTGGTCCACGCCAACTTGAAGACCGCAGATGGCTGGAAGGTCTCGGCCATGAATCACTCGACCACAGATCAGGTCCTGATCGTCCGGGCAGCCTGCCTCACGAACGTCTCCGGCTCGGTCACGACGGTGGCCCGAACCGTGGAGGTGCAGCCCGGCGGCTGGGCCAGCGCTGTGGCCTGGTGTCCTGCCGGAAGCATCATCACCGGCGGCGGATGGGGCATCGACTACGACGGCAGCCAGCACGTCTACGCCAGCTCGCGGGCCTCCGGGAACGGCTGGCGGGTGTACGCGAACAACACGGAGAGCTCGGTAAACGCGCTGACAGCACACGCGATCTGCCTTTCCGGCACCAGCGGCACGACGTACGAGGAGAAGGTGTGGGGCTCCGTGGGCCCACACGGCTCCGGCAACGCCACCTGCACCTGCCCGACCGGACTGGCGACCGGCGGTGGGTTCGTCGGCCAGGCGGGCGTCACCCGGTTCTACAGCAGCCAGATCACCACGGCCAACACCTGGTCGGTCTGGGCATTCAACCTGGAGTCGACGGAGAAGAACGTCGCCTGCTACGTCACCTGCGTGACGTTCTAGCCAGGCTGCGGACTTGATCTGGCTTGCACTGTCCGGCCAATCGCCAGGGCGGCTCACAGCTGCCCTGGCTGTGCAAGTGGGTAGCAGACGGCTAGCAGGTGAGGTGGAGCGCGGCGGCGACGCGCTCGCCTCCGCGCAGATCGTTGTAGGTCTCCACCGCCTCAGCGGTTGGGGCTGCGATGAGGCGAATCCCGGCCTCCTTTAGCGCCCGCCGCGTCTCCTCCGGGATACGCATAGCGCCGCTGGCGCCGGTGCCGACGACGAGGAGGTCCGGCTGGGCATCGAACACGGGCCCTAGATCCTCCCTGTGGAGAGCGTGCCCTTCGCGCCGCCACCAGCCGCCAATCACCCGCTGCGGCAGGATGATCAGGTCGGCCGCGTGCGCCTCGCCGTCAACGGTGATCGATCCGAACTCGTAGTGCTCGATGGTCGGTGGCACAGGCATCCCCGATCGGCTGCGCCGGAGAAGGCAACCTGCTAGAGCAGTACAGCCAGGTTGACCGCGACGTAGCCTGCGAGAACCGCCAGCCCTACCGCCGCGAAAGCGCACCAGGCTATAGACCGCCAGCCCTCATGGGTGGCCCACTGCCCGTAGCCGTCCACTTCGAGGTTGTAGCCGAGCGGCAGCGAATCGATGAGCATCGATCGGCTGGGGTTGGCGGCGTCGTAGAGGATGGGTTCCTGCGGCTCGTCGCCGATCAGCCCCGAATAGAGCGTCCTGGCCGATCCGTAGTAGGTCTGCCCGTCGGAGGCCAGGAATTCGTAGTCGTGCCTGAGGACCGGAACACCCTCTATAGCAACCGTTTCCGATTGGGTGGAAAGCACTCGGCCAGTTGTGAGATTCCCATACTGCAGCAGGCTTGCCTGCCTGACGCCGCGGATCGCTCCGCCAACGACGAGAACCGCGCCGAAGATGGGAAAGCCGAGCATGAGAGCCATGGCCCAGTATGGCGCTGCGGACAGCCTCGTGCTCTCGATGCGCGCCGACTCCGGGCGTGCTGTGGCGTATTCGATCAGCACCCGGTCGCCGGCCCCAAACGACTGGCCGGTGGAATAGCTGTGAGCGGCGTACTGCTGGCCGTCCGCTGCCCGAAACGTGAAGTCGTAGCGCCAGACGGTCACGTCGTTCACAGACGTGTTGGTGGGGCTCGCCGTAGAGACTGTCCCGCGGGCCGTGGCTCCGGACAGTGCGAGCTGCAGCTCCTCCGCTGGCCGGGGGCCGAAGACGAGCACAAAGACCATTCCAAAGCCGAGGAACAGGGAGCCCATTCGGCCTCCGATGCCCAGCAGGGTCCTACAGATGAGCGGAATGGGCACCGGCCGCGGTGGCGGGGCGAGCTGGAGAAAGCGGGTGGAATCCATTGGTTTGTCTCCTAACTTCGACAGTGACGCGCGGCTACAGAGCCGCGGCCAGTACGTGCTGGAGTTCCTCCCGTTCAAGCGCGAGCGGATTGCCCTTCATGCTGCTGGACGCGCTCGCCTTCTCGATCAGCAGCGGGAGGTCCTCTTCGGTCACACCGTACGAACCCAGTGGGGGCACTGCCAGCTCGGCGCACAGAGCCCTGACCCAGGCCACTCCATCCTCCGCGCTGGCCTCTCCATCGCCTGTCAGGAGCCGGGCCACCTCGCTGTAGCGACACACACCCTCGCTCTGCGGCATGCGCTCTCGGAGGGCGCGAACGTTGGCCTCCATCACGTACGGCAGCAGCCTGCCGCACACGGCACCGTGGGGCGCGTCGACCATCCCGCCTAGAGGGCCGGCCAGGCCGTGCACTGCGCCCAGCTTGGCGTTCGCCAGCGCCAGGCCGCCGCAGAGGCTGGCCAGGGCCATGTCCTGGCGCGCCTCGGGGTCGTCGCCGCGCTCGAATGCTTGGCGCAGCGATCTCCCAGCGCGCCGCATGCCTTCGCGGCAGACACTGTCCGAGATCGGATTGGCCTGGCTGGAGACGAACGGCTCGATCACCTGGGCGAGGGCGTCGAGTCCGGTGGCCGCCGTAATATCGGGCGGCAGGTCATAGGTGAGTTCGGGATCGACGACGGCCAGGCGGGGCAGCATCAAAGGACCGCGCAGGCTTACCTTCACGCGGTGCTCCGGCGAGCGCAGCACAGCGTTGCGGGTCACCTCCGCTCCTGTGCCTGCGGTGGTGGGAATGGCGACGTAAGGCAAGGGAGGGTTAGCCAGGGACTGGCCCCCGCCGATCACTTCAAGGTAGTCGAGCGGCTGGCCGGGGTTGACAGCCAGGGCAGCTGCCGCCTTTCCCGTATCGATCGCGCTGCCGCCGCCGAATCCCAGGACAACGTCGCAGCCTGCTTCCTGAGCCAGTCTCGTGCCTTGCTCGATCATCTCGATCGTCGGTTCCTGGCCGGCCGGGTAGGTGGAGATCACCATGCCCTCGGCGGCGAGACCATCGAGCAGGGCCTGGGCCCGGTCAGTAGAGTGGCCGGTCACGACGAGCGCCCGCTTGCCCAGCTGGGCGGCGAGCCCGGGCACCTCGGCGAGCGTCCCGGCGCCGAAAATGATCCGCGCCGCCGTGGCGAACTCGAAACGGCTGACTATCCCCATCCCGCCTCGTCCGGATAGACGTTGCAGTACTTGACACTTGAGCGTGGCTCGGCCATCATCTCCGTGACTGCGCTGCGCCACCTCAGGTAGTGGACGGTCTCCTTGTGCCTGGCCGGATCGTCCGGCGTGCGATAGACCTCGACGAGGACGAATCTGGTGGGGTCGTCCAGCTGCTGGATGACGTCGAAGCGGGCAACGCCCGGCTCTTCTATGCTGTTCCGGGCATTCTCGATCGAGGCCTCCTTGAACTCATCCACCGAGTCCGGCTTGACGTGCACGTGCACATGGACGACGAGCATATCTTTCCCTCCCTAAGGTACGTCTCGTGGTGGCTGACTGAGCTCCCTGGGCACCCATTGTACCGCAGAAGGGCCGGGGCGGCGAGGAGGGGAGTTTGACTTCGTTCCCGAACCCGCGGGGCGGAGGTGGAGCGGTGACCTGTCGGTTGCACGGACCGACAGTCGGAGAGGGGGTCCAGCGCGGTGCGACAGGCATCGCGGATCCGGGCGAGAACTCGTTGGGTGTTGTGAATGACGGCGTCGTTCGAGACGCGCAACACTTGCAGCCCGCAGCTGGCCAGGGCGCAGTCACGCCCGGCGTCGTATTCGGCCTGTAGCTCGTGCACGGGGCCGTCCATCTCCACTACGAGACCGGCTGCGTGGCAGTAGAAATCGACGATGAAGCGGTCGATGATCTGCTGGCGGCGGAAGTGCAGCCCGGCCAGACGATTCCGTCTCAGCTCTGCCCATAGGCGCCTCTCCGCGGGCGTCAAGCTGCGACGAAGCTGCCTGGCCTGGTCCAGCTTGGCACGGCTGATGTTCTGGCCGATGACGATGTTGTCTTTTGGCATGTGAGACCCCTCCCCGACACGGGGAGGGGAGTCTGACGCCTTTCACGACCCGTCGCCGACACGGGGAGGGGGTTTGTCGCCTTTCACGACCCGTCGCCGACACCGGGAGGGGGTTTGTGGCCTCCCATGGCCCCTCGCCGACATGCGCCCTGGATAGCAGGCCCGCCCCCGGCCCCTCCGCGGCGTGCGGAGGGGATTGCTGCCCCTTCCCCGGTGGGAAAGGGGCGAGGGGGTTAGGTCGTCACATCCCTCCCTCCAGCCCGGCCTTCTACCGCCGGCCTGGAAAGCCGTCCGCCCTCGGCGGCCTGCTCTAGGCCCCGGGCAAGCCGACCCTGCGACACAGCTGGCTCCTTCAAGTACAATTCCGAGGCACCCTGTCGCAGGCGCCGCAGCGTTTCCTGCACCAGACGGTCACAGTTTGGCCCGCGCGATGTGGCGGACGATCTCGGCAAAGACGGCGGCATCCCTTCCGCGCCTTGTGGCCCCCAGCCCGTCCAGTTCAGGGCAGGCCAGCAAGCTGGCGGCGTGCTCGGGCGCGACGCTGCCGCCGTATACGATCCGTGCCCTCTCTGCCGCATCACCCCACCGATGTCGCAGCCAGCCTCGTATCGTCGCAGTCCCGGCGGCCACCTGCTCCAGTGTGCTGGGTGCGGCCGTGCCTATGGCGCTCTCCGGCTCGTAGACGAAGGCCATCTGGGCTGCCTGCTCGGCCGCGGCGGCGCCCAACATGGTCTCGAGCCGGGATTGGAGTCCCTGTCTGCGCAGCGTGCTCTCCTCCCTCGCCTCGCCAATGAACAGGATAGGGCGGAGCCCTGCCTCCAGCGCCAGGTGGAGCTTGCGGTTGACCACCGCGTCGTCATCGCCGAGATGTCTGCGCACCTCCCAATGGCCAAGCATCACCCAGGTGCATCCAGCGTCCGCCAGCAGTGGTGCGGAGATCTCTCCCGTGCGGGCCAGGTCCGCTGACGGGGCCATGTTCTGCCCTCCGAGCTGGATGCTTGATCCACCCATCTTCTGCGCGAGCGGCGCCAGGGCGGTGAATGCGGGGCAGATCACCACGTCGAGCTCCGCCGGCAGCCCGCCCAGTTCGCGCTCCAGCTCCTCTACGAAGGACAGGCTTTCTGCCACCTTCATGGCCATTTTCCAGTTGGCCAGTGCCATTGGCCTTCGGGTCATGCTCGCTTGCCTCACCTAGAAGTGTTCATAGAACTGTCGCGGCTCCAGCTCTGCGTAGTCGCGCTCACCCACGAGATGCCGTCGCACATCCACGCAGAGGTGGCACTTGCCCGCGTATCCGTCCGGCAACGCGGCGTAGCCGTGCTCCTCCCGGGCGTACTCGTAGAGGGCGTGCGGGCCGCCGTGGACCAGCATCTCCACCAGCGGAGGGTAGCGACCGGACCTGAAGCGTTCCACCACATCGATCAGCCGCCGCCAGCTGCCCACAGTGAGCCCTCCGCAGAAGCCGCTGATGTAGTTCCCATACAGGTCGAAGTGGGAATGATGGGCATGGAGCACCTCCCCGGCACAGCTGCCGCCGGCGAAGGTCTCCACGGGGTATTGCGGCGCCGCGCCATCGAGAGCGTAGCCGGAGCGGCCGCCCGAGATTATGCCGTATCCCTCCCACAGGATGCGGCGTGCTGCATCGGCCCCGAACTGCTCTTCGTAGCTTGATATCGGTATCGGGCGCTGCGGGTCGAACTGCTGCAGGATCTGCAGGTAGTCCGGCTGATAGACTGTGACCCGCTCTGGCCCGAAGACCTCCAGCGCCGCGTGAGCCGCCGTCAGCGTCCGCAAGGGCGGAATGCGCTCAGCGTGGAACGGCGAGCAGCTGATCAGCACGGCGTCCAGGCCGGCGCTCCTGAGCGCAGCGAAGCGCTGGAGCGCTTCGTCCCCATCCGTACACCAGGCTGCGTTCGTCTCCACGTAGCAGGAGAGTCCGATCTGCGCTCCGATTCGTGCTCCCTCGAGCAGCAGTTCGAAGTGCAGGAAGGGCTCCCCTCCTGTGAGGTGGACCTGGGGTGGCGGGTCCCACGTAGCGGCTGCCTCGAATGCTGCCCGCAGGTCCTCCAGCGTCATGGGGGTCTTCTCCCAACCCGGACCGCAGTTGTAGAGGCAGTGCCGGCAGCTGCTGTGGCAGCGGTAGGTGAGAATGATGCCCAGGTCCAGGGGATGGAGGATTGCCATGCTCAATGCCTCGCGATGTCTCCGCGCGGCTACTATATCAGACAAGAGGCGGCGCTGCAAGCACTCCCTCGCAGCGGGGGGTCAACCATGCTATAATGTCGCCCAGCAACTGGCACTGGGGGAGAGGATTGCTGCTGCTAGAGGGATTGCTTGAACCAACGCGACTGATCGCGCTGGCCCTGTACATGCTGACCAGCCTGTCGGTCCACGAGTGGGCTCACGCCTGGGCGGCGTACGATCTGGGCGACGATACTGCGGCCATGCACGGCAGGCTGACGCTCAACCCGCTGGCCCACATCGATCTGCTTGGTTTGCTCATGCTGATCTTCGCCGGCTTCGGCTGGGCGAAGCCCGTTCCTGTGAGTCCCCATCGTCTGCGGGGCAAGCTGCGGACGAGTTGGGCGTTGGTCAGTGTTGCCGGCCCCTTGTCCAATTTCGTGCTGGCCATGCTGGCGGCCATACCCTTCCGAATGGGCTGGCTGGATCTCGTTCCTGCTTCCGTGTCGGCGACGATCGGGGCCGTCCTGGAGCAGTTCATCGGGATCAACCTTGCGCTAGCCGTCTTCAATCTGATCCCCTTCCCGCCTCTGGACGGATCGCGCGTTCTGATCGCCATCTTGCCGGACAAATGGGCGCGGCCCATCGAGCAGCTCGAAGGCCTTGATTCGAGCCTTCAGATGCTGATACTCCTTGGCCTGTCTATGACCGGGGTGCTCGCATTGATCTACGGCCCGATCGTGATGCTCCTGCGGTGGGTTCTGTATTGAGGCCGGTTCTGCGCACGTTTCTGTCTGCTCGTTACCGGCTTGGGCAGTTCAGGCGCGCCCTTTCCGGTGGAGTGCCGCAGGGGGCGCTCGAGCGGGCCCTGCCAGTTCTTCCCCCGCAGGCACGGGACTTGTTCCTGCGGCAGGCGCGGCATGATCAGCGGCACGCACTGGCGGTGTACGATTCACTCGTGGCCGAAGGGCACACGGCAGCGGAGCTTCTGCAGGCAGCGCTTCTGCATGATGTGGGAAAGACTGCCGGCGGCGTGCCGCTGCTGGCCCGGGGTCTTATCGTCATGCTCAGGCGTCTGGCGCCGCAGGTGGCCTTCAGGCTGGGCCAAGGCCAGCCACAGGGATGGTGCCGTCCCTTCGTCGTGCTCGCGGCTCATCCCGATGAGGGAGCCCGGCTGGCCGCCGAGGCGGGCTGCCCGCCACTTGCAGCGTCTCTCATCCGGCGGCACGAAGAGACGATGGCGCGCGTGCAGAATTATGAGGATAGGCTGCTCGCCGCACTGCAGGACGCCGACGCGAAGAGCTGATCATGGCGAAGGTTAGCGTAGCAGAGGAGGCGGTGGAGGGGCAGGTGTGGGACGAAGGCTACGACGTCCTGATGATTGCGCCTACCTCGTTCTTCTCCGACTACGGTGGCCATATCCGCATCCTGGAGGAAGCCCGGGTACTGCAGAGGCTGGGCCAGCGCGTTACCGTCCTCACCTACTACAAGGGGCACGACATGCCCGGCCTGGAGATCATCCGCACCCGGCCAACGCCGTGGAGGGCGGACTACGAGGTCGGCTCGTCGCTGCACAAGCTGGCCTTCGACCTGCTTCTGGGATGGTCAGGTCTGAAGACTGTCCTCAGGCGGCGCTTCGACATCGTGCACGGCCACATGCACGAGGGTGCGCTTGTTGGCTATCTTCTCAGCCGCATTCTCCGCGTTCCACTCGTCTTCGATTTCCAGGGCAGCCTGACGGGCGAGATGGTCGACCACAGCTTCCTGAGCGAGAACGGTCCGTGGTACCCTTTGGTGCGGCTGCTTGAGCGTCGGATCGACCTGCTGGCAGACGCGGTAGTAACGAGCAGCAGCCGGGGGGCGGAGCTTCTGGAGTCCGAATTCGACTGCCGAGCCGACAGGGTATTCACTCTCCCGGACAGCGTCGATTTGGACTGCTTCCGCCCCAACGTGCTGAACAGGCAGGAGATAGCTGCGCGGAAGGCCGCCCTGGGCATACCTGAGGGCCGGCCAGTCGTCGTCTACCTGGGGCTGCTGGCTGACTACCAGGGGACGTCGTTGCTGGTGCAGACCGCAAAGGAACTGCTGGGCCGGGGCGTCGACGTGCACTTCCTCGTGATGGGCTTCCCCGGCGAGGGCCACTACCAGCTGATGGCGGACGAATTGGGCGTAGGCGATCGGATGGTCTTCACGGGCAAGATACCGTATGAGGAGGCGCCTGCCCACCTGGCGCTGGGCGACATCGCCATCGCGCCCAAGCTGTCCGAGACAGAGGGCGCGGGCAAGATCCTGAACTACATGGCGATGGAGCTTCCGACGGTGGCCTTAGACAACCCGGTCAGCAGGGAGTACCTGGCCGACCTGGGCGTCTACGCAGATCCGTCGGGCGGGCCTGTGGCGCTCGCCGATGCGATCGCGTCCCTCCTTCGTACGCCCCGGCGGCGTGAGAAGCTGGGAACTGCACTGCGGCAGTTGGCCGGCCATCGCTTCTCGTGGGATAGCACAGGCCAGATTCTTGTAGACGTGCATCGCAGTCTCTTGGTCGACCGGTGCCGACCTGCCAGAAAGGCAAGAACCGAATGAAGCTGATAGGCCGTATGCGGGAGCTGTGGGACTACCGCGACCTGATCCGCAATCTGGTGTCGCGCGATCTCAAGGTGCGCTACCGCAACTCGATACTGGGAATCGCCTGGTCGTGGGCCAACCCCCTGCTGATGATGCTGGTACTGACGGTGGTCTTCAACCTCTTGGCCGGCAGATCCGACCTGCCCCACTTCCATGTCTTCGTGCTGTCCGCCTTGCTGCCCTGGAACTTCTTCTCCTCTTCGGTGACCCGGGCCACGTCCAGCATCATAGACAATGCCAACCTGGTCAAGAAGACGTATTTCCCACGGGAGGTGCTGCCTATCTCTATCGTCCTGGCAGACCTGGTCAACTTCATAGTTGCCCTCCCTGTCTTCTTCGGTCTGGCCCTCGCATCAGGCGCTGAACTCTCGTGGTGGGCTCTGCTCCTGCCGCTCACGATACTCATCCAGCTGGCGTTTACCATCGGGCTGACTCTCGCTACGTCGGCGCTCGACGTCTTCTATCGGGATACACAGATCATCCTGAGCGTGGGATTGCAGGCCTGGTTCTTCCTCACGCCCGTCATATACCCCATCAGCACAGTCCCTCAGCAGTTGACCGTTCTCGGCATCACGCTCAACGCTCAGCTGTGGCTCCGGCGGCTCAACCCCATGGCTTCGATCGTCGCTTCTTACCGCGACCTGCTCTATTGGGGCATGCCAACCGGGTTCGATTTCTTCGCACGCACTGCGGTAACCGCGCTAATTGTGCTTGTACTGGGCTATCTGTTGTTCCTTCGCTGGTGCCCGCGCTTCGGAGAAGAGGTCTAGGCTCTCCCGCAGAGGCCGATCCGGAAATGGAGAACGGGCCTTTCGCCCAGGTTGTGCCCCTTTCGACGGTCGGGCCGTCCGTTCCTGGCTCAGACGGCTTGGGCTTCACCTACGAAGTTCCACAAGAACTCCGGGGCCGGGTGGGGCCGGGCTCGCTCGTCATCGTGCCTTTCGGGTCCAGGCGGCTATACGGCGTTGTGCTGGGCCTGGCCTCACGGTCACAGGTCGAGGATACCCGCCCCGTCGAATCGCTTGTAGATAGTGAGCCGGTCTTGGATCCGGCGCGGCTCTTGCTGGCCTCCTGGATGAGCCGCGAGTACGTGGCTCCGCTGTACGACTGCCTGCAAGCCATGCTTCCGCCTGGCATCGTCGGCTTCGCCGACGTCGTTGTGGCGGCCAAGCCCGACGTCCCCGACGAGGCTGCCCGGACCGAGGCGCAGACCTCACTCCTGGGCGTCCTCGATCGGCGAGGACCCCTGCGGGGCAGGCAACTCGATCGCGCTCTGCGGGGAGTGGACTGGAGACCGGCGTCGCTGCAGCTGGCCCGCCGCGGGCACGTGGATCGCCGTCCGTTTCTCGCTCCGCCGGGTGCTAGACCGAAGCGGGTCCTGACGGCGAGACTGGGTCCCGAAGGCGAGCTGGCCGAGGGGCTGACAGGGCTTCGTAGCGAGGTCTATCCTGAGATTATGGAGTTTCTGGCCAGTGAGGAGGAGGCCGTCGACGTCAGCTGGGTCTACGCCGAGACCGGCTGCACGCGCTATCACCTGGACAAGTTGGCTGAGCGAGGCGTGGTAGTTCTCGAGTCTGAAGAAGTGTGGCGAGACGCTCTGGCTGGCCGGGTGTTCGTGCCGGACACCCCGCCGGCGCTTACCTCCGACCAGCAGGCGGTGTGGGAGCGGATTGAGGCTGCTTTGTGGTTGTCGCCATCCGAGGCTCGTCCGTTCCTGCTGCACGGGGTGACCGGATCGGGAAAGACGGAGATCTACCTGCGCGCTGTCGAGGCCGTGCTGGCCCAGGGGAAGCGCGCCATTGTGCTCGTGCCAGAGATCTCGCTGACCTCGCAAACGATAGCCCGCTTTGGGGCGCGGTTCCCCCGCTCTGTTGCTGTGATGCACAGCGGCCTGTCGGACGGGGAGCGCTACGACACCTGGAGACGGGCCAGGGCGGGACTGGTGCAAGTGGTGGTCGGAGCGCGCTCGGCGCTCTTCTCTCCGCTCTCTCCCCTCGGCCTGATCGTGGTCGACGAGGAACACGTGGAGAGCTACAAGCAAGAGGCGCCTCGTCCCCGCTACCACGTGCGAGAGACGGCCCGCGAACTGGCACGCCAGAGCGGCGCCCTGCTCCTGCTCGGTTCGGCCACGCCGAGCCTCGAGTCGTATCTGGAGGCCAAGAGAGGGGAGATCGTGCTTCTGGAAATGCCCCGCCGGATCATGGGGCACGCCAGACGGCTGCACGACCTGCAGACCCTGCACGGCGTGCCCGGCACGCACTTCCAGCGCCTGCCAGGCGGCCCTGAAGAGGCGCGCTACCTGCCGCTCCCTCCAGTGCACATTGTCGACCTGCGGGCCGAACTGCGGGCCGGGAATCGCTCCATCTTCAGCCGGGCCCTGAAGCAGGCGGTGGACGAAGCGCTGCTGCAAGGCCAGCAGATCATCCTGTTTCTGAACAGGCGCGGCAGATCTACCTTCGTGATCTGCCGTGATTGCGGTCACACTCTCCGCTGTCCGAACTGCCATACGCCACTGACCTACCACAGCCCCCAGTCCCGCCTCGTCTGCCACCACTGCGATCACCGAGAAGACCAGCCCAGCCGCTGCCCTCAGTGCCAGGGTGTCCGGATTCGCTTCTTCGGGCTGGGTACGCAGGGCGTCGAAGAGGCGGCGCGAGAGGCGTGGCCCGAGGCGCGGATTATCCGGTGGGACCGGGATACGGCGCGCACGCCTCAGGCACACAGTGCTATCCTGCAGCGCTTTGGGCAGGGCGCGGCCGATATCCTGGTCGGCACACAGATGATAGCGAAGGGGCTTGACATGCCGCTTGTGACCGTCGTGGGTGTAGTCTCGGCCGATACGGAGTTCAACCTGCCCGACTTCCGCTCCGCAGAGCGAACCTTCCAGCTGCTGGCTCAGGTGGCTGGCCGTGCCGGGCGAGGGCTCCAGGGCGGCAAGGCCTTCATCCAGACGTATCGGCCCGAGGAATACGCCATCACGTTCGCCGCTGAACACGACTTTGCGAACTTTGCTGCCCGAGAGCTGGCGTTCCGGCAGGAACACGCATACCCGCCCTACCGCCGGTTGGTCAAGCTCTCATTTGAGGGTCAATCAGCTGCTGAGGCTCGGCGGGAGGCCAAGGCGCTTGCCGATGCCCTGCGGGAAGCGCTGGCTGGCAGGGGGCTGCCTGAGGATGACGTGATCGGCCCCGCTCCCGCATTCTTCCAACGGCTCCGCGGGCGTCACCGGTGGCAGATACTACTGCGGCACCCAGATCCGGCCGATCTGTTTGCCTCCGTGGAGCAGATGAGTGGTTGGTGCGTCGATGTCGATCCGGTGAGCGTGCTCTAGCGCGGGCAGTGAGAGGTCTTGGCCGGAACAGTGGGTCTTGCCGTGACCACAGCCCTAGGGTATAATGGTAGCCAGACAGGCGGTCGGGGCGCAGGTCGTGCTGCGGACGGCTCCGGCCAGCAGCAGGTCGGCGTTGAGCGAGCTTAGGACATCCAGGCCAAGAAGGTGAGCACAATGGCGAGACCGCTGGCGCTCGTTGTCGAGGATGACGCGGACCTGGCGACGATCTTCTCCGAGGCTGTCCAGGCTGCCGGATGCGAGGCCGAGGTCATATCATCGGGCAACAAAGCGCTGGAGCGGCTGGACGCTGTAGTCCCCTTCCTGGTAGTGCTCGACCTGCGTCTGCCTGGCGTTACCGGGCAGGAAGTGCTGGCGTATATCCGGGCCGACCCACGGCTAGAGGAGACACGAGTCATCGTAGCTACGGCTCATCCGCTGGCGGCGGATGAGCTCCGTCGGCGAGCCAACCTGGTCCTGATCAAGCCTGTCAGCTTCACGCAGCTGCGCGACCTGACGGCGCGCTTCGTTAGAGCCAGCATGCCGCTCGAAAACTAGAGTCCTGGCCCAGTAGCCCAGCGGCCTCGGCTGAGACCAAGGGAGCGGCTCGACAGGCTTCGCCCCGCAGGCCAATCTCTCTTCAGGTGTACCGCGGGATGGCGGCAGCACCAAGGAGGTCTTGATGGACATCTTCACCAAGTGCCGCGAGTACACGCGGGCCAAGGAAGCGCAAGCTGCCGGGCTGTACCCCTACTTCATACCACTGACGGACAGCGAGGGCACCGAGGTCACGGTCGGCGATCACAAGCTCATCATGATCGGCTCCAACAACTACCTGGGGCTGACTACGCATCCCAAAGTGCGGCAGGCGGCCATCGATGCGACGAACCGATACGGCACCAGCTGTACAGGCTCGCGTTTCCTGAATGGCACGTTGGAGCTGCACCTTGAGCTGGAACGGAGGCTGGCCAAGTTCGTCGGCACGGAGAAGGCGCTGGTATTCTCGACTGGCTACCAGACGAACGTGGGCACGATCACCTCGATCGTAGGTCGCGGGGACTTCGTCATCACGGACAAGGAAGATCACGCCAGCATCGTCGATGGTTGCATGATGAGCTTGGGCGAGATGCGCCGCTTCAACCACAACGACATGGAGCATCTGGACAGGGTTCTGGATCAGCTGCCCGACGACGCCGGCAAGCTGGTCGTCGTTGATGGGGTGTTCAGCATGGGCGGCGACATTGCTCCTCTGCCCGAGATCGTGGCCGTCTGCAAGAAACACGGGGCGCGGCTGATGGTGGACGACGCGCACGCCGTTGGCGTGCTGGCAGGAGGGCGAGGCACTGCTGCCCACTTCGGGCTCACGGACCAGGTAGATCTGACGATGGGCACGTTCAGCAAGTCTTTCGCTAGCCTCGGCGGATTCATCGCCGGGGCGGAGGAGGTGATTCACTTCATCCAGCACACGTCGCGGCCGCTGATCTTCAGCGCCAGCATGCCTCCCGCCGCGGCGGCTGCGGTGCTGGCCGCGCTTGACGTGATGGAGAGTGAGCCGGAGCGCTGCGAGCGCGTCTTGGAGATCGGTGATCGAATGCGAGCTGGGTTCCGTGAACTGGGTTACAACGTCGGCAACAGCCAGACGCCGATCGTGCCGGTGATAATCGGGGCTGATCTGCCGACGATGCTGATATGGAAGGCGCTCTATGACGCAGGGGTGTACACGAATCCGGTTGTCTCGCCCGCGGTACAGCCTTCGGAATCGCTGCTCCGGACTAGCTACATGGCCACCCACACGGACGAACAGCTAGACCGTGTGCTGTCGACGTTCGATGAGGTGGGACGCAGTATTGGCTTCCTGGAGTAGCAGGGCTGCGCCGCCTTCGCCGCCAGCCCCAGGCAGGAGATCTGCCACATGCCCCTGTACGAGTACAAGTGTATCCGCTGTGAGACCAGATTCGACGCTCTCAGGGCGATGGCGGATGCGGATGATCCGATCGAGTGCCCGGGCTGTGGGGGAGCAGAGACGCACCGTCTCATCTCGCTCTTCTCAGCTGTGGGTGACGAAGGGGTGATTGCCGGGGCTGGGGATTCGTGCGGCTCCTGCACGCCCTCGGCAAGCTGCGCGACGTGCGCCGCTAAGTCCGCGCGTTAGGAGAGCGGAGCGACGATGACGCTGCTGCCCGACGGGGCAGCAGCTGTTCTTGCTGCGCCTTCCGTTGGAGACGCAACACTAGCGGCTCTCCCACTCCGCAATGGCCTCCCTGATCAGGTCTCGCACTTCCTCGTGTGCCACCTTGTCCACTGAGTCGTAGCTCTGCTGGCCAACGAAGATCACGAGCCCCCCGCCGCCACCCTCCCTCAGGCGAATGCCGAGCTCAGCCAGCTTCGGGCGGTCGCGAAGACGGGCCTGAACGAGCTGGTCGATCTGGTCCACCAGCTGGCGGGGAGCGACCTGGGCCTGCTCCCCGGCTAGCCCCGCCTGTGCAGGGCCTTCACCTGCGTCTCCCATCGGCGACTTCGAGGAGCGAAGAGAGCGCCTCACAGTCGAAGGCAAGAGGTCCTCGGCGAAGATCAGCACGCCCTTGACCGCGTCGACCGCGTAGCGGCCTACGGTGGGGTCCTTGATGTCTCGTAGACGGTCGTATGGCTTTCCCTGCACTGTGACGGTCGCGCCGCCATCCGCCTTCCTGGAGACGCACAGCACGTGCTCTTGATCAAGCCGCGAGGCGAGATCGGGGGTCGAGGCTGGGGATGAGGAGAAGCCTTCCTCGGCAGCCGCTTGGCGTTGACTTCCGGTCACGTATCTGAACAGCCAGACGATGAGCAGCACCGCCATCCCCAGGGCGAGCACTGCCAAAAGAACGATTGCGTACGGCGGAAGCCCGTTCATTGCGTGTCAGAGGAACCCTGCATGAGAGTGGCGTGGCCTGCCTGGACAAGCCCCTCCCGACCCTATGATATCACACGCCGGCGGAGATGTCCATAGTACCGTCTGCTGGCGGATGCCTGTCCCGTCCAAACGGCTAATCGCCTACGAGCGTTCTCATCCTGCCGCGCAGGGCCCGCACTGACTTGGGATCGGCAGCGACCTCCACGGGGGCGCCCTGAGCGAAGACGACCACTATAGGGGCTACTTGGGCCCCGAACTGGCTGGGTGTGCGGGGGTTTGCGTCCACGTCCATCTGCGCGGCGACGAGCCGGCCGGAGAACTCCCAGCAGATCGCCTTCACGATAGGGCGAACCTGCTCGCAGGCGGGGGCACTCGGTGCCCAGAAGAAGACCAGAGCAGGCTTGTCCGCGTCCAGGACTATCGACTGGAAGTCGGCGTCGGTGACGGTGACGGGAGCACCCTCCATTGCCGGCTCCTCTGACATACCAGGAGGCTGTTCTCGACGTATCATCTTCTTGGCCGCTTGTGGCCTTGGCTCGGGCTTCAGCTCAGGCTCAACCTCTGGCTTCGGCTCTGGCTGCGGCTCTGGCTCCGGCTCGGGCTCTGGCTTCGGCTCTGGCTGCGGCTCTGGCTCCGGCTCGGGCTCTGGCTTCGGCTTCGGCCGGCGCCCGGTCGTGCCCTTCGGCGATGGCCTTTCATCGCGCGAGGCGCGAGACCGCCTCTGCGCCGGCTTGTCCGCTCGGCCGAGCAGGTATTCGATCCACGGCCGCAGCATCTCAACCGTCGGTACCCCCTGCACTCGTGCCATCGGAGCGCCGTCTTGGAAGAGCAGGAACTGGGGAACACCGTGCACGGAGTACTTGAGCTGAGCTCGCTTGGAGTCTGCGACATCCAGCTTGACGACCAGTACCTCACCGGCGTACAGGCGCGCAACTTCATCAAGGGTGGTGTTGAGTCGGCGTCTGGAAGCATCCTGCGCGGACCAGAAGACCGCCACCACCGGGAAGGGAGCCTCAAGCACTACACGCTTGAAGCTTGTGTCGTCGGCGTTGATCGGCGTGTCGAAACGGACCATGCTGTCCCTGTGCGCTGCACGGTTGTAGACATTATAGGCATTCCGTGCAGGTTGACAAACGAGCACGGTCGACTACAATCCTGCGGTCGGCCCGCGGAATGCGCTGGCCAGCCTCCACTGCGGAGCGATCGTAGAGCAGAAGAATGTCCAACGACTGGGAGGCGGTGATCTTCGATTTCGGCGGCGTGCTGATGCGCACCGCGAATCCCATTCCGCGCGCCGAACTGGAAGCGCGGTTCGGGCTGGGACAGGGGGGAGCCGAGGAGATCGTCTTCGGGAACCCGCTGTGGGACGAAGCTCAGCTGGGTCGGATCACCAGCGCCCAGTTCTGGGCGGACGTCGGTCGCCGGCTCGGGCTTCAGGATCCAGACGAGTTCAGTCGCCAGTTCTGGTCGGGCGACCGCCTGGATGGCGAGCTGGTGGAGCTGATCAAGTACCTGCGCCACGGCGAGCGGCGCACAGCCCTCCTCAGTAACGGCCCTGCGAGTCTCATCGAGTTCTTCCATGAATCGGGCATCAGCGACCTCTTCGACGTGGTGGTCGTTTCCGCCTGCGAAGGGGTGATGAAGCCGGACCGTGCGATCTACGAGCTGACCCTGAATAGGCTGGGAGTCCGCCCGGAGCAAGCCGTCTTCGTCGACGACCTGCGGGAGAACGTCAGGGCCGCACAGGATCTGGGTATCGGCGCGGTGCGTTTCAGGGGCCTGGCGCCGCTTCGAAGGTCGCTGCGAGAGATGGGCATGCGGCTGCCCGAGCGGATTGTCCAGGCGGTGCCGGTGGTTCGGGCGGTGATGTTCGACTGGGGTGGGGTGATCGAGGGTCTGCCGGAGGAAGAGTTGATTGCTGAGGTCGAGGAGCGACTTGGGCTCCAGTCCGGGCTGCTGGCGGAGGCTCTGTGGGGCAGCCCGTGGCGCCAGCTGTCCGTGGGAGCGATAAGCGAGCAGGAATACGACGAGCAGGTGACGCGGGTGGCGGGAATCTCCGGTACGGCTGATCTGGCCAGGATCAAGGAGGAGCTCTACGGCACCCATCGACTACGCATGGAGTTGATCGACGCTGTAAGGGCCCTGCGGTCTCAGTACCGCGCTGCCCTCGTCTCCAATGCCTGGCTGGGACAGGCGGATTCGATACGCGAGCGATTCGGTCTAGACGTGGAAGGCGAGTTCGATGTCTACGTCAACTCCGCCTGGGTGGGCCTGCGGAAGCCGGACCCTGCCATATTCCAGCTGGCGCTCTCGGAGCTGGATGTCGAGCCGGGAGAGGCGATCCTGGTCGATGACCTCCAGCGCAACATCGACTCCGCCCGCCAGCTGGGAATCCACACAGTTCACTTCTTCGATCCGCAGGCGTCGCTCGCTGAACTGGAAGCACTCCTCGGTCACGCAATAGCCCTCAGCCCTTGAGCTGACGGCTCAGGTGTTGCAGGGCAGGGCCTGCCCCCCCCGCGGGGGACTGCTAAGCGAGGAAATCGCGCAGTTTGCGCCGGTGGCCGGGGTGGCGCAGCTTGCGCAGAGCCTTCGACTCGATCTGCCGCACACGCTCACGCGTCACTCCGAAGGCCTTGCCGACCTCCTCGAGCGTGTGGCTCTCCCCATCCTTGAGACCGAAGCGCATCTCCAGAACTGCCCGCTCGCGCTCGGTGAGCGAATCCAGGACGGCATGCACCTGCTCCTTCAGCAGCTGGTCGGAGGCAGCGTCAGCTGGCCCGGGGACCGTCTCGTCTTCGATCAGGTCGCCGAGCATGCCGCTCTCCTCAGCGCCCACGGGCATCTCCAGCGACATCGGCTCCTGGGAGACGTGCATGATACTCTGCACCTTCAGCGCGGCGCGCCGCAGCCGGCGTTCCAGTCCGGGGGACAGGGGCTCGCCGGCATCACGCGCTGCCAGAATGGCGTTCTTGTGCTCAGGCTCTAGCAGATCCAGCTCCAGAACCAGTTCCTCCATCCTGGGCTCGCGCCCGAGCTCCTGGGCCTTCTGGCGCTGTGCCCGGACCACCCGATTGATCGTGTCCACCATGTGCACGGGGATACGTATCGTGCGCGCCTGATCGGCGATGGCCCTGCTGATTGCCTGGCGAATCCACCACGTGGCGTAGGTCGAGAACTTGAATCCCTTGGTATGATCGAACTTCTGCGTGGCCCGCAGGAGGCCTATGTTGCCCTCCTGGATCAGATCGAGGAAAGAGATGCCTCGTCCCAGATAGTGCTTGGCCACGTTCACCACTAGCCGGAGGTTGGCTCGTGTCAGCGTAGCTTTGGCCACCGCTGCCTGCTCATCGAGCGACGCCCACAGCGCGGTGTCCCCTCGCGCCGACGAGCTGGCTGCCAGCTTCTGCTTCGATGGCAGCCTCTGTCGCGCCGACCATTCGTGGCGGATCGTGATCAGAGCAGGATCCGGCAATAGATACAGCAGGATGAGGGTGTCGAAGAGCTGCCCGGTGAGCTGCTCCCACCCGCCGTCCTCCGATTCGGACCAACCATGCTGCTCGAGGAAGCCGTAGAGATAGGATTCCCTGTTGGGAAGCGTTACGTCTCGGATAGCCAGTGTTTCGTCTACCAGCGCGCTGAGATCAGGCTTCGGCAGGCCGAGCGTCTTGCTGCTCTTGATCGCACTCGACCAGGTGTCACGGAACGAATCAATGAGCGCCGCAAGCAGATCCTGCTTGGACGGTCTCTTCTTGCTCGCCTCTCTCAAGCGGGTCCGCACAGCCTGGAAGTGCGCAGCTGCCTCCTGCTGCGTGGCCAGCCATATCTCTTCGTACGGTTCGAGCAAGGGGACCCGCCCGATCTCCCGCAGGTACATGCGGACGGGGTCGTCGCTGATCTTCGGAGGGCTCTGCCGGGCCGCGACGGCCAGGTCCTTGATCGCCTCCAGGTCGTCGGCGGATGGCTCCTCCAGTTCGCCAAGGGCTGCGGCGCGCTGTGGCTCCTTGTCGGGGAGCTTGCCCGCCTTCAGCAGCGATTCCGTGTCAGCCAACAGCTCCTGGGGCTCGTCGCCGGTGCCGAACTCCACGTCTTCAGCCTCCGGCTCTTCAGCCTCGCCCGGCGCTACCTGGCTTTCTTTGCGCTTGCTCATACTACCTTCGTTCAGGATGCGGCCGCTCTGGCTCTGCAGCTACCGGAGCCCTGTCCAGGCTCTTCTTGTTGCCAGCGCCTGCTGCGTGTTCAGCAGGGCCTTCCTATAGGCCCGCAGGGCGCCCACGTATTGGTCCGCCCGCAGGTCGCCGAGTTCCTGGGCTTCTGCGGTGAGGAAGCCCAGCTCCATGCCCAGCCTTCGCAGGTTGCGTTCTCTCAGACGGAGCAGGGCGAGCGTGACATCACGTGCCAACTGCTCTTCGGCAGGTACAGGTACGTCCTTGGTCAATAGCTCTGCCAGCAAGTCGTGCAGCTCCGGCGGCAACTGGGCCCGGAGGGCCTCGGTTGGGCCGGCGTGGCCGAAGTCTACGAGTGCCTCCCACATCTCGAAAACGGCGCGCAGCCCTGGGCTGGTGAAGTCTTCCCCCCGCAGGCGCTCCAGCTGACTCGCCGCCAGGGCATCGTTCACCGAGGCGAGAACGTCCGGCCTGCGAAGCAGGATGGAGAGGCAGTACTCCTCCAGGTCCGACTGCGTACGCCCCTGTGTGACGACAGCCGCATCACCGGTGGCAGTCTCCTCTGCGCGGCGTCGCGAAGCCTGAGGCGAGCGCCTCACCTGGCGCTGCAGCGAGCGCACGTCCAATCTGAGGGCCCTGGCCGTCTTCTGCACGTAGTCATCTCTCTCGACAGGGTTGGCCACAGCCCGCAACAACGGGAGTAGAGAATCGACCGCCCGGGCCTTGGCCTTGGTGTCTTCCAGGTCAAGGCCGTCAAGAAGCATGGATAGGTGGAAGTCGACTACAGGCAGGGCCCGGTCGACGAGCTCTGCCCAGCGCTCCGGCTGCTCGCGGATCAGGTCGTCCGGGTCCTGGCCAGGAGGCAACTGCAGGACGCGAATCTCCGTTCCCAGGCGGGCTTCGTGCCGCAGCAGACCCTGGGGGTCGAATACCGGTTCCCACTCCTGACTCAATGTCTCTCGGGCCAAGTCGACCCCGCGCAGCGTGGCCTGCACGCCGGCTGCATCCGGATCCAGCGCCAGCACCAGCACGTCAGCGCCCCGTTGCAGCTGGCGCAGCTGGGCTTCGGTGAGGGCCGTGCCCATCTGGGCTACTACGTTGGTGAAGCCGGCCTGATGAGCCTGCATCACATCCATGTAGCCCTCGACGATGATGGCCCGCTCCTCGCTGCGGATCGACTGGTGAGCCGCGTCCAGGCCATAGAGCACCGTGCTCTTGTCGAAGAGGGCTGTCTGCGGCGAATTGATGTACTTGGGCAGTCCTTCCGGGTCGAGCGTGCGACCTCCGAACGCTATGACGTGCCCCCGCCCATCCCGGATCGGAATCATCAGGCGGTCTCGGAATCGGTCATACGTACCGGAGCGGCTCTCGCGCTCGACGAGCAGGCCGGCGCGCAGCAGCTCGTCTGCCGTGTAGCCTTTGCTGATCAGGCTATTGCGCAGCGTATCCCAGCCCTGAGGGCTGTAGCCGAGCATGAACCGGTCGACGGTCTCGCTGCTGAGGCCTCGCCTGGCCACGTACTCCCGGGCTGTCTGCGCCTCCGCTGCTGTAAGCAGGAAGCTGTGGTAGAGCTCGGCGGCTGCCTGAAGGGCTGAGCGGAGTCGATCGGCCTCCTGCTCCGCCCTCTCCCGGGCTGGTGTGCGCGGCTGCAGCTCAACGCCGGCTCTCGCCGCGAGCTCCGCGAGCGCAGTCCTGAAGTCCCAGCCCTCCTGCTTCATCACGAATGTGAACACATCTCCACCTTCGCTGCACGCGCCGAAGCAGTGCCAGCGTTGGCTATCCGGGAAGACCACGAAGGAAGGCGTCTTCTCGGAGTGGAAGGGGCAATTGGCCTTGAAGTTGCGGCCGGATTTCTGTAGGGGGACGTAGGATGAAATCACCTCGATGATGTCCAGCCGGTCCTTAACCGCATCAACAACGCTCATTCGAGAATACCCCAGAGTATTGTACTCGACCGCGGACGGCAGGCAAGTGGTGGAGAGCCAGGCCGCCCCAGATAGAGCATAAAGCACAAGCGGGGGGCAGCATCACGCCGCCCCCCGCGGTTCGTTTAGCCGGTCTGTGGCTACTTGCTCTCGAGTAGCTTGGCCTGGGCGGCTGCTATACGGGCCACCGGCACGCGATAAGGCGAGCAACTGACGTAGTTCAACCCCACGTCGTGACAGAACTTGATCGAAGCGGGATCCCCTCCGTGCTCGCCACAGATGCCTACCTCTAGGTCCGGATTGGCGGCCCGACCCTCCTGGGTGCACATCCGAACCAAGCGGCCAACGCCTTCCTGGTCCAGGGTCTGGAACGGGTTCTGGGCGAGGATCTGGAAGCGAATGGGGTTACCCTCCTGGTCTGTCTCGCCAGTGTCGACGCCCTCGATGTAGGTCAGAAGGAACTTGCCTTCGGCATCGTCGCGGCTGAAGCCGAAGGTCATCTGCGTCAGGTCGTTCGTGCCAAACGAGAAGAACTGGGCGTGCTTGGCGATCTCAGTCGCTGTGAGGGCGGCGCGAGGGACCTCGATCATCGTGCCGAACATGTGCTCGACCTCGACGCCCTCTTCCTTCATGACCTGCTTGGCTACGGCCTCGAGCTTCTCGCGCTCGAGCCTCAATTCGTTCACGTGACAAACGAGGGGGATCATCACCTCGGCCTTGACCTTGATGCCTCGCTTGGAACAGCGGCAGGCGGCCTGGAAGTAGGCCCGCGTCTGCATCTCGGTCAGACCCTTGTACATGATGCCTGCTCTGCAGCCGCGGAGCCCCATCATGGGGTTGACTTCCCACAGGGAGTTCACGACCTGGAGCATCTTCTCCTTTTCAGAGAGCTCCTTGGACTTCGGATCGGTGCAGCGGAGCTTAGCTACCTCCTCGATCAGCTCCTCGCGTGGAGGCAGGAACTCGTGCATAGGTGGGTCGATGAGGCGCATGATAACCGGAAGGCCGTCCATCGCCTCGAACACGCCTTCGAAGTCCTTCTCCTGAATCGGCAGCATCTCTGTCAGCGCCGCCTGGCGCTCCCCGTCCGTCTCCGCCAGGATCATGCGCACGACCGCGTCGCGCGCGCGGGGGTCGAAGAACATGTGCTCCGTGCGGCAAAGGCCGATTCCTTCAGCGCCGAATTCACGGGCACGCCTGGCGTCGTGGGGCAGATCGGCATTTGTGCGAACGCCGAGTGTGCGGAACTCGTCCGCCCAGCCAAGGAGCTCCACCAGATCTGTCTGCTTCTCGTAGTCGACCTCGACGGTGGGGATGGCGCCCCAGAAGACCTCGCCAGCGCCCCCGTCGATGGAGATGATATCGCCTTCCTTCACGGCCCGGCCGGTGGCCTGAACCGTGAACTGCTTGCGCTGCAGGTCGACCCGGATCGATTCGCAGCCGACGACACCCGGCAGGTTGCTGCCTCTGGCTACGACGGCGGCGTGGGAGGTCATGCCGCCGTGCTGCGTGAGCACACCCTTGGAGGCGAGCATACCGGGCACGTCGTCTGGTGCGGTCTCCGGCCGGACCAGGATAACTGCCTTGCCCTCGCCGCCCAGCTTCCTTGCCTCCTCGGCGTCGAAGACGACGCCGCCGGTTGCGGCGCCAGGCGAGGCGTTCAGGGCCTCGGCGATCAGATCGCCCCGTTCAGCGGCCTTCTGCTTCTCCTGAGGATCGAAGAAGGGGTGGAGGAGCTGATCGACCTCGTGGGGCCGGACGCGCAGCACCGCCTCCTCCTTGGAGATCGTGCCCTCCTGGGCCAGGTCGACCGCGATCTTGACGGCTGCTGCGGCGGTACGCTTGCCGGTGCGGGTCTGAAGCATCCACAGCTTGCCCTGCTCGACGGTGAACTCCATATCCTGCATATCCCGGTAGTGGTCCTCCAGCTGCTTCGCCACCGCCGAGAACTGCTTGTAGATATCGGGCATCACCTCGTTCAGCTGGGCAATCTTCATCGGCGTCCGGATGCCGGCGACCACGTCCTCACCTTGAGCGTTCTCCAGGTACTCGCCGTAGAGCTCCGTCTCGCCGGTGGCGGGGTCCCGGGTGAAGGCGACGCCGGTGCCGCTCTTCTCTCCCAGATTGCCGAAGACCATCGTCTGCACGTTGACGGCCGTGCCCCAATCGTGCGGGATTCCCTCGTGCTCACGGTAGGCTATGGCCCGTGCGCCGCTCCAGGAATTGAAGACGGCCTTGATGGAGAGGCGCAGCTGTTCCAGCGGGTCCGTCGGAAAACCAGTGCCGAAGTGGTCCTTGTACATCCTCTTGTACTCGGCCACCAGGCCCTTCATTCCCTCCAGGCTGACCTCGGGATCTAGCTTGACCCCCTCCTTGTCCTTGAGCTCCTGCAGCTTCTCCTCGAAGTGCTCGCGGGAGTAGTCCATCACGATGTCTGAGAACATGGTGATGAAGCGGCGGTAGGCGTCGTAGGAGAACCACTCGTCTCCGGATAGCTTGGCCAGCGCTACACGCGTCTCGTCGTTGAGGCCCAGGTTCAGGACGGTGTCCATCATGCCGGGCATCGAGACCCTTGCGCCAGAGCGGACGGACACGAGCAGGGGGTTCTTGGGATCGCCGAAATTCTTGCCCGTCTGCTTCTCGATCTCGCCGAGAGCCTCAAGGGTCTGATCCCACATGCCCTCTGGGAACTCGCCCGAGTTCATGTACTTGATGCAGGCCTCGGTGGTGATGGTGAAGGCGGGCGGGACAGGCAGGCCAGCGCCGGTCATCGTCGCTAGCCCTGCTCCCTTGCCGCCCAGAATGACCTTGGCTTCGTCCAGTGCGGGCTTGTGCCCCAGGGTCTTGGTCAGATCCTTCTCGGCCGTGCTCGAGAGGTAGACCCATTTCTTGGCCACTGTTCATCTCCTCCTGTTTGATGCTGCCAAGTGGTGATCGACAGGCGCTAGAAAGACCGGAGCAGGGGTTGGCTCTGGGAGAACCCGCCTGCCCGGTCAGTTGATTCAGTCGCACCGCTTGCGTTCGGATTACCAGACCGCAATTATACATTGGCGCGGGCCAAAGTCAAATTTGACAGGCACCAGGACAGCCGATATAATGTTCATCATGTGCCCTGAGCGGCTTGCCATGCCTGGCTGGCCGAGGTGCACATCCGGGGGGTGTCCAGCCCCGCACGTGAGCGCCAATGTGATAGCTGTGGGCCGCCCTGAGGCGCCTGGACCCGTATTCCATCCTTGGCCTGGAGGTGTTGATGCACAATCCCACGATATCTCGCGCACGAAATGGTTTGCTGACCGTATCATGGTGTCCTACAAGACAAGTTAGCGAGGGAGGAGACAGATGCGCAGGCGGATGTTGATGCTTCTGGCAGTAGTGACGCTCCTGGTTGCTCCGGGGTGCGACGCGGACACGTGGAGTGACGCCGTGTTCAAGCCCGGCGACACCGTCAAGGTGGCCTACGTGGGGCCGATGACGGGGCCCTATGCCGCGTTCGGTACGGACATATCGCGCGGCGCAGAGCTGGCGGTAGCAGAGAACCCAACGGTACTCGGCTTCGATTTCGAGCTGTTGATCGAGGATACCCAGGGCTCGGAGGAACAGGGTGCTGCCGTAGCGAACAAGCTGGCGGCCGATCCTCAGGTCGTTGCAGTGGCCGGCCATACTTTCTCCGGGTCGACGCTGGCTGCCGTGCCCATCTACGAGGAGGCGGGCATCCCCATGATGTCGCCTTCGACGACGCTGGCGAGCTTCACCGAGATGGGTACGCGGGTCTACAACCGCGTCGCCTTCTCTGATGCGAATCAGTCCGTCCTGGCGGCTGCCTATCTGTACAACGTGCTCGGTGTGAGGCGGATCGTCACCGTGCACGACAGCGGCGCCTACGGGCAGGGTCTGGCCGAGGGCGTGGCGGCGGCGTTCGAGGACCTCGGGGGAGAGGTGCTGGGCATCGAAGCCACAACGGCAGGCGAGGCGGACTACAGCGCCGCGCTGGCTAATATCGCCGCTCTGGGACCTGAGCTGATCTACTGGGGCGGCTACGACGCGGATGCTGCGCTGATGGTATCACAGATGGCGGCCGCCGGGCTGGACGGAGTCACGTTCTTCGGCTGCGACGGCACGTTTGGCACGAACTACATCGACCTGGCCGGAGATGCAGCCGAGGGCACGTACTCGACGAACGTGCCGATTCCCGAATCGGACGCCTTCACGCAGTTCCAGGCCGACTACCTGGCCGCCTACGGCGAGGAGCAGGGCAAGCTGAGCCCGTACAGCGCCCACGGCCACGACGCTATGGGGATCCTTCTTCTGGCGATCCAGGAAGTCGCCTACATGGACGGCGACAACCTGGTCATCCCGCGCGGGGAGCTGGCTGACGCGGTCCGGGCTACGAGGGACTTCCCGGGTCTCATCGGCACGTTGAGCTGCGACGACATCGGTGAGTGCGGGCCGCCGGATATCCGCTTCATGGTAGTGGAAGACGGCGAGTGGGTGGTAGCACCCGGTCAGTAGTCGTACGCTGACAAGTAGCAGTCAAGCGATGGGGTGGGCCTGCAGGCTCACCCCATCGCCCGGTTGCTCGAGAGGCCGCACGCAACGTCGAGAGCGGCTCTGGCGGGAGCCGCTTTCTACTGTCTGAATGAGGTGATCTGGTGTCCGACAATCCCACGCAGTCGCGACCCAAGCGCTCCTTCAGCCCGGCCCGCCTGGTTCGCCCCATCATCGGCGTGGTCGTCGTCGCCTTTGTCGCCTGGCGTCTGTGGGGTGTGGTGTACGTGGAGGGCGCCTACGGGCCCGAGACGTGGGCCCGCTTTGCCATCTCCGGGCTGATCCTGGGCGGCGTCTATGCGGTGGTGGCCCTGGGCTATACGCTTGTCTACGGCATCCTCTTCATGATCAACTTCGCCCACGGCGACGTGATGATGCTCGGTGCCTTCGCCGGCTACTTCACACTCGAGGCGCTGGACGGCAGCGGACTCCTCAATCGGAGTGTCGGCTGGTCGCTCGCGTCGATAGTGATCGCCTTCCTGGTTGGCATGGGCATCGGCCTGGTGGCGGCGGTCCTGCTTGAGCGCCTCGCCTATCGGCCGCTGCGGAATGCGCCTCGACTGGTGCCTCTGATCAGCGCGATAGGTGCCTCGCTATTCCTGGAGAACGCAGCGCAACTCGTCTTCGGCACCGCCCGCCACGCCTACGCGAATCCCGATATCATGCAGAGAAGCGCCGGGTGGACGCTGATGGTCGGTGGCCAGGAGGTGCTTCTCACTTACACCGGTGCTTTGACCTTCGTTCTGTCGATCGTGCTGATGGGCGGGCTGTACCTGCTGGTCAAGCGCACCAAGATGGGCAAGGCGATGCGGGCCGTCGCGGAGGACAAGGAGACGGCCGCTCTCATGGGCATCGACGTCAACCAGGTCATCGCCCGGGCCTTCGCCATCAGCGGGGCGCTAGCCGGCGCAGCGGGGGTGATGTGGGGGCTGCATATCGGGATCATCTACCACTACGTCGGCTTCATCCCCGGCATCAAGGCCTTCACCGCCGCGGTCCTGGGTGGGATCGGGAACGTTCCCGGTGCGATGTTGGGCGGCCTTACGCTGGGCATGCTCGAGGCCCTGGGCCCTGCGGCTCTTGGTCTGCCCTATCAGCTGAAGGATGTCGTGGCCTTTTCCATCCTGGTGCTGGTTCTGATCTTCAGGCCCACCGGGCTGCTCGGTGAGGTCCTCACGGAGAAGAAGATGTGATGGCGACCACAAGGCCTGCTTCCCAGAATGAGGGCACTGTGCGGGTTCGCTCCTTCGTGGCGCCGGGCCTGCTGTCGGCTGCGATCGCTATCTTCGCCATCCTGCTCGGGCTGCCGGGGCTCGCGGGCGGCCTTGCGCAGGACTGGTTCGATCTGGGTTCTCGGGCCTTTGGTGCTTGGGCCTTGATCGCAGCCTTGGCGATCTGGGGCGGCGCTGGTGCCGCCAGGAAGGTGGAAGGACGTTCTTGGGCCGGGGCGGTGGGCAGTGGCCTGTTGGCTGGTCTGGCGCACGCCCTGGTGATGGCGGCCGTCACCTGGGGCCTCGGCTCGCTGATCGAAGCGGGTGCCGACATCCGCCATTGGCTGGTGCAGTTGACGCCCGATGCTATCGGACTGCTGACGCTCGGCAGGGCGGCGTGGCAGGCAGCGCTGGTCTTGGGGCTCTCGCTGCTGTGTGCATCGTTCGCCGGGACAATGCTTTCCTATGCTTCAAGACGGTACACATGGAGGGAGCACATCTCCGGCTGGCTGCAGCGCTTGGGCGACAGGCTGGCCGAATCGCCCCCGGCGCAACTGCTTGGGAAAGCGCGGTGGGCTCGCAGCGCCCTTCTGGTCATCGGTCTGGTGATACTGCTTGCCGCCCCGCCGTTCCTGGGCCGCTACTGGAGCAACACGCTGGGCACGGTTGGCATCTACGTGATGCTGGGGCTGGGCCTCAACGTCGTCGTCGGCATGGCCGGGCTGCTCGATCTTGGCTATGCCGCCTTCTTCGCCATCGGTGGCTACACGGTGGCTCTGCTCACGGCCCCGCAGCCCTATGGTATAGAGCTCGATTTCTGGGTCGTGCTGCCTATCGGGATTGTGCTCGCGGCTGCGGCAGGGGTGCTGTTGGGAATACCCGTGCTTCGTATGCGCGGCGACTACCTGGCCATCGTCACGCTGGGCTTTGGAGAGATAATCCGCCTCCTTCTCAAGAGCGATGCCCTGACTCCCTATACCGGCGGCCCACAGGGCGTCCTGGCAGTGGGAGGTCCGAGCGTCTTCGGCTACGACCTCACCAGCCAGATGTCCTTCCTGTACTTCATCATCCTGGGCATCATTCTGGTTGCCTTCATCACGACACGCATTCGTAGTTCGCGGGTCGGCCGGGCGTGGATGGCCATGCGGGAGGACGAGGACGTAGCCGAGGCCATGGGCATCCACACGCTCAAGTATAAGCTGCTTGCCTTCGCCGTCGGCGCGGCCTTCGCCGGCCTGGGTGGGGTGATCTACGCATCCCGCAACAAGTACGCCGGACCCGAGGACTTCAACCTGCTCGTCTCTGTCAATGTTCTCTGCCTGGTCATCATCGGCGGAATGGGCAGTATCCCCGGCGTGGTAATGGGAGCGATCGTGCTCAAAGGCTTGCCCGAAGTGCTGCGCGAGCTGGACGACTACCGCATGCTGGCCTTCGGCGCCCTCCTGATAGTGATGATGATTCTGCGCCCGGAGGGTCTGTGGCCCTCGAAGCGAATACGTATGGAGCTCTCCGGCGCTTCCGAGCCGCCGGAGGTCCCCGATAGTGCCTCGGAGGGTCGGCCATGACCATCCTGCAAGCTGACGGCGTGACAAAGCGTTTCGGAGGACTGACGGCTGTCAGTTCAGTCGATCTGGACGTGCCGGAGTTGAGCATCTCCAGCATAATCGGCCCGAACGGAGCGGGCAAGACGACCCTGTTCAATTGCGTGGCCGGCGCCTACCGGCCTGAAGAGGGCTCGCTCTACTTCGACGGTGTGCTGCTCAACGAAAAGCGACCTGATCAGATCGCGTCGATGGGTATCGGCCGCACCTACCAGAACATCCGCCTGTTCAACAACCTGACGGCGCAGGAGAACGTGTTGGTCGGGCAGCACCACCTGCTGCATTCGGGCCTGCCCGGGGCAGTGCTGGGGCTGGGTCGCACGCGACGGGAAGAGGAGGCCGCCGAGCGAGAGGCGCGGCGCCTGCTGCAGTTTGTCGGGCTCGGAGGCAAGGAGGAGGTCTTCGCCAAGAACCTGCCCTACGGAGACCAGCGTCGCCTCGAGATCGCCCGGGCCCTGGCCTGCAAGCCCACGTTGCTGCTCCTCGACGAGCCGACGGCAGGGATGAACCCGTCTGAGACGACAGAGATGATCGGCTTCATCCGCCGGCTGCGCGACGAGCTGGGGATCACGATCCTGCTCATCGAGCACGACATGCGAGTGGTGATGAACATCTCGGAACGCATCTCGGTGCTGGACTACGGGGTCAAGATTGCCGAGGGAACGCCGGACGAGATCCAGAGCAGCCCTGAGGTGATAGAGGCGTACCTCGGGCGCGGTGCTGGCAGGGGTTGGAACTAGGAATGGTGACGATGCTCGAGGTCAGCGACGTCCACACCTACTACGGCAACATCCACGCTCTGAAAGGTGTCTCGTTGACGGTGGAGGAGAGCGAGATAGTCACGCTCATCGGCGCCAACGGCGCTGGCAAGAGCACGATCCTGAACACCATCTGCGGCCTGCTGCGGCCGAGGCAGGGCAGGATCACGCTGTCTGGCAACGACATCTCCGAGCTGCCTGCGCACGAGATAGTGACCCGGGGGGTGTCGCAGGCACCTGAAGGTCGGCGTATCTTCGGCCGGCTGACTGTGCTGGAGAATCTGGAAATGGGAGCCTTCCGTCGGGACGATGAAGACGGCATTCGTGCGGATATGGAGCGCGTCTTCACTCTGTTCCCCAGGCTGAAGGAGCGGATCAAGCAGGTGGGAGGCACGCTGAGCGGCGGCGAGCAGCAGATGCTGGCCATCGGACGGGCGCTGATGGCCCACCCGAGGCTGCTGCTGCTAGACGAGCCGTCGATGGGGCTGGCCCCTCTGCTGGTGGAGGATATCTTCCGCGTGATCAGGCAGTTGAACGAAGAGGGCACGACCATTCTGCTCGTCGAGCAGAACGCGTTGATGGCCTTCTCCGTCGCCAGCCGCGGCTACGTGTTGGAGACGGGCAGGGTGGTCCTGGAAGGAACAGCGGACGAGCTGCGCAAGAACCCGGATGTGCGGCGGGCCTACCTGGGCGCAGCGTAGCCCCTGCCGGCTGATGACCCGGGCAATGCGAGCCTCAACGCCTCCCGCGGTCTGCACCGAGGGAGGCTCGGCTTTGCCCGGGTCCGGGTTAGCTTCGGCGCTTACAGGGCGCTGTGCGATCGATTTCGGTTAGCCTGGGTATGGCCTTGCGCAAGAGGTTGGCGGTTTGGGGAGGACGGCTGGCCTGGGTGGCAGGCGCGGTCGTTATCGCGTTTGTCGTCCTCGCGGTGGGCACTCTGATCCACGAGTGCGGCCACGCACTGGCGGGCATTGCCTTCGGTGCCCGGGTGGAACGCCTCAACGTCTTGGGGCTCGACCTCTATCCCAGCCTGCGCTTCGAGCACGCTTCCGGATACTTTGGGCGCGTCTGGCTGGATAGGAGCCTTCCCGAAATCGCAGATCACTGGATGCGGTCTGCGGGCAGCCTAAGCACGCTGGGCCTGGCTCTGATCTTCCAAGCTGCGCTTTGGGCCCGACCGCCGCGGCGCAGGTGGATGCAGCTGCTGGTCGTAGGCTTCTGCTTCTCGTGGCTGGACGTCTTCTGGCACACGTCGCTTGCGCTCCTGGGTTGGCGGAGTATGATGTACGCCGAGGCATACAGCGCGCTTGTGGCTCTCGGCGCGCCGGCCTGGGCACTCTCGGCGGCGATACTGCTGATCTCCGGCCTGCTGCTGGCGGCGACTATCATCCGCTGGCGGATGCTGGGCCGCGCTGCTGGGGGAGCTGAGAAAGCCCTGGAGCAAATGGGGGAGCTGAGTCGTGCCTGAAGCAGCGTGGATTGAGGTTGTAGACGAGGGGGAGGCGGAAGCGGAGTTGGCAGCCGCCTACGAGTGTTGCGCCGGCCTGGCCGGGCGAGTGGCGAACATAATGAAGGTGCACAGCCTCAATCCACGGTCGATGATCGACCACCGCGCTCTGTATCGCACTCTGATGTTCGGCCGGTCGCCGCTGAAGAGGTACCAGCGCGAGATGATCGGCACGGTCGTCTCGGCACTCAACGGCTGCCACTACTGAGCAGCGCATCACGGGGAGGCTCTCCGCAGACTGGTCGACGACGACGCGCTGGTGAGTCAGCTGAAGCAGGACCACCGCCGGGCGCAGCTGAGCAGTGCGGATCGGGCGATGCTGGACTATGCCGCCAAACTGACGCGCGACCAGCAGGCGGTGACCCGGGAGGACGTCGGCGCGCTGCGCGAGGAGGGGTTTGGCGATCGGGCTATACTGGACATAGCTCAGATCACCGCCTACTTCGCGTTCGCCACGCGGATCGTCAGCGGGCTGGGGGTGGAGCTAGAGGAGCATGCGCAGGCGCGCGAGGGCGATCGGGAGAAGCCGGGCTGGGGCAATGGAGATTGATCAGCTGAAGCGGCTGGCCGCGGAGCAGGCGGTTGAGTCCGTCAGGCCGGGGATGGTCGTGGGCCTGGGCCACGGAAGCACGGCGACGATGGCGCTGCGGCGCCTGGGCGCGCTGATCCGCGAAGGGAAGCTGGACGGTGTGCTAGGTGTGCCCTGCTCGCTGCACGTTGAGGCGGAGGCGGGACAGTTGGGCATCCCAGTCACCACGCTGGGGGAGCATCCGGTCATCGACCTGACGATTGACGGGGCGGATGAGGTCGACCCCCATCTGAATCTGATTAAGGGTGGGGGTGGGGCCCTTCTGCGGGAGAAAGTGGTGGCCCAGGCGAGCCGCCGCCTGGTGATTGTGGTAGACGAGACGAAGCTCTCGCCTGCGCTGGGCACCCGATTCCGGCTCCCGGTTGCGGTCATCCCCTTCGCCCTGGGCACAGAGCTGCCCTACCTTGAGTCGCTCGGCGCCCGGCCTGAGGTGCGCCGACTGGGTGATGGATCGCCCTTCACCACGGATGAGGGCAATCTGATCGTCGATTGCCGGCTCGAGCCGATCGATAGGCCGGAGGAACTGGCCGCCCTGCTCGACGGGCGTGCCGGCATCGTGGCCCACGGGCTGTTCATCGGGCTGGCGACTGACGTGCTGGTGGGAACCGCTGAAGGCGTCCGGCACCTCAAGGGCGGGTCCTGAACACGCACCAGAGGAGAACAATGGCGCTGCTCGAAGCCTCCATGCTCGCCGCCGACTATGCCCGTCTGGGAGAACAGGCGCGCCAGGCCGCCGACGCCGGTGTCGACGGTATCCAGATCGACGTCATGGACGGGCGCTATGTGCCGGCGATCACCTTTGGTCCGGGCGTGGTGCGGTCGCTGCGGCCGTTGGTGAAGGTGATGCTTGATGTCGACCTGATGATCGTCGAGCCAGAGAGGCACATCGAGGCGTTCGCCGAGGCCGGGGCGGACCGCCTCATCGTCCACTGGGAGTCGACCGCAGAGCCGATGACCGTGCTGGAGGCTGTGCGCGAGCTGGGTGTCGAGACGGGCGTGGCGATCCGGCCGGGCACCGCGCCAGCCGTGCTCGTCGATGCCCTCGGCCTGGTCGACATGGTGCAGGTGATGACCGTTGCGCCCGGTGCCGGCGGGCAGGGGCTGATTCCGGGGCAGCTCGACGTCGTGCGGCAGCTCCGCAGCATGCTGGCCGACATGGGCCTGGATGTCCCGATCGGCGTCGACGGGGGGATCTACCCAGACACCGCGCCTTTGGCGGCACAGGCCGGCGCATCGATGATGGTGTGCGGCTCTGCGATCTTCAACGAACGGGGGACGGTGGCCGAGAATGTGGCCGCGCTGCGCAAGAGCCTGGGCTAGCGCGGGGTGGCGGGTGGGACGCCGCTAGACCGCGGCGGCCAAGACCTCGGCGGCTGCATCCATGCGGGACAGGGTCCGTTCCCGCCCCAGGAAGGCGAGCGATCCGAATAAGGGTGGGGCCACCTTCTGCCCCGTGGTGGCGAAGCGGACGAGGCCGAACAGCTGGCTCGCCTTGAGGCCCTCCCCGTCCGCCAGCGCGCGCATTTCCTTCTCCAGAGTCTCCGCGTCGTAGGGCTGCGCGCCGGCGAGCACGGCCCGGGCTGCCTTCAGCGCCTTCAGGCTCTCTGAGGCGGTCATCTTCTTCCCCACGAGCATCTCCGCCGGCGGCGTCTCGATCTCCTGGAACAGGAAGCGCGTCCAGTCGACGACCTGATCCAGTCTGGCCAGGCGCTCCTGCACCAGCGGCACCAGATCGGCGAGGGACGCCCGCACATCCTCCGGGCAGGGGTCAGGCACGAGCCCCGCCTCCTGCCAGAAGGGGAGCAGGCGGTCGAGCAGCTGATCCTGGGGCAGGGCGCGGATATAGACACCGTTCATCCAGTCTAGCTTTTCGTAGGAAAGGACCGCGGCTGCCTTGCTCACGCGGCGCAGATCGAAGCGCTCGATCAGTTCGTCCCGGCTGAAGATCTCCTGTTCTTCTCCCTCCCCCGGCGCCCAGCCCAGCAGGGCCAGGAAGTTGAGGAGCGCCTCCGGCAGGTACCCCTGACGCCGGAACTGGCTGATGCCAGTGGCACCATGCCGCTTCGAAAGCGGCTTTCCATCAGCCCCCAAGACCAGGGGCACGTGGCAGTAGGCCGGGCGCTGCCATCCCAGAGCGTCGTATATGAGGATGCGCTTGGGCGTGCTGGACATCCAGTCCTCGCCGCGAATGATGTGCGTGATCTCCATGTCGTGGTCGTCCACAACGACCGCCAGGTGGTAGGTGGGGAAGCCGTCTGTCTTGAGCAAGACTTGATCGTCGATGCCGGCGTTGTCGTAGGCGACGTCGCCCCTGATGATATCCGGCACGACGGTCCGGCCAGTGAGAGGCACCTTGAGCCGGACGACGTGAGGCTCGTCCGGCGAGACGGCGCCTGCGGGCAGGTCCCGGCAGTGGCGATCGTACATCACCGGCAGCTTGCGCTCCCGCTGCTCCTGGCGCACGCGCTCGAGCCGCTCGGGTGTGCAGTTGCAGCGGTACGCGGCGCCAAGCCGGATCAGCTGCGCGGCCGTCTCCCTGTAGAGGTGCAGGCGCTGAGACTGGATGTATGGCTCGTGCGGCCCTCCCACGGCGTACTCGCCGGCAGGCTCGACCCCCGCCTCTCTGAGCTCGTCCTCGCCCGGCCCCTCGTCCCAATCGAGCCCCAGCCAGCGAATCCCGTCCAGTATGGCTGCAATGCTCTCCGGCCGGTAGCGCATCCTATCGGTATCTTCGATTCGGAGGACGAAACGGCCGCCCTGGCCTCGCGCATAGAGCCAGTTGAACACTACCGTGCGCACGTTGCCGATGTGAGCTTCGCCGGTCGGGCTGGGGGCAAAGCGAACGCGAGGGGGCATGCTCAGTCCTTCGGCTGCCTCTCCCGGATCTTTGCCCAGGTGTCCCTCAGAGGCACGGTCTGGTTGAACACCGGTCTTTCCGGCGTCGAGTCCGGGTCGACGCAGAAATAGCCCTGCCTTAGAAACTGGTAGCTGCTGCCCGGCTCTGCGCCGGCGACGCTCGGCTCGACCTGGCAGGAAGTGAGTACCTCCAGCGAACCCGGATTGAGGTTGGCGGTGAAGTCCTCCCCTTCTTCCACCTGGCCGGGGTCCTCCTTGCTGAATAGGTGATCGTAGAGCCGGGCCTCGGCCTGCACCGAGTGGCCGGCGGAGACCCAATGGAGTGTGCCCCGCACCTTTCGCCCGTCCGGGGCGGAGCCGCCACGGGTCTCGGGATCGTAGGTGCAGTGTACCTGGACAACCTGGCCGGATTCGTCTCTGACCACGTCCACGCAGGTGATGAGATAGGCGTGCTTGAGGCGCACCTCGCGGCCGGGAGCGAGGCGATAGTACTTCTTGGGTGGATCCTCGTGGAAGTCTTCCCTCTCGATATAGAGAACACGGGAGAAGGGCAACCTGCGACTGCCTGCTGCGGGATCGCCCGGCATGTTCTCCGCCTCCAGCTCTTCGACCTGCCCCTCCGGGTAGTTGTCGATTACCAGGCGAAGCGGCCTCAGCACGCCCATCACCCGCGGAGCTCGGGCGTTCAGGTCTTCGCGGATCGTGGCCTCCAGCAGGGCGATGTCGACGACGCTATCTGCCTTGGAGATGCCGATGCGGTCACAGAAGTCGCGGATCGCCTCGGGCGTGTACCCCCGCCTGCGCAGGCCGGATAGTGTGGGCATCCGCGGATCGTCCCAGCCGGAGACGATGTCCTCGTTCACCAGCTGGATCAGGCGCCGTTTGCTGAGAATGGTGTAGGTCAGATTGAGCCGCGCGAATTCGATCTGCTGGGGGTGATAGATACCCAGTCTGTCCAGAAACCAGTCATAGAGTGGGCGGTGATCCTCGAATTCGAGCGAGCAGAGCGAGTGAGTTATGCGCTCTATGGAGTCGGATACGCAGTGAGCGTAGTCGTAGGTGGGGTAGATGCACCAGTCATCGCCCGTTCGGTGATGGGTGGCCCTCAGAATCCGGTACATCACCGGGTCGCGCATGTTGATGTTCGGGGAGGCCATGTCAATCCTGGCCCGCAATACGCGCGATCCGTCCTCGAACTCCCCCGCCCTCATCCGCTCGAAGAGGTCCAGGTTCTCCGCGAACGGACGGGAGCGAAACGGGCTATCCTTGCCCGGCTTGGTCAGCGTCCCTCGATACTCTCTGATGTCATCTGTGCTCAGGTCGCAGACGAATGCATCGCCCTGCTTGATCAAGGTGAGGGCGTATCCGTAGAGCTGCCCGAAGTAATCCGAAGCGTAGAAGAGGCGATCGCCCCAGTCGAAGCCGAGCCAGTGGATGTCGTCGACAATCGACTCCACGTACTCCGTCTCCTCCTTGATTGGATTCGTGTCGTCAAAGCGGAGGTTGTAGAGCCCGTCGTACTGCTGGGCGATGCCGTAGTTGATCCAGATCGCCTTGGCGTGGCCGATGTGCAGGTAGCCGTTCGGCTCGGGCGGGAAGCGCGTGTGAACGCGCCCGTCGTACTTGCCCGCCTGTATGTCCTCTTCGATGGTCTTGCGGATGAAGTCGGTCGGCGGTCCGGATTGTGGAGAGATCATGCTTCGTTCCTGTGTCCCTGTTGCGGGGTGCGCTAGAACTCGAGCCTGCGGTGGCGCATGGCCACGTTCTCGGCGATGCCGATTCCAATCATTGTGGTCAGGAGTGCGTTCGGCCCGTAGCTGATGAACGGGAGCGGCAAGCCTGCCACCGGCAGCATGCCCAGGTTCATGCCGACATTGACAGCCATCTGGAACAGGATCATCGCCAGTACGCCTGTTACGAGCAGCTTGCCGAAGAGATCGGGAGCGATGAGAATGATCCTGATCAGGCGTAGGAAGAGCACCAGATAGAGCGCGAACAGTAGCATCACACCCGCGAAGCCCAGCTCCTCGGCCAGCACCGAGAAGATGAAGTCGGTGTGGCGGACCGGCAGGTAGCGAAGCTGGCTCTGCGTACCCTGTCCCAGCCCTTTGCCCCAGAAGCCCCCCGAGCCTACGGCGATCAGGGCCTGGCTCACCTGGTAGGCGGCGCTGGAGCCGGGCGCCGGGCTCAGAAAGCCGAGCACACGCTCACGCATGTAGGGGTACTGATCCATCAAGCCCCAGAGTGGATAGATAGCCACCAGCGCCACGATCACGGTAATGGCCAGGTAGCGGGCCGGCACGTTCGACTCAAGAAGCATAGCCGCCCACATTGCTACCAGGACCGCAGCCGTAGCCATGTCCGGCTCGAGGAACACGAGAGCGGCCAGCGCGAGCGTCAGCAGGCCTGAGAAAAGGAAGCCGCGCACCCCGGGACGCTCCGCGGCCACATCGGACAGGCCGCTCTTGCGCGCTCCCGCGAGAAGTGACTGAGACGCCGTGCGTTTCCTTCGGGCCTGCCCCAGTATGGCTGCCACCGATATCGTCAGCAGGTTCATGGCGATGTAGGAGGGCTGCAGGCCAAGCGGGCCCAGGTAGAGCCAGCCGCTCACCTGGCCGACGCCGCTGCTGCCGAATATGAGTGCCAGCACCAGCAGCACCGAGGCCGCCACAAAGGCCAACGGCCACAGGTCAGCCAGCCAGTGATAGTCGCGGGGGAAGGCGGCCAGCAGGAAGACGAGCCCTACCCCCACGACGCCGAGAATCGCCTGGCGGCCCCATTCATCCTGGAGCTGCGTATCAAGGCTCCCCCTGTTCGCGCTCTGGATCATCACCACCCCGAAGATGGTGAGGACCACGGCTGCGCCGAGCAGCACATAATCGAAGTGCCGCCAGAGTCGTCGTCCCTTCATGTCCTTGTGCTAGACCCGAATTGGCATCCGGTGATGGCAGCAGCCATCCACCCCGAAGGCCGGACAGGGGATGGCCGCGCGGAGCCAGCGGTGTCCTGCGGCCATCTCGCGGCGATTATAGCACGCCAGCTGGGATACTGGAAACAGGCGCGCTCTACGCAGCGGGGAGCGCCGGCTGGCCAGGTCACTCGGGTATGACTCCTTCGCGGGCGAAGTAGTACTGGAGTATCTCGTGCGCAATGGGGACCGCGTTCACCGAACCCTCACCGCCGCCGTAGAGAAAGACGATGATGGACAGCTCGGGGTCACCGACGGGGGCAAAGCCGGCGAACCAGGCGTGTTCGGGCTGCTCGTAACCGGGCAGGCAGATGCCCTGCTCCAAGGCGATATTGTCGCAGTATTGGGCAGTGCCGGTCTTGCCCGCGACGCGCAGGCCCTCAATCTGCGTCAGCTTCGCGGTCCCGTAGACGACCGCGCCTTCCATCCCCTGCTGGATCAGCGACCAAGTCTCGACGTCGAAACCGAGCGGTCGGATCACTTCCGGCTCGTACTGCTCCACGGTGTCGCCACCCGCGTCTGCTACGTGGTGGACTACAGTCGGGCGGTAGAGCGTGCCCCCGTTGGCCACAGTGTTGAACACGTTCAGCATCTGCAGAGGGGTCACGGAGAGGTATTCCTCTCCGATCGAGAACAGGTAGGAGTTACCCGTGGACCAGGTCTCACCGATCGTGCGTCTCTTCCAGTCCGGCGTGGGCACCGTTCCGCTGATCTCGCCGGTCAGTTCGATGCCAGTCGTCGCGCCGAGACCGAACTGCTGGGCATACTCGGCGATGACTCGAGCGCCTATGCCCTCGATCTCCTCCTCGTCCTCATCGAAGCCGACGTAGCCCCCGCCCAGCTTGTAGAAGAAGATGTTGCAGGAGTGGGCTATGGCGCCGACGACATTGTTAGCACCGTGGCCGGAGAGGTTCCAGCAATAGAAGCTCTCGGCCTGCCCGGGGTCGTTCGGGAAGTACTTGTTGGGCACGACGATGGTGCCGGGGCAGGAGTACTCCGTCTCCGCGTCGATAGCCCCTTCCTCCAGCCCGGCCGCAGCGACCACAACCTTGAACAGTGAGCCAGGCTGCAGGCTGTCTCCTATGGCGTGGTTGACCTGCGGCAGGTGGATGTTCTCGTTGAGCTCACGCAGCTCTTGCGTCGATATGCCGTGGGAGAAGAGGTTGTTGTCGTAGCTGGGCAGGGAGACAAGTGCCAGCACCTCTCCGGACTGCGGGTCCATGGCGATCACGACGCCACGCGGCGAGTCCACCCGCTCCAGTCCCCGGCGAAGCGCCTCCTCAGCGAAGCGCTGCAGGTCCAGATCGATGGTCAGGAACACGTTCCCGCCGGGGACCGCTGCCGCGCGCTCTTCGACCACTCGGATGACCCTGCCCAGAACGTCGTCCTCGACGACTTGCTCACCCTTCTGCCCGCGGAGCACGGTTTCGTAGGTAGCCTCGATTCCCGCAATGCCAACGGGATCCGTTGCCGGGTTGTAGCCCTCGGCTTCATACTCCTGGGCCAAGTGCTCGGGGATCGCGAGCGGGTAGCCCACGATCTGGGAGACCAGCGCACCCTCCAGGTACTCGCGGATCGAGTCGAGCTGCACGACCACGCCCGGCAGGGTCAGGCGTTCCTGGGCTACGATCAGCGCCGTCTCCCTGCCGACATCGTGCTTCAGCTCGAGCGGCCGGTAGTAGGCTCCTTCGGCCAGGGCGGCCTCGACCATCTCGCTCACACCGGTGCCGTCGGCAGCTGAGTAGGGCATGTCCAGCAGGTCGGCCAGACGGGTCAGCATGGCCTCGGCTTCCTGCTCGTCCTCCGGGACGTAGGCGGGGACTATGGTGACGCTGAAGCTGGGCACGTTGCGGACCAGAGGGGTGCCATCCCTGGCGTAGATGATACCCCTGGGAGCCGGGATGGAGACGACGTCCAGGCGCTGCTCGTCCGCTATCCTGCGGTAGTAGTCGCCGCGCGTGAACTGCAGGTAGTAGAGGCGCTGGCCGAAGGCGGCGAACGTGAACAGCACCGCGAGAGCCAGGGCGACGACCCTCGGGGCGGCCAGGATGTTCGCCCACCGCGCCCTCCAGCCGCCGTCAGCCACCTGCTGCAGCCCGCCATTCCGAGTCACGCCGCGAGCCCTCTCCTGCTGGTCCTGCGCTCCAGCCAACGGAAGGGCTGCCATACGAAGGGGGTCAATAGGGCGTTAAGAAGTGCCGAAGGCACGGCTACAGTGAGGAGCGACTGCCCCCAGAGGACGGAGTGGCCGGTCAGAGCGAGCGCGCCCAGCAGGACGAAGTGGTAGGTAAGCGTCCCGCCGAAGGCCAGGACGAGAAGACGCGCTACATCCAGACCCAGTCCCTGACCCCACTGCTGGCCTGCCACGAAGCAGCCTGCCAGAAGGGCCAGAGCTGTGGCAGCAGCCGGCCCACCGGACAGTAGTCCCACCATCAGGCCGCCCAGAAAGCCCCACAGTGCCCCGCGATCCGATCCCTCCATGAAGGCCCAGCACAGGGTCACCAGCAGCACGAGGTCCGGCCTGGCCCCCCAGAGGTCCACGTGGGCAAGAGTAACCGTCTGCAGCAGCGCTGCAGCGGTCAGCAGCGGAACGATCAGATATGGGCTAATCTCGCACCCCCACAGTGGGGAAGGCCGCTGCCAGGAGCCTAGGGCTCGCCTGGCTCGGCCTCGGGCGCCTCCACCTCTTCCTCCAGAGGTATGGGCTCGAACGATGTAATCACCAGCACCGTCTCCAGGCGCCTGAAGTCTACCGCCGGGCGGACCAGGGCAGTCTGGAACAGCTCGTAGTCCGTAGCCCGGATTTCCGTCGTCTGACCGATCACCAGGCCCTTGGGCAGGAGCCCGCCCAGGCCGGACGTGAGCACTATCTCGCCCGCTTCCAGCTCGTCGTCCTGAGGTATCCACTCCATGCGCAGGCCAACGCCCGAAGCGGAGTCGGCGTCGCCGACGACCAGGCCCGTCAGCCGGGATGTCTGCAGCAGCGCGTCCACGGCGCTGCCCACATCGGGGAGCAGTTGCACGCGGGCGGTGCGCGGGAAGACCTGTGAGACCCTCCCCACGAGCGCAGCTCCGGCGCTGACGACCGGCATGCCGACCTCGACTCCCTGCAGCGAACCAACGTCGATCGTAACGTAGCGCAGATAGGGATTGGGCTCGCCCCCCACCACCTGCCCGCAGGGATAGGTATCGCAAGCCTCCCGGCCGACGACGCTGGCTCCGACGAACGTCCACGTCGGCCGGTCGCTGGTGAAGTTGAGCAGCGCGCGGAGCTGCTCTGCCTCGGCCTGGAACTCCAGCAGACGGACGTTCTCGATGGTGAGGGAGTTCACCTGCGAAGTCAGCTCCTCCACCTGCTGGCGCAGCTCCCGGACCTCGCGGACTGTGACGAAGAGGTCGCCGGCCCCCGACACTAACCCGGAGAGGGCGCGCTGCAGCGGGTCGAATACCAGGTGGAGCCCCGTCTCCAGAGGGCCCAGGACACCGGATTCGTGGAAGACGAGAAGCACGAGGGCGAGGAAGAGTAGTGCTAGGGGGAACCACGAACGACGCGGAGCCTGTCTCATTGTATCACGGCTGAAGCCAGCTGGCGCCGGCTGCAGAACGCCGGCGGCAGAGTCATAGATCGGGTGGCCTGGTATATCGCTCGATCGCCTTGTCCAGCAGTTCCTCGTACTCGTCCAGGCGCTCGAGCACGATGCCGGCTCCCCTGGCGACGCAGGTCATCGGATCATCTGCCACCCAGGCCGGAACGTTCGTCTCTTCGGTGATGCGCTGGGCCAGGCCTCGCAGCATGGAACTCCCGCCGGCCAGGCATATCCCGGCAACCATCACGTCGTCGAGCAGTTCGGGCGGGGTCTCCTCCAAGGCGTCTCTGATCAGGTCGATTATCGCGGTCAAGGCGCCCCTGAGAGCCTCGCGAATCTCAATGCTGGATACCTCGATCGCCTCGGGGAGGCCGGTGACCACGTTGCGTCCGCGAAGGGTAATGGTGGTCTCCTCCGGCTGCGGGCAGGCTGAACCGATGGCGATCTTGACTCGCTCCGCCATTCGTTCGCCGATGTGCAGGTTGTACTTCTGGCGGGCGTACTGGATGATGCCTTCGTCCATCTCGTCGCCGGCCACGCGCAGCGAGCGGCTGACGACGAAGTCGCCGAGCGAGAAGACACCCACCTCGGTCGTCCCTCCGCCGATGTCGACGAGCATGCTGCCGCGGACCTCGTTGATGGGCAGCCCCGCCCCGATGGCGGCCGCCCTCGGCTCTTCGATCAGGTAGACCTGCCGGGCGCCGGCGTTTAGTGCAGCATCCTCCACAGCCCGCCTCTCGACCTCCGTTGCGCCGCTGGGGATGCCGACGACGACCCTGGGGCGGGGGAAGGGGAAGAGGAGCTGGCTGTGAGCTTTGCGGATGAAGTGCTCCAGCATCGCCTCGGTGACCTCGAAGTCCGAGATGACGCCGTTGCGCAGCGGACGGATGGCCACGATGTTCGCCGGCGTGCGGCCGACCATCTCCTTTGCCTCAGCGCCGATGGCCAGTGGCACGGACGAATCCCGCTCGATGGCCACCCACGAAGGCTCCCTCAGGACTATGCCCTTGCCGCCCACGTAGACGAGCGTGTTCGCCGTCCCGAGGTCGATACCCACATCGAGTGAGAAGAGCCCGAAGAGGGCGTCCAGTGGCCTGAACAACGTATCTCCTTGCGCCCGCCAGCGGCCGAGCGAGCCGCGCTGGGGGCCTACGTTTTCGCCAACGCCAGCGCTGCCAGGATACCAAGTCCCGGCCCGCGCTGGCGTACTGCCGAGGCAGGATTATACCACGAATCAGAGGGCGAGGGAACTTCCTTGGAATGCGCGCGCGATGTGCTATAATCCGCCACCAGACGCGGGCCGCCTCGCTGGCGCACGAAGGAGCTGGCTCCGCCAGCGTTAGGACCACATGGACAAAGAGTACCGGGTGCAGCTCGAGGTCTTCGAAGGGCCTCTCGACCTCCTCCTCCGGCTCATCGAGCGGGAGGAGCTCGACATAACAACCGTATCGTTGGCGAAGGTGACCGATCAGTACGTGGCCTACCTGCGCGATCTGGAGAAGCGCGAGGTGCGGGATCTGGCCGACTTCCTGGTGGTGGCGGCCAAGCTGCTGCTGATCAAGTCACTGGCCCTGCTGCCCCGCCCGCGCGTGCTCGCGCCCGAGGCTGAGGATATCGGTGACGAGCTGGTGCAGCAGCTTATCGCCTACAAGCGGTACAAGGAGGTCGCCTTGCTGCTGCGAGAGCGTGAACAGGAAGGGCTGAGGGGGTTCGTGCGCATCGCTCCCATGCCCCGCCCGGAGCCACAGCTTGAGCTGGGCGAGGTCACCATCGGCGACCTGCTGGTGGCTGTGCAGGACGCGCTGGACGCTGCGCCTGCACTGCCGGCGGGGGAGGTCGTCGCTGCGATCACGGTTACTATCGCCGAGCAGCAGGAGCTGATTCAGAAGCGGCTGGCACGGGGTCGCAGGCTGCGCTTCCGGGACGTGCTGTCCCAGGCGGCGAGCCGGGTGGAAGTGATCGTGACTCTTCTGGCGCTCCTGGAGCTGATCAAGCGGGACGTGGTCGACGTCTGGCAAGAGGAGCCGTTCGGGACTATCTACATCAAGCCCCGGGAGCCTGAGGAGGTTGCGGCGGGCCAGGCTCCCGTCGAACAGCCGGCATCATAGCGGTGCCGCGCCGCACGGTTGCTCGATCGTCCGTGCAGGCCGCAAGACCCTGTGCCGGCAGCTAGTCAGGGACGCTGTGATCCAGAGAGCCCGGGCCTTCTTCAGCCCCACCCTGCCGAAGCTGATCTTCGGCGCGGAGTGGGTGGCGTGGATCCTGCTTCTGATTGCGGGCGGCAGGGCCCTGAGCCCTCACCAGTTGCTCGTCGCCTTCGCCGTGCTCCTGCTGCTCTACCTGCTCGGTTGCCTGCTCTTCGCCTGGAGCACACGGGTGAGGACGGTGGCCGGAGGCCGCAGCATGGCTTTGCTCATTCTACTGATGGTCGCTCTTGACCAGGGCGGCAAGGTCGCGGCGAGCCAGCTGCTGCGGCCGAACTCGAGCGTGCCGCTGGCGGAGGGCTGGCTGCACTTTGCGAACGTCCCCAATCCAGCAGCCTCCTGGTTCGCGCCTGTCTGGGCCAAGCCGCTGCTCGTAGCAGGAGCCATCACCGTCCCGGCCCTGGCCGTCGTCGCCTACCGCTACTACGTCTCCACCAGGAGAAGGAGCCTGTGGATCGACCTGAGCCTTCTGGGTTTCACCGCCGGGTACCTCAGCTGGCTGGCGGACGTCTTCCTGCGCGGCTACGTGCTTGACTTCGTTGCCGTGCCCGGCCTGATCGCCGTCGATCTCTCCGATCTCTTCCTGCTGCTCGGATGGTCCGTCTTGATCGAGCTGCTGGAGAACCCGGAGACCTCCTGGGGATGGGAAGGATGGAGGGCGGAGTATGACGGGACACGACGCTTGATCAGGGATGTGGCCGCCTTCGCGGCGAAGGATGTGCGCTCCTGGTGGCCATTTCGCCGCAGAGAGGGAGATCGGGCACGCCGCCAGGGCCCGTCGACATCCGGCGACTAGAGACAAGGGGTAGTAGGGGAATGGGGTCGGCAGCACGAGGCAGCGGCTAGCTCGGCGTGTAGGCCTGTTCCACAGTCTCGACCAGCCGATCCCAGCCGAAGCGCTGGCGGGCGTCGCTTGAGGCGGCCTGGGCCAGACGGCGGCGCAGCGGCGCCTCCTGCAGCAGATGGACGACTGCGTCGGCGAAGGCTGAGTCGTCCTCCGGATCGACCAGCCAACCTGTCTCGCCGTGGACGATGCACTCCCGATTCTGGCCCACCGCTTCCGCTACAACAGGAACGCCGGCCGCCAGCAGGTCGAGCAGTTTGACTGCGCACTTGGCCCGGTTGATCAGCGTGTCCTCGTATGGGTAGATGGCCACGCTGGCCCGTCCGAAGTAGCCGGGCAGCTGCGCAGGCTCGACCCAGCCGACGTACTCGACCTCTTCTGCCAGGCCCGCTTCCTCGGCCAGCTGGAGCAGCTGGTCCTCTTCGCCGGTCAGCCCCTTGCCGACGACGAGCAGGCGTGCTTGGGGAACAGCCTGGCGCACGCGCTGAAGCAGATCGATGACGCGGAGCAGAGGAAACTCAAAGAAGCGTGTGTAAAGGAGAATCGTTGGTCTGCCACCCGGTGCAGGCGGCTCGACCGGAGCCGGCGGGTCCCAGACGCCATTCGGTACGTAGAACACCTGCTCGCGCGGCACTCCCACGGCCCACACCAGGCCCTCCAAGGCCCGACTGGCCACGGTAACAGCATCGGCGTGCGTGAGGCCCCAGCGCTCCTGCCAGGCGAAGAACCGCCGCTGCGTGAGCGTGTAGCCGCCGATCTCGTTCCATCCGCCAGCACCCTCCCAGTCGTCCGTATCGATGGCGAGCCGGGGCCTCGCCGAGCGCGGCAGCAGGTTGAGCAGCCAGTGGGTCAGGCCGCTGTACGACTTCGGCTTGAAGAGGTGAACGACGTCCGGCTTGAGGGCCATCGTCCGCCGAGCCAGGCGCAGGGCTATGAGCAGGTGGAAGAGACCTGGCACGCGGGGTGGGAGCGGCATGTTCCGGACGACGACGCCCTCGTCTGCCCAGGCCAGGCCGGCGTGGTCGGGATCCTCCCAGGGTGGGAGGAGCATAGTCACGTGGTGGCCGCGGTCGACGAGCGCCTTGGCCATCGGCAGGGCGCGGACGCCCATCGTCCCCTTGGGCCGCATACCGAACGGGCCGACCATCACGACGCGCACGATCTGGAGCACCCCCTTGCGGTCTGACTACGATGGTAGCACAGGGCGTTCGAGATCGCAAGTGGCTGCGCTGGCTGGCCGCGACTGGATAGCTGAGAAGGGCAAACCGCAGGGGCACGGAGCACACAGAGGAAGGCCTGGCCGGATCATCCGTTTCCCTATGGTCGTTTCCGCTTCTCGCCACGTGGCGTGTTGCAGGGGCGGGCCCTGTGCCCGCCCCGTTTCCCCAGAGCTCAGTAGCTGCGCAGCACGAGCGGCAGGTAGACCTTGTACTCCGCCGCCCCGCCATGCCAGTATCCGGCCCCCAGCGAGACGGAGCCGCCGCCGGCAGGGCCGATGATCGGCTCTCCCAGCGTGCTGTTCACAGCCAGCTCACCGGCGCCCGTCGACTCCCCTCCCGCGCCGGCGACGATCCGACGCTCGATAGCCGGCACCCCCTGCGCCAGCGCGCCGGCGACGAGAGCCAGGGCCACGAGAAGCGCTGCTGCGACCATTATCCCGCGTCGCTTGTTCATCGCGCTGCTCCTCTCACCGCCGCCGGAAGTAGTCGACGCAGAACGCGCTCCCGCAGTGTGCCACCTTCAGGTCGTAGTTGGTGACGTCGAAGTAGCTGATCAGCCCCAGCCCGTCGGCGCCTATCGTCACCGAGGTGTAATAGCCGACCATTCCGGCGTTGTCCAGCGTGGTCACGGTGGCGGAGGTGCAGGCCAGGTCGCTGCAGTGGGTCACCTTCAGCTCGCCGTTGGTGAGGTCGAAGTAGCTGATCAGCCCCAGCCCGTCGGCGGCGATGGTCACCGAGGTGAACCAGCCGACATCCCCTGCGCTGTCCAGCGTGTTCACGGTGGCGGAGGTGCAGGCCAGGTCGTCGCAGTGGGCCACCTTCAGGTCGCCGTTGGTGTAGTCGTAGTAGCCGACGAGCCCCAGTCCGTCGGCGCCGATCGTCACCGAGGTGTACCAGCCGACGTTCCCGGTGCTGTCCAGCGTGCTCACGGTGGCGGAGGTGCAGGCTAGGTCGTCGCAGTGGGCCACCTTCAGGTCGTGGTTGGTGAGGTCGAAGTAGCTGATCAGCGCCCGCCCGTCGGCGCCGATCGTCACCGAGGTGTACTCGCCGACGTTCCCGGCGCTGTCCAGCGTGTTCACGGTGGCGGAGATGCAGGCCAGGTCGCTGCAGTGGGCCACCTTCAGGTCGAGGTTGCCGACGTCGTAGTAGCTGATCAGCCCCAGCCCATCGGCACCGATCGTCACCGAGGTGTACTCGCCGACGTACCCGGTGCTGTCCAGCGTGGTGGTGATGGCGGAGGTGCAGGCCAGGTCGTCGCAGTGGGCCACCTTCAGGTCGTCGTTGGTGGCGTCGCGGTAGCTGATAAGCCCCAGCCGGTCGGCGCCGATCGTCACCGAGGTGTAAGAGCCGACGGACCCGGCGCTGTCCAGCGTGCTCACGGTGGCGGACGTGCAGGCCAGGTCGTCGCAGTGGGCCACCTTCAGGTCGTTGTTGGTGGCGTCGC
>CAZHAX010000003.1:0-3410 GCA_964530325.1 uncultured Anaerolineales bacterium | reverse complement strand
GTGCAGGCCAGGTCGTCGCAGTGGGCCACCTTCAGGTCGTTGTTGGTGGCGTCGCGGTAGCTGATAAGCCCCAGCCCGTCGGTGCCGATGGTCACTGAGGTGTGGTAGCCGACGCTGCCGGTGCTGTCCAGCGTGGTGGTGACGTTGGCCGTGGGGCCGATGACCCGGTTGAGCGGCGCGTCGGCCTGGCAGACGACCGTGCCATCCGCGTTGACGGCGCGCACAGTGCTGCCCACCGGGCAGGTCCCGCTGACCCTGGCCTGGTAGTATGACCCCTGCTGACCATCGAGCAGGTCGGCGTTCGCCGCCTCCTGCGCCTGGAGCGCGTAGGGCACCGCCGCGATGCGCCGGTCGGGGCTCAACTGCTGGTAGGTGGTGTCATCGGTGCTGAACCAGACCCGCAGGTAGCGGCCGATTCCGTCGAACACGGAGGGGGACATCACCTCAGTCATGTTGCTGAGCGACGTATCGCCCAGCAACACGTTGAACAGGCCGTCGTCCACCGTCAGCGGCGAGCCGGCGGTCGGCTCACTGCCGCTGCTGGAGGTGCCGTCGTTCGACCAGTAGGCGGTCGTTCCAGCCGCGTTCACGACGGCGAACTTGAAGTAGCCGGTGCCATCGTAGGGCGAGCCGCCCACCGTCACCTGCCCTTGGTAGCTGATGACCGCGGGCGCGCCGCTCTGCGCGCTGGAGATTGCCAGCGGGCTGGCACCTGCTGATGCCGCGACCCACAGTAGGGCCGCCATTGCTGAGACTGCCGACAAGACGATAGTCAGTCTGCCTTTCATGTCGCCTCCTTTGTCTTCTCGTACGCCGATGAAACCGACCGCCGCTGCGAGATCAACAGTTCTGTCGCGGTCAACCCTGCCAGGCAGGCTTATTCCGCGATAGAGTGGAGCAAGATCAGGGGATGTGGTGCGAGGAAAACGCGACGCCAGTTGCATCCGCGATGGGGCTGCAGGAATTACTCCCGCATCCCCTGCGGCCGCGCCGCCCGGAAAACCGAGTTGTGCCGGATCTACTGCGATGCTATGTGGGTGACACCGTCACGAACTCGAGGGAGTGGGGCCCCAGGCTCACGCTCGATTGCCCGCCCCGATTGTCTCGATACCGCCCGATCCTTCCGCTAGAGGCCGGTTCCCCTCGTACGGTGCGCGAGGACACGCGCGGCTCTATGAGGTGCCGCGGATTGTAGCACAGGGAGGAGGCAGAGGCAAATGCAGTTCCAGCGCAAGCTTGCTCAGTGCAGCACTCCATGGTCACGCCTTGAGCTTGGCGGCTTCTGAATTGCCGGGCTCTGCACCGTTGGCCACAATACAGCACTATGCTGGGGCCGGCGACCAACTGACCTGGCCGGGACTCAGGTCCCGGCCAGGTCGGGTCGCCGGCTCAGTAGCTGCGCAGCACGAGCGGCAGGTAGACGGAGTGGGGCGCTGCTGTGCGCACGTCGGCCTCGTTCCAGCCATTGCAGGGGATGCTGATCCAGCGGCTGGCTGGCTGCCCCAGCGCGTTGCCGGGACGGTAGAGCAGTCGCACGCGCCAGTGATAGCGGGTGTCCGGGTCGAGGCCGCTGACGGTTTGGCTGATCTCGACGCCGGTGGTCAGCACGTCGGTCCAGCCGCTGACGCCGCTGATGACCGTCGTGGCGGTGATCGGCGTGCCGAACCGGGCCACCTGCCACTGCAGGCGCACCTCTTCGCGTCCCAGCGGCATGCGGCCGGTCAAGCCCAGTTGAAAGGCTGTGCCCGAGTCGGAGAGACCGCCAGATGCGATGGGCGCCGAGCCATCGCTGCGCAGTTGGCGAGGCAGCAAGTGCAGGCCATCGCCCCCGTTCCCGTAGTACAGAAAGGCGCCACCTTCGGAGAAATCGCCGTCGTCGTAGTCCGCTGCGCCGACGATGACGTCCGAGTAGCCGTCGCCGTTCACATCCCCTGCCGTCGCTACCGACTGGCCGAAGTGGGCGTCGGTCTGGTCGCTCTCGGCGGTCCAGTCCGCCGTCGCCGAGAGCCCTGTCGCCGAGCCGTGGTAGACGTAGGCCCGCCCTTCGTTCGTCTCGCCGTTGTCGTAGCCGTACGCGCCGACGACGACGTCTGAGTAGCCGTCGCCGTTGACGTCGCCGGCCGTCGCTACCGAGCTGCCGAAGTAGGCGCTGATCTGGTCGCTCTCGGCGGTCCAGCCCGCCGCCGTGGAAAGCCCTGTCGCCGAGCCATGGTAGACGTAGGCCCGCCCTTCGTTCGTCTCGCCGTTGTGGTACGAGTGCGCGCCGACGACGACGTCTGAGTAGCCGTCGCCGTTGACGTCCCCTGCCGTTCCCACCGAGCCGCCAAGCATGGCGTATTCCTGGTCGCTCTCGGCGGTCCAGTCCGCCGTCGTGGAGAGCCCTGTCGCCGAGCCGTGGTAGACGTAGGCCCGCCCTTCGTTCGTCTCGCCGTTGTCGTAGCCGTAGGCGCCGACGATGACGTCCGAGTAGCCGTCGCCGTTGACGTCGCCTGCCGTCGCTACCGAGAAGCCGAAGTAGGCATTGGTCTGGTTGCTCTCGGCGGTCCAGCCCGCCGTCGTGGAAAGCCCTGTCGCCGAGCCGTGGTAGACGTAGGCCCGCCCTTCGTTCGTCTCGCCGCTGTCGTAGTAGTGCGCGCCGACGATCACGTCCGAGCAGCCGTCGCCGTTGACGTCGCCGGCCGTCGCTACCGAGAGGGCGAATTCGGCATTGGTCTGGTTGCTCTCGGCGGTCCAGTCCGCCGTCGCCGAAAGCCCTGTGGCCGAGCCGTGGTAGACGTAGGCCCGCCCTTCGTACGACTCGCCGTTGTCGTAGCCGTAGGCACCGACGATCACGTCTGTGTAGCCGTCGCCGTTGACGTCGCCGGCCGTAGCCACGGACTTGCCGAAGTAGGCGCCGATCTGGCCGCTCTCGGCCGTCCAGTCCGCCGTCGCCGAGAGCCCTGTCGCCGAGCCGTGGTAGACGTAGGCCCGCCCTCCGTGCGTCTCGCCGTCGTCGTAGCCGTAGGCGCCGACGATGACGTCAGAATAGCCGTCGCCGTTGACGTCGCCGGCCGTCGCCACCGAGAAGCCGAAGCGGGCGGCTTGCTGGTCGCTCTCGGCGGCCCAGCCCGCCGTCGCGGAGAGCCCTGTGGCCGAGCCGTGGTAGACGTAGGCCCGCCCTTCGTTTGTCTCGCCGTCGTCGTAGACGTAGGCGCCGACGATCACGTCTGAGCAGCCGTCGCCGTTGACGTCGCCGGCCGTCGCTACCGAGATGCCGAATTCGGCATCAATCTGGTCGCTCTCAGCGGTCCAGCCCGCCGTCGTGGAGAGCCCTGTCGCCGAGCCGTGGTAGACGTAGGCCCGCCCTTCGTTCGTCTCGCCGTTGTCGTAGCCGTAGGCGCCGACGATGACGTCCGAGTAGCCGTCGCCGT
>CAZHAX010000002.1:301718-323815 GCA_964530325.1 uncultured Anaerolineales bacterium | reverse complement strand
AAAAAACACCGCCCAGGCCTCCGCAAGCCTGGACGGTATTCTCGTTACGGTCAAAGCCTACTTCGCGGTACTACCCAAAGATTATAGCACCAATGGCCAGAAGCGCAAGTGCCGCACTCACCCTCCACGCGCCCGTTCCCGCGCACGCGCCCTGGTCCCCAGCGCTCCAGCCAGGTGGGCGCCAAACAAAATGATCCAGCTGCTCAGGTAGCTCCAGAACATCAGGGCGACGACAGCGCCCAGCGAACCGTACACCAGTTCATACCGGGACAGCTCACTCGCCAGGTACCAGACGAACACGTTCTTCGTCATTTCCCAGGCGATGGCGGCGGCGAGAGCGCCCCAGAAGGCAGGGCGCCAGCTTACCTGGGCGTTCGGCACCCAGCGGTAGAGACCGAGGAACAGCAGCAGGGCGATCAGCCAGGGCACCACCCGGGACAGGACCTCCCACACCACACTGTCGTCTGCCAGCAGGCCGGTGGGGTCCGCGACACGCTGCAGCACGTCGACGACCGCGCTCGAGGTCACGGCCAGAATGAGAAGGACGAAGAGGACGGCTACCATCGCCATTCCCAGCACCCGTCTGCCGACGGCGCTGCGCGGCGCCGCCCCTGGCCAGGCCAGATTGAGGTTGCAGGCCAGCACGCTGAACACGCCGCTGGCGGACCAGATCAGCGCCCCCAGGCCCACGAGCGTGACCGGCCCGCGGAGCTGCTGCACCGCCCTCAGGTTCTGCTCGATCAGCTCGCGCGACACCGGCACGGCCAGACCGACGAAGTCGGCCGCCTGGCGCAGCGCCTCGTCGTCCGGCAGCATGTAGCCCAGCACGGCCACCAGGACCAGCATCAACGGGAAGAGCGAGAAGACAGCGTAGTAGGCCATGGCCGCCGCCGCCTGCGGAGCCCTTGTCTCGGAAAAGCGGTCCAGCGTCCCGCGCAGCAGCTCGATCCGGCCGCCGCTGAGCGTGTCGATGCGCCGGTAGGCGCGCTTCGCCCACCGGGCGGATCGCTGCACCCTTCCGCTCTCCTGATCTTCGCCGCCTGATGCCATAGCGCTGTGCTCAGGTGCCCGGACAAAGCAGGCCCCACCGCCCTCTACACTCCGCCAATTCTAGCACGTTGTGCCTGCCCGGTCCAACGGCCCGGCCGGCCGGCTAGCGAGAGCCCCAGGGCGCGGTATACTGAGGGTTGCGGCAATCAGCCGCTCAACCCGTAAGGTTCGGGGCAATCGTGCGTCTTATACGACGGGAGAGCGACAGAACGTGACCAGCGAACGCGCCCTACTAGAGCGAGCGCGAGCGTTCGAAGAAGAGGCACTGGGAGAGCTGTACGATCAATACGCTCCGCTCGTCTACTCCTACCTCTACCGCCGCGTGAACGACGCAGCGCTGGCAGAGGACATGACAAGCGAGGTCTTCCTGCGGATGGTGACGGCTCTGCGCTCCGAAACAGAATGGCACACCTCCTTCAGGGCGTGGATCTACCGGGTGGCGCACAACCTGGTGGTGGACCACTACCGCAGGCGGCCCCCGGCGCCAGAGCTGGCGTTGGAGGAGGACCTGATGGCCGACGACGTCGACCTGGAATCGGCGCTGGCAGAGCAGCTCTCCCTCCAACGCCTCCAGGGGGCCATCAGGCTCCTCACTCCAGACCAGCAGCAGGTGCTGGCGCTGCGTCTGGGAGAGGAGCTGCAGGCCCGCGAGGTGGCAGAGGTGATGGGCAAGAGCATCGGCGCAGTCGAGCAACTGCAGCATCGAGCGCTCGCCGCGCTGCGCCGGCTGCTGGGCAAGGAGCAAGCATGAGCAGGGACATCAGGCGCATCCTGGAGCGCTGCCTGAGAACGGGCAGCCACAAGATAGACGGGGAGCAGGTCCCCCGCCGGTACGCCGATCGGGCGAGCGAGCTGGGCACCCTTCTGGGGCTGGCCCGATCGGTGAGCCGGTCGTACGCGGACGTCCCGGAACCGCCGGGCGGGCTGGAGGATGGCCGCCGGCGGTTCCTGGCGGCAGCCGCCCAGATGCGCGAGCAGACAACCCCAGTGCCTTCGGGCACTCATACCAAAGGAACAGAAAGGAAACGAAGGATGATCAAGACGTTGTTACCCAGGCTGGCCGGCGCTGCGCTGGCAGCCACGATGGCCACGCTCGTCGTCGGCGGCGGTGTCGCCGTGGCGGCGGCGGACAGCCTGCCGGGAGAGGCGCTTTACCCGGTCAAGCTGGTAGTCGAGGACGTACGGCTGGCTCTCGCCTCTTCGCCCGAGGCGGAGGCAGAGCTGGCTATGGAGCTGGTACAGGAGCGAACGCAGGAGATGGAAATGCTCATGGCCCAGGGCGAGGAGATCCCGGACGACGTCGTCGCCCGCATGCAGAAGCATCTCAGCCGGGCCATGAACCAGGCGGCCTGGACCTCCGAGGAGGAGATGCCGGGGCTGTTGCAGCGCATGGCTACTCGCCTGCAGGAGCAGGAGGACGAGCTGGAGCAGCTGAAGATCAGGGCGCAGGAGCAGCAGCAGAACAAGACTCAGCTCCAGACAGCGCAGCAGGCCTGCGAGCAGGCGCAGCAGCAGGCTGCGGAGGGTATTGGCGACCCGGAGACCTTCCGCGAGCGCCATCAGGACCGCGAGGGGCAGCCCGACGACGCCAATCCTCCCGATCCGCCCACCAGCGAGCCGTCGCCAGGAAACAGCGGTCAGGGTTCTGGAGGACCCGGCGGGCAGGGCAACGGGCAGGGAAGCCAGGGCGGCCGGTAGAGTCAATCAGGGCAGATCGCAAGCCAGCCAGCATCGAGGCTTGCAGCAAGCTGGGAACCGGGCGGCGGCAAGCCCGGCGGACATGGGAGCAGGGGGCGACACAAGCGTCGCCCCCTGCTGCGCAGCTATCTATGGCACATCCTCGCTGGGCCGGACCGCTCGAGGGTGCGGTATCTCCGCCTGAATGAGCAGCCCACCCTGGGCCTGGTTCTGCAGCTTCAGGCGTCCACCCAGTAGCGCCACCCGCTCGCTCATGCCCAGCAGGCCGTAGTGCCCTTCGGTCGGAGGCGCCGCGAGGTCGAAATCGTCGGGCAAGCCCTGCCCGTCGTCGGCGATGGTAATCATCATGCTGCGCGGTGACGCCTGCTTGAGCTCCACGCCGACGGCGCTGGCCGCGGCGTGTTTGCGCACGTTGGTCAGCCCTTCCTGCACGATGCGGAAGACGGAGAGTTCTATATCCTCGGGCAATCGCCCGATGCCGGAGTAGACGTCGAGCGAGACGGTTATACCTGTTCTCCTGCTCCACTCCTCGGCATACGACTGTAGGGCGGCGCCCAGCCCAAGGCTGTCGATCGTAGGTGGCCGCAACGCTCCGCAGAGATGGCGCAGATCATCTACCAGGGCCCTGACGCTGTCGCGAATAGAGGCGAGCTGCTCCTTGAGCGCCGGGGGCAGCGACTCTTCGGTCTCGATCTCCTCCACCTGGTAATTCATACCCAGCAGATCCTGGATCACCTGGTCGTGGATCTCGCGGGCGAGGCTCTTTCGCTCCTGCTCCAGCTGCGTCAGCAGCCGGCGCTGGGCATTCTGCAGGGCGGCGTTGGCACTGTCGAGGGCATTGATCTGCTCGGCGAGCTGGTCGACGAGTTCCTGGCTCAGCGTGTCCTGCGCGGCCAAGTCGCTCTCCAGCAGCCCCTGGCTATGGCGCAGCTTATCAGCCTGCTCGCGGGCCCGATAGTAGCTATCGAGCGCCCAGATCATCGGCGTGAGCTGCTGATGATCAGAGGTTCCGACCATCGCCGCCACGATCTCATCCCGGCTCGCCTCGTCGGTGGCGTACTCGGCCACCCGACGTCCTTCGCGCAGGACAATCACACGATCGGTGACCGCCAGCAGATGGTCGGGGTTGTTGCTGCCAAGTACGACGGCCGTTCCTTGCTGTTGCCACGCCTGAATGAGCGAAAGCAGTCTCTGCTGGCAGGGGTAGCTCAGCATCAGAGTCGGGTCATCGATGATTATCAGCTTGGCAGGGCGGGTCATCACCCGGCCAATCGCGATCATCTGTCGCTGCTCGCTGGAGAGATTGGCAACGCCTTCGCGCAGCGAACTGAGGTGTATTCCAAGCTGAGCCAGGATGCGGCCCGCTTCTTCGTCCATCCGGCGCCGGTTCGGCACTCTGAGTAAATGGATCGACGAGGGCCGGCCGGCCTCGATCCCCAAGAAGATATTGCTGCTGATATCGAGATGTTCGGCCAGGTCGGGCTTCTGATGGATGACCTCAACGCCCAGCGACCGTGCTCGAAAAGGGCTTCGAAGTCGCCGGCCTTCGAAGTATATGGCACCCTCGCTGGGTGCCCGTAGTCCGGCAAGGAGCATGGCAAGCGTCGACTTGCCCGATCCGCTCTCGCCGGCAAGCCCAATCACCTCTCCTGGATAGACATCCAGGCTCACCTGCCGGACAGCCGATAGCCCCCCGAAGCTCTTGGAGAGGTCGACGGCTCTCATCAGCGGCTGCATCTGCACAGACCTCCCCGACTCTAGCGTCGTCGTCGCCAATGATCCAACAGAATAAACGCCAGAGTCATGGCGCCGAGCACCGCTGTCAACCAGTTGGTGGAGAACTCCAGCAGTACCAAGCCGTTGCGCAGTACCTGCATGACAGCTGCGCCCACCAGTACACCTGGAGTACTCCCCCGACCGCCGAACAGGCTGGTTCCCCCGACAATCGCGGCTGCGATGATGTCCACTTCGTAGCCCGTAGCCGCCGTGGGCGCCGCAACGCCCAAACGTGCGGTCATCAGCAATCCTCCGGTGGCCGCCAGCACGCCACAGAGCGTATAGACCAGCGTCTTGACCTGGACCACATTGACGCCGGATGTGACCAGAGCCCGTTCGCTACTGGCCAGGGTGTTGATGTAGTTGCCCAACACCGTCTTGCTCATCAACAGGCTGACAAGTACTGCCAGGCCGAGCATCAACAGGAACGGCAAGGGCAGCGACAGGCCGCCCAGCGCCAGATCGTCTTGGCCCAGCGCGCGGAATGCCTCGGGCAGGTCGCGCACCGGCCATCCCCCGGTAAGGCCGAAGGCGATTCCGCGTGCGATGCTCGCCGTACCGATGGTGACAATGAACGCAGGAAGCCGGACGCGACCGACCAGAGTGCCGTTGACCCAGCCGACCAACCCGCCGGCCAGCACCCCGGCTGCGGCGGCCAGCGGCACCGGGACGCCGACCCCTAGGCACCGGGCACTGATGAGTCCTCCCAGAGCCATTACGGCCCCGACAGAGAGATCAATGCCGCCGATGATAATGACTATGCTCTCGCCGAAGGCGGCAATGGCGATCCACGAGAACTGGCGCGCGATGTTCGACAGGTTGTTCCACGTCAGGAAGGTGTCTGTCTGCAAGGCCAGGAAGGTGCTGATCACCAGCAGGCAGACAAGCGCCACGGTCTCGTAGCGCCCAATAAGAGTGCGCCAGGCTCCTCTCAATGATCTAAGGAGGCCCGGCTTCTCCCTGGCCTCTGATGAGACGACCGCCCTATCGTTCACTGGACGAGACTTGGCCCAACAAGTAGCCTTGGTCCTACGCTACGGTGTCGTCTATGATCTGGCGCAGAGCGGTCGCGTCCAGGTCTCTCTTGTCGACAAATGCGACAGCGCCCGCCTCGAGACCTTGTCGATGGAACTCGCGGTCGGGGTAGGCACTGATAAGGACGACGCGAGATAGCGGCGACTGTGCCTTGATGCGCCGCGTGCAGCGAATGCCGTCCTCGTTGCCCAGAACCACGTCGACGAGCGCCAATTGGGGCGCAACAGACTCGGTCAGTCGTACCGCTTCCCCGATATTCCCGGCTTCGTGTATCACAGCCCGAGGGCACACCTTCCCGATTGTGCGCCGCAATTGGCGGCGATAGCGAGTGCTGTCATCCACCAGCAGCACGGTCACACTCTCTTTGACAGGCGCCTCGGCGGCCGAGGAAGCAGCCAGTACCGCGGCCTGTCCCGAAAGAGCGAGCACCTCTGGATGCCGAATCAGGTAGTTGACTGCCTCCAATCGGCTTTGGACGTCGAGCTGCCGGTAGATGCGAGTGAGATGGTTCTCGACCGTCTTTACGCTCAAGTCCAACTCCCGGGCAATGGTCTGGTTGTCGCGACCCTGCTGCAGCAAGCGCAGGATGTCACGCTGACGTGTTGTCAGTGAGGAAGAAGAGGAAGACAGCTCCGTGTAGCCGACGAGCTTGCCGACCAAAGGACCGGAGATCCATCTCTCGCCGGCCAGCACACGCTGCACCGCCAGTCTCAGATCGCTGAGAGGCTGGTCCTTCAGATGATAGCCATCAACGCCGGCCCCCAGGAGACCCTGCACGTATACGTCGTCATCGTAGGCACTGACGACCAGGATGCGCATGTCGGGGTAGAGCGTGCGGATTTGGCGGATGGCAGTGATAGGTTCGAAGTCCGGCATGGTCACGTCTATCAGCAGGCAATCGGGTTGTGCCTCGGCCAAGGCAGCGACGACGGCCGGGCCATCTCCCACTTCCCCGACGATCTGCAGGTTAGACAACTCCTCCAGTGCCTTGCGAATACCAGCGCGGACAACGGCATGATCGTCTGCCAGAAGGACAGTCGCCTTGCTCATGATGTCATTATAGCATCGTTGTCGCACGTTGCCTATCGTCTTCGGCCGCAGGAGGCAGGAGCAATCCCCTGCACAGGATAGGGGCAATCCCATATGCGTTTCGGGGGACAAGCTGATGCAAGACGACGGTGTTGCTGCTATACTGTACCGGCGCTTTGAGACATGTTTGCCTGTGAGCCCGGCAGAGTTCAAGCTGGCGGATGAGTAGAGCTCTGCCGGACTGACTTTTTGCCTATTGGCGACAAGGAGGTGGCCATGTAGCGTGCCCTTTCAACGCGTGGTTGAGCCACGATGACGTTTCGAAGATGGTCAATAGTCTAGCTGTGAGGAGGATGAGTAATGAACAGCCGCTTGAGAAGTCTGATCGGAGCGATGGCGTTGGCAGCCATGCTCCTGCCTGCCTGCCAGTCCAAGACACCAACCACCACTCCCGACGAGATCACGATCGCCTGGATTCCGAAGGCGCTCAACAACCCGGTGTTCGAGATCGGTCGGGACGGGGCCTTCCTGAAGGCCCAGGAGCTGACTGCAGCCGGTCCCATCGACGTTGAGATCAACTACATCGGCTCCGTGGCCTCCGATATGGCGGAGCAGGCTCGCGTGGTGGAGGATGTGATCGCCACCGGCGTGGACGCCATCGGCATCTCCTGCAACGATCCCACGGGCTGCGAGGATGCGATCAACAAAGCAGTGGCCGCCGGCATCCCCGTGATGACGTGGGACTCGGACTCGCCCGACAGCGATCGCTTCACCTACCTGGGAGTAGACAACTACGAGGGTGGTGTAGCGGCCGCCGAGCTGTTGGTGAAGTTCATGGGTGAGGAAGGAGACGTAGCACTGCTGACCGGCGTGCCCGGCGCCTTCAACCTGGAGGAGCGTATCCGCGGCTTCCAGGACGGCGTAGCTGACTACGCCGGCATCGAGATCGTCACCACGGTCTACTGCAACGACGATATCAACCTCGGCGTGCAGGTGATCGAGGAGACGATGCAGGCGTATCCGGACCTCGATGGATGGTTCTTGGTGGGCCTGTGGCCCCTCTTTGCCGAGCGGGGTTCGATGCCCCTCTGGGAAGACGCGGCGCTGAACGGCGGGCTGACCACAATCGCCTTCGACACGCTGCCCGTGCAGCTCGAGTTCCTGCAGGACGGCTACTTGCAGGGTCTCGTGGGCCAGAAGTACTGGGGCTGGGGCTACGACACCGTGCAGATGATCTACGACTACATCGTCGACGGCACCACCTACGACGACTGGACCGACTCCGGAATGGACATCGTCACCGAGTGCAACGTAGATGTCATGGCCGAGATGTGGGCCAACAGTGACTTCACCCAGGATCTGCCCGATCCGTACGACTGCCTGATCGAAGAACTCACGATCGCCTGGATTCCGAAGGCGCTCAACAACCCGGTGTTCGAGATCGGTCGGGACGGGGCCTTCCTGAAGGCCCAGGAGCTGACTGCAGCCGGTCCCATCGACGTTGAGATCAACTACATCGGCTCCGTGGCCTCCGATATGGCGGAGCAGGCTCGCGTGGTGGAGGATGTGATCGCCACCGGCGTGGACGCCATCGGCATCTCCTGCAACGATCCCACGGGCTGCGAGGATGCGATCAACAAAGCAGTGGCCGCCGGCATCCCCGTGATGACGTGGGACTCGGACTCGCCCGACAGCGATCGCTTCACCTACCTGGGAGTAGACAACTACGAGGGTGGTGTAGCGGCCGCCGAGCTGTTGGTGAAGTTCATGGGTGAGGAAGGAGACGTAGCACTGCTGACCGGCGTGCCCGGCGCCTTCAACCTGGAGGAGCGTATCCGCGGCTTCCAGGACGGCGTAGCTGACTACGCCGGCATCGAGATCGTCACCACGGTCTACTGCAACGACGATATCAACCTCGGCGTGCAGGTGATCGAGGAGACGATGCAGGCGTATCCGGACCTCGATGGATGGTTCTTGGTGGGCCTGTGGCCCCTCTTTGCCGAGCGGGGTTCGATGCCCCTCTGGGAAGACGCGGCGCTGAACGGCGGGCTGACCACAATCGCCTTCGACACGCTGCCCGTGCAGCTCGAGTTCCTGCAGGACGGCTACTTGCAGGGTCTCGTGGGCCAGAAGTACTGGGGCTGGGGCTACGACACCGTGCAGATGATCTACGACTACATCGTCGACGGCACCACCTACGACGACTGGACCGACTCCGGAATGGACATCGTCACCGAGTGCAACGTAGATGTCATGGCCGAGATGTGGGCCAACAGTGACTTCACCCAGAATCTACCCGATCCGTACGACTGCCTGAACTAGCGGGTACTGCGGGTCAGTCGGCAAGGTTGGCGAGAGACCCTGTGTCTCTCGCCAACCGGTCGACTGCCGATGACCCCAAGCTTCGCCACTGCTTGTGGCGGTAATGGACCTGGCGTACAATCCGGGCGGATCACCGGTGGCAAGGAGGAGCTAGTTGGCTGAGAAGAAGATAGCTCTGCGCATGGAAGGTATCTCCAAAGCGTTCCCCGGAGTGCAGGCGCTGGATGGCGTGGACTTCGAAGTGGCGACCGGTGAGGTGGTGGCTCTGGTAGGCGAGAACGGCGCGGGGAAGTCTACCCTGATGAAGATCCTCTGCGGCGCCTACCGCAGGGATGCAGGGCGCATCTTCCTGAACGGTCAGGAGACCGAGATTGAGAGTCCGCATCATGCCCAGCAATCGGGCATCGCAATCATCTATCAAGAATTCAATCTTACTCCAAACCAGAGTGTGGCGGCGAACATATTCATAGCCCGCGAGCCCCGGCAGAGAGGGCTGGGGGGCTTGTTGAACTTCGTGGACCGCCGCCGGATGGAGAAGGAGGCGCGCGGACACCTCGATCGCCTCGGCGCGCGCGTGCCTGCCAAGGCTCTGATCCGTGATCTTTCCGTCGCCGAGCAGCAGATGGTGGAGGTGGCCAAGGCCCTGGCGGTGGACGCCCGCATCATCGTAATGGACGAGCCCACGTCGGCTCTGGGCGAGGACGAAGTGGAGATGCTCTTTGAGATCATCAGCACACTGAAGGAGCGAGGGATTGCCGTCGTCTTCATCTCGCATCGCCTGGAAGAGGTCTTTCGGACTGCCGATCGAGTAGTGGTGCTGCGTGACGGGCGGCGGGCAGGCGGCATGCCGATCGGCGAGGCCACGCAGGAGAGCATCATTCGCCTGATGGTCGGTCGGGAGCTGGCCGACTTGTTCCAAAAGGAGAAGGCTGAGATAGGTGAGCCTCTTCTGGACGTGCGGGGGCTGACGCGGCAGGGAGTGGTGGAGGATGTGAGCTTCACCCTGCGGCGAGGGGAGATCCTCGGCTTCGCCGGGCTCGTGGGCGCAGGTCGCACCGAGACAGCTCGCCTGCTCTTCGGCGTCGATCGGATCGACTCCGGCACCATCTACATCGATGGGAATCCGGTTCGCATCGACTCGCCCCAGGACGCAGTGAAGGCTGCCATCGGGTTTGTGCCCGAGGACCGCACCACGCAGGGGCTCGTGCTCGGGCTGCCGGTGCAGGAGAACGTCGTCCTACCCACCCTCGACGACTACTGTCGGGCAGGATGGGTGGATCGGCACGGCGTTCGTCACACAGCTCAGCAGTATGTGGACAGACTGAACATCCGCACCCCTGACCTGCAGCAGAAAGCTATGTACCTCTCGGGCGGCAATCAGCAGAAGGTCGTTCTCGCCAAGTGGCTGGCCTCGCAGCCCGAGATCCTGATCATGGACGAGCCGACACGGGGGATCGACGTGGGGGCGAAAGCCGAGGTGCACGCCCTGATGAGCCAGTTGGCGCAGTCCGGCATGGGCATAATCCTGATCTCGTCGGAACTGCCGGAGATACTGGGGATGAGCGATCGCATCCTGGTGATGGCAGAGGGGCGCGTTGCCGCCATCCTGGAGCGAGACGAGGCGACCCAGGAGAGCATAATGGCTTGCGCCAGCGGTGAGACGAGCAACACCATCGCCAACTCAACACCGAAGGGAGCATAGGAATGACCAGTGGGGAACAGGCACCGGTAGCGGGCACCGGGGTGCGGGGGCGAATTCGCAGGATCAACTGGCGGGCCGTCGTCGGCCGGCAGGAGTTCGGCGTGCTCGTCATCCTGCTCGTCCTGGTGACCTTCCTGTCGTTGTACACGGACACCTTCCTCACCAGCACCAACATATTCAACATCCTGCGGGCTTTCTCGTGGATCGCCATCAGTGCCTTCGGGCAGTCCATGGTCATCATCACGCAAGGCGTTGATCTCTCAGTCGGCTCAGTGATGGGGCTATCCGGACTGGCCAGCGCGATGCTATTGAGCCAACATGTCAGCGTCCCCGTGGCGGTGGCGGGCGGGCTACTGACAGGGCTCGTCGTGGGCCTGCTGAACGGGCTGATGATCACGAAGGGCAGGCTGCCCCCCTTCATCGCCACGCTGGGCACCTACCTAATGGCGCGGGGCCTATGCTACGGTCTGACGGGCGGCTGGCCGGTGCGAGAGCTGCCGCAGTCCTTCCGCAATCTGGGCCAGTACGACATTCCGATTGGCAGTCTCGGAGTACCTCTGCCGCTCATTTTCGTGCTCGCCCTTGCCCTGATCACGTCGCTCTTCCTCTCGCGCACGAAATGGGGCTACCGCATCTATGCCGTGGGTGGCAACGAGACTGCCACGGCGCTTTCGGGCATCAACACCGGGCGCGTCAAGGTGATGGTCTACTCCCTCTGCGGCCTCCTCTCCGCGATCGGCGGGGTGCTTATGACCGCCCGCCTGGGAGTAGCGGCACCGACAGCCGCGGCGGGGTACGAGTTGGACGTCATCGCCGCAGCCGTGGTGGGAGGCACAAGTTTCGCGGGAGGTGAGGGAACCATCCTTGGCGTGCTCATTGGCTCAGCCGTCATGCAGGTACTGCGCAACGGCTTGGTACTGGTAAAGGTCCCCGCCTACTGGCTGCAGGCGGTATCGGGGCTGGTCATCGTTGTGGCCATCATGCTGGACCAGCTGCGCAAGCGGAGGAGCTGAACAGCCGCCGCTGGACAGCGGGGCGTGGGCACCGGATGACGTACCCGGATGTGCACGTTCTGTCCGGAATAGCGGCAGCGAGTTTCTGGCGGGAGATCTGCTCGCGATAGAACAGCAACCCAGGGGGGGATCATTGAGCGGACCGATCTCACTCGCGCCAATCCGCACGGTGGAGCGAAACGGCGGCGCCGACGGGCTGTCGCCCGAAGACCTGGGCGCTCGTCGCACGCGCATCCCGCTCGCCCCCGCGGCCCGGGCGGCGACACAGCCCGTATTCCCGCCGTCAGGTGAGCGCCGAACAGGGTGATCCAGCTGCTCAAGTAGAACCAGATCATCAGCGCCACGATCGCCCCCGTCTACCCGTAGACGAGTTGGTACCGGGATAGCTCACTGCTGACATACCAGACGAAGACGTTCTTCACGACGTCCCCTGCGACAGCGGCGACGAGTGCGCCCCACAAGGCCGCCCGCCACCCCACTTCGGCGTTCGGCACCCAGCGATAGAGGCCGAGGAACAGCAGCAGGGCTATCAGCCAGGGCACCACCCGGGACAGGACCTCCCAGACCACGCTGCCGCCCGCCAGCAGGCCCGTCGGCTCCTCAATGCGCTGCAACACGTCGACGACCGCGCTCAAGGTCACGGCCAGGACGAGAAGCACGAAGAGGATGGCTACCATACCGATTCCCAACGCCCGCCTGCCAACGGCGCTGCGCGGCGCCGACCCCGGCCAGGCCAGATTGAGTTTGCGGGCCAGCACGCTGAACACTCCGCTCGCAGACCACAGCAGCGCCCCCAGGCCAACGAGCGTGACCGGCCCGCGGAGCTGCTGCACCGCCCTCAGGTTCTGCTCGATCAGCTCGCGCGACACCGGCACGGCCAGACCGACGAAGTCGGCCGCCTGGCGCAGCGCCTCGTCGTCCGGCAGCATGTAGCCCAGCACGGCCACCAGGACCAGCATCAACGGGAAGAGCGAGAAGACAGCGTAGTAGGCCATGGCCGCCGCCGCCTGCGGAGCCCTTGTCTCGGAAAAGCGGTCCAGCGTCCCGCGCAGCAGCAGGCTGCGGAGGGTATTGGCGACCCGGAGACCTTCCGCGAGCGCCATCAGGACCGCGAGGGGCAGCCGGATGACGTCAACCCGCCTGACGCGCCGTCCAACGATCCCTCGCAGGGAAACGGAGGACAGGGACCTGGCGGGCCCGGTGGCCAGGGCAACGGGCAGGGAGGCCGATAGGTACGCTCGTCGCAGGATACAAGTCACAGGCTGGGCGGAAGGCAGGATGTCCCCAGTCTGCACCAGAAAGCGCGGGGCCGGTCGGCCCCGCGCTTTCCTTTGCGGCTTCCGCAGCCTTGGGGCAACGCCGAGGCGCTACCCTACTGGCCCGCCTTGCCGTCCACCGCGAAGTTGGTGGGTACGGCGTCCGGTCCACCGCACGACGCGTTGAAACCGCAACTGGCTGTCTACCGACACGTCCTCCGCCACCAACCAGAGCAGACACCCGAGCAGCACTGGCTGTTGGAGGTACACCTCGCACCAGACGGCAGACACCCGGATGGCGTAGCGGTGGCAGTGCGCGTCGGCGTTGGCTGTGAGGGCGGGGTAGTGGGGGTGCGCGTCGGAGTCGCGCCGGGCGCGCTGGTTGGCGTAGGCACCGTTGTTCCTGCTGCCGCCTCGAAGTGGCTCCAAGGGTAGTTGCCCACGTAGTAGATGTAGTACTGGCCGTTGATGGGAGCCGGCAGCTGGGAGGCACTTGCCCAGCGGTTGGTGAAGTCGACCCCGTTCACCTGCAGCGTGGCCATGTTCCAGGAGTTGATGTAGCTCGGAGCCTGGTTGACGCTCCAGCAGTACGTGCCCGACCCATCCTGGCTGAACGGCAGGCTCCTCGAGGTCGCCGGGCTGCAGGCCTGACCAGACGGCACCGATGTGGGGGTGCGCGTCGGGGTCGGCTGCCCGGGCTGCGTCGTCGGCGTGCGCGTCGGCGTCGGCTGTCCAGGTGGGGTCGTTGGCGTTGGCTGCGTGCCGCCGCCCAGCATCGGCGTGCTCAGGCACTCGATGTCGAACCGGGACAGCGTCCAGGCCAGACTTGTCTGCAGGTACGAGGGCGCGCCGAACTCGGTCCCGACCTCAACGGCCGTGAAGTAGAGATTCTCCCAGCTGGGCCGGTCGGAGTAGCTCCTGGCTGCCTCGATGAACGGCCCCCACTGCACGGTCACAGTCCCCGAGCGCTGAGGAGACGTAGGTACGAAAGCGAAGTACTCCCAGCTCCCATTGCCCACGGCGCCGGAGCGGTAGACGTTGTAGCTCCGGCCGCCAGAGCTGAAGGAGCCAACCACTCCACCGGCCCCCTGCAGGCCTTGGCCGTCGAGCCAGATCATCAGCTCGATCTCATCGCTCTGGATCGCCTGCTCTCCCCGGCCGGTATCTCTGGTCAGCCACGTCTCGAGCGGGAAGTTGTAGTACTGATCCGTCCTGGTGACGTTGTAGCTGACGACCGTCCGGATGTCGTTCATCGACCCCAGTCGCTGAGGCAGATTGATGCAGCCCTCGTTGACCGGTCCGAGCGTGTTCCAGGGCTTCGCGCCATACCAGATCTCCGGGTAGGCGTGAACCCAGCCATTGGGGTCTTCCTGGGTGATGTTGGACAGGTTGATATCTACCGAGAGTCCACCCGAGTCCGTCCAACTCATCGTTACCGAGCCGCTGCCGGAGGTAACGTTCCACAGGTTGGGCTCCATGATGTAGTTGGTCTGACCGTCATTGTCCGAGTCGATATTAGCAGACGGGTATCGATTAGAGGGAGTCGCGGTCACACTGACGTTCGCCGCCAGCACACTGGTGGCGGCCAGCGCCAGCACCACGCCTGCGACCATCAACCGGGATACAAAACGCGAGCGTTTCATCGCACTTGCTCCTCCATTCGCAAGTCACACGTGCCTTGCCGGCCCCACGGGCCGGCCCGGCACAGCTTCCGAGACCGAACGTCCGCCCTTAGTTGCTCAAGCACCACCTCCTCGCTCAAGCCCGCAGGGGCAGGTTTGTTCCAAAAGGAAACGCACCCGGACAGGCCGGGTGTGCACGATGAGCGCCGCCAGGGCCACGGCGGCACAGGGTGTATCAAGGGCATGAGTACAGAGGCGAATAGCGACCGCTTAATACAGTCGCTCGGCAGGAGACACACGCCTTTGGGTGGGGGTGGTCGCTGTCCACCCCCACCCAAGGCCTGCTGCATTGCTAGTGCAGCGGTGCGACTACTGGCAAGCCGTTCCGTTCAAAGCGAAGTCGGTCGGTACGCTGTTGCTCCCGCTGTAGTTAGCGTTGAAGCCGAACCAGGTCGTCCCGCCATTCGCCCCTATCGTCGGATTCCAGCTCGAGCTCGTCACCGATACCGAGCTCCCAGACTGGGTGTAGCTCCCGCCCCACAGATTCGAGATCTGCTGGTTGCCCGGGAACGTCCAGGTCAGCGTCCAGCCGCTGATCGTCGACGAGCCATTGTTGGTGATCGTCATGTCGACGGTCATCCCGGCGCCCCAGTCATTGCGGACGTTGTAGGCCACAGAACAGCCGCCGCCCGCGGCCGTCGTCGGCGTCCGAGTTGGCGTAGCCTGTGGCGGAGAGGTAGGAGTCCGCGTCCGCGTGGGCGTCCGAGTAGGCGTAGCACCTGGCGGCGATGTCGGCGTCCGGGTCGGCGTGGCCTGCGGCGGCGCGGTAGGCGTCGCCTGCGGCGGGGTCGTCCCTTCCGCCGCCTCGAAGTGGCTCCAGCCGTAGTTGCCCACGTAGTAGATGTAGTACAGGCCGCTGATCGGCGCCGGCAGATCGGAGGCGCCCGCCCAGTGGTTGGTGAAGTCAACCCCGTTTACCTGCAGTGTGGACAGGTTCCAGGAGTTGATGTACCGGGGAGCCTGGTTGACGCTCCAGCAGTACGTGCCTGACCCATTCTGGCTGAACGGCAGGCTCCTGGAGATCGCCGGACTGCACGGCTGCCCTGCCGCTGGCTGCGTGGGTGTCCGGGTCGGCGTCGCCCCTGGCGGTGACGTCGGCGTGCGGGTAGGCGTGCGCGTCGGCGTTGCCCCTGCAGGCGACGTCGGCGTCCGCGTCGGCGTCGCTCCTCCTCCGCCTCCGCTCACGGAGAACGAGAAGGAGTTCGACCTGAACCCCTGGCCGCCAGACATGATCTCCGTCCCCGCCTCGAAGTCGTGCAGATACCAGCTGCTCTGGATGTAGCCGCGCGACATGGCGTCGTTGATGTAGTCCCTCAGATTGCCGCTGGTCGACGTGCGCTGGCTCGTCGGCCGGTAGGCGATGTAGTTCCAGCCCATCTGGGAGTACCACACCTCGTAGCTGACGCCCCCGATGTTGGCCGTGGCGATCTGCGAACCGGCCGGCTGCATGCCCTGCCAGGTAAGCCAGATCATCAGCTCGGCGCCACCATCGTAGCCTCCGCTGGAGTCTGTCGACGGGCTCAGCCAGGCCTCCATCGCCACGTTCCACGTTCCGGAGGACACCGGGCTCGCACTCCAACTGAAGCTAGCGCTGCTCAGCTGGCTCACCTGTATCGGCATCCCACTATTGCTGGTGCAGTTGCCCCAGTGGCAGCCCTTGTAGACCGACGGGTAGGAAGCCACCGAGCCCTGGTTGTGCTCGGACACGGACACGGTGAAGGCGTTCGAGTTAGTGTTCGTGACCTCGATGCACTGGCGCGTGCTGGCCCCCCAGACGTTGTTCTGGACGATGTACTGCCCGCTCATCGTCGAGATGGTATCGTACTGCCCGCACACCTCGACCGCCAGCGCGATCTGAGCTGGCACCAGAGCCAGCACCAGCGCGACTACCACTCCTAGATAGACCAAGCGTTGCCGTCTCATTCCTCTCTCCTCTTCTCGAAACGTCCTGTCGTTGCGCCTGTGCAGGGTAGCACAAGGCCACTACTCACTGAGTCCCCTCCCTTCTACTATTGCCTTGCCTGACCACCCCCTCCCCCGACCCGGTGCCGGGCCCCGGCGGCCCATACCTGTCGGGTCGCTATCCGGTTATCCCTGCTGTGCCTGCTCAGGTCCGGGCGGGCGTGGAACCACGGCGGTCCACGCCCGCCCTTGCTCTTCTACACTCCTTTTGGCGACTGCCACTACCATGCACTACAGCGGGCAGGTACTCACTGGCTGGCCGCCTCGAAGTGACTCCACGGCCAGCTGCCGTCGTACTCGACGTAGTACTGCCCGCCGATGGCAGCCGGCAGCTGGGCTGCAGAAGCCCACTTGTTCGTGAAGTCGACCCCGTTCACCTCCAGCAGGTTCAGATTCCAGGAGTTGATGTAGGCGGGGGCGGCACTGAACACCCAGCAGTGCCGGCCCGACCCGTTGTACGTGAAGGGCAGGCTCTGCGCGGTCGCTGGACTGCACGGCTGCGCTGGCGGCTGGGTGGGTGTACGCGTCGGCGTCGACGTCGGCCCGGGCGGCGATGTAGGCGTCCGTGTGGGTGTCGCGGTTGGCCCAGGCGGTGAAGTCGGCGTCCTCGTCGGCGTGCGCGTCGGCGTCGCGGTGGGGCCAGGCGGCGGTGTAGGCGTCCTTGTCGGCGTACGCGTCGGCGTTGGCTGCGTTGACGGCTGGCACGTCCTTCTCCACCACGAGCCACCACAGACGCCGGAGCAGCATTGGCTGTTCGAGGTACACCTGGCACCGTCTGCCAGGCAGTCAGATGGTGTCGGCGTCCGCGTCGGCGTGGCCGTTGGCTGCCCAGTGGGAGTACGCGTCGGCGTCCGTGTGGGCGTGGCCGTTGGCTGCCCAGTGGGTGTACGCGTCGGCGTCCGTGTGGGCGTACGTGTCGGCGTCCGCGTCGGGGTCGCGACGGCAGTCGGCGTCGGCGTGGGTATCGCGCCGTAGCTCAGGCCGAAGCCGTAGTCGAAGAGCGGGTTGTAGGGGCTGTCGCCCACGTTCAGTGGGAGCTGGCTGACCGAGCTGGGCCACGTGAAGGAGAGCTTGCCGGTGAAGTCGTAGTCGCCGAAGAGGACCTCAGCTACACCGTCTCCCTCCGTCCCAGGCAACCAGCCAGCCACGAATGCGTCCCAGTTGCCGATCTGGTCCGTCACGATCAGCGGCCTGCCTGAGACCATGATCACGACAACGGGTATGCCGGCGCTGTAGACGTTGTTAAGCGTGTTGATGTCTGTGGAATCGAGCGCCAGCGTGCTGCTGTCGTTCCCCTCGGAGTAGGGCGTCTCGCCGATCACGACGATCGCCACGTCGTATCCAGCGGCGCCGCTTCCGTTCTGGTTGAAGGTCACGTTGCCACTAGTAGCACTCCGGATTCCGTCCAGGATCGTCGTTCCCGGGGTGACGTCGCCGCTCTGACCTTGCCAGCTGATCGTCCACCCGCCGCACTGATTACCGATGTCATCGGCGTTCTTGCCGGCGACGAAGATATCCGCATTGCTGGCCAGCGGCAGGACTCCCTCGTTCTTGAGCAGCACCAGCGACTTGCGCACCGCCTCGCGCGCCACAGCCCGATGCTGGCTCGATCCGAAGGTGCCGTCGTTCGTAAGGCTTCTGTCCGTGTAGGGGTCCTCGAACAGCCCGGCGGTGAACTTGATGGTCAGGATCCTGCGGACAGCGTCGTCGATCCGTGATTGGGATACCTCACCGCTGTTGACCAGGCTCCTCAGATTGCTGATGAACTCCTGCCACCTGTCGGGAACCATGAACATGTCGATGCCCGCGTTCACGGACTCCCTGACGGCGACCCGGTAGTCGCCGCTCAGATCGTCGATGCCGTTCCAGTCCGAAACCACGAAGCCATCGAACCTCAGCTCACCCTTCAGCACATCGGAGATGAGATACTGATGTCCGTGCATCTCGTCACCATTCCACCTGCTGAAGGAGATCATCACGGCGCCCACTCCGGAGTCCACCGCAGCCTCGTATGGCGGTAGGTGTAGCGCCCGCAGCGTCGCCTCGCTGACCTGAGTGTCTCCTTGGTCAAGCAGGGGGCTGCCAGTCCCGTAGGTGGTGCCACCATCGCCCACGTAGTGCTTGGCAGTGGCCACCACGTTGGCGCCGCCCATCGTCGAACCCTGCATACCCTCGATGTAGGGCCCGGCGAGCGGCACCACCGCGTCTGGATCCTCGCCCATCGACTCGAAGGTCCGGCTCCAGCGCTCGTCGCGGGCAACCGCCACGCAGGGAGCGAAGTTCCAGCTCACGCCTGTCGAGGACATCTCCCTGGCCACTATCTGCCCGATGTTGCGCAGCAGCTGCGCGTCACCGGTGCATCCAAGGCCGATGTTGTGGGGGAAGACAGTGGCGCCATAGACGTTGCCGTGGCCGTGCACCGCGTCCGTCCCGTACAGGATAGGGATCTGGAGACGGGTGGACATGGCTCCGTTCTGGAATCCATCGATCATGTCCGCCCAGCCCTGCGGCGTGTTGGAGCTTGGCACCGACCCGCCTCCGCTCAGCACGGCGCCCAGGTAGTAGCTGGCGACGTCGCCGGAGGAGACGCCGGAGCGGTCCGGCATCGTCATCTGCCCGATCTTCTCGTCCAGCGTCATCCGGGAGAGCAGGTCGTTGACCCTGTCCGGGATGGGGGCGTTCGGATCCTTGTAGATGGGCGTCTCAGGCGGTGTGGGCGTAGGAGTGCCTGGCCCGACAGTTGGCGTCGGGCCGGCTGTAGGCGTTGGTACGTCGGAGGTGAAGAGCTGAGCCTGGGGGACTATCTCCATAGCCACCCAGGGACAGGACCAATAGAGCTCGACGGACGCATCACCGCCGTTCTCGTAGTACTCGAGCCTGATGGCATACCTCTGCCCGCCAGCGAGATTGGTGTTGCCGGTCACCTCCCTGGCCGCCGAGTCGCTCCATTCGTTGATGATCTGCTGGTTGTTCACCCACAGCCGCGCGCCGTCGTCCATGATGATGTGGAAGGTGTAGGTTGCGGAGTAGCGCGGCTCCACCTGCCCGGTCCAGCGGACGGAGAACTGGTCAGACGGTATCGAGGAATGGGGTGATCCTCCGCCCCAGTCGAAGTCGACCGTGGGGTCCACTCTGGTCAGCGCCAGGTTGGACAGGCTCGAGGTGGTGTAGTACTCACCTGTTAGACCATTCCCGTTCCCCGGAGGGACGGGTGTCGGAGGAATGGGGGTGGGAGTGGGTGTCGGTATGTCGTACTCGGGCGGCTCCTTCGGCCCGGCCAGCGCAGAGAGGCTGGCCACTAGAGCAGCGTTGTAGTCGATCGCCACCTCCGTCTGGGTGTAGTTCATGGTCTGATCATTGAAGTTGTCGCTCTGGTCAGGCCCGCCGACGAGCGCTCCTGTCAGCTCGTGCAGCGCCGGGCACTCCTGGTTCGGCGATGCCGCCCGGTGGTGCGGGCAGCGTGGTGGATTGCTTCCGAAACCGACGACGTAGCTGCCCCGCGGGTTGTCACCCAGCGTATAGTCGACCACGTCCTGGGCAAAGGACCGGTAGGCCGACTTCTTGGCGGTGTCGCCGACGTTCGACGTGTCCGCCCACAGGAAGGCCAGGAAAGCCTCTGCGTTGGCATATCGAAGCACGCCCCACTGATCTAGCCAGGGCAGTCCGGCGTTGCTGTACTGGATGTTGCTCCCGTCGGCCGGTGCCCTTCTGCTCCACCAGTCGAGCTGCCGCTCCACCCACTCCACGTACTCACCCTTACCGGTGAGCTGGGCCAGCTTCAGTACCGCCCCGTACCGGGCGTCGTCCCAGCTGTAGGTCCACTGGTACTCCCAGCCGGTCTGCCCTTGGAGCGTGCCCAGGTTCTGAACGTAGGTCTCCGCCTTGTTCAGGTACTGCTGCTCACCCGTCGCCAGGTAGAGCCAGATCGCACCCCAGGTCAGCTCGTCCCAGAAGCCGCTGAACGAGTCGTAGAAGCCGTTGGCTGCCGTGTAGCCGCTGTCGCTTTGGGCAGACTCGGCCGCGCTGTAGAGGCTTCGGGCCGTGCTCAGGTAGTTGCCAGCGCCCACGACGGTGGCCGCCGCAAGCGCAGCGGCGCTGCCCGCCTGAACGCAGGAGCACTGGCTGCACGTATAGGATGGGCGGTTCATCGTCATCTGTTCAGGCGGGCCCCAGTAGCCGTGGTCCGCCCCCGCATCGCCCACCTGATAGATCATGCTGCCGCCGCTCTGCGCCGACCTCTGTATGTAGTCGGCCCCCCAGCGAATCTGGGTCAGCATGTCCCCGGTCAGGCCGTACTCGTAGCCTGCCCACGATAGCGTAGTGATAGCGAAGGCGAGCGGCAGGCCGAACTTGACGTGATCCCCGGCGTCGTAGTAACCGCCGGGGGGGTTGTCATTGAGCGCCGAGTCTCCCCTCCAGGAGACGGGGTAGCCAGCAGGCAGGTCGCCGGAGTAGTTGAAATAGAAGAAGTAGCTGGCCATGTTGAGCACGTTTCCGTAGTTGTACTGCGCCGCCACCGGCACTGGCGCAAACACCCCCGCCAGCAGCGAAACGCAGACAGTCGCCGCCGCGACGATCTCACACGTCCTTGACACAACGCGCCTCTTCATGATCTCCCTCCAATTCTCTATGGCTGCCGATACGATTGCCGCGGCCGCGTCCCTCCAGGCCACGCCGTCAAGCCGCACAGCGTTCGGCAGGCTTGGCCCGGCGGCCGCTTCCATTCACCACTTCAGGTTCGCGAGTGATCCGGCCCTCTCCTCTTTGGCCCGCTGCCAGGCCCTCCCGTTCAGGGCGAAGACAAGATGTACGGCATCCGATCCGCGGCAGTCTGCCCTGAAACCGAACCAGGCCGAGCCGCCACTCGTCCCCGTCCGCAGCTTCCAGCTGGAGCTGGTCATTGATACCAGGTTGCCAGACTGGCTGCAGCTGCCGCCCCGCACATGTCAGACCTGGTGGTCTGCCGGGAGTACCCACATCGACTTGCATTGCCCAAGCGCTCGCGGCAAGGCGCGGCGCTCACACCGCCGCCTATGTCCGGGAGGTGTACGTACGCAGTGCAAGAGGCCCGGCCGGCCACGTGGCGTCCGGCTCCGAGGAGGTTGATGCCGCCGTCTTTCGGGGTATACCCAGGGCCCGTCTCGACACTGCTTATCCAGCCCCCTCCCACGCCTGCCGGGCGGAGTGCATCATCGCGCAGTGGATGCCAGCCGGCAGAAGGGCTGTGCTCATGACGACCGCCCTCCGGGCGGTAGACGCCGTATGAGCAAGCGCCCCGCCCAGATGCGACACTTTGAACACATGTGGACAGAGTGGAAAACCGGCCGTGAAATACACCCCGCTGGCCATAGTCGAGGCGCCCGCAGCGGCCACCTCTAGCGCCTAGAGATGGCGGGCCACCTAGGCCGGATTGGTGAGTGCGCCGAGGGTAGTTCTGGCCAGGAGAGGAGGCCCGCCCTGCAAGACGGCCGGGGCGGGTTCGAGCGGGGGCCGTTCACAGACAGAAGAGCGGGGCGAGCGCGATGCGCTAGCCCCCCTCAGGGCCAGTAGCACAGCCACAGTTTGTACAAAA
>CAZHAX010000002.1:221691-301708 GCA_964530325.1 uncultured Anaerolineales bacterium | reverse complement strand
GGCCCGGTGTGGCGCCCCCCCCGCCACCCGGCCGGGGGGGTGTTGGGGGGGGGGCCGTACACACACCGACGCGGGGGGCGTGCGCGCTGCGCCCCCCCCGCTCTGGGCCAGTCGCTCTGCCAGAGTTGCTCCTACTGGCAGCTAACTCCGTTGAGCGCGAATTCGGTGGGCGACTCGTTCGCTCCATTGTACAGGGCGTTGAAGCCGAACAGTACGGTACCACCATTCGCACCAATGGTGCTGTTCCAGCTCAGGTTGGACACCGCCACCGAAGCGTCGGACTGCGAGTAGGTCCCGTTCCACAGGTTGGCGATCCGCTGATTGCCGGGGAAGGTCCAGGTCAGCGTCCAGCCCTCGATGGGCGTCGCACCGTTGTTTATGATCCGTACCTCGGCGGTAAACCCCGCGCCCCAGTCGTTCGGCACCGCATAGCTGACCGAGCAGGACGTGCCGCTTGCAGGTGCGGTCGCCGTCGGCTGGGGGGCGCTGGTCGGCGTCCGCGTGGGCGTAGAAGCTGGCGGCACACTGGTTGGCGTGCGGGTGGGCGTGCGCGTCGGCGTTCGAGTCGGGGTGCGCGTCGGCGTGGACGTCGGCGGCGGGCTAGTGGGCGTTCTAGTGGGAGTACGCGTTGGCGTAGCCGGTCGCGGAGTGGCGGTCGGTGTCGGCGGGGAACCGCCTGGCTCGCTGCCCCACACGAGTTGGCCATCGTAGTAGAGCGTTACCCGCGCCCACTCCTGGTAGGAGGTCTTCGCCCCATCGTAGGACCAGTCGTCGGTCTCCACGAAGTAGAGCCAGTCCTCCGTCTGAATGCGGTTCTGGATCTCGCCGCTGTCGCCGCCGCCAAACAGCTTACCTGCGCCGCTCGTGAAGCCGATCTGCGCATACCGATCTGCACCCACGAACGGGCCGGCGTAGCATAGAGCGCCGCTCACGTTCGCGCAGCCGGCGAGCGCGTAGTCGCAGGCGTAGCCCGGCCCCGACCCTCCTCCCTCGTCCGTGTACCAGTAGCGCAGGGTCAACGAGGATAGAGGCACGGTATTGCCGTCGTTGACGATCTTCAAGAAGGGCTTGATCTGATGATTGGTGGGCCTGCCAGGGTCGCCGTTCATGTACTGGACTCTCAGATCGACTTCGATCGCGCCAGCGGCGTCAGCGGCCCCGTCGTACACGTCGATCCTCCCGGCTGCAGTGGAGCAGTTGTTCACCGGACGCACGTTCTGCGGCACGCGGGTGAAGACGCAGTCCTTGTTGCAGCTGCCGGTCGAGAGCATCAACGCCGCTTCTCCAGACACGAAAGGCGCCGCCATCGAGTTGCCCGTCCACCAGGCGTAGGCCTCCACACCAGCCTGGTCTGTGAAGTACGCAGAGTAGATGCCAACCCCAGGGGCGTAGGCGCTTGGATCGCCGTTGCCAAAGCAGGCGAAGTCGTTCATCACGTTGTCGTTCTGATCGGTGGCGCCAACAGAAATCACGTGGTCATACTTGGCCGGATAGCCCATGGCGGACAGGTTGGTCAGCCCGCCCGAGGCAACGAAGACGACCCCACGATTCCAGGCGTAGTCTACGGCGCTCTGGAGCGCGTCGGAGTGCTCCGCTCCCGCACCGCTCAGGCTGATCACCTTTGCGCCGTGGTCGACGGCGTAGATGATACCTTCGATCACGTCGAAGTAGGTGCCCTGGCCGTCACTATCGAGCACGCGCAGCGGCATTATCTTAGCGTCCGGGGCCACCAGGTGGACAACGCCTGCGGCATGGGAGCCGTGGCCGGTCCCTTCGTCGAGCACACCATCGCCGTCGTTGTCCAGGCCGTCGAACTCCTCGCTCGGGTTCGCATCGTCATCTACGAAGTCGTAGCCGTTCACCAGCCGGCCTGAGAAGAGGGAGTGGTCCAGGTCGATTCCGGTATCCAGTACGGCCACCGTCACCCCTTGTCCCCTCGCCACTGACTGCGCCTCTTCAGCCCGGATCTTGGCTGCAGCCCATTGCTCGTAGTAGTCGGGCCCCGCTTGGCCCACTGCAAAGAAGTAGCGCGGTTGGGCATCCAGGTCGGAAACGGCGAAGAAGTAGCGCGGCTGGCCCTCCAGCACCTTGTCCTCCTGGACAGAGATGACGCGCCCGTCCATCCGCAGGCTGTCAGCCAGATTGCCGGGCCCCTCCAGGAGGCAGAGCGAGAGCGCGGCCACGAAGCCACGCAGCGTGGCCCCGTGGTCGGAGGCGAGCCGGGCGATGTCCGTCCCCGGCACCACGGACACGACGAGAGACGGCCCGCCGGATTCGGGCGTCGGCACGGAGGAGGCTTTTGGAGTCGAACCCGGAGGTGGCGCTACGCTCCCACCCAGCAGCTTGAGGTCGTCGACGTAGAACTCGTCAAAGGAGCTACTCATCGCGCTGCGCACGCGTACCTGAAAGTCGCTGACAAAGCTCAAGGCGGAGAGATCGAGATCGGCGCTGTGATAGGCGTTGTCGTCGTCGCCGTCGCGGATCGTGAGCAGCGTGTGCCACGTTCCGTCATACACCTCCACCATCGCCTGGTCACCGTATTCCAGGCTGCAGGCCTTCCACCAGAACTGCAGGCGCGCGCCTGTCGCGCCGGACAGGTTGGCGGCGCGCGAAGCCTGCCCTGTGCTGTTACGCAGGCGCAGGTGGTACCTGCCGCCGTGCGCGGCGCCCGAACTGGCTACGCTGGCGTCACCGCCGGCGCTCCACGCTCCCACCCAGCCGCTTCCTCCGCTCCAGCCTCCGCTCTCGAAGTCGTCCCCGGCAATGACACCGGGGTCGCCTGCAGACGCGACCAGGGGAAGGCCCCCGGCAAGCAGCAGCGCCGCGGCAGCGAGAGAGAGAACCGAGCGGATTCGACAATACTTCGAGTGGCCTGACATACTCCACCTCCTCGCACGCCCAGACACGGCGCTCCGCCACTTCTCTCCGCGCTGAACCACATCGCGGAGAGAACGCTGCCCCCCTCGGGGCAGGGCGCCGCCGCTCACGAGCGTGCCGCCATCAAGCCCAGCTCACCACGCCTTCAGGGCACCGCCGATGCGGCGCCCACAATCGCGATCAGGTCCCTTCATCCCGTGCCAAACGGATACGCGTCCAGGCGGCCCAGGCCGTCGCCCCGAGTTGACCACGTTTAGAACGCAAGCACGGGAGACTCTACCACCTCCCTGGTGCCACCGCGCGTCGCCCCAGCAGGAGCTGCGATGCGCCCAGCGGCTCGGCGCGATCTGCTCTGCCCGGCTGCCGCCGCACGAGTAACAGACGGCCGCAAGCGAGTACGGGTGTCTCCGGTCATGACAAAAGGAGCCCAGTAGTAAGGATGGCCCAGCCGGGACTTGATCTCGAGCTGCGCGGCCCGCAAAGCGCGATTGACAGGCTGGCCCGCCTGCAGCTCCTCGTAGAATCGGCCCATCAGATCCGCGGTCGCCGTATCGTCGACCATCCACAGGCTCAGGACGAGCGATCGGGCACCGGCGCGGAAAAAGCCCCGGCACAGGCCGACGAGCTCATCGCCCGCGGTAACCTGGCTCCTGCCGGTCTCGCAGGCGCTCAGAACTACGAGAGGCGCCGAGCCGGCCATACCGTAAATGTCGTTGACGCTGACCCAGCCATCAGCGAGCTTGACGGCGGAGAAGAGCGGGTTGTCGGCGCGGAACGTGGCGTGCGTTGACAGATGAAGGAAAGCCGGCTGCGACTCGTTCTCCATCAGGCCCTCTACCGTCGCCCGATCGCCCAAACGCACATCGGCATCGGGGAATACCTCGGAGATCAACTCCACCTCCCGACGGGCGTAGGGGATCGTCTCATCGCACAGGCCCAGCATCAACGGCTGCCGACCGTTGGTCGGCGTGGCGCGGGTGAGAGCCCGGTGCAGAATCGTTGCGCTGGGCGCATAGGATACAGTTTTGTGATCAATAAGGTATCGGTCACCGTCGTACAGGGCCTGAAAGGGTACGTAGTGGAGGACGCCGTGGGGAACGACGACCAGCGTATCCCCCTCCAGCTGGGCAGCGATCGGCGACAGCAGTGAGTCGTACAGCCGCCCCAGGGCATCGTCCATTCCCTGCCGCAGCACTTCTGCGTGCCGGGCGCGATACGACTCATCGTAGCTGAATTTGCTGATCTGAAAGCGCATCTCAGCCAAAGCATCGCTGATCTCGGCGGAAGAGCCAGGCAGCCTGTGAGTCCACAGCCGGTCCTGCGTCAGCCCGAAGGCGATGACCTCTTCGCCGGCGGTGTAGAACTCCAGAAGCGTCATACCGTTCGGCAGGACGGCCTGAACCTGCTCCGGCGTGACCGTCCAGACCGGATTGCTGGGCGCAGTGGCCAGGTCCGGAGAGCGCCATCGATCCAAGAGCTGCCTCAATTCCGTCTCCCGGCTGGTGATAGCGTCGATCAGCTCCGGCAAGCGCTGCGCCGGCTGGCCGTCCTCCTCTGCTCGCGGCTCGTTCAATCGCGTGTAGTACCAGTTCAGCTCCGTCTTCAGCCGGTCCATCTGCTGGGTCAGCTCGGTCTCGGTTGGCGAGCTGGACGGAGCCGGCGGTTCGCCGGCGAGTGCATCGAGCAGAGCGCGCGACTTCGCCCGCTCCACCGTCTCGAATGCCTCTCGGACGCCCTCTTCGGTGCGCAGGTCGAGCGATTGAAGGACAAGCCCTTCGTAGACCCGCAGCTTGTCACTCAAGAATCCGATCTTGTAGTCCTCGGCGCCTATCGCGGCCTGCAGCCGCTCGACGTCCTCGACTGCCTGACGGTAGTGGAACAGCGCTCTCTCCGCCCGTCCCATCGCCTGTTCCGTCCTTGCCAGCCCATAGCGGCAGGCATAGGCCACAGCCGGGACGTCTGCCCCCTCGAGCACTGCCAGGCCTCGCGCGAAGTGGTCGGCCGCCCCCTTAGCATCCCCTTTCGCCAGCCTGATCTCCCCCAGCACGATCTCGCATTGGGCTGCCCGGCTGCGCAGCCCTTCTCGCTCGAACACAGCGCGGGCCCGCAGGGCGGCTTCCTGTGCCGGGATGACCTGCCCCCGGCGCCAGTCGAAAGTCGCCTGGTACAGGTCGACCGTCGCCAGCCAGAGAGCGTTATGCTGCTGCTCGAAGACGACCCGCGCCCTGTTGAGCGCGTCGATGCGGGCTGGCCCTCCGTCCGTGCGGGCCATGGCCACCGCTTCGTTCAGCCAAAGCCGCCCCGTCTCCCATGCCATTTCGGCCGCCTCGAAGACGGGCCGCGCCTCACGAGCCCGCTGGACCGCCTCCTGCCAGAGGTTGAGCGCCAGGTAGACGTCGCTGCGGTGCAGGTCGACGTAGGCGACCTCGCTCCTGCTGCCGAGGTTGAGGTACTCCTGGCGGGCCCGGTTGAAGGTGGCCAGGGCCTGCTGGTAGTCGCCCTGAGCGAAGTACAGGTAGCCGAGGTTCTGGTCCACCTGGGCGACGGCGCTGGCCATTTCCTCAGCTTCGAAGTGGGCCCGTGCCTGCTCGAACAGGCGCCCAGCCTGCCGGAAGTCGTCCAGCTCGGTCAATACGTTGGCGTCGTTCACGTTTAGCATCGCCAAGAGGGACGAATCCCCAATGCTGGCAAGGATGCCCCGCGCCTCAGCATACCTGGCGCGCGCCTCATCAAAGCGGCCCAATCTCGCCAGGATGCTGCCCTGGTTCATCGTCGTCTTGCCCAGGGCCAGCTGGTCACCAGCCGCCCTGAAGGCGGTACAAGCCCACTCCGCGAGAGCCAGACCGTTCTCATAGGCCCCCAGATACATCATCGTCGCAAGCTTGCCAACAGCAACGTGAGCCGCCTCCAGCCCCATCCCCAGGGAGCGATAGAGCGCCGCTGCCCCTTCGTACAGCTCCAGCGCTGCCTGGTGCTGATCCAGGGCCATGCAGACATATGCCTCGATGTGCATGCCGACGGCCCGTGTCTCCGGATCGCCCCAAACGTGCGCCGCATCCGCTACTGCCTCGGCAAGAGAGCGCGCCGTATGCGGATCGTCGAGCCGGCACCGCTCCGCCTCGTCCCTGAGAGCAGACAGAAGCGCGCCATCCTTGACCGGGGCGTTCTGCTCCAGCCAGGAACGGCGCGCTTCACTGGTCTCCAGCGACAGGAGGGCCCGGACTTTATCGTCCATTGGAGCCTGCCAACAGGAACGGCCTCACTATGGACACGAAGCAGCCCCATACCCGGCCTTTAGAGGAAGCCAGGCCCTCTTCGGCCACCTGGCAGACCGGGTAGAGGCCGCCCTCTCCACCTAGAGCGACACCCCTCCGATTGCGTAAGTTGTCCGGGCTCGGCCACAGGAGCCCGAACAGTATGATCAAGCCTCGATGACGACGGTCTCGACTATCGTGTCGTGATCCTCGAAGACCACCCGCAGCGAGTAGCTGCCGTCACCGAGGTCCGAAAAGGCGAAGCGACCGAGCTCGTCGGTCACCCTGCGCCTCTCTGTCCCTGTCTCGTCGGTAAGACGCACCTCTATCCCCTCAAGCCCTTCCGGCGGCGGCTCACAATCCAGCACCTGACCACGCAGGAAGAACGTGGCAGCTGCGACGTCCTTCACGATCTGGAGATCGAGGTCGAGCTGATCCTGCGAGAAGAGCAGCTGCTGTTCCTGGGGCGCGCCGCGCACGCCCGCCGGCGCCATCCTGGCCCGGCTGTCGAACCGCAGGGCTGCCAATAGGGGCAGCCTGCCCTCCGACCGCGCCCTCTTGCGGCGGAAAGCGGACCAGACACGGGCCAGCACGCTTTGCGGTGGCGATGAGAGCTCTCCGGCTCTCAGATCCTCCAGCATCCTGCGCACCGCGCCTAACTGCTCCTGGCACCGCGAACAGGCCGCAACATGTGATTCGACCTCGCCTCTCTCCTTCGCTCCCAGCTCATCTTCGGCGTATTCGACTAGATTCTGAAAGCTCACGTGGTCCATTGGCTCACCCCAGACATCGCGCCTACTCCGACAGCACCGCTACGCCTACACCTGCCGGCCCGCTTCTCGGGCCCAATCAGAAAGGGGCGGCGCCCGGCCTCAGACCATGAGGCCGTTCCCCGCCCGCCGCGGACAGGCGCTTCTGCCTGCTTCTTCAGTATACAAGACAACCCGACTCTCGGCAATACCTTGTTCTCTTATGGGTCGCTTGCGTTCGCCTGCTCTGGGCGGGCACCGTGGGCACTATCTAGAGCGACTACCCCGCAGCACGGGCCTCGGCTGCGGCCGCCGCCTACGGCATGATCCCTTCGGCCCTCCTCAGCTGCGCTTTCTACGGCCATCCAGTCCAGGCCAAGCAGCGGAACTCCCGTCGGACCTAAGGAGCCTTCCGTGCCCTCTTTTCCATGATACAGAGGCCGCGAGGAGCGGGAAAATACCGCCATTAGTAGGGGTAGGACCAACGTACTATGCCGCGCCGTCCTGGCCAGTCGGGCGCCCGCAGCAGCGCCAGCCGGGGGAGTCAGGCATCGTGCGCCTGCTCTCTCTCCATCTGGGCGAGCTGCCGCCGCAGCTTATCCAGACAGCGTGCCCTCGTGGGCCCGATGCTGCCCACCGGCATCTCCAGTCTCTCCGCTATCTCCTCGTATGAGGGCCGCGGCGTCTCATAGAACAGGGCGTCGATGAGCTGCTTGCAGCGACGCCCCAGTCGCTGCAAGGAGCGGCGCAGCAGATGCTGCCGCTCGACGCGAACGATGTCATCCTCCAACTCCTGATCAAGGGGGCCGTCCGCCTCGAGCAGGCCGACCTCCTGAACCGAGCGCCGTTGGCGCCAGCGCTGGATGCAGGCGCGGCGAGTCACGGTCACCAGCCACGCGCTCAACCGCTCCCGGTTGCGCACACTGTCCAGCTTCTCCAGCAGCACCAAACACGTCTCCTGGAAGACCTCGTCGGCGACGGGCCGGGAGAAGCCAAACCGCAGGGGAATCGTATAGATCAGCCGGCTGTACCGCTCGACGAGTGCCCGCCACGCCTCTTCGTCACCGGCGAGGCAGGCATCGATCAGAGCGGTGTCGGTCCACTCGGCCTTGAGGGCAGGATCACCACCGGCCTCCTTACCATCCATGCCGCTGTTCGGCCTCTCTCCCCGCCCTCGCTGACCGGCCTCGGCCGTTCCCGCTATCCGCTGTATGACCGCGGACAGGGCCTCTGCCACCCGACAGCCACCACATCCGCACCCGCCCTCGTCCTCGCCCCGGCCCACCGTCCGGGCCTCGCTCTTGCCGAGCCCTGACGACCGGCAGAGCCAGAACAAGACTCTATTGCACTTGAGCGCCCGTGTCGATTTCACGTCACGTCGCCCTTCCGCCCTCTGGAACCGAGGCTCTTGCTCGTCCGATGGGCAAGCCTCGCGGCCCTGAGGCCGGGCGCCCAGCCAGTGATGCGGCATACGGCCGCCCCGGCCTCTATGCAGGTCAGTTTGGTGATCTCCGGAAGCGTCCCAGCGTGGTCTGTTTCACCAGCGCCTGCCGCAGTCAGGCAGGCTGCCCACGTGCTGGCGTACGAATCTGAGCAGGTGGCGGCCCGCTACTCCACTCCGGGCAATACCATAAGCGTGATCGACTGGACAGGCAACAAGATCGTGTCGCCGCTCGCGATCGCCAGCTCGCCCGTCTTCTCGAACTCGTGGTCCGCGTCGAACAGCCACACCTCGACCGGCCCCGACGGCGTGCTTTCGCTCAACAGCAGGGTCTGCTCTGCCTCCTGGGACCCCAGATTGACGATGACGAGCGTCAAGGCACCGTCCTCGCGCAACGCAGCTGTGATAGAGACGTCCCGATCGTCCGACGAGGCGTAGACCAGCTCACTCCCCAGTTCCTTGTAGACCTGGTACACGTAGTAGGAAGGCCGCACCTCGAATCTGGATAGAAGCCCCCACCCGCCCTGAGAGCCGCTGCTCTGGAGGATGAAATGGGCCACGATCTCGACGCGCTGGCGGATCAGGCGCCCGAGGACGTCTCCCCACCAGATAGCGTTGTAGAACGAATCCGGCGTGGCCTCGCCATAGGAGACATGGGTCCAATGGGAGTTGATCTCCCCTATGCCCACCGGAATGTCGCGTCCGGTCGTCTCCCGGATCAGACCGCGCAGGTTGGGGATGATGCTATCCCATTCGTGGGCATTGCGCCTCAGCTGATCGACCGTGGCGGGCGAGGCCGTGATTGACGTTGGAAAGGGGTAGCGGTGAATCATCACCACGTCGACCAGATCTCCATTGGCCAGCAGGAACTCGCGCATCCAATCGCGGCCCTCGTCGTCCTTCGGGTCGGTGGCAGTGTTACCGGTATAGCCGGTGACGTTGGGACCGATGAGCAGGATGTCCGGATCGACCTCCAGCATGGCCTCGGCGATGGCCCGCCATTCGGCGCTGTGCTGCACTGTGCCGTATTCATCTCCGTAGAGGTTCGGCTCGTTACCGATCGACCAATAGACGACGTCGTAGTCGTTGTCTACGTTGGCATATCGTACCAGCTGGGCCGCCTGCTCTGGAGTGCCGCCGGCCAGGCGGACGCAGATGTTGGGCTCCGCCCCCATGCGGCGGGCCAGGTCGATGAACTGGTCGATCTGGTACCCCTGCAGATCGTTCTCGTCTCCCCACTCTCCCCCAGGGTAGCGCAGGAACTCAATTCCCGCAGCTTCCGCCTGCGGCAGCAAGTCGTAGGGAACAATGACCCAGGGGCCGTAGTTGGTTCCGTAGACGTAGGGGCTGATCGGACCCAGTCCTCGGCTGGCATCGACGTACAGAGCACCAGGGACCGGCGTGGGAACGGGGGTCCAGGTGGGCAGCACCGTAGGAGTCGGCGTGGCAGTGGGTGGGGCCGGCGTGTCCGTGGGGCCGCCCAACTGGGCGCAGGCGCTCAGAACCGTGCCCAATGCCAGCAGGGCGATCAGGATAGACGGAAGTCTGAAGCACATAGCTCGGGCGTCCATTCGATGGGATTGTACCAGAATAGGGACCTCACGACAAGCACTGCGCCGGATACCCGCGCCATACGACTCACCGCCGACACGCGTTCCGCCTCAGCCATTCCGGCCCTGGTACCATCGCTGCAGCTACGGCGTCCCTGCTTCCAGAGCATGCTCGATCGCCCATATGCTCAAGGGCCGCATGTACATGCTGGCCCTGTAGTCACCGTCAATGGTGAATGCCTCCGGAGTACGGAACCAGTAGCCCCGGTTGTAGGTGACGTTGTAGATCCCCCAGGCCGTAGCCCAGGCTTCCTCGGTCATTCCTCGATGGTGCATGAGGGCGGCCAGCGCGTAGGTCGTGCCGGTCCACACCTCCTGAGACTGATCTCCCGACGTATCGACCGTGCCGTCCGGGCGCATACCGTTGACCGCGCCCATCTGCCCGTCCTGGAACTGGAGAACGTTGAACCGGTAGATCTTCTCCAACGCCGACGAGATGTGCTCGCCGGGAGCGATTGGCTCCAGCCCGGTTGCGTCCGCGTACCACTGGCCCGCAAGCTGGTCCGCCATTATGCTGTTCCTGTAGGAACAGGCACCTGAGTTGTAGTCGTAGTACTCCCCGTTCCAGAGCAGCTCCTCGAAGGAGACCTTGCCGGCCGCCAGCCAGCCAGAGTAGAGAGCGACGCTATCCCCGTCTCCGACGAGTTCCCCCATCTCAACCGCTGCCTCAAGCGCCGCCAACCAAAGACTACCGCCGTAGGCGCTGGCGCCCGTCATGGGCCAGGTGTCGTAGGTCTGGTCGGGAACGCCGTCGTGCTCCGGCAGCCCGTCGCCGTCCCGGTCGAAGCCGTGCAGATAGTCGAGGGCCCGTACGACGGCTCCCCAGCAATCGCGGACAAGCTGCTCGTCACCGGTGAAGACGTAGTCGCGCCACAGCTGCAGCACGAACTTGCTGTTCAAGTCCTTCCAGATGTTGATGTTCTGCCAGTTGTAGGCATTGACGCGCAGCCAAGGGTCCTCTTCCGGTGATCCCAGGTCGTGGGGCACCGCCCCTGCGACCTTGCGCTCGACCAGCGCGCCGCTGGCCCCGATGCGCACCGTCGTGGGGTCGCTAATGTCAACCGTGGCCGCGAAGTCCCGGATCAGCTGCTTCTGAAGCTCAGGCCACAGCTGGACCAGCGCACAGGAGGCGTAGAAGTGCACGTCGAAGGTGTTGTAGAAGAGATAGTCGAACGTCTCCAGGTAGGCGAAGTGGCCGGTGTCGCCGGCTGGAGGGTCTCCACCCACCTGCCCGTTCTCCCAGACCGTGCCCCCGTCCACCAGGTAGTAGAGCTCGTTGAACAGCGCAGTCTTGTACCACTCCGGCCGCGCAGGGTCGTCCAGTATGGGCTGCTGCCATTGTTCGATCGCCGCATCCCATTCTGCATATCGGGCCAGCGCGTCGGAGGCGATCGTGGCCGCTTCACGGCCGGTTTTGCCGTAGAAGGCGGTGTACCGTTTGTACCACTGGGTGCCGGAGCCGAACTCGGTGATTGGGAAATCCCAGGCCAAGGCAAAGGGAATCGTGCGCTCCTCACCCGGCTCCAGGTCAACCGTTACTGCCAGCGCAGCGGCAACGTATTCACCGCTGGCGGGTGAGCTGTCATCCACGTTGTCCAGACGGCCGTCGCCGGAGAAGTCCGACCATACCGCGGTGCCCTCGCGCGTGGCGAAACGGCTGCGATAGCTCACTTCCACTCCCTGCTGCTCCTCCGTGGCTATGGCGAAGGAGCCATCCCACTCCTCAGTGACCACCTCGCCTGGCCGGGTCAGGACTACTCCGATGACACCGTCCTCGTTGAAGGCGTAGTTGTAGTTGCCCCCATCGAGATCGCGATACCAATCGTGGCCCACCAGATTCTGCCAGGTGAACATGAGGCCAAGGGTCAGCGCCTCTTCGGTCGGGTTCGCCGCGGTCCACTCGAAGACGCCGACTGGATAGCTGCTCTCCTGGTAGTTGCCGGGGATGACCGGCGAGAGCTGCTTCTGCACCAGCTGCACCGGGAGCTGATCCCAGTCGTAGGCGAGCCAGGCCCTGGGGAAGAGTGCGTAGTAGGTGCCGGCTCCGGCTGGGAAGTCCCAGTTCCAATCACGCAGGATCGAAGGACGCGAAGCGGACAGAACGTGAGCCTGAGTATCTTCGCCTTGAGCAACGAAGACGGAGAACTGGTTGGCGGCGATTGTTTCGAAGCGGTGCGTGCCCAGGTCCAGGTGCCAGCGCGCGAAGTCGCCCCCGTGTGTGCGGCCGATGGAGCCGGCGCCCAACCCGCCTAGCGGCACACCGCCCCAGGCGCCATCGTCGATCATCGGGTAGAGGACGTAGGGATGGCCGGGGTCATCGTAGGGCAGGCCGATAGGGCGGGTCCAGGCGGCGGCGGGGATATCGACCAGCAGCGCTGAGCCCCACCCCGAGGGGGAGTCGGTCGGCGCCGGGGAAGGGGCAGGTGTAGCCCCGTCCGGAGCCGTGCCGCAGGTGCAGCCGCCGAGAACGACACTGGCAACAAGTGGCACCAAGATGACATATTGGAGCCTTCTGATCATCGCCTCTCCTCCCCGCAAGACAACGAGTGGACTTCGTGCAGGGCCGGAGCGAGGCGTCGCCAGACCGGCTGCCACCCGAGTGCCAAAGGTCCGGCCGCAGCGGAGCCCGGCCCGACCTAACTCAACTCGGCCTCTACCTTCACTTCGGTGCAGCCATCGCCGGGCGGCGGCACCACGTTGCCTTTCACCGGCTGGCCGTCGACCGTCAGGGAGACCTCGTTGCCCTTGCCCTTCCGCTCGACCGAGATCTCGTACCTGACCCCACGGAACAGACGCGCGGCCTTGAAGCCGGGCCAGTCCTTGGGGATGACCGGGGCTATCCTCAGGCCGTCGAGCGTCGGCCGGATGCCCAGGATCCACTGCGTGACGGAGACATAGCTCCAGGCAGCCGTGCCAGTCAGCCAGGAGTTCTTCGCTTCACCGTGGGTCGGCGCGTCCCGCCCGGCGATCATCTGGGCGTAGACGTAGGGTTCGCACCGGTGCACCTCGCTGATCTCCTCCCTGGCTGAGGGGTTGATCCGCGTGTAGTAGTCGAAGGCCTGATCGCCTTCTCCCAGCCTGGTCTCGCCGATCATAACCCAGGGGTTCGTCTGGCAGAAGACGCCCGCGTTCTCCTTGTAGCCAGGTGGGTATGAGGATATCTCGCCCATATGAAGGTAATAGCGCGTGAAGGCAGGCTGATGCAGCAGCAACCCGTGCCGGGTGGCCAGACGATTCCGTGCCGAGTCCAGCGCTTTCCTCGCCTGACCGGTGTCGAGGCCTATGCCCGCCAGCGTGCAAATGCCCTGCGGTTCGATGAAGATCTGCCCCTCTTCGCACTCGCTGGAGCCCACCTTGTGGCCAAGGGCATCGTAGGCTCGCAGGAACCATTCGCCGTCCCAGCCGTGCTCGAGGACGGTAGCCTCCATCTTCGCCGCCTCGGCCAGGTAGCGACCCGCTTGCTCTTGTAGGCCGTGCCGCTCAGAGATGCGGGCCAGTTCCAGGGCCGCCTTGACGAAGAGCCCGCCGATGAAGACCGACTCCGCCACCGTGCCATCCTTGGCCAGAGGAGCAGTCTGGAACGAATCGCCGGGATGCTCGGAGAAGATGTTCAGATTCATGCAGTCGTTCCAGTCTGCCCGACCGATAAGCGGCAGCCCGTGGGGACCCAGCCGGTCCAGCGTGTACTGCACGGCACGCTGGAGGTGCTCATAGAGCGGCTGCTCGGTTCCCGGCCGCGACTCGTAGGTCACTACCTCGTCCAGGATTGACCAATCACCGGTCTCCTTCAGGTAGGCAGCTGTGGCTAAGACGAGCCAAAGCGGATCGTCGTTGAAGCCGCCGCCGATCGCGTCGTTGCCCTTCTTCGTCAGTGGCTGGTACTGGTGATAGGCGCCTCCCGATTCCAGCTGAGTAGCGGCCAGATCGAGAATGCGCTCGCGAGACCTCTCCGGAACCTGTTGCACCGAGGCCAGCAGGTCCTGGTTCGAGTCCCTGAAGCCCATCCCGCGCCCCACGCCGGTCTCGAACTGCGATGCTGAACGAGACAGGTTGAAGGTCACCATCGTCTGATAGGCATTCCAGATGTTGACCATCCGGTTCAGATGCACGTCCGGCGTCTCCACCTGGAGGATGCCCAGCAGTCTGTCCCAGTGCGACCTCAGAGTTGTGAACGCCGCATCCACGTTGCCTGGGTCCAGGTACTTCTCGATTAGCGGCTTGGCCGCCTTCTTGTTTACCGTCTGCGAACCAGGCGGGTCGAACTTCTCGTCCTGCGGATTCTCCTGGTAGCCGAGGACGTAGATGATCTGCTTGCTCTCCCCCGGCTTCAGAGATAGCGCGACGTGATGGGAACCTATGGGTGCCCAACCGTGGGCAATCGAGTCACGGGACTTGCCCTCCGCCACTGCCGCTGGCTCGTCCCAACCGTCGTACGGACCGAGGAAGGCGTCGCGACTCGTATCGAAACCGGCGAGCGGAGCGGAGCAGGCGAAGAAGGAGTAGTGATTGCGCCGCTCGCGATACTCCGTCTTGTGGTAGATAACGCCATCCTCGACCTCGACCTCGCCGATATTGAGATTGCGCTGCAGGTTGTTCGCGTCGTCGTCTGCGTCCCACAGAGCGAATTCGATAGAGGAGAAGACAGAGACATCGGCGCGCTCTCGGCGGCGATTCGTCACCGTCAGCTGCCATATCTCCAGGTTCTCTCCAAGCGGCACGAAGTAGACAGCCGAGGCTGCGATTCCTTTGTTGACAGAGGAGATCTTCGTGTACCCCATGCCGTGGCGGCACTCATACTCATCCAGGTCGCTTCTGACCGGCTGCCACGAGTTGGACCAGAACTCCCCCGTACCGCCATCCCGCAGGTAGATGTACCGGCCGCCGAAATCGAGTGGAACGTTGTTGTACCGGTAGCGGCTGATCCGGCGCAGACGGGCATCCTCGAAGAACGAATACCCGCCGGCCGTGTTGGAGATGATGCCGAGATAGCTCTCGCAGCCCAGGTAGTTGATCCAGGGCAGCGGCGTGTCCGGCCGCTCGATGACATACTCCCGGTTCTCGTCGTCGAAGTGTCCGAATCGCATAGCACTCTCATTCCTTGGGAGGATTCAGTGTGAAGCGGATCGGCTTGCCATTGCCGCGCCGTCCCAGCGGGCTTCTGGGTACTAGCCAGTGCGCTATGGTGCGCTGTGGTCGTAGAGCCGCGGCGCTCAGCTGGAGCTGATCGCACCGGCGCTGCCCACCTGGAGAAGCACGTTGGGTAGGTCCCAGTCGATTCTCAGTGGCGGATTGGGACCGTCGACCGATGGTACCACGTTGCATGGCCTTTGTCAAGAGATCAGTGCCCGTTGTTCGCCGGAGCGGGCAGCCCACGAAAAAAGCCCCTGCCAGTACTGGCAGGGGCTCTGATAGCGATGCTCTTGTGTGGACCAGGCGGCCTGCGGAGGCGCCGCTCGATCGCTCATCGCGTCTGGCGGAGCCTGGCGGCGGCTAGGCCACCAGCTTCCGCTTCGTCCATTATGGTTCTACCGCCGGACGCTCCCGATCAGAGGGGGCGGACGTCGGTGGCACGGAGGCCCTTGGGGCCCTGCTCAACGGTGAACTGGACCTGTTGGCCCTCCTGCAAGCTCTTGAAGCCAAGACCCTCGATGGCCGTGTGATGGACGAAGACGTCCTCACCCGCCTCGCGGGAGATGAACCCAAAGCCCTTGCTGTCGTTGAACCACTTGACGGTTCCTGTTTCTGTCTCAAACATTACTACTCTCCTTATGTTACGTTAGGCTGCTATGCCACCAGGCGAAGCGGGCAAGTCAACAAAAAGACCGCCCGGGCCTCCGCAAGCCTGGACGGTCTACTACGTTCAAAGCCTACTTCGCACTAGCGCTCACGTATTCTACCACCAAACCCCAGAACGTCAAGTGCGGCAGGCGGCGCTGTCGGCGGCGAGCCAGGCCCTCGAGGGCCAGGGGCACACAGGTGCCAGATCGACATGTTCGGCCAGGCTCGACTGCGCGGGCGGTTGACCGCTGTGCCAACAGGCTGCTGCCCGGCCTCGGCCGGGTCCTAACACTACCGGAAACCTGGCGCCTCTATGGCGTGAGCCAAAACAGCATCTACTGGGACAGGGATTGAGGGGCTTCTCACCTACCGCTGCGCCGGCCGGCACATCGGATCGCAGAAGGCGAAGGAGAACAGAGAGCGCGAACGGGTAGGCGCCGGCTATCGACCTATGGAGACCCTGCGGTAATTGAGGTTCGACTGCCAGGCAAACATGGCCGCCGCCGGGCTTCGCGTCTCCCACAAAGTGCGCATCGCCTTGCAGGCCAGCACGGGCCGGGCGTACATCCGCCGATTGGCCAAGTGCGTCACCTGCGCCAGCGCCTCCGGCGTCATACCCTGCGGTCTGTGGGTCACCTCGGCCATGTCGTAGCGGCTCCAGTCACGGGGGAAGTCGGTATGCAGCAGCCGCCCCTGGCTGCGCAGTTGATCGAACAGCCGCGTCCCGGGCAGTGGGGTCAAGTAGGTCGTCTGCATTACGTCGACGCCGCTGGCGACCATGTACTTGCTCCGCCGATGCAGCCTCTCTGGGGTATCGCCGTCCATGCCGAAGATGAAGGCCCCCAGCACAGCAATGCCTGCGCGGTGGATGCGACGGAACGCCTGCTCGTAGCTCTCGACGCCTCGCCGCAGATTGAGGCGCTTGTTGAGCTCCCCCAGCACGTCCACCTCCTCCGCCTCCAGGCCCAAGAAGACCATCCTGCACCCTGCCCGCGCTGCCCAGTGCAGCACCTCCTCGTCGTCGGCGAAGTTGAGCGACGCCTGGCAGAACCACCACTTGTCCAGCTTGCGCTCGACCATACCGCGAAGAAGTGCCTGCGCCTGCTCGCGGGACTCCCTGCCGTAGCCGATGAAGTTGTCATCCACAATGAACAGCATCTTCTGCGGGATTGCCTCCAGCTCGTCCAGCACTTCCCCAGGCGGACGGCGGCGGTAGCGCCGCCCGTTGTACGCCGTCACCGAGCAGAAATCGCAGTCCATCGGGCAGCCGCGCGAGGTCTGGACGGAAGCAAAGATGTAGCCGGGATGGAACAGCTCACGGCGCGGGCGCGGCAGGCCCACCAGATCTGTCCATTCACCGCGGTACACCTGCAGAAGTTGACCGGCTTCCACGTCTGCCACCACGCGCGGCCAGACCGTCTCCGCCTCACCGACCACAACAGCGTCCACGAAGCGGAGTGCTTCCTCAGCACACATCGAGGCATGGATGCCGCCCATCACCACCGGTACACGCCGCGCCCGATAGGCGGCGGCAATCTCATAGGCCCGGTTGGCCGAGGCGGTAAAGGCCGTGATACCCACCAGATCCGCCTCTTGATAGACGAAGGGCTCCCAATTCTCATCCAGTAGCTCCACTTCCCAGTTCTCGGGGGTCAGCGCGGCGACTATGCCCAGTCCGATCGGCGGAAAGCGGGAGCTCTTGTTGACCGTCAGCCCTGTCCTTGCCGGGTTGACGGGATTGACCAGGACCAGTTTTCTACCCATCGCCCTTGCCCTACAGCCAGTCGAAGCCCAGGCTATGCGCCACCTGCAGAAGCAGCCGGTGCAGCACCCGCTGTTCATCATCGTCCAGCACCGCGAGGAAATCGCGCGTGTACTCCACTGCCCCGCCGACGACGCCCTGCGCCGCAGCCTGGCCGGTCGCAGTCAGCGTCAGCCACCAGTTGCGCCGATCCTGCACATCCCGTTCCCTCTGCACCAGCCCCATTTCGATCAAGCGCTGCACGTACACAGAGACGGTGCCAGGGTTGATGTCCATGAGCTCGGACAATCGGCGCGAGTTGAGCGGCGCAGACTGGCCCAGCACCATCAGCACCGAGCAGTCCGACAGCCTCAGCTCGAGGGTGTTGCGTGTCTCCTCCCCAGCCATGCGGGACTCGTAGGTGTGGGTCAGGCCGAACAGCGCCTGGTTGACCTGGAGGTACTCCTTGTCCAATAGCGACATAGCTGACCCCCGCTGCAAGTTAGTTACATTATGCTACCGTTGTATTATGCAACTATTCTCCCGATTTGTCAAGCAGGAAGACCCCGCGAGCCGCGGTGGTCTTGCGTGAAGTAAGCAGGAAGCTGCCACCCCAGGTGCTGCCTGCCAGTTCCGAGCAGCAAACGACAACCAGGGTGAACACTCCTGACGGGGCAATAAGACGTGGTTACTGATCGACCTACAGGGTCTTGGAGCCAAGAGGCCGGCATTGCGGCTTGAGTCCGAGATCGTGCACCAGTAGATCAGTCTCCCGGTTGAGTCCTGGACTTCGGTGAGGAGAGCCCATGGTCAGGCGGGCGACCTCCGGCGCAGCCGCGAGCGCCAGCTAGACACCCACAGCCCTTGCCGCTTTCCGTCACTTCACCAGGCGGTGATAGCCGCGCGTTACCTGCCGTGCATCCTCGATGGTCACGAACGCAGTGCTGTCCACGCTGTTGATCAGGCGGACGATGTCCCCCAGATGCTTGCGCGGGGCGACGATCTCGATCAGACAGACTGGCCCAGATAGCCCTTCGGCCTTCAGCTCAGTTGCGCCGTGGCCGGACTGGCGGACCTTCTCTGCTATCTCGGCCCCCATATCCATCGAGACCACGCGCACGCACATGTGGCCCAGCGCCAGCCGCCCCTCGATCCACGCGCCGAGCAGCGTGCCGGCGGCGAAGCCACCGCTGTAGGCAAGCACGTTCCAGATCGTGTCGATGTCATCGATGACCAGGCCGACGGCTACGATCCACACTGTAGCCTCGACGAAGCCCATCAGCGCGGCCAGCATACGCCGGTCCCGCATCACCAGCATCATGCGAATCGTGCCCAGAGAGACACCGACCAGCCGGAGCACGAAGATCAGGAGCGCACTCCATATCACGGGCCAGTACATCAGGCTGTTCCCCCCGCTCTCTGCGGGATGCACCTGCAGGAGCCTTCACAATCCGTCGTTGCCAGGACTGCCGGTCAAGCCGATACCTGGCCTCACCATTCTAGCCGTCCGCCGCAGCAAGTCAAGGTGGAGGAGCCTTCACCGAGCGCTGCATCTGTGCTTGGCCTGCTGGTCTTGACATAGGACTACTTCCGTAGTACAATCCTTATTGCAAAGAAATATCAATAACTTGGAACGATCATGAGTTGGGACGAAAGGCTCTCCGCCGCCGGCCACCGCATCACCGCTCCCCGCCGGGCGGTCATTCAGGTGCTGGAAGAGGATCTCGCCCCGCTATCGCCCCGGATGATTCTGGAGCGGGCGCGCCGCGTACATGCGAGCCTGAGCCTGGTGACCGTGTATCGCACGCTCGCGCTGCTGGCCCAGTTCGACCTGGTGCGCCGCGTCCACCATGAGGACGGATGCCACGGGTACGTGCTGTCCTCTCCAGGCCACCGCCATCACGTAGTCTGCCGGAGCTGCGGCGGCAGCACCGAATTCGCCGGCGAGAGCGAGATCGAGACCTTGATAAGGCGGGTTGAGAAGGGAACGAGCTACCAGGTGGAAGATCATCTGCTTCAGCTTGTTGGCTTATGCCCGGACTGCCAGCAGAGGCTGGCCCGGCTGGCGCAAGGAGTTGCATGAAGAGGCTGCTCGCAGCCTTGGCCATCTTCCTGATCACCACAGCGACGGCGGGATGCTACGCCAAACCATCGCAGGAGCACCCCTACGACCAGGACATCGATCAGATGCCGGGACTCGCCCAGGCCGATCTGGCCGACGGCCAGGTCCTGCGCGTCCTGGCTACCACCAGTATTGTCGCCGATGTCGTGAAGACGGTCGGCGGCGATCGGATCGAGGCGACGACGTTGTTGCCCCTGGGCACGGACCCTCACGCCTTCGAGCCCACCCCGCAGGACGTAGCCGCCCTCGCCACTGCGCATGTCGTGTTTGCCAATGGAGCAGGCCTTGAGGAGTTCCTCGATTATCTCCTGGAGAGCAGCGGCGAGGCGGTGCCCGTCGTCCCGGTCTCGTATGGCGTCGAACTGCTGGAGCTCGAAGCCAGCCACGCCACCGAGGGCGTCGATCCGCACACCTGGTTCGACCCCCTCAATGTGATCGTCTGGGTCCACAACGTCGAGTATTCGCTGGCCGCGCTCGATCCGGCGGGCGCCAGCTCCTACCGCACCAGAGCGGAGGCATACGAAGCCGAGCTGCTCACTCTGCACTCGTGGATAGAACAGCAGGTCGCCCAGGTCGCGGAGGCGAATCGGAAGCTGGTAACAGACCATGCATCCTTCGGCTACTTCGCAGAGCGATACGGCTTCGAGCAGATCGGCACCGTATTTCCCGGATACAGCACGCTGAGCGAGCCATCAGCCCAGGAGTTGGCCGAGCTGGAGGACTCGATCGAGGATTACGCGGTGCAGGCCGTCTTCGTCGGGCTGTCCGTCAATCCAGACTTGGCAGAGCGCGTGGCGGAAGACACCGGCGCGGACCTGGTGTTTCTCTACACCGGATCTCTCAGCGAACCGGACGGCCCGGCAAACAGCTACGTCGCTTTGATGGAGTACGATACGAGCGCGATAGTCAGCGCACTCAGATAATCGCGGCCAGGTAGCACACTGACAAGGAGCCGCCCATCAGTGGGGCAGCCGGCCCGGCCGCGGATTGTGCTGGAGGACAGCGGAGTATGCCAAGCGTACGCAGATCTATCGAGCACAAACATGGCGCCCCTATCCTGGAGGCCTCCCACGTCACGGTCCGCTTCAACGGCCTCACAGCCCTGGAAGATATCTCATTCCGTCTCGACGCCCGGGAACGGGTGGCGGTAGTGGGGCCAAACGGAGCCGGCAAGAGCACTCTCTTCAAGGTGATCGCCGGCCTGCTCGATCCAACCGCTGGCGAGGTGGCTGTGGCAGGCCAGTGCCCCGGCGGCCATATCTGCATAGCCTACCTACCGCAACGCAGCCAGGTGGACTGGAGCTTCCCCGTCACCGTGGCCGACGTAGTGATGATGGGCAGGGCCCGCCAGATCGGCCTCCTCCGCCGCCCGGGTCGTGAGGACCGCCAGCGCGTGCGCCAGTGTCTTGAGCTGATCGGCCTGACCGATCTGGCAGATCGGCAGATCAGCGAGCTGTCAGGCGGCCAGCAGCAGCGCATGTTCATCGCCCAGGCCCTGGCCCAGGAAGCCGAGCTGATACTGATGGACGAGCCTCTGTCCGGGCTGGATGCGCCCACGCAGGAGGAAATCTTCCGCACGATGGATGATCTGCGCCAGCAAGGGGTCACCGTCATGGTGGCCACGCATGATCTCAGCCTGGCCGCGGAGAGATTCGATCGGGTGATGCTGCTCAACGGCCGCCTGCTGGGCTTCGGCCTCGCCGGCGATGTTTTCACTCCCGAACAGCTGCAGTCGGCCTACGGCGGCCATCTGCAGTTGGTCGAGACCGACAACGGCGTTTTCGTCCTCAGCGACACATGCTGCGGAGGCGGCCACTGATGGAGAAGCTGATCGATCTGATCCTGGAACCCATGGGTCACGCCTTCATGGTGCGCGGCCTCATCGCAGTGACGATGGTCGAGGTGGTCTGTGCCGTGGTGGGCACCTACGTCGTCCTGCGCGGCATGGCCTTTCTGGGCGACGCGCTCGCCCACGCTATCCTGCCCGGCGTCGCCGTGGGGTACCTGGTCAGCGGTGGCGCGCGAGGCGCCGTCTTCTGGTGGGGGCTGGCAACCGCCGTGGTGACCGCGCTGGGAATCGGCTTCGTGGGCAAGGGCACCAAGCTGAAGGAGGACACTGCCATCGGCGTGGTCTTTGCCGGGATGTTCGCCCTGGGCATCGCCTTGATCTCGACGATGCGCAGCTACGCGGTCGACTTGGCCCACTTCCTGTTCGGCAACGTGCTGGGTGTCTCGCAGGGCGACCTGTGGCTCACAGGGATCCTAGGAGCCGTTGTGCTGCTGACGATAGTCGCTTTCTACAAGGAGCTGCTGATCCTGTCCTTCGACCCCATCCTGGCAGTCTCCCTCCGCTTGCCTTCCGGAGTGCTGCGCTACCTCCTGCTTGTGCTGATCGCCCTCACCGTGGTCGTCTCCCTGCAGACGGTCGGCGTGGGCTTGATGGTGGCCATGCTGGTGACTCCGGCGGCGACGGCCTACCTGCTGACCAAGCGCTTGGGTCGGATGATCGCCCTGGCCGTTCTGGTGGGAGTCCTGTCCGGCGTTGCTGGCCTGTACATCTCCTACTACGCCAGTGTGGCCTCAGGGGCGGCGATCGTGCTCGTGTGCACGGCCTGCTTCCTCCTGGCACTGCTCGCTGGGCCGCGCCGCGCCCTGCTTCGGGCACGAGCGGGCAGAGGGCAGGAGCCGGAACCCTAGTCTCGCCCATAGAGGAAAGCCAGGCACAGAAGCAGCCACCCGGTCCTGCTGGGTGGCTGTACCTACACTGAGGGCCCCGGCCGCGGGCGGCAGGGGCCCTTCTCTCTATTCTGTTTTCTCGACCACCCGGCCTGCGGAGGAGCCCGGCGATCTGTCTGTCAGGGTTCGGGAGGCCTGCGGAGCGCTCGCCCCGTTTGGTCCCTCGGGCCCCACCCTACTGTCGCTGCGGACGAGCCTCTGCTACTTTCAACGCCCGCCCGCCGACGTCCTTTCCATCCAGCTCGCTGATGGCTCGCTGCGCCGCGTCATTCTCCGCCATCTCGACGAAGGCAAAGCCCCTCGAACGGCCCGTGTAGCGGTCTACGATCAGATTGACAGACACAACCTCCCCGATCGCGCCGAACAGCTCGGACAGTGTGGCCTCTGTCGTCTCGTAGGCTAGGTTGCCGCAGTACAGCCTGTTGCCCATGCTCTCCTCCTGGCGTCAGGTCCTGCTGCGCGACTGCGGCTAGAGAGGACGAACGTCGGCGGCGCGCAGGCCCTTCGGGCCCTGCTCGACGCTGAACTCGACCTGCTGGCCTTCCTGCAGCGACCGGAAGCCCTCTCCGACGATCGCGGTGTGATGGACGAAGACGTCTTCACCCTCCTCGCGAGAGATGAAGCCGAACCCCTTTCCATCGTTGAACCACTTCACGGTACCGATTTCCTTCTCAGACATTCCTACACTCCTTGATGACACTTGCTACTACTCAACACACTGACGAAGCAACCGCACCAAGCTGGGGGCGGAATCCAGGCCTCCGCAAGCCCGGACTGTCCCCGGAATGGTCACGGCCTGCTTCGCTACGGCTATTCTACCACCTTCGTGCAGAAGGGCAAACGAGCCCAAGCGCGCCTTCTAGTCAAGCTCGATGGTCCCCTGAGCGCGCGACACGTGGTAGCCGTCGTACGAGTCCGAGCTAGCCGCGGCGGCGATCACTGCATACGTGCCGCCAGGCTCAAGACGCTTGTCGAACTCGTCCCCCGAATCGAGTGGGATCTGCACTTCGAACCGCGTATACCCGTCCTCCTCCACTCCCGCGAAGGCAACGATGTCGTTCGTACCGCCCAGGTCCTCGTCGGGTGGATGCGTGGCGCCGGTCGGCGCTGTGCCATACGCATCCCACACCCTGGCCTCGCCGCCCACAACAGCGCCGATGACGTAGTTCGCCCCCTCCATCCTGTCTACTGGGTCAATGCCCAAGGACACCCAGCCGCTCGTAGGGGACTCCATGGCCAGGCAGAGAGACTGCCCATCGTTGCGCCACCATAGGCGGACTTCGCCAACGTCTGTCTGGTGGGCGTATTCGCTATCTCCGATCACACCGTCGGCCACCCACGGAGAGAGCGAAGGCGGAGTATCCCCCACCACCCTGGTAGCCCCTGGCTGGGTAGGGGTCTGATCCCCTGAGGGCGAGGCATCACCGGCGCCCAGCTGGGATGAATCGCAGCCCGTCAGCAGCCCCGCCATCAAGGCCACAGCCATCAGCGCTGCCGAGAACACCATTCGCTTTCGAATCACCAGCCCTCCTAGACGCGCACCGTACGGATCGAGCCGCGCCCGTTCAGGCGACCAGCCCAGGCTTCGAGGTCACTCCCTGGGCAGCTCCCTCTCCAAGGCCTCCAGGACGCCCACAAGGTACTCGGCATAGGCAGCCGCCAGCTCGACGACCTCATTCCTCTTGTCTTCTGGCAGGGCAGCGATCTCCCGCGCCAGGGCCCGCGCCTTGGGAGCATCGGCAGAGGCGAAGCCGACGCTGGAACGGAAACGACGCAGAGCATCCTTAATCGGATCCCGGGCGCCGGGCTCCCCCGCCTTCGCCCCAAGCCTAGAGGCCTTCATCGCCCGCGCCTCCTCGGCTGCCTCGGTCGCCGTCATCGCTTCACTCGCCATCTGGCGTACCAGACGCACCTGGGCCTTGGGATCCTTCAGCGTCGCCACTTCGCGCAGCGATCTCTCGGAGAGCTTGGCCGCCTCGGCCAGCCGCCTGGCCTCGGGAGGCATGGAGAGCAGCGCCAGGTAGTGGCGCACTGTACGGCCGCTCACGCCGCGACCGGTCACCTCAGCCACCCTCCTCCCCGCCATCTCATCCAGCTCAACCGAGGTAGGCATGGAACCACTGGTTCCACGGGCGGCAGCCTCCTGCTCTACAAGCCCACGTACGCCGGCGATGGCGCGCGCCTTGGCAATGTCGGACAGATCCTTGCGGTGCACGTTCTCCGCGTACTGGCGAGCGACCCTCTCCAGATCGTCCTCCGGCGGCGGCAGCTCGATGGCCCGTATCCTGCGCGCCCTCTCATCGCCCATCACGTACCAGAGATGCACGTGGGCCCACCAGCGCCGCTCGCCGACGGTGATCCGATAGCGGCCATCCGAGGTCCGATAGACGTTCACCGGCTGAACCAAGCCATGCGCCGCTATGGAATCCGCCAGGTCCACCAGGCCCTCCAGCGAGAGTTGGAGGGCCAGGTCGCGCGGCCCTGCCGTGCGCTGCAGAGAGAGGGCCGAAGAGGGCGTGACGCTGCCGGACTTGAGCGCCTTGTGCACATCCCGATCGAGGCACCGCTCCCAGGTTTGCAGGATCACCTTCTTCGGGGACAGCTCGCCGCTCAACAGCATCTCCCGCAGATCGTCCGGCACCAGGCCGCGCCGCGGCTGGTCCCCATCGGGTATCAGCTGGTCGATCTCAGGCAGGATTACGACGCCGGCCTCGGCCGCCTGCTCGTCGCCCAGCTTCACTGCGTCGAAGAAATCGTCAAATCGCCCCTTCTTCGCCACGCCGGATCACCTCCGTGACCAGCCGTCTGTAGGCCCGGGCACCGGAGCCGCCGGGCTCGTAGCCGTACACGTCACTCTGGGCCGTATGGGCCTCGTTGATTGCCACCCTCTCCGGAATGCCGGGGAAGACCTGCCGGCCGAACCGCGCCTTCAGCTTCTCCTCCGTCCCCGTGGTCAGCACCGTCCGACTCTGGCGTGTGGGCAAGACGCCGAGAAGCCGCAGCGAGGGATTGACTCGCCGGGCCTTCTCCATCGTCTCCAGAAGATGGCTCAATCCGATGAGCGGGAACACGCCGGGGTCCAGCGGGATGAGCACCTCGTTCGCCGCCGCCAAAGCGTTAAAGGTGAGCATGTTGAGGCTCGGCGGACAGTCGATGATAACGAACTCGTACCGATCCCGAAGTGAGGCCAGCGCCGATCGCAGCCTCCCCTCGCGGTTGAATTCCTGAACGAAAAGGTCGAGCTCCACGCCGGCCGCGGTGATGTGGGAAGCCACCAGGTCCACAACGCCTCCCGGCACTCCCTCTGCCGGTTTCAGCTCAACCTGCTGGATGACATCATCGACGCCGCGAAGGTCCAGCAGCAGCTCCTTGATCGTCGCGTGCTGCTCGGGTCCCTGAGCCGCCGCTACGCCGAGGAGCGCCGCTGTGGCGGCAGACTGAGGATCGAGATCGACCAGAAGGACCGGCCGCTTCCTCCCGTCCCCCACCCCGCGCGCCAGGCCGCAGGCAAGGTTGACAGCCGTCGTCGTCTTGCCGGATCCGCCCTTCTGGTTGAGAATGGCGATCACCCTGGGCTGCCGGCCTGACTCCGCAGCAGACTGCTGCGAGCCACCGGTCTTCCCAGCCTCAGCTTTGCCCATGCGCCCCTCCCAATCGGTGCGACAGCAAGCTAGGTGATCACAAGCCCGCGGCTCCCAGCCGGATCGTCTCCCAGGGAAGAGGAGGCCAATCGAGGCCTCGGGGCCACGCGGTGGATTATGCCCTGTAATCGCTCTCTGCGCAAGTCAAAGGACGCTCGACCTCTGCTAGTACCAAAGAGCACTTGCCGCTGGCCAGGCTCCGTGATATACTGTCCTCTGTCCTACTAATGGAGGTGGTGCAATGTCCAGAAAGCTCTCTGTAGCGATCGTCCTTGTAGTCGGCTGCCTGCTTCTGCTGTCCGCCTGCGATCAGATGAACCTTCAGACGGACAACGGCACGGGGACCGAGTGCGAGGAGGGCGAGCGGTGCCTTGACCCAACGGAAACGCCGACGCCCACTCCCGACGATGATACGGAAGAAACGGCCACCCCTACGCCAATCGAAGAACCCGAAGACACGCCAACCCCGACGCTCGTCCCCACCGACACGCCGACACCGAAGCCGCCTACACCAACCCCCGCGGTCGTTTCCGACTGGTCGGTGATCTACCACGACGCGACCGAGTTCTGTATGGACTGGGGGAAGTACGATCATGGCGTGATGCCGTGGCTGGATGTGCTCGTCAGACTGGGCGAGACCTGGTACGGGCCGGATCGCTGGCCGGGCGATGCCGTAGATCCCTTGCCGCTGCCCGAGCAATACAACTGGGTATGCACCGGCTGTTTCGCCTGCCTGTCGAACGGCGAAGCCTGGCTGGCCGACACCGGGCAGAAGAGCGCTCCCGCGTGCACCGAGACGGAGTACACCGGGAAGGCGAAGCTGTTCGGTCCCGGCGGCGGCTTCATCACGGAGATAGCCCTTCGCGCGATCGTCGTCAATCCGTAGCTGGTGACGGGACAGTAGCGCGCCTTTAGCGACGGGAGCCCCCGCCCAGCCGGGCAGGGGCTCCTTCTTGCCGGAGCAGGAAGGCCCGAGCTGGGCGCGATAGCGATGGGCTACCTCTGTTGACATAGATCCGGTTTCCGGCTATAATAGACTCGTTAGGTCAATCGGTCTGGTACCACTCGCCGCTCCGATTCACGTAATCGGGGCGGCGTTTGTATGCCGGCCAATCGCTGGCGCCGCGGGCAGACAGCCCGTTTGTCCAGCAATAGCACTATAGAGGAGATGTATGCGTTTCACAGACTTACAGTTGAGCCCTCCGCTGCAGGAGGCCCTGCACGGCCTGGGCTTCGAGGAAGCAACACCGATCCAGACCCAGGCCATTCCGCCCGGCCTGGCGAGAAGGGACGTCGTCGGCTGCGCTCAGACCGGCACGGGGAAGACACTGGCCTTCTTGCTGCCCGCCCTGGAGCTGATGCTCAGGGACGGCAACAGGAGTAGGAACCCTCGCGTCGTCGTGGTAGAGCCGACGCGCGAGTTGGCTATGCAGGTGGCCGCCGACGCGAAAGCCGCGGCGACCGGCACTCCCTTCGCCGTGGTTGCTGTCTACGGCGGAGCCGGGATGCAGAAGCAGATCGATGCCCTGCGTCATGGTGCAGATATCGTCGTGGCCACCCCCGGTCGCTTGATGGACCACATGCGCCGCGGGAACGTGCGCCTTGGTGAACTGGAGCTGCTAGTGCTGGACGAGGCCGACAGGATGCTGGATATGGGCTTCCTGCCCGACATCAAGCACATCGTAGGCCGCACGCCGGAAGGCAGGCAGACGATGCTATTCTCCGCCACGATGCCGGCGACAATACTGGCCCTGGCGCGCCAGTTCCTTCGCGACCCCGTCAAGATCGAGCTCGAGCCGGCCCGTCCGCCGGAGACGCTGGACCAGGCGCTATATCCCGTGCCAAAGCACCTCAAGCTGCAGCTTCTTCTGGCGATACTGAGGCAGAAGGACGTCAGCAGCATGCTCGTCTTCACCAGAACGAAACGAAATGCGGACATGGTGTCCCGGCAGCTGCGTGAGTCCGGTGTAAGCGTCGGTTGTATCCACGGCGACTTCTCGCAGCGAGAGCGCGTGGCAGCGCTGGAACGATTCCGATCCGGCAAGCGGCAGCTGCTCGTGGCCACGAACGTCGCCGCCCGCGGCCTGCACGTCGAGGGGATCTCGCACGTTGTGAACTACGACGTGCCGGAGCACCCGGAGGACTACGTCCATCGCATCGGCCGGACCGCCCGAGCAGAGGCGCACGGCGAGGCAATCACGCTCGTGACACCAGAGGACGAGCCCCTCATCCACCGCATCGAGTACCTCCTGGACGAGAAGATCGAGCGGAAGCGGCTGAAGGGATTCGACTACGATGTACCCACGCCGTCCTGGGCCCGGCCATCCGCGAAGACTCTGGCAAGGAGAGCGGCCCAGTCGCAGAGCGTGGCTGATCGCTGGCGGTCGATGGGCTTCTAGCCGGCCGCGTCCCGTCTCAATCCTCGCTCAGCTCGTCGGGCACGACGTAGGCCAGGTCGCGGTGGGGCTTGACCTGCTCCGCCACCTGCTCCTTGAGGATGTTGCCTGAGACGTGCATCAACGTATCTCCGAAGTCGGGATCATTCCCCATGGAGGCAAGGCAGGGGTAGTGATGGTGGAGCAGTCCCGCCCTCTCCGCCACTTCGTCGACCGAGACGCCTAACAGCCCCTCCGCCGCGAAGCGAGCGCAGCCGCAGACCGCATCCCTCTTTACGGCGACGCTGGCGATCGTCCCGCTGCTCTCGTCCACTTCGATCTCCAGCTCAGGCCTCCCGAAGTGGCGGGCGAACTCAGCAATCAGGGGGCTGTCGTAGGCCAGCTTCTCCCGGCGGCGGACGGTGTAATCCTTCTCGGTGAGGGAGCAGAGGGGCTTGGGGGTAGCACAGGCGACTCCAATATCCTCTAGCCAGCCGCGCAGCTGGCGGGCCAGACCGCGGGGCAGCCATTCCTCTCGATCGACCGGAGCTATCACAGCCCGGGCCCCGGTCCGCTTCGCCATCTCCGGAAGCAGCTCAGCCACGCCTTTGTGCTCGACGATGGAGAGGATGAGGTCCACTTGAGGCAGCCAGTCCGGTAGGTGATCCTCCGGATAGTCGATCATCGGAGGGAGGACGGCGGGCGCCCGCCAGGTCTCGATCTGCCAATCAGCCGGAGCCTGGGAGCGGACGTTCGCAACGTGCCTCTGTCCGTATTCGCCCGAGATGACGGCCAACAGTCGCATGCAGCGCCCCCTTCACTTGCCCTGTGCCGATGCGCTCGGGGCCCGGGCGGCGGCGACCACCCTCTTAGGACTGCTCTGCGGCTCGAAGGCCGAAACGCTCAGGTTGCCGTAGCCCTCGATTTCGGCGAAGCTGCATTCGCCGACCGCGGAGATGAGCTCATCCCGGAGGATCGGCCGCAGCCTGGGTCCACCTGCCGCGCCGATCTAGACCGCCTCGACGGACTCCACGCCGGGTACCTGCTCCTTGAGGATCCGTTCCACGCCCAAGCGGAGCGTCATGATCGCGCCCGGGCAGCCCCGGCAGGCACCGGCGAGCCGCAGCTGCACCGTGCCTTCATCGCTCACGTCGACCAGCTCAACATCTCCCCCATGCGCCTGCAGGCTGGGCCTTATCTCGGCCAGACAGCTTGCCACGCGGTCCTTCAGCGTTCCATCCTTGTCGCTTTCCATCGTTTCCTCATCCTTGGTGTCCGCCGACCTGCGGCGAAACTGATCTCGCGTATTCCTGCCCGGGCTGGCTGGCCCGCACCGTGGTGCTGAGCAACACCCCGGCAGCTTCCTCTACCCTCACCGCGCTGCCCTCAAGCAACGCCGGGAAGACCATGCTTCTCGATCGCTCCGACGCCGTGACCAGCCGCTGTCGACGGCCACGGCCAATTGCATCATTCTACCACCCGGAGGCCCCTTGCGGTAGGCCTCACCGAAGAGGCCGTCCCCATCCGGCCAGAACCCGATGACTGCACTGCCGATGACGGCGCCGGCCCACCAATCGGCGTGTTGTCGAGCTGGGTATTAGAGGAACCACCCGTCTACTTCCTATCGTCAGATCCCTCCAGCATGGCCACGAGCATACCGCAGCACTCGGTGACCCTCGCCCGGTCGATAGCGTAGAACACTTGCTTGCCGTCCTTGCGGGTGGTCACCAGGCTGAACTGCTTCAGCACGTTCAGATGGTGGGAGATGGTGGGCTGAGATACGTTGAACTCCTCCACGATGTCGCTGACGTTCAGCTCCTCCTTCCTCACCAGCAGCCTCAGGATGCGCTGCCGCGTATCGTCCCCCAGGGTCCTACAGAACTCCACGCAGTTGTCAGTCGCCATGGTCGCCTCGCCCACATAGACAGATGTACATACGTCTATATACTATCACAAGCCGCCGTTCGTGTCAAGCAGACAATAGCAGATTGACGGGAGCCGGCCCGCCGGTCAGTAGTTGACTGCAGCGCTCAACCGTTGTATAATCAGCGCTCCGAAGGCTCGCGAATGGACGCGGCGCGGCTTCGGCGCGGCGCCAGAAGAGTGTATGACTATGATCCGGATTTCGACGCGCGGACGGTATGCCCTCCGGGCGATGGTGGACCTGGCTCTACATCAGGCAGATGGCCCAGTCCTGCGCCAGGTCATCGCCGAGCGGCAGGAGATATCGGCAGACTACGTCGCCCAGCTCTTCAGAGAGCTCCGCCGCGCTGGCCTCGTGGAAGGCATCAAAGGTCCCGGCGGTGGATACCGCCTGGCTCGAGAAGCATCGAGGATCACCGCGGGCGACGTGATCACCGCAGTAGAAGGGCCGGTCGCTGTCGTCCACTGCACCATGCCCGGCGACCAGCCTAGCTGCGACAGGATTGAGCGGTGCGTCAGCCATCGGCTATGGAAGCGCCTTTCAGACTCCATTGCCGAGCTGCTGGGCTCTGTCACCCTGCGGGACCTGCGAGACGAGGCACGAACGATCGAGGAGGGCCTCGACTAGTGGCAGCGATATACGGCGATATCACCGAGACGATCGGCAATACCCCGTTGGTCAGGCTCAACCACGTCACAGATGGGCTGTCCGCCACAGTCGTGGCCAAGATCGAGTCCTTCAACCCGCTCGGCAGCGTCAAGGACCGCATCGGGGTGAACATGATCGAAGCCGCCGAGCGGGGCGGCTTGATCGACGAGAACACGGTGATCGTGGAGCCGACGAGCGGCAACACGGGCGTCGGGCTGGCCTTCGTCTGCGCTGCCAGAGGATACAGGCTCGTCCTGACGATGCCGGATACGATGAGCATCGAGCGGCGCTGGCTGCTGCAGGCCCTCGGGGCGGAGCTCGTCCTCACACCAGGCGCGGACGGGATGGCGGGTGCAATCCTCAGGGCGGAAGAGCTGGCAGAGGAGTTCAAGCGCTCCTTCATCCCCCAGCAGTTCAAGAACCAGGCCAACCCTGAGATCCATCGTCGTACGACTGCAGAGGAGATCTGGCGCGATACCGACGGAGGGGTGGACGTCTTCGTGGCCGGTGTGGGCACCGGCGGCACTATAACCGGCACGGCGGATACCCTGAAGCAGCACAAGCCGGCACTCAGGGTCGTCGCCGTGGAGCCCGCAGGCTCCCCTGTCCTCTCCGGCGGTAAGCCGGGCGCCCACAAGATCCAGGGCATCGGAGCCGGTTTCATCCCCGACGTTCTGCGGAAAGACCTGATAGACGAGGTCGTGCAAGTGACGGACGAGGACGCCGCGCGTATGGCGCGCCGCCTGGCCAGGGAGGAGGGGATCCTGGCCGGCATCTCCTCCGGCGCCGCGGCACATGCGGCCCTGCAGGTAGGTGCCCGCGCGGAGAGCGAGGGCAAGCTTATCGTGGTCATCCTCCCGGACACGGGAGAGCGCTATCTCAGCACCGGCCTCTTCGATGAGGATTAGACCCGATGGACCCGCACACTTAGCAGACCGCGTAGTGATGGACAAAGACATCCGGGCCGATCTGGACGAGGCGCTTGCTGCTGCCTAGCCGGCAGCCGAAGGGCGGTGTGCCATGCTGAAGCGAATCAGAGAAGATACCAGCACGGTCTTTGCCAAGGATCCAGCCGCCAAGACCATGTGGGAGGTCCTATTCCTTTACCCCGGCCTGCATGCTCTCTGGCTGCACCGCTTGGCCCATTTCCTTTGGAGACACAGGCTGCGCTTCCTGGGCCGGCTCGTCTCCCACCTGAGCAGATGGATCACCGGAGTGGAGATCCACCCCGGCGCCAGCATCGGCCGGCGTTTCTTCATCGACCATGGAATGGGAGTGGTGATCGGAGAGACGTCCGAGATCGGCGACGACGTGCTCATCTACCAGGGCGTGGTGCTCGGGGGCACCAGCGCAGAGAAGAAGAAGCGCCACCCCACGATCGGCGACGGCGTCGTCATCGGCGCCGGCGCAACGCTGCTGGGCCCCATCACGGTGGGAGACGGCGCCAGGATCGGAGCAGGATCCGTAGTAATCAAGTCCGTGCCCTCTGGAGCTACTGCGGTCGGAGTGCCCGCCCGTATCGCCGGAGATGGCCGCCGCGAGGAGGCCGCCGCCGTGCTCCAGCACGACCAGCTGCCCGACCCGGTGCAGAGGGCGCTGGCCCAGGCCCTGGCCAGGCAGGCTCGACTGGAGAAGCGCATCGAGGCTCTGGAGAAGGCGGCAGGAAAGCCCCAAGGCAAAGCTTAGCAGGCCAATCGCTTGCCAGCGCAGCCAGCGGCAGGCTCAGGCGCGGACCTGGCCCTCTCCCAGCACTACCCACTTGTACGTCGTGAGCTCGCGCAGCGCCATCGGCCCGCGCGCATGCAGCCGCTGGGTGCTGATGGCCACCTCGGCGCCCAGGCCGAGCTGCCCGCCGTCGTTGAAGCGTGTGCTGGCGTTGACCAGGACGGCGGCCGAATCGACCTCGTCTACAAAGCGTCTGGCAGCTCCCTCGTCTTCCGTGACAATGGCATCTGTGTGCTGAGTGGAGTGGGCCTCGATGTGATCGAGCGCCTCGTCAAGGCCATCGACAACCCGGGCGGCGAGGATGAGCGAGAGGAACTCCGTGTCGAAATCCTTCGGGCCGGCAGGGGAGACGAGCTTCCGGCCACCCAGTATCTCCAGCGCCCTGGGCCCGCAGCGCAGCTCGACCCCGGCAGGCGCCAGATCATCTGCGATCCGGGGCAGCAGCTCCGCCGCTACAGCGCTGTGGACAAGCAGGACGTCGAGTGCGTTGCACACGGTGGGTCGCTGCGTCTTCGAATTGTGAACGATGGGCACGGCCTTATCCAAATCGGCGCTCTGATCGACGTAGACGTGGCAGACCCCCATGCCGCCCGTGATGACCGGCATGGTCGCATTCTCCAGAGCGAAGCGATGGAGCGCTGGACCGCCGCGCGGGATGATCATGTCAATGTACTCCCTCGCCTGCAGCATGTCCTTGACCAGAGCACGGTCTTTGGAGCGGACCAATTGCACGCCCTCGCCAGGAACGCCGGCCTCCTCGCATCCAGCCGACATGGCGTCGGCCAGAGCGCGGTTCGATCTGGCAGCCTCCTTGCCGCCGCGCATGATCGCCGCGTTGCCGGACTTCAGGCAGAGGCTGCCGATATCGACCGTCACGTTCGGCCGCGACTCGTAGATCACACCGATGACGCCGATGGGCACGCGGCGCCTGCTCACCCGCAGCCCGTTGGGGAGCGTGCGGACGTCGAACGATTCACCCACGGGGTCGGGCAGAGCGGCAACCGCGCGAACATCGGAGGCGATTCCTTCCAGCCGCTCCGGCGTCAGCAGTAGTCGCTCGATCAGGTGTTCGTCCAGGCCGGAGGCGCTAGCATCCCCAATATCCAGGGCGTTTGCCTCCAGTATCTCCGGCTGGTGGTCCGCAATCGCCGCCGCGATCCCTTCCAGTGCCCCGTTCTTGGAGGCCGTGTCCAGCGTCCGCAGCCGCCGCGCCGCCGCGCGGGCCCGCTTGCCCAGTTCACTCAACTCGTCCGCCATGAACACTCCTTTGCCTCTTGCTCTGTCGACCCGCGGCCTTCTCCGCGCTAGCCGACCAGTACCATGTCGTCCCTATGCACGACGGTAGGCCCGAACTCGCCGTCCAAAGCGCTGTCGATCTCGCTCGAGCGGCGGCCCTGGATCGCCGCCAGCTGCGCCGCCCCATAGTGGGTGATGCCGCGGGCGATCTCGCGGCCGTCGGCACCCAGCAAGCTTACGGTCTGGCCCCGCTCAAAATCGCCTCTCACTTCGGTGACGCCTACGGCTAGCAGGCTCTTGCCCCGCTTGACCAGGGCCTCGGTTGCCCCCTTGTCCACCACTATCTCCCCGCGTACAGGCTCGGCCAGTAGCCAGCGCTTCCGGCTCTCGATGCGGCTGATGGCCGGGGCGAAGCGAGTGCCTACCTGCTCCCCGTCGACGACGCGCAACAGGACGTCCGGCTCATCGCCAGCCGCGATCACGACCGCAGCCCCCGAGCGAGTGGCCATCTCCGCAGCCTCGATCTTGGTGGCCATGCCTCCCGTGCCCACGGAGGATCGGCTGTCCCCGGCCAGACGGCGTATCCGATCATCGATTTGCCCGACCTGGGGGATCAGCTCGGCGCCGGAATCGAGTCTCGGGTCTGCGGTGAACAGCCCCGGCTGATCCGTTAGTATCACCAGCAGGTGGGCCCCCACCAGGTTGGCCACCAGCGCAGAGAGATTGTCGTTGTCACCTATTCGGATCTCCTCCACGGCCACCACGTCGTTCTCGTTGATCACAGGAACGACTCCAAGCTGCAGGAGAGAGGCCAGCGTGTTGCGCGCGTTGAGGTAGCGTCCCCGGTGAGCCAGGTCGGCATGCGTGAGCAAGGCCTGGGCGATCTTGACGTCGAAGAGGGCGAAGAGGCGCTGGTAGAGGCCCATCAGCTCGATCTGCCCCACGGCGGCCAGCGTCTGCTTGAACGGGATGTCGCTCCTGACGGTCAGGCCGCGCAGGGCTTCCCGCCCGGCGAAGATCGCGCCGGAGGTGACGAGCAGCACCTGATGGCCCGCGTTCTGCAGGCGTGCGATCTGCCGCACCAGATCAACAATGCGGGGACGGCTGAGGCGATCGCCTCCATCGGTGAGAGTCCTGGTGCCGACCTTGACGACGATCCTCAGGCTTCCTTCGGCTGGCTTGTCGAGGAAGGCACTTGCGGCAGTCTTGGTGGCCCCCGTCTTTCCCCTTCCCATTCCGTCCATCCCTCACTCCAGGACCAGTCCGCGCCCGGATGCAGATTGTCCGTGCATTATACCACCTGAAGCAGTGCCTGCCAGGTGACCGTCCCCATCCGGCGCGCGCCAGGGGAGAGTCCATCGGGAGCCCGCGACCACCGGCCCTTTGTGCGCGGCGCCCCTCCACGCAGGCCACCGTTACCTTTCTGCATGTTCGGTGTTACACTAGCTAGAACTTCGCCCATCAAGTGGAGGTGGATTAGTGACCAGGCGCATCGTGGTAACCGGTCTCGGTGCAGTAACGCCGCTAGGCAACGATGTCCCCAGCACGTGGGACGCGCTCATCGCCGGTCGGAGTGGCGTCGCCCGCATCACAGGCTTCGACCCATCAGACCTGGACGTTCAGATAGCCGCCCAGGTCAAGGATTTCGACCCGGAAGAGGCCTTTGGGCGGCGCGAGGCCCGGCGAAACGACCGCTTCACGCTGTTCGCGATGGAGGCGGCCCGACAGGCGATGGCAGACTGTGGCCTGAAGATCGATGATGAGGTCAGCAAGGTGGCCGGCGCTGTCGTCGGCACAGGCGTGGGCGGAATGGTCACTCTGGTGACGAACTACAGCCTGTACGTCGAGGGCGGTCCGCGCCGCGTCAGCCCGTTCATGGTTCCGATGATGATGCCCAACTCGGCATCGGCCAAGCTAGCTCTCGATAACCAGTTGAGGGGCCCGAACCACTGCGTCTCCTCCGCCTGTGCCACCGGGTCTCACGCTATCGGTGAGGCAGCCGAGACAATCCGGCGAGGCCAGGCGGAAGTGATGCTGGCCGGCGGCAGCGAGGCCGGCATAGCGCCGGTCTCGGTGGCGGGCTTCGCCAACATGGGCGCTCTCTCAGCCCGCAACGACGAGCCGGAGCGCGCATCCCGCCCCTTCGACGCAGAGCGGGACGGATTCGTGATTGCCGAGGGAGCAGGCATAATAGTGCTGGAGAGCCTGGAGTTTGCCCAGGCCAGAGGCGCCCGCATCCTGGCCGAGTTCCTTGGCTATGGCTCGACCGCCGACGCTTCCCACATCACGGCCCCAGATCCCGAAGGAGTTGGCGCAGCACGGGCCATGGAGATTGCCATCCAGGACGCCGGTCTTTCCCCCGAGCAGATCGGCTACATCAACGCCCACGGCACCAGCACAGTGCTAAACGACAAGATGGAGACGAAGGCTATCCGCAGCGTATTCGGTGCACACGCGGAGAGGGTGCCGGTGAGTGCCACGAAGTCGATGATGGGCCACCTGATGGGCGGCGCCGGTGCCGCCGAGGCGATTGTATGCGTCAGGTGCCTTGAGACCGGTTGGGTGCCTCCAACGATCAACTACGAGAACCCCGATCCCGAGTGCGACCTCGACTACGTGCCCAACGAGGCGCGGGAGGTGAGGCCCCAGTACGTCCTCTCGAACTCGTTCGGCTTCGGCGGCCACAACGGGTGCCTGGTGTTCGGCCGCTGGGAGAACTAGGGATGGCAACTCGGGCACATATCGTCGGCTGGGGCAAGTACGTGCCATCGCGTGTCCTGACGAACGATGACCTTTCGCGCATGGTCGATACCTCCGACGAATGGATCCGCACTCGAACCGGGATATCCGAGCGGCGCATCGCTGAAGACGGCGAGACGAGCGCCAGCATGGCCATACTCGCCTCGCGCCAGGCACTACACGTCGCCGGGGTCAAAGCTTCAGATCTGGATCTGATTATCGTCGCCACCTGCACTCCGGACTATCTCTTCCCTTCCACCGCCTGCCTCGTCCAGGACTCCCTCGGCTCACCACATGCCGCGGCCTTCGACCTGGCTGCCGGCTGCTCCGGGTTCGTCTATGGCTTGAGCTCGGCAGCCAGCTACATCAGCTCGGGCGTCTACAAGAGCGCCCTGATCATCGGCTCCGAGACGCTCTCCCGAATCATCGACTGGGCGGACCGGACGACTTGCGTCCTTTTTGGAGACGGAGCGGGAGCGGTGGTGCTGCAGGCAGGCAACTCGAACAGCGGCATCCTATCTACCGCCCTCGGCTCAGACGGCTCCGGCGGCGATCTACTCTTCATGCCCGCCGGCGGCTCGCGCGAGCCAGCGTCCCACCGCACTGTGGCCGAGGGGAAGCACTACCTGCGAATGAGAGGGCGAGAGGTATTCCGTTTCGCCGTGCGCGCGATGCCGGCAGCCACCCGGCTGGTCCTCGATGAGGCCGGGCTGACCACGAAGGACCTGAAGCTGATTGTCCCCCACCAGGCCAACCAGCGCATCATCCAGGCCTCGGCCAAGGCTCTGGGCATCCCGGAGGACAGGATCTACAGCAACCTCGACCGCTACGGCAATACATCCGCCGCCTCAGTCCCCATCGCTCTTTGCGATGCCGTGGCTGAAGGCCTGCTGGAGAGAGACGATGTGATCGTGTTTGTTGGATTCGGCGCCGGCCTGACCTGGGCTGCGGCGGCAATTCGCTGGAGCGCGCCGGAGGCGCCGGCTGCGGCGACGGGTTGGGATCAGGTACGGAGCCGCGTCAACTACGGCCTGGCCGCTCTGCGCTCGCTCCTGCGCCGGATCGCGCGCTGGATAGCGGCCCTCTTCGTAAGAGAGTAATCTGTGATGCCCAAAGGAAAGAAGCAGACAGCGGCCAAGAAGCCAGAGCCGAAGAAGCAGACACCCGTCGAGCTGCTCGAGAGCAGGCGCACCGAGGCTAAGCTCGGGGGAGGCGAGGAGAGGATCGCTCGTCAGCACGAACAGGGCAAGCTTACGGCCCGTGAGCGATTGGAGTACCTCCTCGACCCCGGTACGTTCCACGAGCTGCAGGAGTTCATCACCCACCAGGCGACGGACTTCGGCCTGGCCGATATGCGACCCCTGGGCGATGGTGTCGTCACCGGTTGGGGCGACGTCGACGGCCGGCGGGTGTTCGTGTTCGCTCAGGATTTCACCGTGGCGGGGGGCTCAGTCGGCAAGGCTCACGGTGACAAGATCGCCAGGGTACTCGATCTCGCTCTGGACAACGGTGCTCCCGTCATAGGACTGAACGATTCGGGCGGTGCCCGCATCCAGGAGGGAGTCGACGCCCTGGCCGCCTACGGCGAGATCTTCTACCGCAACGTCATCGCCTCCGGAGTGGTTCCCCAGATCTCGGTGATAATGGGACCCTGTGCCGGAGGGGCGGTCTATTCGCCGGCCCTTACAGACTTCGTCTTCATGACCGAGGGCACAGGCCAGATGTTCATCACCGGCCCGGACGTGATCAAGGCGGTAACCCACGAGGAGGTTACGGTCGAGGAACTGGGCGGGGCCGAGGTGCACAATACCAAGAGCGGCGTAGCCCACTTTGCCGCGTCTAGCGAAGAGGAGACGCTCGACCTGGTGCGGCGGCTGCTCCACTTCCTTCCCTCAAACAACGCCGACGATCCCCCGTACGTCCCGCCCACCGACCCGCCGGGGCGCGCAGACGAAGAGCTGGACAGCCTGATACCGGACGATCCCGCCCAGGGATACGACATGCGCGAGGTCATCCGCCACATCGTCGACCTGGACAGCTACCTGGAGGTCCAGCCCCAGTTCGCCACCAATCTGATCGTCGGATTCGCCCGGATGGGCGGCTACGTTGTGGGCCTGGTTGCCCAACAGCCGCCGGTCCTGGCCGGCGTGCTGGATATCGACGCCTCGGACAAGGGTGCCCGCTTCATCCGTTTCTGCGATTGCTTCAACATCCCGCTGCTGACGCTGACGGACACTCCGGGCTTCCTACCAGGCGTCGCCCAGGAGCACGGTGGTATCATCCGTCACGGGGCGAAGATGATCTACGCCTACGCCGAGGCGAGTGTCCCCAAGGTCTCCGTCGTTACGCGCAAGGCGTACGGCGGAGCCTACGTGGTAATGAGCTCCAAGCATCTGCGCGGCGACGTCTGCCTGGCCTGGCCTGGAGCCGAGATCGCGGTGATGGGGCCGCAGGGAGCAGTGAACATCATCTTCCGGCGAGAGCTGCAGGAGGCGGAAAACGAGGACAAGCTGCGGGACGAGCTGGTGAGCGAGTACCGGGACAAGTTCGCCAATCCGTACGTGGCGGCCGGCAGAGGCTATCTGGACGGAGTGATCCTGCCGCGCGAGACGCGCCTGCGCGTGATCCGCGCGCTGGAGATGCTGGACGGGAAGCGCGTCCATCGCCCTCCGCGCAAGCACGGCAACGTGCCCCTGTAGTAGAGCCCTACCAGAGCGCTGGCCCTTCGGCCCGTAATCGGTGATAATTGTAGGAGTGGGCGGGCGAGCCGCGGTATGCGTGCTATACCGCGGCGATGCGTTCGCCTTCGCCCGCGGCACAAGCATCTGAGTGAGAATAGGATAGACAATGCCTGGCAAGCTGTTGGTAGCCAACCGAGGTGAGATCGCTGTCCGCGTGCTGCGTACGTGCTGCGAGCTGGGGTTGAGCACCGTTGCCGTCTTCTCTGAGGCGGACCGGGAAGCCCCACATACCAGATATGCAGACGAGGCCTACTCGATCGGGCCGCCGCCGGCTCAGGAGAGCTACCTGCGGGCGGACAAGATCATCCAGGTGGCGAAGGACGCAGGAGTTACTGCCATCCATCCTGGCTACGGGTTCCTGGCCGAGTCGCCCGAATTCGCCCTTGCTTGCGCTGAAGCGGGCATCACCTTCGTCGGTCCCCCGCCGAGAGCTATGGAGCTGTGCGGCGATAAGACCGAGGCGCGGCGAGTGGCTCAGGAGCAGGGCATCCACGTGATCGAGGGCTCGCCCCGTGCTCTGAACGATAACGAGCTGCTCGGAATGGCCGACGAGATCGGCTACCCGGTGATGCTCAAGGCCACTGACGGCGGTGGTGGAATGGGCATGCGGCAGGCCACGACCAGAGAGGAGCTGGAGGCGGCGATCCCCCTGGCCAGACGGGAGGCCCGGGCTGCCTTCGGCAGCGACAAGGTCTACCTGGAGCGCCTGGTGGAAGGGGCCCGTCACATCGAGGTGCAGCTTCTTGCAGACTCACAGGGGCACGTGATTCACCTGGGCGAGCGGGAGTGCTCCATCCAGCGGCGCCACCAGAAGCTGATCGAGGAATCGCCGTCGCGAGCCGTCAGCGACGCGCTGCGTGCCAAGATCTGCGACGCCGCCGTGCGCATCGGCAAGGCCGTCGGTTACGTCAGCGCGGGAACGGTCGAGTTCCTGCTAGATCGGGACGGCCACTTCTTCTTCCTCGAGGTCAACCCTCGCCTGCAGGTTGAGCATACTGTCACTGAAGCGGTGACTGGGGTCGACGTGGTCAAGGAACAGATCAGGGTGGCGGATGGCCGCGAGCTAAGCTACTCTCAGGACGAGATCCGCCGGCGGGGATGGGCGCTGGAATGCCGCATCCTGGCCGAAGACCCGGCGCAGGGCTTCACGCCGTCTACCGGCCGCATCTCCATCCTGCGCGAGCCGGGTGGCCCTGGCGTCCGCGTAGACAGCGGGGTCACCGAGGGCAACACGATCAGCCCTTACTACGACTCGCTGCTGGCGAAGTTGATCGCCTGGGGGGAGACACGGGCCGTGGCCATCGTCCGTATGCGCCGCGCCCTCGAGGAGTATCGTATCATTGGGCTGAAGACGAACCTGGACCTGCACCGGGCCCTCTTCGACAGCCACAGCTTCCACGGCGGGCAGTTCCACACCCGCTTCCTGGAGGAGCAGTTCCTCCGCATTAGCCCGGACGACCCCGACCAGGATGAAGAGGATCGCGTCGCTGCCGCGCTCACCGCCGCACTCATCGACTACAAGCGCCGCGGTCTGGGCGAGACAAAGGGCGATCGGACCGTCAGCCGGTGGAAGATGATGGGGCGCTGGCAGATCATGAGAGGCTGGGACGGGTGAAGTACGTCATCACCGTCGAGGGCAGGACCTACGAGATCGAGCTAGACCGCGGAGGACGCGTCTGGATAAACAACGAGCCGTACGATGTCGACCTGACCTCAGTCGACGGCCTTCCGGAGTACTCCCTGCTGCTCGACCACCGCTCCTACGAGACCCATGTGGAGCAGTCCGAAGCAGAGGACGATGAGTCCGTCATGTTCGTGGCCGGCCGCTCCTACAGGACCCAGTTGAAGACCGGTCGCCGCAAGGCGAAGAAGGGCAAAGGCGAGTCCGGACAGACGGGGTCGGGAAAGGTGCGGGCCCCACTGCCAGGCCTCATAGTCTCGCTCCCCGTGCAGGAGGGCCAGCTGGTCGCCGAGGGCGACGTCGTTGCAGTGCTGGAGTCGATGAAGATGAACCTGGAGCTGCGGGCCCCCCGCGCAGGACTAGTTGAGGCCGTGCATGGCGTTCACGGCACCGAAGTCAAACAGGGGGACGTGCTGGTCGTGCTGGGCTCCGCCGACGAGGCCGAAGGGCAGCCCCGGAAAGAGGACGGCGATTCGGAGGCCGACTAGCGCTCGAGAGATGGGGCCAGCCGCCGGACAGGCTGGAAGATCTCGCGCGGCGCCGCCCACTCTGGGCGGCGCCTACTGCTTCAGCAGTCGCTCCAGAGCCGCCGCTGAAGCCCTCTCCACTTTGCTGTGCAGGCTCCTGCCGTGGCTATCCATGGTCACCACCGCCGGCACTGCTGCTACCCGCACAACCCACATCGCCTCCGGAACGCCCATCTCCGCCCGCTTGTGCACCGCCAGCACTTCTTGGACCCGCCGGGCGACGAGCGCCGCGGCTCCTCCGACGACGTGGAAGTAGGCCGCTCCCTGCTTCTCCAGCGCGGCCAGCGTCTCGGCGCCCATACCCCCCTTGCCGATCACGCCGCGCAGCCCGAAGTGGGAGATGACCTCCGGCTCGTATTGCTCCAGGCGGCTGGACGTAGTCGGGCCGGCAGCGACGAACTCCCAACTCTTCCCGGCCCGGCGCACGATCGGGCCGCAGTGGTAGATCAAGCCGTCATGCAGGAGTGTCCGCAGGCTCTGATAAAGGGCAAGGTCCGCCTCGGAAAGCGACCCGGACGACCTGCCCTGCATCAGCGTCTCCACCAGGTATCTGTGGGCCGCGTCCCGGGCAGTCACCAGTATGCCGGAGAGGCGCACAGTGTCGCCAACCTGCAAGGCGCGGGCTTCCTTCTCAGAGATCGGTACGGTCAGATCGTAGCTGGCCATGTGAGATAAGACCCTACCCGGTGAATGTCACCTTGCCTCGGCGAACGGACATGCGCGCACGGCGGCAGGCCCAGCACATATAGGCAATCGTCACGAAGTAGGACGCCGGGTGCCGATGCAGAAGGCCGATCCGGACGCCCAGAACGGTGGTCTTCCCGCCGAAGCCCATGGGGCCGATGCCCAGCTGATTGCACTCGGCCAGAAGGCGCCCCTCGAGCTCCGCCAGCTCCTGCACCGAGCTTGCCTCGTCCAGCCCCCGCAGCAGCTGCCGCGCTGCGTGGGCCCGTCCTGTGGCCCGGTCCCCTCCAATGGCGATCCCCAGCACTGCGGGCGCGCAGCCCCGGCCCTGCGCCCGGCGAACGCCGTCGAGCACCACCCGCCGTACTCCATCCAGGTCCCTCCCCGCACTGAGCGCAGCGGAGGGCAACGCGTACTGGGCCCCCACGTTCTCGCTGCCGCCCCCCTTAAGAAGGAGAGACACTTCCAGCTGATCGCCCGCTCGCTCCTCGAAGTACACGACGGGCAGACCCAGACCAAGACCGTTGCCGGTGTTGCGTCCGGTCAGAGTATCGACCGCGTTAGGCCTGAGCAGGGCCTTCTTCGTCGCCTGCGCGACGGCGGCCTCGATCTGGCGCCGAAGCTCGATCGTGTTCTGCCCCGCCGGATAGCTCACGTAGAAGACGGGCGTGCCTGTATCCTGGCAGATCGGCGTCGAGTCGGCTCGCGCCAGGCCCACGTTCTCCAGGATCGTCTCAATCGCCCCTGCCGCGACGGAGCCTGGCTCCTCGCGGCCCAGGGCGGCCTGCAGCGCAGCCTCCACGTCGGCCGGCAGGTCGGTCGATGCCCGGCGGATCAGTTCGACGAGGGAGTCCACAAGGCTCTTCATTGGCCGATCAGTGGTGCGCTACAGCGCGTCGAGCGCGGCGGCGATCGCCCTGGCCTCCACGACGGCCTGGGGTGCGGCCTCGAACACACCGCTGCCCGCCAAGTCCGCCTCGGTCAGCTCCTCGTTAGCGGAGAGGAAGCCGAGCACCGGTACCGGGCTGCTCTTCTCGATGAACTGGCGATCGGAATCGCTGCGCACCTTGTTGCCAACCGCATAGACGCTGGTGATGCCGATATCGGCGGCCAGCTTGCGCACCCGCTCGGCGGTGGAGACGCTGCGCTGCCCCGGTTCCACGACGACGATGAAAGCATCGACCGCCTCAGCCGTCGCCCGGCCCAGATGCTCCACTCCGGCCTCCATATCGAGGATCATCATCTCGTCGCTATAGAGAAGGAGATGAGTAACCAGCGCCTTCAGCAGCGCGCTCTCCGGGCAGATACAGCCGCTGCCCCCCGCTTCGATCGCGCCGATGCGCAGAAAGCGAATCCCGTCGTGCGACACCGAGAATCGGTCCGGGATATCGTCCACGCGGGGGTTGATCCTGAAGAAGCCGCCGGACTCGCCGGGCTTGGCCCCGGTCCGCTCTTCGATCAGATCATCCATCTCGGCGACCGGCGTCACCTGTGAAGCGACTTGCTCAGGCAGGCCCAGCGCCTGGGCCAGCCCGCCTACCGGATCGGCGTCGATGGCGATGACACGCTGCCCCTGCTCGGCATAGATGCCGGCCAGCAGCGCGGCAAGCGTGGTCTTCCCCACCCCACCCTTGCCGCTGATGGCGATCTTGCTGAGCTGTGCCAAATGCTGTCTCCTGGTAAGGACAAGGCGCCGTGCCGGCTACACGCTGGGGCGTGGCAGAAGGCCAGCTCGTTCCACGATAGTGGGCACGGCCTCCTCCCACTCGATGGCCATTATGTGCACGCCGGCAACGCCTGGGATCTCCCGCACGCGTTGGATGATCTCGACACAGATGCTGATTCCCTCGTTACGACGCGCATCCCGGCGGGCCGCCTTATCTTCCTCAGGAATGCCAGCCCCCGAATCGACCATGCGCTGCACGATCTCGTCCGGAACCTCGAGGCCGGGCACCTGGCCGGCCATATACCGCGCCGCACCCACGCTCTTGATGGGAGTCACTCCAGCCAGCACGAAGACGTCGTCTAGCAGCCCCAGGTCGCCGGCCCGCTCCATGTACTCGGCGAACCGGTCCACGTTGTAGACTATCTGCGTCTGGATGAAATCGGCTCCCGCCTTGACCTTCTTCGCCAGCCTGTGGGGGCGGAACTCGTAGGGAGGGGCGAAGGGGTTCGCCGCCGCGCCGATGAAGAAGCGAGGGGGCACATCCATCTCGTCGCCGGACTGGACCACGCCCTTCTCGCGCATGTCCCGGACCATCGACAACATCTGGAGCGAATCCATGTCAAAGACGCCCTTCGCAGTAGGATGATTGCCGAATGTCATGTAGTCGCCGGTCAGGCAGAGCAGGTTCTTCACACCCAGGGCCGCGGCACCCAGGAGGTCAGACTGAATGGCGATGCGGTTTCTATCCCGGGCGGTCATCTGCACAACCGGCTCGAGCCCGAGCTGAAGCAGCACCGTCGCTACCGATATCGACGACATGCGGACGACGGCCGTCTGGTTGTCCGTGACGTTGATCGCGTCGACCGTGCCCCTGAAGTAGCGCGCCTTCTCCTCGACAACGCTCCGGTCCGCGCTGGTGGGAGGGCCCAGCTCGCCGGTGACGGCGAAGTGCCCGGCCCGAAGGACCTTCTCCAGATTGCTGCCCACGGCCAGCCCGCTCGAGTTATCCGTCCTTGCCAAGTGCTTGCTCCTCAGCTCACCCGCTGCTCAGGGCGGTGGTCGTTGCCGATCCCCGCAGCGCTAGCGCTGGATCTCCCCGTGCTCCTCGCGCAGCATGTTCACCCAGGCGGAAGTCTCCTCGTGCCACCAGTCGTGCATGGGCTGGAGATCGAAGATCTCGTCCCCGTAGCGCGGCATCTTACGCGATCGCTCCCACGCCCGGTACCAGACGCACCACTCCTCCGGCTTGACCTCGCAGTGGCCGTCGGCGCGCACACCGCCGCAGGGCCCATTGCGCAGGTTCTTGGGACAGCTCATGGGGCAGGTCATGCCGGTGTAGTGGAGAACGCACTGCCCGCAGACGTGGCAATCGAAGATGACCTTCTTGAACAGATCTTCCGCCGGGCTGACCAAGCGCTCGACGCGATCGTAGCCGATTCGTCTGAAGAGCGGGTCAAGGCGCAGGAAGATAGACTCCGCAAGGTGATACAGCCACTCCAGCGGGCGCGGGTGATTCTGAACCCAGCTTCCACTGCTCATCTAGCGCTCCTTGTCCGTCCAGCAGAGAAGGCCGCTCAGGATTGACCCCAGCCAGCACCAGGCAGGCTGTGTCCCGGCGCCGTCCTGGTCTTCCCCTGTCTGCTCCGGCCGGGGAGGAAGGCCGGCACCAGCCGGTGGCTCCGGGCGGCCTAGAACTGGCCTGTCTCCTCGACCAGGCGCAGCACCATGATCGCCATGTCGAGCGTCTCCCCGCTGCCTGAGACGAAGTAGTCGGGCAGGATGACCTCCTCGCGGAACCCAAGGTCGCGGAAGGCCTTTACCACCCGGTGCTGATTCGTGACCACCTCTGTGTACAGCTGGTGGAGCCCGAGCAGGCGAGCGATCTCGATCAGGCTGCGCAGCATCAGAGTGCCGATGCCCTGCCGCCGATACGTCCGGTCGAGGAAGATGCGCACCCAGGCCAGGTGGCGATGGTACCTCTTGCCGAAGTGCAAGGTCGCATCGCCGACGATCTTGTCGTCGACAACGGCGACAAGCGGATAGACGCGCTTGAGGTTGAGCGTATCAACCCAGCTCTCCACGACGGCCGTGTCCGCCGCGTCGTCGCGGAAGTACTCCAGGTCCTCCTTGACGGCCCGGGCAAAGAGATCCACCAGCCCGGTCTTGTCCTTCTTCGCCAAGGGCCGCAGGAGCACGCGCCCGCCACCCGGGAGGGTCTTCACCTTGCGGTAGTTCCCCAGTTGCTTCCACACGTCTGTCATACTCCATCCTCCTGGACCAGCCGGTTGCCGGTCCCGCTTCTCACTGGATCAGCCCAGCCGCTCGTTTCGCCGAGGTCAGAGTGTTCCGTAGCAGCATGGCGATCGTCATCGGCCCCACCCCACCGGGGACTGGCGTGAGATATCCAGCCACCTCTTGCACGGCCTCGAAATCGACGTCTCCGACGAGGCGATAGCCTCGCTTCCGGGAGGCGTCGTCCACCCTGTTGATACCCACGTCTATCACGGCCGCGCCGGGCTTCACCCAGTCCGCCTTGACCATCTCCGCCCGGCCCACCGCGGCTATGAGAACATCCGCCCGCCGGCAGACAGCCGGCAGGTCCGCTGTCCGCGAGTGGCAGATGGTGATGGTGGCGTTCCGCTTCAGGAGCAGCATAGCCACCGGGAGCCCGACTATGTTGCTCCGCCCGAGCACGACCGCCTCCTGGCCCTCGATCGGGATGCTATACCGGTCGAGTAGCTCGATGCACCCTGAGGGGGTACAGGGAGCGAAGAGCGGCTCGCGCCCCTTCATCGCCAGACGGCCGATGTTCACCGGGTGGAACCCGTCGACATCCTTGTCCAGGCCAACCGCGGCCAAGACCCTCTCCTCGTCCAGGTGGCCGGGGAGGGGCAGCTGGACCAGGATACCATGCACCTCCGGGTTATCGTTCAGCTCACGCACCAGGGCCTCCACTTGCTCCTGACTGGCCTGCTCGGCCAGCTCGTGGCCGAAGGAGCGGATGCCGACCTCTTCGCATCGCTTCTGCTTCGATCGCACGTACGACTGCGACGCGGGATTGTCCCCCACGAGCACCGTCGCCAAGCCGGGGACGAGCGAGTGCTTTGCGTGCAGCTCTTCCACCTCTGCCTTGATCTCCTCGTGAATCGTCGCTGCCGTCGCCGTGCCGTCTATTAACTCTGCCGTCATGGTACCTCCGTGCGAGTGATCAGTGATCAGGGAGTAGGACCGCCTAGAGTCGCAAGTAGGAATCGGTGTAGATCACCTTGTTCAGAACGACCTGCACCGTCTTCCACACGTTCACCTGCTCCGGGTCGGACATGTCGACGTCGTCAGGCCGCAGGTCCTCCATGGCCGCCACGCGGTCATGGAGCGTGACCAGGAGCTTATTGAGCGGAGTGCTCGTATCGCGCTCCTCGACCACACGGATCCACTCCATCAGGCCCTTGTCCAGCGGATCGGCGATCACTATGTCGATCCCGGCGCCCATCAGCATCACCATGTAGACCTGGTTGATCAGAGGCCGCATTTCGTCTGGCACCGCGTTGGAGACGTTCGAAAGCCCGCCGTTCGTCGAAGGCGGCGGATCCCAGGCGAACTTGATGGTACGCACGGCCTCAATGCACTCCGGACAGTACTCCTGGCAGCCGGATACCGTCAGCACCAGGGGGTCGATGATCAGATCGGTAATGGGGAAATCGATCTCCAGCATGCGCGGGATCAGCTTCTCCAGGGCGATACCAACCCGCTCGTCCGCCTTGACTGGGATCATCCCCTTGCCCATCGTCAGGGCGATCAGGCGGGTATTGTACTTCTTCGCCACCAGGGGCACCTTATACAGCCTCTCCTCCTCTGCCGAGGTAGAGTTGATTATGGGCTGGGCCTTGGACGTCACTTCACAGGCGGCCTCTATGGCGCCCAGGTTGGTCGTATCGAACACCAGCGGCACGTCGACCACCTGCTGCACCGCTTCCGCCAGCCAGGGCAGGATCTCATGCCCCTGCTTCTTCTGCGGGCCCACATTGAGGTCGACCGCCCCCGCTCCGGCTTCGACCAGGCGCACCGCCAGATCCTGGAAGAACCTGGCATCCCGCTCGGCGATGGCCGCCTTGACCTTGGGTGAGATGATATGGATGTTCTCCGCGATAATGTACATTCCTCGTTCCTCCCGCTTACTGCTTGCCAGGCAAGCTACACGGGCTGCAGAACCCTGGCAGCTAGCTCCTGCACAGCCCGGTAGACGGGCGTCTCTGCCGGCAGCTCCGCGAGCGGCCGGCCCGTGATCTCGAACTCCGCCAGCTGCGGATCCTCCGGTACAGCGCCGAGCAGTTCCAGGCCGAACTCGTCAATCGTCTCCGCCAGTGGCGCCGGCAGCTCGCCCCGGACCCGGTTCACTACAAGGTAGGTTCGCTCCACGCCGATATCCAGCCCCGGCACCATGTCCGCCATCTGCTTGGCGGCGACCAGGCCTCGCTGTATTGGATCACTGACCAGAATCAGGACGTCTACGTCGCGCGTCGTCCGCCGGCTCAGATGCTCCATACCGGCCTCGTTGTCGACGACGACGTAGTCGTAGCTGCCTGCGATGCGGTCCAGGATCACCCTGAGCATCTGATTGGCCGCGCAGTAGCAGCCCGGCCCCTCCGGGCGCCCCATGGCAATCGTATCGACCCGCTCGTTCTCCACCAGCGCCATCTGGACTTCGTAGTCCAGGTAGTCGCGCTTGCTCATGCCGCCGGGCAGGGAGGAGGCCAGGGCCGCGCTCGATTGCACCTTGTCCAGCATGTTCTCCCGTATGTCGCCCACGGTGGAGCCGAGCTCCGTCCCCAGCACCAGGTGCAGGTTGCTCGCCGGGTCAGCGTCGATGGCCAGGATCGAGCCGCCCGTCCCCTCCATCAGGTGGCGGATCAACAACGCCGCGAGCGTAGTCTTGCCCGTGCCCCCCTTGCCGGCGAAAGCGATTGTGGTGGTCACCTATCGCCCCTCACTAGCCGCCAATCACTTCGGCGCTCACTCCCCGCGTCACCGACGGGAAGAGGCTCTCATCGGTATGTGGCAGGAACAGAGCAGCGCTGAACTCGTCGAAGAACGAGTTATCGGCCGAGAGCTCCAGGTAGGTCATCATCTGGCCGACCTGGACGATCCGGGAGCGCATCTCTCGTGACAGCAAGGCGACGTAGGCGCCGCGCACCGAGGTATTGCCCAGGAAATGGAAGCGGTCGTAGTCCATGTCCGGCAGCATGCCTATCTGGATCGCTCGCTCCACGTTGATGTGTTGGCCGAAGGCTCCACCGACGAACACCTGCCCCACTTCCGCCAGGCTCAAGCCCACGCTGCGGGCCAGCACGGAGAAACCGGCGTATATGGCCGCCTTGGCCCGCATCAGGTTCTCGATGTCCACAGCGGTGATGGCAATGTCCTTCCCAATGCCGCTTTCCTTGCCCGGAACCACAACGTACTCCGCGCCGTGCTTCCCTTTACGCACCCGATCGGTCGGCAGCTTCAGATCGATGTTGCCGCTCTTGTCGACTACGCCGGCGGCGTACAACTCACCCAGGAGCGAGATCAGACCGGAGCCACAGAGCCCACGCGGCTTCTCGTCGCCGATGACCCGATACGTGGCCTCGTAGGTTTCCTGGTTGATCCATACCTCTTCGATCGCTCCCGCCGTGGCTCTCATACCGTGCACCACGCCCGCCCCCTCGAAGGCCGGCCCGGCGGAGCAGGCGCAGGCTACCAGCCAGGTACAGTCCCCCAGAACCATCTCCCCGTTGGTACCGATATCGACGAACAGGGTTAGCTCACCCGTGTCGCACATCGCCGAGCTGACGACACCGGCGGTAATGTCCGCCCCCACGTAGGAGGCGACGCCGGGCAGGCAGTCGACTGTACCTTCGGGATGGATAGCCAGGCCCACTTCCCGTGCCTGGAATGGCGGGACGTTGTTGACCGTCGTGACGAAAGGCAGGCGGCGTATCGCCTCCGGCGGGATACCGGCGAAGAGATGGATCATCGTGCTGTTGCCGCTCACCGCCACCCTGTAGATCTGGTCGGTGCTGATAGAGCGCTCCTCGGCCGCCGCCTCGAGCAGCCCATTCAGTGTGCCAACCACCAGCCCCTGCAGCTCGTCCAGCCCACCAGGCTTTGAGGCGTAGATAATGCGGGAGATGACGTCTTCCCCCCGCGCGATCTGGCCATTGTAGTCGGCCTTCTGAGCCATCACCTCGCCGCTGATCAGATCTACGAGCCACACGACGTTCGTCGTGGTACCAATGTCGATCGCGGCCGCCCAGAGGCTCTCCAGGTGTTCCCCCGGCAGAACCTCGATCAGGCGGGCGGGGCCTTCAGGCCGGTCCCAGGAATCGAGCTCGACGACCAGCGTGACCGTCCATTCGCCCTCCCGGAGCGCCGTGCCCAGCCTGCGCAGCGCCGGCAGTGAGGCCTGCAGATCGTTCAGCTGGTAGCGCCGGGCGGCCTCACGCTGAACCCGGGCCCAGTCGTCCGTCTGGTCCTGCAGAGATGGAGGTGTGACGGTGAGCACGTACTTGCGCAGGGGCTGGTCGCTGAGGTGGTACGGCAATGGGAGAGCGATTCGCTCGGCGCGCTTCGATTCTCCAAGGCGCCGCTCGATCTTCTCCTGCGGCGGGACGACTATGCGGACGTCGCTCTCCACTGCTGCCTGGCAAGCCAAAACATAGCCGGCCTTCAGGTCAGCAGACGTCAGCCGATGCGTCGGGGGCTGGCGCACCTTGCCTTCTTCCACCACGACGGCGCACCGTCCGCAGCGCCCCTGCCCCCCGCACGGCGTATGCAGCTTGATTCCGGCCTGCTGGGCGGCGTCCCCGATCAGCGTCCCGGCCGGAACCTCGACCGCACGGTCTTCGGGCAGAAACCGTACCTTGCAGGTCGCCATTTTGTCCGCCGGCGCTTGCCGGCAACTACACTACGCGCTCCACAGTTTGAGGAAGCCCGGCAAGTCGACAGCCTCGCGGGGTCCTACCAGTATCTCCCAGCCAGGCAGCTCCTCCTCCAACTCGCCCAGAAGCACAGCCACGTGGCCGGGGATGATCAGCTTCCTGTGATCTATCTTCTCCTCGATGCCGGTCGACTTGACCGACTTGGCGATCCGCTCCGCGTCGAAGTGGCCCGCCGCCCAGGCCGTGAGCACGCTCATGCCCTCCGCGTCCGCCACCAGGAGCCAGCCTGGCGTGCCGCTGCCGTCGATCTCGTTGGCCACGGAGAAGTAGGTAATGGAGAAGTTGGTCGTGACCATGAGAGGCGAATCCTTCGCCGGGTCGTTGATCTCGTAGATACCCGGCTGCACCTGGATGGGCTTTTGAGGGTCGGTGTAGATATTGGCCCGCAGCACGAGCAGCGCATAAGCCGAGGCGGGGGTGAAGTGGTCGAGGACGACAAAGCCGCCATACCTGGCGATGTGCTGGCCTGCCAGCGTGACCTCGTCCACATCGCCGGCCGCGCCCTCGCCGGGGAAGGTGATAATCGGATAACCAAGCGGGCGATAGCTCTTCTGCAACGCCAGGCGCCGCAGCTCGGTCAGCCTGGTCAGCGTCTCCAGCACACCGCGCCCTCCTACATCGAGCACCAGGTCCTCCACTCCAGCAGCGGTCGCCTTCTCGGTCAGATCCGCCAGGTCGCCCAGCTCGCCCGCCCGGACCACCAGCGGGGCACCACTCTCCTTGGCCAAGGCAGCCATGGAATCCAGGTTGTCAGCCGTGGCTGCACACAGCAGCGGGCGCGTGCCCTCGGAGGCTTTCAGCCCCGCCTCCATGGTAGCCGGCTCGGATGCGATCAGCACAAGTGGCCGGTCGGTCGCACCGCGTACGGCTTTGACCGCCTCAGCGAACTTGGAGCCATCCCCTGAAGCCGCCTCGACAGCGATGCCGTCGAGGAACAGGTTCATGCCCACATAGTCGACCGAGAAGCCCATCGCCGCCTTGACGGCAGTCTCGATCTCCTCCGCCGATCCGGTGTCCTTCACCCGCACGAAGAGGCCAGGTTGGTGATAGAAGGTCTTCTCGTGACGGAACATCACCGTCTCGTTGCCCACCTCCACCTTGTGGCCGGGCCCCTCGACGGTCACCAGACGTATGGGTGGGGCAGCCGCCGCCGCCAGCTGAGCCTGTGCCTCTTCTGACACGTAGGGGCAGCTCGCCAGCTCCGCCTGCTTCGCAGCCAGCTTCATGGCGAAAGCCAGGCAGGTGGGATAGCCGCACTCCTTGCAGTTCGTCTGCGGCAGGAGCTTGTAGATCTGTAGTCCAGTGAGTGCCATGCTTACTCCCTCAGTTCTCCATCAGGCTCTGGACGTAGGCCTTGACTCTGTTTACCGCCTGCGGATGGCGCATTACCAGGACATCGGCGCCGGCCTGAACAAGAGGGGTCGCGGTCAGCGTCTCCCACAGAACAGCCCTCTCGGCCCAGTCGCCCCAGGCATCAGGCACGCCCTCGCCTACCTTCGCCTCCTTCTGGCGCCAGGCCTCGTTGCCGGGGGTGACGATGATCGGCGACTGGGTCATCTTGTCGCCCTGCAGCGCGGCGATGCGCAGCCGCTCCATCACGGAGTACCCATACTCGATCCCATACCCCAGACCCGCAGTCGTCGGATCCATCAGGATGCGATCGAGCGGCAGACCCATGTCGGAGATGAGGATGATCAGCTGCTTGGCCAGATTGACATCCATCGGCGTGCGGGAGCTGACCAGGTGGTCGTTGGCCAGCGCCGCCGCGACGATGGTGCGGTAGTTCTTCTCCTCGCACAGGCCAAGCACGACTCGCTCTCCAGCAGTCTCCTCAGCGACCGCCACCAGCAGCTCATTGTCCGCATCGACCTGGCCAGGGCCAAACACAATAAGCGGCAGGCCGATGGCCTCAAGCACGGCCCGGGTCGCCGCCCGCGCGTCTTCCGCAGTCGTCGGTTTGTCTCCATCCCGGGTCAGGCTCAGCTGCAGAGCGATCAGGTCCGCCCCTCTCTCCTCCGCAGCCTTGGCCCACTTGGCAGGATCGTCTACCACATCTCCCCAGCTATCCAGGAGAAGCGATGACCAGTCCCCCGGCCGCCGGTCGACGATCTCCACCGCCAGGCGGGGCGGATTCGGCATCTCGCCCTCGAAATGGAGGAATGGCAACGTCGTCTCCCCTCCTACGACCACGGAATGAGCGCGCGTGCCCCCGTCGGACGACGTAGCGCCGAGCGTGACCTCGCGTACTTTGCCAGTCCATTTCTCGACCGGAGTCTCTACTACAGCCATCAACGTCCTCCTGTCAGCAGTCTTCCTGATCGGCGGTGGCCACGACTGCTCCCGGCCGCCGAGATATGATAGCCCCTAAACCTGCGCCGGTCAAGCACACACGGCCCGCCGCCGCCTCCTCCCGAACGGTCGAAGACGAAAGGCCGCCGGCAAATCCGGCTACGAGCCTCGGGAGGTCCCGTTCTTCCTCGTCAAGCCCCTCCGCGGACGGCCGGCCCTGCCGCGCCCTAGAAGAGCGGATCCATCGTCAGCGCCGGGTGGCCCTTCTCCTCCAGAACCTTCAGCAAACCCTCCACATCGGTGGTGACCGTCTCGTCTGCGATCTTATCGACCAGATCCGGCTCTCCCTCACGTTCCGCGGCCGCCTTGAGCTCCTCCTGCATGCTCTGCTTGAGAAAGGAGGACATCCAGACGATTCTCTTCAGACCGCCCTCGGCGGCTATGAACTTGGGGCTTATCAGGTAGTACTTGCCGACCCCCATCACGCCGGGGGTCTGAATGCCGCCGCCGCACATACCGGCCAGCGTCGAGAAGGTCATGCCGGCGGGAGTCATGCTGGGATCCTCCCGGCTGACGATCATGAAGCCATTCGCTTCCGGGATGACCATCATGATGCACTCGAAACAGCCGCAGGCGGTCATTGGATTCTCCATTATGGAGTACATGGAGACCTGCTCGACCGAGCCGTGTGAGGCGCTCCTGGCATACTCGGTCACCCCCTTGAAGTAGCCCTTCACGGGGTCGGTGCAATCCCCTTTGGAGATCGGCTGGTTCGGCCCGGTCGGGTTGATCTCGTAGGACGCCTTGCAGTCCAGCCAGTTGTAGGCTCCACAGAGACCCAGCCGCTGCGGGCTGACGACACAGACGTGGTTGGGAGCGAAGGACTGGCAAAGAACACAGGAATAGAAGGTGTCGACTGCCTCGTCGGTCAGGTCGGCCAGGCGGCGGTTACGGTGGTCGTAGGCCACCCGGGCCTTCTCCAGCCACTCGGCGTTCTTGCCCGGATCGGTGAAGATCTTCACCTGGACCTTGTCCACGATGGCGCCGAAATCGGCGTGGAAGCGGGCATAGAGGATGTCGCCGAAATGGCGCAGCTCGAAGCCCTTTTCGGCAGCGGCCTTGGAGATGCGGATCCAGGCGATATCGCGCTGGCCGATGTGCTGTATTCCGGAGGCGCCGTTGACGAAGTAGTGGACCTGCCTCTCCAGCACCGGCTCGAAGTCCTCCTGCATCTTGCGGCCGGCGACCTCGATGAGGATGCCCAGGTCCATCGACCCGCCCTCTTCTATCTCGTCGAATCCGGGGCCGATGAGCTCGATCTTGCCATCCTCGACCTCGTCCATGGGCACCATGCGCAGGTACTCCCAGGCACGGCTGCCTTTGCCGCCGAACTCGATGCGCATGTCCGCCCGCCGGACGACCTCCCCTTCGAAGGCGGAACCGTACGGGACGGGGACGGGGACTTCTGTGATCTTGATCTTGACGCCGCGGACCTCGATCGCCCGCTGCACCAGCTTGGCCGCCTTCTCCTCCTCGCTCTCGCCCTCGATCTCGTTCCAGGGCATGGAGACGACGTGCTCGTAGCGGGTGACGCCGGTGGGCAGGATCTCCGGGATGACCGTGTCCGCGAGTACCGGAAAGCCGTAGGAAATGGCGCCCGCCGCCGCGGCGTACTTCAGATCGTCCACCTCGCCCAGGGCGAGGACGAAGGCGAAGACGCGGAACTTGTTGTAGATCAAGATGTCGCGCCACTGGCCGCCCTTGAGGCCGCCGAACGTAAGCGCGGAGCGGGTGGCGAAGCCGAGGGCGTAGATGGCAGAGAGGGTGTCCGTGCCAAAGGGGACGATGTAGGTATCGTACCCCATCTCCACACCCTCCTCCTGCAGCTGGTGGATGATCGAGCGGCCGTTCACGTTCCCTGAGAGGAAGACCAGGATGTTGCGCCGCTGCAGCTCCCGCACGATGCTCACCGCAGCCTCGTTGCTGTGGGCCGCGCCGACGATGGCGGCGAAGCCCGGCATGCGGCCGTCGACGAGCTGGATACCCCAGGAACGGAGCTGGATGTCGTCGATAGGCCCGTTGAGATGGCCGCCCGCTCCGTTGCCGCCGGCTTCCAGGCCGGTATAGGACGTGCCGCCGGCGAGCTCGAAGCCGGGGTAGAGCTCAGGCTGCTCGCCGAGCGTGAAGCGAATGCCCTCGATCGCCTCGGCAGCCAGAAGCGTGGCCATCCCTGAGTCCAGCGTCTCACCCAGATAGGGGGTCCAGACGCTGTCGTCCGGCAGCGGGTGGAGAAGCCCTTTGGCGTGGTCGAGCACCGGTTTGAGGTCGGCAAGAGTGGACACCTCATGGGCCAGCATGCCGACCGTCACCGGAAGGAAGTAGGCGGTGTTGGGGAATTCGACCCTGGCGTCCGCCCCCTTCGCTGCCATCGCCTTCTCCAACAGCGCATCCGCTTCGGCTACGAGCGCGTTGGCACCGCGTATGGCACGCGTCGCGACGTACTTGGACATTAGTCTTGCTCCTTCATGACTGAGACACGGAGATTGAAGCGTAAGGCGTGAAACGTGAGACCCGACTCACCATCAGGCTCCAGTATCCAGGCTCCAGCGCAAAGCACCTAGCCGGCGCCGTACACGGCCTCGATCCGCTTCTCCAGCGGTAGATCTAGCAGCTCCGGCATACGGCGATCGCCGCTCTGACCCCACTTGGAGGCGTCGTACTCGTCCAGACCCAGGTCGGCGCGCTTCTTATCGATATGCTCGATGGCCCGGCGGACGATCTCCTCGCCCTCCATCACAAACTCGAGCCGGCCGCCGACCTTCTTCTCCCAGCCCTGGCTCAAGATGCTCTCGACCGTCTCGCTGCCCGCAATCGGGTTGCGGGCGCCCATGATCACGTAGGCCCCCGAGGCCACACAGTAGGTAGCGATGGAGAGAGCCTTCTCGCTCATCCACTCCGGCGCCATTCCCACGGCCGGGATGTCCGAGATATCCTCACCCAGGCCGGACTCAGTGGCCATCTGCGAGAGGACGGTGAGAATGCGGGAGTTGTCCACGCAGCTTCCCATGTGGAGCACCGGCGGGATGCCGACCGCTTCGCAGACCTCGCGCAGCCCGGGCCCGGCGAGCTCGAGCGCCGTCTCCGGCCTCATATAGCCCATCTTGGCGCTGGCGATAGCGCCGCAGCCTGTCTCTACGACAAGCACGTCGTTCTTGATGAACTCCGTGACCACGTAGTTGTGCAGCGAGTCGTGACAGACGCGGGCGTTGTTACAGCCGATGTTGGCCACAACGCCGCGGATGCGGCCGGCGCTGATGGCGTCGTTGAGCGGGCGCAAGCTGCCGCGGTAGAAGCCGCCCAGCGCGTAGTCGATGTACTCGTGCGAGAAGCCAGGCACCATCGAAGCCTTGGCATCAGGGATCCTGGTCTCGCCCCTCTCGGGGAAGCGGTCGATCGCCCGGCGAACGATCTCCTTGGCGATCTCCAGCGCCCGGCCCTCCTCGAACTCGACGTGTGTCGCGCCCTCGATCTTCGCCTTCGGCGAGGTGGTGATCAGCTCCGTGTGGAAGCGCTCCGCCACTGGTACCAGGCCCTGCATTATGCACTGGATGTCGACGACCATCGCCTCGACGGCGCCGGTCAGTATCGCCAGCTCCTGCTGCAGGAAGTTGCCCGCCAGGGGCACTCCCTGCCGCATCAGAGTCTCGTTGGCGGTGCAGCAGACGCCGGCCAGGTTGATCCCCTTGGCGCCCTTGTCCTTGGCGTGCTTGATCAGTTCGGGGTCAAGCGAAGCGGCGACGATCATCTCCGACAGAGTAGGTTCGTGGCCGTGGATGACGATGTTGACCATATCATCCCTCAGCACTCCCAGGTTCGCCTCTGTCACCACAGGCGCTGGCGTGCCGAACAGGATGTCTGAGAGGTCGGTGGCCAGCATCGAGCCGCCCCAGCCATCGCCCAACGCACAGCGCATGGTCTGATCCAGGATGTGCTCTGCGTCCTGGTCGTTGCCGACGTGCGTGCGGTGCAGCATCTCCACGATCTCCCGGTCGATCGCCCGCGGGGCGATACCCAGGTCATTCCAGATCTGCTGGCGCTTGGCCGGAGCGCGCTTGAGGTTCAACACCTTGCCCTCGCTCTTGCCGAACTCGTTCAGCGCCGCCAGGGCCACGTCGCGGGCCACGTCCTCATCCGGCCGGCCGTCCGTCTTCACATCGAGGTAGCGGGCCACCTGCCGCAGCTTGAAGGGGTCGCGCACTCCGTAGTCGGGTGCGTGGCCCTCCACAGCTTCCAGCAGCGTATAGGCCAGGCCACGCCCGTGGTCGGAGTGGGCGGAGGCCCCCACTGCCACGCCGCGGGCGAAGTTGCGGGCAACGACGGTTGCCGCCGTAGCACCGCAGACGCCGCGCTCCACGTTGCCGACGAGCCGGCAGGGGCCCATGGCGCAGTTGCGGCAGCAAAGGCCCTGTGAGCCGATGTTGCAGGGGGTCAGCTCGTCCGCTCTGGAGAAGCAGGTATCCATCTCCATCTGGCAGGCGCACTCTATGAGAGCGACCGACGCCTGATCCTGACTTGATTCCTGTGGTGTACGTTCCTTCTTAGCCATACTCGCGCACTCCTAGTAGCGCCGGAACTCGCCGGACATCTCCAGGTCCTTCCGGTTCGTCTCGACGGTGCGGAAGCCCAGCACGGCCCACTTCGGGTCGCGGCGCTTCGGCGTGGGCTCCACCAGCATCGGCGGCCCCTCGCCGCCCACCGGGTAGCCGGCTTCGGCGAGCGCCTTCTCTATCGCCTCGGGCTTCGTCTTCTTGCCGTCGTAGGTGACCAGCACCTGCTTCCAGGCGGAACTGGCGTATACATCATCCACTCCCTCCAGGCCGGCAAGAGCCTCACGCACGGCAAGGACGTGATGATCGGCCCAGAGGCCGGGTACGTCCAGGACTGCTTTCGCCATTGTTCTACCTCCGATTGCCGGACGGCCGGCATAGTGCATCGAAAACCGAGCATCCAGCTACGAGAGCCCCAACACCTTCCCAGTCTTCGGGTCGATGTCGATATCGGTGAACACCGGCCGTGTGGGCAAGCCGGGCATGGTGCGCATCGTGCCGCAGAGCGGGTAGAGGAAGCCGGCACCCACGCTGGCCCGAACGTCAGTAATGGGCAACCGCCAGCCGCGCGGCGCTCCCTTGAGAGCGGGGTCGTGCGTGAACGAGAGGTGGGTCTTGGCCATGCACAGCGGCAGTTCTGACAGTCCCATCTTGGTGCACAGCTTGATCTTCGCCTCCGCCTCGGGTGTGTAGTCGACCCCCTCCGCCCGGTAGATCTCGCGGGCGACGGTCTCGATCTTGTCCTTGATCGCCATGTCGTCCGGGTAGAGGAGCTTGAACTTGTTCGGCTTCTCACAGGCTTTGGCAACAGCCTCGGCCAGCGCCGCGCCGCCCTCTCCGCCCTTGGCCCACACCTCGCTGACGACCGCATCCTCCGCCCCGGTCTCCTTCGCTCGCATGCGCATCAGCTCCAGCTCGGCGTCGGTGTCTGAGGTGAAGCGGTTAATGGCCACGACCACAGGAACGCCGAACTTGAGCGCGTTCTCGATGTGCTGCAGCAGGTTGGGCAGGCCCTTCTCGAGCAGCTCCAGGTTCTCCTGCGTGTAGGCTTTGTCCAGCGGCTTGCCGGCGACGACCTTGGGGCCGCCACCATGCATCTTCAGGGCTCGCACTGTCGCCACCAGGACGACGCAGTTGGGAACGAGTCCCGAGACGCGGCACTTGATGTCGAAGAACTTCTCCATGCCGCAGTCGGCCCCGAAGCCGGACTCGGTGACCACGTAGCCGTCCGGCCCGACCATCTTCAGGGCTATCCTATCCGCCATGATGGAGCTGTTGCCCTGAGCGATGTTGGCGAAGGGGCCGCAGTGGACGAAGGCAGGGCTGCCGGCGAGCGTCTGCATCATGTTCGGCATCACTGCCTCCTTCAGCAGGACCGTCATCGCGCCGGCCACGTTCAGGTCCTCCGCGGTTATCGGCTCGACCTCGCGCTTCGAGCTGAGACCGCCGGGCTTGCTGGTGCCGATGATGATGCGGCCCATTCGCTCCCGCAGGTCGGCCAGGTCGTTGCACAGTGCCAGCGCTGCCATGATCTCGGAGGCCACCGTGATATCGTATCCCGCCTCCCTGGTAATGCCATCGCTCATCGGACCCAGGCCGACGACGATATTGCGGAGAGCCGCGTCGGACACGTCGACCACGCGCCGCCATTGTATGGCATCCGGGTCGATGTTGAGCCGGAACATGCGCTCACTGTCCTCGTCGCTGAGATCGGATGGCTTGCTGGACTTGATGCCCAGCTTCTTCAGCCGCCTCATCATACTGGGGGTGTACTCGTCCTTGGGACAGAGCGCCTTGGCCAGGTAATCGGTGCTCCACCGCTCCTCTCTCATCAGGCGGTTGTCGATCGCAGCGGCCAGCAGGTTGTGGGCCGCGCCTACGGCGTGGATGTCGCCGGTCAGGTGGAGGTTGAAATCCTCCATGGGCACGACCTGAGCGTAGCCGCCGCCGGCAGCACCGCCCTTGATGCCGAAGGTGGGCCCCTGGGAGGGCTGGCGGATGCAGGTGACCACCTTCTTGCCGATGTAGTGCAGTCCCTGGCTGAGGCCGATGGTGGTGACCGTCTTACCTTCACCCAGCGGCGTGGGCGTGATCGCCGTCACGTCGATGTACTTGCCGTTCGGGCGGTCGGCGAGCTTGTCCAGTACGTCAAGGTGCACCTTCGCCTTGTACCTGCCGTACAGGTCCAGATCCTCCTCGGTCAGGCCGACGCTGTCGGCGACCTCGCGCACGCCCAGCATCTCCGCCGCCTGAGCGATCTCGATGTCGCTGGGTACAGGCTCCACTCTCTTGACTGGCATTTCGTTTACCTCCGTGTGAAGATAGGCGAACTGACTCTTCGCACCAGGGTCCGGCCCTGGCTATTCGCAATCCTCAGGCGTGTCCATCCGGCACCAGATAGGTCGAAGGCGAAGCATATGCACCAATCTTGGCCTCAACTGCCCGGCGCATCAGATCGCCGGCCGCCTGGATCAAAGGCTCGTCCAGTGTAGGATCGACCCGCATAGTGGCCATGCAGGGATAGTGATGATGGAACAATCCGGCCTGTTGGACTGCCTCACGAACGTCGATTCCCACCAGCTGGCCGGCCACCTTCCTGGCACAGCCGCAGGCCGAATCCCGCACCACATCCACCCGGCTGATCCTCTCACCCTCGCAGTCGATCCGGAACTCCGGCCGGCCGAAATGGCGAGCAAACTGAGCGATCCACGGATCCTCGTAGGCGACCTCGTGCTGGCGGAGGTTGTAGCGGCTCTCGGTGAGCGAGCAGAATGGCTTCGGAAAGGCCGCGGCCACGCCGATGTCGGACAGCTCGGCCCGGAGCTGGCGGATGAGGCCATCGGGAAGCCAGGCCGTGTTGTCCGCCGGCGCGATCACCGCCCGGGCGCCGGTCCGGCCCACTATGCTGGGCACGAGTTGAGCGCAGCTGGACATCTCACCCAGGCACAGAACCAGGTCGGCTACCGGCAGGTGCATGGGCAGGAAGGCCAGGGGGTCGTCGACTACGGGCGGGATGTCCGAAGTGGCCCGCCAGCTCTCGACGGTCCAGGAGGAGGGGCCGTTCTCCCGCACGTTGTCCAGGATGCGCAGGCCGTAGTTGCCCTGGTAGACAACGAAGAGCCGCAGCGCCTTGGGGCTGCGGCCCGTCCAATCGAGCGGCTCGCGTATTGCCTCAACAAGATCCTCCACCCTACTGCCCTGCTTCTCCTGCTGGTAGTAGGTGTGGATGCGGTTGTCCTCCAGGGTCAGCCCGATCACCTTGGCGCCGGGCAGGCAGTCGAAGACCTGCGTGGCCAGCCGGCCCTGCTCGTCCCCTGTGGCCTCCACCACGACGACGTCCGCGGCAGCCCCCTCGATCAGAGCACAGGAGCCAGGGCCGACGGTGGCGACCCCGACGACCTCTATGCCCGGTTCCCCCGAGAGGAGGCTCTGCACCGCCTCGGCGAAGAGGGACTGGCTGGCGAGCACGAATACGCGATGGGATTTCATCGCTGGCTCAGGTAGACGAAAACCAGGATGATTATACCCGTCCGAGCGACGGGCGTCTATAGCCCATATGAGCTAGTGGCTCCGAGGTATAGCCCACCCGGGTCCGGCCCGGAACGACCACCGGAGGGGGCGGAGCGCGTAGGGGCGCACGGCCGTGCGCCCCTAGAGGAGGGATACCCGTCTGCAGCGACGAACCCCGGATGCGTTGCGCCCCCTCACTGCCCCGGCCGAGACGAATAGCCCGTCGTAATGGCGAGCCGACGGCTCGCCCCTGTAGATCGCGATCCCGCGGCCGGCGACGCAACAGCCCGACGCCGAACCGTCGGGCTGTTAGCTCAACCCCCTCCGGGGCTCCCCTCGGAGCCGAGCACCACCCCGCCTCCCAGCCTGCGCAGCAGGGGCCTGCGGGGCAGGGGCCCGCTTTCAGCCGTGGGGTTCAGCCCACGGCTGGCGAGAGGGCTGATACCCACCCCGCCAGACCTCTGCGCCACTCCCATCCTTCCCCAGGCTGGTGGAGCCCAGCTGGTCGCCGTGGAGGTAGGTGAGCGTCGTTGTTGTGGGAGTGGTCACCGGCATCGCGATCCGCTGCCCGGCGACAGCGCAAGGTGTTGAGGCGCCGCTGCCGAGTGCCCCCTGCAGCGAGCTCGATGACGTGACCGAGGCCGGTTGGCGACCTGAGAAGACAAAGCCCTCTGATGAGGGCAGGTGTAGCGGGCTTCACCTTGTGCGGAGGCGAATGCGATGGCCCGGTCGGACTAGAGGTTCTCGACGAACTCGTCGCTGCTGACTCCCGCCTGCCGCAGGATGCCCCGCAGGGTCCCGACGGCCAACTCCCGGTGCAGGGGAACGACGCACCCCACGGCCCCGCCTCCTGTCTCCTTGCGCAGAACCACGTGGCTGCCCCGTTGGCGCACCTGTTGGAAACCAAGGCGCTCCAAGGCTCGGATGGCGCGCCGAGCGGATACTCGCTTCAGCCTAGGCACAGACCGCTGCCTCGAAGGTGGTCAGCAGCGGCCTGCCGGATTGCGGCAGCGGGAACTCCTCCAGGTAGAGCTCTGTGGCTTCCTTGAGATTGGCAAGCGCCTCGTCGATCGTTCGCCCCTGGCTAACCGTCCCTACTTCGGGGCAGTCGGCGACGTAGAGATCGCCTTCGGCGTGAAGCACGGCAGTGAGCGTGATCGCAGCCATGGCAACACCTCCACACTGATTATAGCGCACGCCCGGCCGCGCGCAATCAGAAGAACCAGGCAGCTGCCGCTCGTCGGCGCGCTCGTCCTGCCCTACCTGGCCCAGAGGTACGACTGCGGGTTGTACGAGTTGGGCGGGCTGACGCTGTACGTCAATCGGGGCGTGGGGCTGATCCAGCCGGCGGTGCGCTTCCGCTGCCGGCCGGAAGTGACGCTAATCACGCTGCGCAGCGGTAGGAGACCCTAAAGGTCTAGCAGACCTTTAGGGTCTTCCTCTTGACGGTCGCTACGCAATCCCGTTCCCCACGCCCGTCCCCGCGCGGGTTGGGGCGGGCCTTGTGCCCGCCCGCTGGGGACACCTGTTGGGACGGCGCAGTTCGTACCGCGCGTAGGGGCGCACGGCCGTGCGCCCCTACAGAAGGAACACCCGTTTCCGCCGGCGAGGCCACAAGCGGTTCCGCGCCCTCACTGCCGCGGGCGCGAGGAATACGCCGTCGTATGTGTGAGCCGGCGGCTTACCGCTGCGCTTCGCCCGTCCCGCGCCTTCGCGGGTCCCGTCGGCAACGGGCCGACGCGCATCGCGATCCGCTGGGAGGCGACGTAGGGGCGGGTTTGAAACCCGCCCCTACTCGTCCGCACCCCCTCGCTCAACTCGTAGAGCCCGCCGACGTAGTAGGTGACGGCGCCGTCCTCGTCCTTCATCACCGCCCTTGCCGTCGCCGTCGTGCTCGGAGCTTCCGCTCGCCGTTCTCCTAGCCCAAGGTGGAGGGCACCCTGAGCGTGCAGCTATCTTGCCGTCCGTTCGCTACAGACGTCGCCCTGCCCACGGACGCCCAGCTGGTCAGCCTTCCCCAACCCCCAGGCTCAGACCAGCCAGCCGATCACGGATCCGAAGGACAAGCTCCCCTGGTCGCAGTACCAATACATCAGGGCGTCCGGGCCGGAAGTGGCGGACGTTGAAGGTCACCAGCCACAAGCACTCGTTTCTTGTGGCAGCCACCAGAATGGGAAGATCCTTCGGATCAGCCTTGCCCTCGCGCGCAGCCAGCTCTTCCGGCGACGGGTCCGGGACAACACGAAGGCACCGCTCTACCAGGAGGCGGAACGCGGCCACCGCCCGCGGCAGCTTGGCGCTTAGATTCCGCTCCACCTCGGCGACGACCTGCTGGCAGGTCAATGCCTCGATGAGCGTCAACTCGCCCAGACGGAGGACCAGCAGACTGGCCCCTTGCTCGGACGGACCCGCTGCTCCCGCAGAGAGCACATCCGCATCCACGAAGACGCGAGGCTTCTCAGTCGCCGCTCTGCTGCTCACGGTAGAACCTGTCGCGCTCCTGCCGCAGGCTCTCGAGCAAGTCATTCATGCTCAGGCCTGCAGCCAGGCGCAGTCGCTCGATCTCACGCGCGATCTCCGGGACCATCGGAACCATCGGCGTGATTACGAAGATGCCTTCCAGATCTACCAGGCGGTACGTATCGCCTTCCTCTATCCCGTACTTCTCCCGCAGCTTCGCGGGAAGCGTCACCACTCCCCGCTTCCTTACCTGAAGTGTCTCCGACTCCATTGTCCAAACCCCCTGCTCGGCATCTCTGCGTCTGCTGCATTTCTGTATCACCAGCATTGTACCACCGCTCCCGCTTCTCCGCAACCGGCCGTGTTGCTGACGCTGCGCGGCCGGGCCGGGAGCGACCACGTCTTCGTCTATCGCCACCTGCCGCTATCCGTCAGCTACTGCGCCACCAGGCTGCGGACGTATGGGAAGCGCTCTGGGGTTGCGGTGACACCGCACCAGCTACGCCACTCCTGCGCGACGTTGCTGCTGAACGCCGGAGCGCCTATACTCACGGTGCAGGCGATCCTGGGCCACAAGCACGTCGATACGACGCTGCGCCACGCGGGGCTGTACGACGCCACGGTGTCCACGGACTAGTATCGGGCGATGGAGGAGGTCGAGAGGAGAATGGATGTAAGCCTCCTCCCTCTGCCCCGTGAATCGATAGTCGGTGGGCGGGCCCCCGTAGCGGATCTCGCCGAAGGGATAGTACCCCGTCCGGCTCTCCGGGACCTCCACGCCATTCTCGTCCGTGGCCAGGCTGGTGCTGCCCAGGTGGTCGCCGTGCAGATACGTGAGCGTCCCCTCCGCCCCCGGCGCGCCGACGCGCATGGCTATCCCCTGCCTGGCGGCAAGGTCGGATTGTGAAGGTGCTACCCGGGAGTATAGCACGGCGTGGGTTGGGTGGAATTGGGGATGGAGACACTCGGAGCTGAAGCTGCGGGCTGCAGTAGCACAGCTCCCTGGCGGAGGCTGGCAGAGCGCAGCGTGGCCGAGGGGCGGCTTGTGAGCCGCCCCTCTGTGGGGTGGATCGCCTGCACCCTGGTGGCGCACACCTGCCAGAGGGCACAACGCTTGTTGTGTACGCTATTGGCACAGTGTTCCTCTCATGGCATACTGGAAGCGAGGAGGCACAAGGTCATGAGCGAACGAGTAGGGGCGAAGGAAGCGCGCAGCGGGTTCGCGGATCTGTTGGGCAGCGTTCACTACGGCGGCCAGGTGGTGATCATCGAGCGCTCCGGCAAACCCATGGTGGCCGTGATACCGGTGGAGATGTACGAGCAGGTCATAGCCGAGAGGGAGGTCCGCTTCGAGGTGCTCGATCATGTCCGCGACCGTCTGCCCGATCTACCTTCGGACGAAGTAGAGCGCGACGTTGCGGATGCGATCGACGACCTGAGGGCGGGCCGTGCTCAAGGTCGTTCTTGACACGAATGTCTTCGTCAGCAGCCTGCTGGTCAAGTCGGGGCTGCCGACCCAGATCCTCGAGGTCTGGCATGAGCGACGCTTTCTCCTGATCGTCGCCCCCTCCATCATCGCCGAGATCCGCGCCGTCCTCAGCCTTCCCCGCATCCGGCGCAAGTACCACATCACAGACGAAGACGTGCAGCAGCTCGTGACCCTGCTGGAGCGGGACGCGCTGGTCGTGCCTGGAGACTCGGACGTCAGCGGCGCGATTCCAGATGACCCCGCTGACGAGATGGTGCTCGCCTGCGCGGTAGCCGCCGGGGCGGACCTGATCATCAGCGGGGACCGCCACCTCCTGGATCTGGGCCCCTATCGCTCAATCCCCATCCTCACGGCACGGCAGTTCCTGGAGCGATTGGAGCGACCTGAGTAGCCGAATCCCGAGTAGGGGCGGGTCTGATACCCGCCCCTACTACGAGGTGGCAAGCGAGATCCTGGCCAGGGTACCGCGCGTCGCATCGGAGCCGCGGACGGACGCAGCGCGTCCATGCGAGATAGACCCCAAAGGTCTGCTAGACCTTTGGGGTCTTCGCGTGTCCACTTGGGGTCTCCCACACCACCCCGAGGTGCCGCCTACCGCTCCTCCACCAGGTCCGCCGGGTGCACGATCAGGCCGATAGCCTTCGCCGCTGCCCACAGCCGGCGATCGAACGTCGAGAGCATCACCGCTTCTACCATTGAGTCCCGCCAGACCGAGGCGGCCGACAGATGGACAGCGTCGTAGCCTCGCAGGCCGTGCTCCCAGGCGAGCGTGTCTGCCCGCGTGATCACCAGCTCCGTTGCAGGCACTCGCACGAAGTCCGACCACTCCTGTCGGAATGCTTGCAGGCTGGCCAGGGCCTCCTCGGGTGTCAACGCCTCCATTCGCACCGCCTTGGCCAGCGCTGCTGATATCTCAGCCCGGGTCACGACCACGGTGGCCACCGCCTCCGCAGCCGAGATCGCATCGGATACCTCCTGAGAGCGTGCCTCGCTGACGTACCTCTTCACCAATGAGCTAGAGTCGAGATAAAGGATCACTCGCGATCCTCCAGCAGCAAGTCGGACACCGTCGTCGCACCCTTTGTTCGCGCCGGCGGGTCGATGGGCATCAGCCTACGCCCGCTCCAGGCCAGCAGCCCCGATTCCGCCAGCTCCTCGACTCTTTCCGAAGTAGATAAGCCCATGGGCACGATCCGTCCCACCGGCTTTCCTCGCTCGGTGATGATCAGCGTTGCGCCGGACTTGACGCGTCTCAGGTAGCCGCTCAGACGGGCCTTTAGCTCCCTCACTCCAACCGCCATCTCCGACATTGCGACACTCCTGTGAGGCTGGTAGTTACATTATATCCTATGTGACTACTTGGCGCAAGCGATGTCCCGGCACCATTTGCCATGGGATGGTATCGGTGACTCTCGCGAGAGTCCCACGCGTCGTATCGGAGAACTGCGGAGGGGCGTAGCACGTTGGTACGCGGCAGACCCCAAAGGTCTGCTTGACCTTTGGGGTCTTCGCGTGTCCAGCCCCGGGCTGACTTCCTGGGGACGATCAACTACGAGGTGGTAAGCGACATCCTGGCCAGGGTGCCGCGCGTCGTATAGGAGCCGCGGAGGGGCGGATCGCGTTCAGGCGATCAACCCTAAGGACCTGGCCTAGGAGCACGGCATGCCGTGCCCCTGCACAAGCGCGACCAGGGCGCAGGCGAGAAGCGCCAGCAATCAACGCCCGACTTCGTACGCCGCGGCGCCCTGGACAGGCGTGCGGTGTGCGATCACGTGCCGCGGCGTAGAGCCCGACCCGCCCTCTGCGGTGAGTCCAGGTCCGGCCTGGAGAGCCTCTCGACGGTAAGCGCGAGCCCGCGTCTCGGCGCGCACAATCTCCGTAGCCGCCGTCGCCATGCCGACGAACAACCAGAACAGGGTCACCGAGTGGTGGAAATCCATGTTGAAGTAGAAGTGGTCCGTGATCCCGCCCACCAGGGTGCCCAGTATGGCGGCGTGGAGCCCCCAGTAGAGCGGCTCGGCACGCTCGTCCGCCGCAGCCAGCGAGCGGGTCTTCCAGAAGCGGACGAAGACGACAGCCATCGTGATCAGGAACGCCGCCAGTCCCACCAGCCCCATCTGCTGGGCGATGAGCAGGTAGACGCAGGCCACGCCCAGATAGGTGTCCACATCGGGCGAGCCGGCAAACCCCACCCCAAGCACCGGGTAGCGGCTGATCAGTATCACAGCATCCTTGTACTCGCCCAGTCGCATCTGCGTCGCCAGGTCTTCGAAGAAGAAGCCCTCGATCATGTGGCCCAGCAGGTCCTGTGTCTGCGGGAGGAAGAGCAGCAGGACGAGCGCCAGCAGCAGGATCCACAGCAGCTTGCGATACTTGAGGACCGCCATCACGACCAGTGGAGCTGCAACTCCCACCATCGAGCCGCGCGACATGGTCATTCCCAGGCACAGGCCCATTGCGCCGAGCATGGGCACCAGGTAGCGACGACGGATCAGCGGGCGCGCGGCGAACAGCTGGGGCACGGTCAGGGCGATCGTCATGTTGAGCAGGCTGCCCAGCACGTTCGGGTCGACCGAGGTGGAGATGGCCCGTTCGGCCAGCTCCGGGTCGTCGCGGATATAGCGCAGCACACCCTCCCCGCTGGGGTAGCCTACCACTCGCAGCAGAGAGATCACGTCAGTCGCCAGCTCGTCCGGCATCACGTACAGGACCACCCCGAAGAGTGCGGACGCGAAGGCGCAAACCATCAGCAGCCTGGAGAGCCTCTCCAGCCGGCCCCAGTCCCGCACGGTATTGACCACCAGGAAGAAGAGCAGCGAGCTGAGGATGATCTCGCCGAAGTGGCGGACGACGTAGGAGGTCAGCGGCGCGTGCCCCATCCCGAGCACGAAGGCGACGATGGCCAGCGCCAGGAAGACAACTACCGGCGGGCCCAGGCTGGTCGACGTTACCCGGCGGCTCTTGCCCGTGATGATCTGCAGCAGCCAGACCAGGAACAATCCCCCGAGCGCTGCGTCGAGCAGTGTGGGCGTGAAGCCGATGCGGAAGGGGAACGAGCCGAATGGCAGCAGGGTGATGATGCCAATCACGGCGGCGAAGGCGATCTCGATATCCTTCAGCATCCACAGCGCCACCGCCGCGCCGGCGAGCGCCAGACCCACGTACAGTGGATTGACCTGCGAGAGCAGGAAGCCGGCCGCCAGGGCCAGCGCCGCACACAGCGCCAGCGCCGCCAGCACGGTGAGCCAGCGGCGCGAGACGATCAGCCTGTAGAGACGTTGCTGGATAGTCACCTACTTGAGCTAACCTCTTCTGACGGTCCGGCCAGGGCCGCCGCCCCGGAGACCAGCATCTGCCAGTGCGGGCCGAGTATAGCCCAACCTGGCGTCGCGTCAAGGAAGGCGAGTGTATGCGCCAGGACATCGCTGCCAGGTAGCCGCCTCAGGCGATGCTGCGATCTACGCCGAACCAGGCTCGCCCCCTCCCCCGCCAGCGCGACTGCGGAGCCCCTGCCGATACCGGAGCTGGCGCCGGTGATCAAAGCGACCTGGCCTGCCAATCTGTCAGCCATCTTTGGCCCCCTGAGTCACAGCAGCGCGATCCTCTGTGTGTCGCCCCGGCACACCATCGCCGCCCAGCCCCAGGCGTGGCAGCGTACCTTCATTCGAGCGCCAGCACAAGAGGTGCGGCCGCGCCCAGGCAGCGGGTGGTACCCAGCCGAGGGCCAGCCAGGTCTGCCGCGAATACGGAGGCCAGCAGGCGACCCGCCTCACCACTGTCGGTCTCGATACCGAGGCAAGGAGCAAAGGCAACTGCGCTATTCCGGGTAGACGCTGGAACGTCGCTGCTCCGGGCCGCGAAGCGGCCCGGAGCAGCCAGACGATCCGGTCACCGGGCACCTACTGAGGACAGTACTCTGACAGGATACAGGCGTACCAGAAGCCCAGGAGACAGCAGGTGTAGCCGGGTTCGCAGTCCGAGTCGACATCGCAGGACGAGAGGAATGTTCCGGATTTGGGGCGGCACATCGCCCCCGGGCTGCCGCCTTGCGTTCCGCTGCACTCCGTCATCGCTTCCATCTCGGCCAGATCGGGCCGCAGGGACGTTCCGTCGGGGCAGACCAACTCGGTAGCCCCGTCGGCTGTGGCTCCAACGGTGTACGTGCTGCCTGACTCCGTGGTTATCCTGAGCGTCAATCCCTCTTGTCGCATCGTGCCACAGCGTTCGTTGTGCGGGTCCGGCCCGTAGACAGTGATCTCCGCCTGCTCGGTGGCCGCGTCGTATTCCGTCACCATCCTGGCTCCGTTGCCGAACTCGACGACGTGCCTGAACTCGCCCCTGATCGCGCCGGCGATATCGAGTTCGTAGAAGCAGTCTCCTTGGGGCTGGAAGCAGGTGAAGAACTCGCCGAGCTCCGCGGCACAGGTGCCGGCGAAGGGATTCTCGGTGATCTCGCAGTCTCCGCCGCCCACGTTCTCGCCACCGTCTTCGCTGCCCAGTATGAAGGGGATGAACACGCAGAAGCAACCCGAGCAGTCGGGCGAGAACCTGTCGTAATCGTCGCAGTCGATGTCGGGAGTTCTGATCTTGCGCTCGGCGACTCTTCCATCTTCCGTCGTAACCGTGACCAGCACGTCACTGTCGGCCTCCACGGTCATACAGAAGCTGCCGTCAGTCCGTGTGTACATACTGGACAGCGTCCCACTCGGCCTGTCGCCGGAGAGGGAGGGGCCGGCAGTGACGAGGGCGCCTGCGAGCGGCTGGCCGTTCGCATCCCATACAGTGCCCCTGATGCAGCTGGGGTCCACGGGCTTGTCGATGTTGCACGGTGATAGGTGACCAACTGAAGCGGCATAGGTGTCGCTGGCGGAGTCGTACGTCCCCTCTCCGTGCTCGCTCTCGATCCACAGCCCCCTCTCCGCGTCGTAGATCCAGACTGGAGCCGTGTCCGCCTGCTCGCTCCACGAGGGAGCGGGGACGGCGATGTCGACCGTCTCACCCTCTCTGATCTGCAGATCCTCCCCGCCCTGGCGTACGGTCACGTCGAGCACGCCGAAGGTTTCCAGAGGGACGATCTCGCCCTGCAGCGTCAGGCCAAACAGGTCGCCCGGGTAGCTCCAGGCCTCCTCCGCGATGGCAGGATCGTAGGGCGTGAGGTAGACCTCGACGTCGCCGGTGGCCACGTTGCCATCTCCATCGACGAACGCGCCTGCCGGCGCCGCCATCGACGCGCCCCTCTCGCCGGTCACCGTCCCGCCGGCATCCGCGTCGAGCTGGATCGGATCCGCCTCCCTCATCATCGTCACCGAGACATAGGGCGAGGTCCCCTCGAAGACGTCGACCCGTCTGCTGCAAGTGACGTAGCCCGGACGGGAGAAGACGACGACCTGCTCCTCTCCCGGCTCCATCTGCAGGGTGAAGCTTCCGTCGCCCTCTGTAGACGCGGTGGAAGCGCCGCAGACCACCTCAACCCCATCGATCCCGCTCCCCTCGATATCCGTGACCCGCCCCTCGACCGGCGCGCCGCCCCCCGTCCCTCCCAGCCCTTCGGCGATGTCGGTCATCTCCTCCAGAAGCGAGCAGGCGAGTGAGGCCAACAGCGCCAACACCAGTCCGATAGACACTTGCGATCTCATCGTGAACCTCCTTGGCCCGGCAGGATCGTGTCTGGTCGCGTGATCTCTCCCCGTGCCGAACCCGTTTGCGCTTCGTGCCACACGTCTCATCTTTCGCTCTCCTTAGTACAGCGCGTTGTGCCGCCTGGCTCCCGGCGGGCGTGCCGCGAGCTGTACTCATTGCGCAGCCCGCAGCACCAGCGGCAGGAGGACCTCGTAGCCGCCCTTCCCGCACCAGAAGCCCGCGGAGAGCTCGTAGGGCGCAGCCTCCACCACCCCCGTCACCGCCTGCCCAACGGTGCCATCCAGCACGTAGTCGCCCATCTCGCTGTGCCCCCCGCCGCCGCCGATGACGAAGGGCCTGATCTCGTATCCGTTGGCGGCCAGGGCAGCGTTGGTCAGCAGGAGCAGGCCGGCCAGGGCGGCCAGAACGTCTGTCTTGCGGAGCCGGCCGAATCCTGGCGGACTTGATAGCTTGCGTTGCATCATGCACCTCGCCTCTTATTCGACCAGGGTAGCGGTGATCCGGCCGATGGTGATGACGTGCTCCTCGCCCGTTCCCGTGTCCGGGAAGTAGAGCCGGAAGTGGACCAGCAGGGGACCTCCGATAGCGGTGGGGGTGTCGTTGTATACCGCGTAGCAGCTCCAGGTGGTGGAGTCGCGGTTGTCCCCGTCGTAGAGGATCTCCATCCTGCCTCCCCAGCTGGCCGCGTAGTAGACCCGCGTCTCGTCGATGTAGCTTAGGGCGGTGTTGACCTTGTAGCACACTTCCAGGTGGTTAAGCTTGAGGGGGGTCCCTAAGAGCTGAGTGAGATTGTGGACCGGGACGTAGACAGTGCTCGAACCTGAGCTGAGGTCATTCTCGATCCCCGTGTAGCCCCGCCAGTCATGGAGGAAGGTCAGCGTTTCGTTGTTCGGCAGCTCGTTGGTGGCCTCGATGTCGAACGGGTTGATCGCCAGGTGGGTCCAGCCCAGGCTGTGGATGGAGCGAGCCTGGCTGATCACCCCTCCGGCCCGCAGGCTCCAGGCGTAGGGGACGGGCACGATCGGCTGGGAGTCGAGCCAGGTGTAGGTGCCTGCCCCTGCGGGGCTGACCGCCACCTGGATATACCGTCCCTCTCCGCTGAAGGCCTGGGACATAGGCTGCGCGGGGTAGAGATACAGCGAGAAGACCCCATCCCTGACCGGGATTCCTTCAGTGGTCTGCGTCATGCACGAGCCTACCAGGGTGCCCCCCACGTCCCACAGCGTCACACGGAAATCATAAGTCCCATTGGCGGGCTGCCCGTTCTCGAACAGGCGGCCCTGATAGCTGAAGGAGAATGTGGGGTCGAGGCCCCCCTTCCCGCTCGCCCTTGAGCCATCGTCCGGTCCCTCGGCCAGCGCCGTGCTCACCAGCAGAACTGCTGCCAGCAGCGCCATCGCGATCCCGAGCGAAAGGCATGCTCTTCGCAGCATCTTCGTGTTCATCATCAGTCTCCTTGACTTGCTTGTGCTTCGTTCATCGATCCGTCCATTGTTTGATGCGTATGGTCGTCGCGCCACCCACACCCCTCGCTCCGCGCCGCCGGCCTTCGCCTACTTCAGGACAAGCGGCAGGTAGACCCGGCAGGCCGTCCCCCAGCGGGCGACCCGGTCGGCATTGGAGAGGCCGCCGGCATCGGTGAACCAGCCGCCCGCGTAGACCTCGGGCCCGACCACCACGATGGCGGTCACGTCGTCGTTCAGCCCCGAGCCCAGGGCGTGCCAGCCAGAGCCATCCCAGCGGGCGACGTGGCCGGTACCCGCAACGCCGCCCGCATCGCTGAAATAGCCCCCGACGTAGAGGTCCGGCCCAGCCACCGTCAGAGCGAAGACGCCGCCGTTCAGCCCGGCTGCGACCGCCTGCCAGGCAGCGCCGTCCCAGCGGGCCACGTAGTCGGCGTCGGTCACGCTACCCGCATCCGTGAACCACCCACCTGCGTACAAGTCGGGCCCCACCACGCTGATGGCGATGACCGTGTTGTTCAGCCCGGAGCCGAGCGGGTGCCAGGACGAACCGTCCCAGCGGGCGATGGATCTCGCGTCCGCCTCCCCACCCACGGTGGCGAAGGTGCCGCCGACGTAGACATCGGCTCCGGCCACTTCGATCGTATAGACGCCCCCGTTCGGCGGTATGGCACCAAGGGCCTGCCAGAAGGAGCCGTCCCAGCACGCGACGTGATCGGCGGCGGCGATGCCGCCCGCGTCGGTGAACTCCCCACCGACGTAGACGTATGGCCCGGCCACCGTGATGGCAAGCACCAGCCCGTTGAGGCCGGAGCCAAGCGCCTGCCATGTCGAGCCATCCCAGCGGGCGATGTGGTCCGCGCCGGCAATCCCACCAGCGTCGGTGAAGTAGCCGCCGACGTAAACGTTCGGCCCCGCCACGGCGATGGCGTAGACGCCGTCGTTCAGACCGGAGCCGAGCGCGTGCCAGGCGGAGCCGTCCCAGCGGGCGACGTAGTCGGCATCGGCGATGCCACCTGCGTCGGCGAAGTAGCCGCCGACGTAGACGTTGGGCCCGGCCACCGCCATGGCGTAGACCCCGTTGTTCAGGCCCGGGCCGAGCCCGTTCCAGGCTGGGTTGAGCTCGGTCGTGTCCCAGCGGGCGATGAAGTCGCTGTCGGGGTTGCCGCCCGCGTCGCTGAAGTCGCCGCCTACGTACATGTCCGGCCCAGCTACCGCGATGGCGCCGACACTGCCGTTCAGCCCGGAGCCGAGGGGGTGCCACGAAGACCCATCCCAGCGGGCGATGTGATCGGCATCCGCGACCCCACCCGCGTCGGTGAAGCGGCCACCGACGTAGATGTCCGGTCCGACCGCCGCGATGGTATTCCCGCGGCCGTTAAGCCCGCGGCTCAGGGCGTGCCACTCGGAGCCGTCCCAGCGGGCGACCCGGTCCCCGTCCGGGTCTCCGCCGGCGTCGGTGAAAGCGCCCGCGGCGTAGAAGTCAGGGCCGACCACCGCGATGGCGAAGACGACGTCGTTCAGCCCGGAACCGAGCGGGTGCCAGGAGATGCCGTCCCAGCGGGCGACACACTCGGCATCGCCGATGCCACCTGCGTCGGTGAACTGGCCGCCGACGTAGACGTCCGGCCCGGCGACCACGATGGCACGGACGACGTGGTTCAGCCCGGAGCCGAGCGGGTGCCAGGAGGAGCCGTCCCAGCGGGCGATGCGGTCGGCGTCCGCGTCTCCACCCGCGTCGGTGAACCAGCCGCCGACGTAGACGTCCGCTCCGGCCACGGCGATGGCGGAGACGACGTCGTTCAGCCCGGAGCCCAGGGGGTGCCAGGCGGAGCCGTCCCAGCGGGCGACGTAGTCGGCATCGGCGATGCCACCTGCGTCGGCGAAGTAGCCGCCGACATAGACATCCGGCCCGGCCACCGCGATCGCACGGACGTAGCTGCTCAGCCCAGAGCCGAGTGCGTGCCAGGATGAACCATCCCAGCGGGCGATGTAGTCGGCATTGGCGATGCCGCCCGCGTTCGTGAAGAAGCCCCCAACGTAGATGTCCGGCCCGGCCACGGCGATAGCCTCCACATAGTCATCCACACCGGAGCCCACCGCGTTCCACGTGTCTGCCGGGGAGCGCGGCGCGGCAGCCGCCGTCGGCACGAACCGGGGCGCGCCGTCTGCTCCGTACTCCATGCGGTAGCCGCTGGGGTCGAGCGCACCGCTGAAGCCGGTGCTGAGGTCGAGGGTGCCATCGGGGTTGAGCAGCCTCTCCAGCGGCACGGCCTCATCCTGCCTCATCTCACCAGCTCGCGCGCCCTCGCCCCGCCCGGCGCCGCACATTAGAGTCAGCAGCACCGCGATGGAGGATAGCGCAAGAGCCTTGCTTGTCCGTCTGTTCACGTCTGCCATTGTGTTCACTCTCCAATCGGTGGTCGGCCCGGGTGCAGCACGCCGCCCGAGCCACCTCACTGAAAGCTGCGCAGCACCAGCGGCAGGTAGACGCGGTAGACGGGCGTCCCCCAGCGGGCGACCGCGTCTGCGCCCTCCTCTCCGCCGGCGTCGCTGAATTCCCCGGCAGCGTAGATCTGAGGGCCCCCTATCACTATGGCCAGCACGTGGTCATCCAGCCCGGGGCCCAGCGGCTGCCAGGCAGAGCCATCCCACCGGGCGATCCGGTCTGCATCCGCATCGCCGCCCGCGTCGGTGAAGTGGCCGCCGGCGTACACGTCCACACCGGCCACCACAATGGAGCGCACCGTCCCGCCCAGGCCTCCTCCAAGGGCCTGCCAGCCAGAGCCGTCCCAGCGCACGATGCGGTCGGCGTCGCTATCCCCGCCGACGTTGATGAAGTCGCCTCCGAGATACACATCCTGCCCGGCGACTGCTATGGCCCAGACCGGGTTGTTGAATGCAGCTGTGGACCCCAATGCCTCCCAGGCCGTACCATCCCAGCGGGCAGCGTAGTCGGCATTCGTGTCCCCGCCGGCTTCGGTGAAAGTCCCCCCGGCGTAGACGTATCGCCCTGCCGCCGCCACGGCGTAGACCTCAGCATTCAGCCCGGAGCCCAGCGCGTGCCAGGACGTGCCATCCCAATGCGCCACCCGGTCAGCATTCGGGTCGCCGCCCGCGTCGGTGAAGCGGCCCACAGCGTAGACGTGCGGCCCGGAGACGTCGATGCCAAAGACAACCCCGTCCAGCCCGGGGCCAAGCGCGTGCCAGGAGGAGCCATCCCAGCGGGCGATGTGATCCGCATTGGCCACGCCGCCTGCGTCGCTGAAGACGCCGCCGATGTAGACGTCAGGCCCGCTGACTCCGATGGCGAAGACGTGGTGATTCACACCTCCGCCCAGAGCGTGCCAGGCCGAGCCGTCCCAGCGGGCGACGTAGTCGGCCTCTGCTATGCCGGCCAAGTCGGTGAAGTAGCCGCCTACATAGACGTCGGCTCCTTCCACGGCCACCGCGTAGACGGTTCCATCGATCCCAGGGCCGAGGCCGCTCCAGGCGGGGGTGGGCTCCCTCGTATCCCAGCGGGCAATGCGGTCGGCACCGGGGTCGCCACCGGCGTCGGTGAAGTTACCGCCGACGTAGACGTCCGGGCCCGCCACCGCGATAGCATTGACTACATCGCTCAGGCCGGGGCCGAGGGAGTGCCAGGCCGAGCCATCCCAGCGAGCGACACGATCACCATTGGGATCGCCGCCCGCGTCGGTGAAGTAGCCCCCGACGTAGACATCCGGCCCGGCCACTGCGATGGCGTAGACATGCCCGCTCGGCCCGGAGCCGAGGGGGTGGAAGGCGGAGCCATCCCAACGGGCGATGTGGTCGGCACTGGGGTCGCCGCCCGCGTTGGTGAACCAGCCCCCGATGCAGACGTCGGAACCGGCCACCGCAATGGCGAAGACGAAGTGGTTCAGGCCGGAGCCGAGGGAGTGCCAGGCCGAGCCGTCCCAGCGAGCGATAGAATCGGCGTTTGGATCGCCGCCGGCGTCATCGAAAAAGCCACCAACGTAGAGGTTCGGTCCGGCCAGCGCGATGGCCTCGACTCCGCCGTTCAGCCCAGAGCCGAGGGGGTGCCAGGCCGAGCCATCCCAACGGGCGACGTAGTCGGCGTTGCCGTCTCCGCCAGCGTCGGTGAAGTCGCCGCCGACGTAGACGTCCGGCCCGGCCACGGCGATGGCGCGCACGAAGTCGTTCAGCCCGGAGCCGAGGGCGTTCCAGGCGGAGCCGTCCCAGCGGGCGACGTAGTCGGCGTCCGCGAAGCCACCCGCGTCGGTGAAGCAGCCGCCGGCGTAGACATCGGGTCCGGCCACCGCGATGGCACGGACGACGCCGTTCAGCCCCGGGCCCAGGGCGTGCCAGGCGGAACCATCCCAGCGCGCGATGCGGTCGGCGTCCGCGCCGCCACCTGCATCGGTGAAGGCGCCGCCGACATAGACGTCCGCTCCGGCCACGGCCACGGCGTGGACGTAGCCGTTCATGCCGGGACCAAGCGCATGCCAGGTGTCGGCCGGCGAACGTGGCGCAGCAGCCGCCTCCGGCACGAACCGGGGCGCACCGTCTGCTCCGTACTCTATGCGGTAGCCGCTGGGATCGAGCGCGCCAGCGAAGCCGCTGCTCAGGTCGAGTGTGCCATCGGCCTTGAGCAAGACATCGAGCGGCACGACCTCATCCTGCCTGATCTCACCGGCACGCGCGCGCTCGACCGGGCCCGTCCCGAGCAGCCCGAGCAGCAGGGCAGCCGCCGAGACAAGACGAATGGTCTTGACTGTGCATCTGTTCGCGTCTGACATTTCCTTCCCTTTCCAAGTTCGCAGCAGTTGGCCGTCAGCTTTCTGAGCAGCCCTCAGGTGGACACGAGAGGCCTGAGCATTCGCCGGAGCAACGGGTCTCACAGACAGCGCCTACAGCTCGTAGGTGACCTCCAGCCTCAGCGTGCCGGGGCGCAGCAGGTCGTCAGCCCCGTCCCCATCCGTCACGTTGTCGCTGAACTGGAGACGGATCTGGAACTCGCCGCCGCTCAGGCGGTTCTGTATGGCGGCTATGCCGATGGTATTGAACGCCTGGTGTTGTGGATCGCCCAGCTCCGCCTCAGAGCAGAACCTGGCGAGCGAGTCGACGACAGGAGGTGGCGTGTAGTCATCGGCGTCAAGCATCCCGTAGTTGTGGTGGTATACGCGCAGACAGCCCAGGTCTCCGAAGGGCTCTCCCGTCGTGTGCCAGTCGACGAGGCTGATCTTTGCCGCCAGAATCGTGGCGTTCTCGGGGATGGCGCGCACGTTGAAGGTGACAAAGCCCTGCAGCCCCTGGTTAGACCCCAGGTCCCCGGCGTCAGGGGGACCGTCGACCCCTCCCCAGGCGTCGACCTGGCCCATCCTGGCGGGACCGAGCGTTGCCGTCTCCTCTGATCCCTCCCAGGTAACGTAGGAGATCTTTAGACGATTATTAGACTGGATCTCGTCCACACGCAGAGCGGTCACGTTCCCGTCTGTGGTCTCGAGGCACAGCAGCGTGAACGCCTGCAAGTCCGGGACGTAGATGCCCGACAGGCCCTTGCCGGCATCATAGCAGTCCACGTAGCTGGGCAGGCGCATCCCGGGCCCCACGTTGGCGAAGCGAACACCGTTCGCCGTGATCAAGCGCAGGCCGCCGCTGGACTGCCAGAGGAGATCGACGTCGGTGGTCCAGCTGCCGAGAGTGCCGGCATCCAGGTCTACGAACGTCTGCAGGGGCACCGCCAGGTATGTTCTGCGCACGAGCTCGGGGGGTGTGCACCGCGGCCCAACGTACTGGACCGGGTTGCTGGGCGCCGACCAGACGCCAGCCCTGTAGGCCACGACGGTGAGGTGCACTGTGCGGCCACACCAGGTCACGGCGTAGTACTCATAGGGGAAACCCCATCCTGTTGCGTTCGCCCCCAGCGTGTGCACGATGCTGCCGTCGGCCAGTACGTTGAAGCCGCCCTCGTCGCTGGAGTTGTCTTGCCACGCCAGGCTGACGTAGCCGCTGCTGCTGGTCGACATGATCAGGTTCGTAGGTGCGGCGGGCGGCGGCGGCGTTTCCGTCGGCCAAGGTGTCTCGGTGGGCTCGGGCGTGTCCATTGCAGGCGCGGCCACGACGATTCGCACGTAGAGAGTCGCACCAAAGCCGACACCCGCGTCCGACCGCATGCGCCAGCTGCCCTGGTAGACACCGGGCTCGGCCGGCGCCTTGAGGTACACCGTCAGGTCGGCAGTCGTTCCGGCCGTGGTATGAGGCACGGCTACCTCGGCGCGGCCGCCCATCTGATCACCGCCGGCGAAGACGAGCTGGTAGCCGGAGGTCCAGTCGCAGGTGCCATCGTTTCGAATCCGCCAGGTCTTGACGAGGTCGACCCCTGGAGCGAGCTCCGTTCCGTCCGGGATCGTCAGGTCGGCCACGAACTCCGAGTCTACCCAGCAGGCGGGTTCGGGCGTCGGCGACTCCGCACCAGAAGGCTCCGCCGGCGCGGATGGCTGCGGCGTCTCGGTCGGTGCGGCCCCGGCAGCGGCTACCACCTGGACTGTGACTGCGTCGATCTGGGAGAAGGCGCCTTCCACATCACACGCCACGACCCCGATCGTCGCCTGCCCCTCTTGCTCAGGCATCCAGAGCTGCGCGATCGGGAACGAGGCTGGGTTCCCGTCGGGCGGCGCGTCACGGCGGATGACGGCGCCATCTACCGAGAGCTCCACCCAGGCGATCCCCGCCTCTGCCTGTGCCAGCGAGGCGACCTCCACAGTCTCCCCCACGGTCACAGTGCTTCCCTCGGCTGGCCTGTTGATGGTCGCGCTTGGGCCGCCATCGTCGCCAGACAATGCGCCGCAGGCCAGAACCATCACCGACAGCACGATGATAACAGCAAGCGTCCGCCGCTTTCTGACGTTCATCTCTACCTGCCTCCCTGGACGATCCAGTGCTTGCTCACCCGCCTGGAAAGCCCTTGTTCCCCCTGGTATTCCGAGCTGCCGCAACTCAGAGTCTGGCGAGCCGAGTACGCCGGACCAGTTCTGTGCTCCCGCCGCTCGCCACTCTTCTGTTTGGGTCCTGGGTGGGTGTCTATGTCCAACAGTCTCTTCCGCTTCCGGTTGGCTGGCCTCGCCAGACCGCTATGTCCGTCATCACCGAGCATCATTGCTCGACTATCTCAGGACGAGCGGCAGGTAGACGCGGAACACGTGGCGGGCGAAGACCGCCACCGCGTGATCCCAGTAGCCCGCGACGTAGACGTAGTCCCCGTCGGGGCTGAGGGCGACCGAGGTGGCGCCGTCGAGGCCATCCGCCCCGCCGACTCCGTCCTGCTCCATCTCGACGTAGGTCAGCTCGCCGGTAGCCTCGTCCCGGCTGAAGGCCGCCACCGCGTCGTCAACTCCGGCCGCCGCGTAGACGTGATCCCCGTCCGGGCTGACGGCCACGCACCCGGCACCTCTGAGCCCGTCGGCGCCGCCGACGCCGTCCCGCTCCACCTCGACGTAGGTCAGCGCGCCAGTGGCCTCATCGCGACTGAACACCGCCACGGCGTGGTCAAACGCGGCCGCCGTGTAGACGTGATCCCCATCCGGGCTGACGGCGACCGAGTAGGCGCCCAGCAAGCCATCCACGCCGCCGACGCCGTCCTGCTGCATTTCGACGTAGGTCAGCGCGCCGCTGGCCCCATCGCGGCTGAAGACCGCCACCGCGT
>CAZHAX010000002.1:0-221591 GCA_964530325.1 uncultured Anaerolineales bacterium | reverse complement strand
TCGACGTAGGTCAGCGCGCCGCTGGCCCCATCGCGGCTGAAGACCGCCACCGCGTTGTCGTTGAAACCCGTGACGTAGACGTGGTCCCCGTCCGGGCTGACGGCAGCCGAGATGGCGCCACCCAGACCATCCACGCCGCCGACGCCGTCCTGCTGCATTTCGACGTAGGTCAGCGCGCCGCTGGCCCCATCGCGGCTGAAGACCGCCACCGCGTCGTCGTAGGAGCCGGCGACGTAGACGTGGTCCCCGTCGGGGCTGAGGGCGACCGACCATGCGCCGTCCAGTCCGTCCACGCCGCCGACGCCGTCCTGCTGCATCTCGACGTAGGTCAGGGCGCCGCTGGCCCCATCCCGGCTGAAGACAGCCACCGCGTCGTCACCCTTGCCCGCGACGTAGACGTGGTCCCCGTCGGGGCTGAGGGCGACCGACCGGGCGGCGTCCAGTCCGTCCACGCCGCCGACGCCATCCTGCTCCATCTCGACGAAGACCAGCCCGCCTGTGACCGGATCCCGGCTGAAGAGCGCCACCGCGTCGTCACCCTCGGCCGCGACGTAGACGTGGTGCCCGTCGGGACTCACGCCAACCGAGGCGGCGTTGGCCAGGCCGTACGCCTTCCAGTGTGTCCTCGCAAAGGCCAGCCCTCCGGCCTGCCTGTTCCGGCTGAAGACCGCCACCGCGTCGTCAGCTGTGCCGGCGATGTAGACGTGGTGCCCGTCGGGGCTGACGGCGACCGAGGAGGCCCCATACAGCCCATCCACGCCGCCAGTGCCGTCCCGCTGCATCTCGACGTAGGTCAGCCCGCCGGTGGTCCCCTCGCGGCTGAAGACGACCACCGCGTCGTCACCGCGGCCCGCGACGTAGACGTGGTCACCGTCGGGGCTGACGGTGATCGAAGCGGCGAGATACAGCCCGTCCACGCCGCCCACGCCGTCCTGCTGCATTTCAACATAAGTCAGCGCCCCACTAACCGAATCCCGGCTGAATACCGCCACCGCGTCGTCGGTGTAGCCCGCGGCGTAGACGTGGTCCCCGTCGGGGCTGACGGCGACCGAGCTCGCGCCGTTCAGGCCGTCGACGCCGCCGACGCCGTCCTGCTCCATCTCGACGTAGGTCAGCGCGCCGGTCGCTCCATCGCGACTGAAGACGGCCACCGCGTCGTCATGCTCTGCCGTAGCGTAGACGTGGCCGCCGTCGGGGCTGACGGCGACCCACTGCGCGCCATCCAGACCATCCACGCCGCCGACGCCGTCCTGCTGCATTTCGACGCAGGTCAGCGCGCCGCTGGCTCCATCGCGGCTGAAGACGGCCACCGCGTCGTCGTAGGAGCCGGCGACGTAGACATGGTCCCCGTCCGGGCTGACGGTGACCGACATTGCGCCATTAAGTCCATCCACACCGCCGATGCCATCCTTGTGCACCTCGACGTAGGTCAGCGCGCCGCTGGCCCCATCGCGGCTGAAGACGGCCACCGCGTCGTCGAGCCAGCCCGCGACGTAGACGTGGTCCCCGTCGGGGCTGACGGCGACTGAGTAGGCGCCGTACAGCCCATCCACGCCGCCGATGCCGTCCCGCTGAACTTCGACGTAGGCCAGGGCGCCGGTCGCTCCATCGCGGCTGAAGACCGCCACCGCGTTGTCGGCGATGCCCGCGACGTAGACGTGGTGCCCGTCGGGGCTGATGGCGACCGAGCGAGCGCCACTCAGCCCATCCACTCCGCCGACGCCGTCCTCCTGCGTCTCGACGTACGTCGTCTCGCCTACCATCACGCCCCGGTCCAAGACGGCCACCCCGTCGTCGCGGTAGCCCGCGACGTAGACGTGGCCGCCGTCGGGGCTGATGGCAACGGAGGCGGCGCCATCCAGGCCGTCCGCGCCGTCGGCGCCGTCCTGCTGCATCTCGACGAAGACCAGCGCCCCGCTGGCTGGGTCGCGGCTGAAGACAGCGACCGCGTCGTCGTAGTAGCCCGCGACGTAGACGTGATCCCCGTCAGGGCTGACCGCGACCGACATGGCGCCGTAGAGCCCATCCACACCGCCGACGCCGTCCTGCTCCGTCTCGACGTAGCTCAAGGTGCCCGTGGCCCCATCCCGGCTGAACACCGCCACCGCGTTGTCGAGGTAGCCCCCGACGTAGACCTGGTCCCCGTCGGGGCTGACGGCGACCGACATGGCTCCCCAGAGCCCATCCACGCCGCCGACGCCGTCCTGCTCCATGTCGACGTAGGTCAGGGCGCCCGTGCCCTCATCCCGGCTGAACACCGCCACCGCGCTGTCATTCCCGCCCGCCACGTAGACGTGGTCCCCGTCGGGGCTGACGGCGACCGAGTGGGCGCCATCCAGCCCGTCCACGCCGCCGACGCCGTCCTTCTCCACCTCTACGTAGGTCAGCGCGCCTGTGGCCTCATCCCGACTGAAGACCGCCAGCGCGGCGTCGCCGTAGCCGACAACGTAGACGTGCTCACCGTCGGGGCTCACGGCGACCGAGTAGGCCCCGTACAGCCCCTCCACGCCGCCGACGCCGTCCTGCTCCGTCTCGACGTAGGTCAGCGCGCCCGTCGCCCTATCCCGGCTGAAGACTGCCAGGGCGTTGTCGTAGTAGCCGGCGACGTAGACGTGGTCCCCATCGGGGCTGACGGCGACCGAGCGGGCGCCATCCAGCCCTTCCACGCCGCCGGCGCCGTCCTGCTCCGACTCGACGAAGACCAGCGCGCCCGTCACCGCATCCCGGCTGAAGACCACGACCGCGTCGTCGAGAAGGCTCGCGACGTAGACGTGGTGCCCATCGGGGCTGACGGCAACCGAGCGGGGGCCGTCCAGCGCCGTGTCGTCAAAGTGAGCTTCGACGAAAGCTAGGGCGCCAACCGCCGCACGGGCAACGGGAATAGAGCCCAGCCCGGTCAGCAGGGTGACAACGCACAGCAGGCGAATGGTCTTGCCTGGCCGCCGGAGCAATTGTGTTCTATCCACCTTCCGTTCCTTTCGGGGTCGTCAGGCGGCCAGGTGTATGATCGTGGCCGACGGAGTGCCTGAGCAAACCCAGCTCTCTAGGGGTTCACGATTCTGACGTTCAGGGCCTCCATGCGTATCCCTTGCCCAACACTCCCGGCTATTCCCGGTGTACCGCTTTCGTCAGATTGCCAGGAAAGCCATCCCAGGTCCTGGACGTAGGCGCGGTATTCAACGATGGTGCCCGGCGGCCTGTAGCCCAGCCATATCTTGATGGCTTCTATGCGTCTGCTCTCTCCAATAGTACCTGCCGTTTCCCCGTCGCATACCCAGTTCATCCAGCCAATGCCCTGTACGTGAGTCTCGTAGCAGATATGCATCCCCGAAGGAGCGTCGAGCAGCTCTATCTGGACGGCCTCCAGCCGCCTGCTCTGTCCAGTGGTGCCGACGTACATGGACGCTGAAGAAGGATTCGCTATCCACAGCATCCACCCTAGGTCTTGCACGTACCCCCTGGCGCGCACGCCTATCGGCGGTGTCTGAGTCGGCGTAGGACTAGCCGTGCGGGTAGGAGTGTGAGTGGCGGTGGGGGTCGGAGTGGACGGAGTCGGAGTAGGTGTTGGCGTGTCCTCCGGGGTAGGAGTAGGCGTATCTGGCGTCGGCCCAGTCGCTTCGGCCGATTCAGGGACTACGATTCGCACGTGCAGCGTGGCGCCAAAGCCCACACCGGCATCCGACCGCATGCGCCAGCTGCCCTGGTAGACGCCGGGCTCAGCGGGTGACTTCAGGTATATCGTCAGGTCGGCAGTCGTGCCCGCCCTGGTGTGAGGGACCGCAACCTCAGCCCGGCCCCCCATCTGATCGCCGCCGGCAAAGACGAGCTGGTAGCCGGAGGTCCAGTCGCAGGTGCCATCGTTTCGAATCCGCCAGGTCTTGACGAAGTCGACTCCCGGGCCAAGCTCCGTTCCGTCCGGGATCGTCAGGTCGGCCACGTACTCCGAGTCTACCCAGCAGGCAGGTTCAGCGGTCGGCAACTCCGGCGCCGAGGGCTCCCCTGTCGGCGTCGCAGACGGCTGCGGCGTGGTGGCCGCTGCCTCCCCGGCAGCAGCCACCACCTGCACTGTGACGCTAGCCATCTGCGAGAAGGACCCTTCGACGTCGCACGCCACGATGCTGATCGTCGCCTGCCCCGCTTGCTCAGGCATCCAGCGCTGTGCGATCGGGAACGAGGCTGGATTCCCGCTCGGCGGGGCGTCGCGGCGGACGACCGCACCGTTCACGGAGAGTTCCACCCAGGCGATCCCCGCCTCGGCCTCCGCCAGAGAGGAGATCTCCACAGCCTCCCCCAGGCTCACTATCGTCCCTTCAGCCGGCCCGTTGATGGTCACACTTGGCCCGTCCCCATTACCGCCCAGCGCCCCGCAAGCGAGACCAGTTACCAAGACCAGTGCAACCAGAGCCACAGTCCGCAGCTTCCTGCCGTTCACGTTTGTGTACCTCCCCGGTTAGATCATCTGCTGGGCGGACCGCTGCGGGCCCGCGTCAGCGCTCACTGCTTCCTACTATCCTCTGGGCCGCGCCTGCTGTTCCTCCAGATGCGAAACCAAGAACGCCGTCAGCGCCTCCAGACTGGCGAAGTTCAGCCGTCCCCGGTTGGCAGTGCTCTCGAGCGACGCACGCCAGACCAGTTCTCCATTTTCCTCTGCCTGCCAGACTCGCAGCAAGTAGGAAGCGTAGCGGGGCTCTTCTCCGGCCATCGCCCTCTAGTTTAGCAGCACGCCGTTATGGAATCGTTGCCCTACCGTTTGGTCAGGGCGGCTCAGGCAGGGCTTGTCCAGCTACTTGACGCAGAGGCTCAAATCGGCGATACTAGGGTTGAGCGGACCGGCTAGCAGGACGACTGGACACCTGACCCGTAGGCCACCTCTGCTCATTCGGTAACTCCCAGCCCTGGCCACATCGCTTCGCCGCGGAGCCTCTCGGAGCCGGAAACCGCTCGCAGCTCGTGTCTTCTCGCTGTGCACGGGAGGGTGCCACGCGCAACAGGCATGCTGGGCAGCAAGGTTAAGCTATCGCTCTCACTATTGGGACCACCCCAGATTAGGTTAGGCGGGAAGCCGCCTGCGGCGCCGCTGACGGCCAAGGCACAGGCGCTGCTGGCGTATCTCGCCGTCGAGGCGGCCATGCCCCACCAGCGGGACGCACTGGCCGGGCTGCTCTGGCCTGACCATCCCCAGGAGGCCGCCCGCAGCAGCCTGCGCCAGGCGGTTCACCAGCTGCGCGGAGCCTTGGGCAAGTCCTCTCCGCCCTTCCTGCTGATCACCCGCCAGACGGTCCAGTTCAACACAGCCAGCGACTACTCCCTCGACGTGGCCAACTTCAGCGCTCTGATCCGCCAATGTGACCACCACACGCACCGCCGCCGTGAGGCCTGCCCCGTCTGCATCGAGTGCGCGAAGTCCGCCATCGAGCTTTACCGCGGCGACTTTCTGGCCGGGTTCTTCGTCAAGGACAGCGCGCCTTTCGAGGAGTGGGCTCTCGTCAGGCGCGAACAGCTTTCGCGCCAGGCTCTCTCGGCGCTGCACAGCCTGGGCGAGTACTACGCCCTGCGCGGGGACTTCCGGCTGATGGAGCAGGTCGCCCGCAGGCAGATCGAGACCGATCCGTTCCGAGAGGACGCCCATCGGCAGGTGATGCGCGCGCTGGCGTGGAGCGGACGGCGCAATGCAGCGCTGGCGCACTACAAGTACATGCGGGAGATGCTGGCGCGGGAGCTGGGCGCTCCGCCGGAACGGGCAACAACGGCGCTGCAGGCCGAGATCGAGTCGGATTCACTCGTGCCACCGGAACCGCCGCGCTTGCGCAACTGGCCTGCCTACCTGACGCCGTTCGTCGGACGCGAGGAGGAACTGGCGCAGATCTCCGAGTACCTCCAGGCTGCGAACATACCCCTCTTGACCATCGTCGGTCCCGGAGGCATCGGCAAGACAAGGCTGGCCCTGCAGGCAGCTGCGCAGGAGGTCTACGCCTTTCGCGACGGCGTCTGTTTCGTACCTCTGGTGGAGATCAGCGATCCGGAGTCGGCCGTTTCCGCCATCGGCAGCGCGCTGACCATCTCCTTTCACGATTCGGCTGAACCAAAGCAGCAGCTACGCAGCTACCTGGGCGGCAAGGACATGCTGCTGGTGCTCGATGGCCTGGAGAGCCTGGCTGGGAGAAGCGAGCTGCTAGGCGAACTCCTGCGCGCCTGTCCGACGATCAAGATCCTGGCTACTTCTAGCGAAGGCTTGAACTTGAAACAGGAATGGCGACTACCGATCCAGGGACTGTCGTGCCCGGATCCCAAGGCTGCGGCGGACCCGGAGGCCTATGACGCAGTGCAGCTGTTCCTGCAGCGAGCTCGTCAGCTGCGGCCTGAGTTCGAGTTGGCCGTGGCCGACCAGCCAGCAATGGCCCGTATCTGCGAGCTGGTGGGCGGGATGCCCCTCGCTCTCGAGGTGGCCGCAGGGTGGATTAGGGCGCTCTCGTGCGTCCAGATCGCAGAAGAGATAGAGCGCAGCATGGACTTCCTGGTCACCGGCCTGCAAGATACGCCCGACCGGCACCGCAGTGTGCGCGCCGTGTTCGAACGCTCCTGGAACCTGCTGAGCGACGAGGAGCAGCAGGTGCTGCGGCAATTGGCGGTCTTCCGCGGCGGGTTTGGCCTGAGTGCTGCCGAGGAGATCGTTGTCCTGAAGGCGCCAGCCGGCCCCGACCAGCCGGGCCAGGGGGCGCACGCGCCGACCGCCCACCCACTCCACGCGCTGCTCTCGTCCCTGGCGGACAAGTCGCTCCTGCAGATCATGCCCTCCGGCCGATACGAGCAGCACACGCTAGTACGCCAGTACGCGGAAGGGAAGCTGGGCGAGTCAGCCGAGGAACAGGAAGGGGCCAGGGAGCGTCACGCCAGCTACTACGCTTCCATGCTACAGCGCTGCCAAGAGCAGTTAAGGACTGGGGAATACGCGCAGGCAGCCGCGGAGATAAGCCGCGACGTCGAGAACGTACGAGCGGCCTGGCGCTGGGCAGTCGCTGGGAATCGCTGGCGCGAGATCGGGCGATGCCTGGGGGGCCTGATGCTGTTCTACCGGGCGCACGGTTGGTGGCTCGAGGGAGAGGCCACCATGGGCCAGGCGGTCGCCGCGGTTGAGGAGGGCGGGCCGGACGCGATCGCCAAAGACCCGCTGAAAGCACTGGTGCTGGGTAGTACATCGGCCTACCAGGGGGTCTGCTGCGTATACCTGGGCCAATACGAGAAGGCGGAAGCGCTGCTACTGGACAGCCTGCCGCTGCTCCGATCTGCCGCGGCGGGCAGCACCAGCCTGGCCATGGCGCTGGGCATGCTCGGATTGGCCGAGTTGCTCCAGGGCAAGCACGAGCCCAGCGGGGAGCACCTGAAGGAGGGGCTGGCAGTGGCCAGGCAAAGCGGTGATCCCTGGCACGTCGCTATGCTGCACATGTTCTCGGGCCACCACGCGCGGACGAGAGACCCCGCGCAGGCTGGGCAGCACTATCGGGCCAGCCTTTCGGGCTTCCAGGACCTGGGGGACCTGAGGTCAATAGCGAGCGTGCACCACTCCCTGGGTCACGTTATGCGCGTTTCAGGGAACCTCGCAGAGGCCCGGCGGCACCTGGAGGAGAGCCTGGCCCTGGCCCGCCAGGCCGACGCGCGACAGGTCGAAGGCTGGGGTCTGGCAGCGCTGGGCGACGTGGCTTGCCAGACGGGAGACCTGTCAGAGGCACAGGACTGCTTCGAGCGGAGCTTCGCCATTGCCGGCGAGATCGCGGACGTTCGCACGGTCGTGGATGCTCGCCTGGGGCTGGGGCGCGTGTCGTGTGCTCTGCACGATTACGGAGCAGCGAAGGAACACATGCTCGCAGCGCTGCGGATGGCCGCCGAGGCCCGGGCCTGGCCGCAACTGGTGACGGGCATGAATGACTGGGCAACGTGGCTGGCCGGGCAAAGCCAGCCTGAGCAGGAGCGGGCTGTTGAACTACTGTCCCAGGTACTCTCCCACCCGCAACCCTGGCAGGAACACCAGCGCGAAGCCAGGAAGGCACTCGACGGATTGCAGGCGGCCCTGCCTGAGGGGTCGTTCAACGAGGCGTTGGAGCGTGGTCGGGCAGGCACGCTGGAGGAAGCCGTCGAGGAGATCACCGGCATCCGATGCGCGCCCTGAAGAAGCAGAACCAACCTCGACGCTTACGGCTGATCCAGGAACTCCAGTATACTCCTGTTCACCAGCTCGCTCTGCGCGAACCACATGTCGTGTCCGGCCTCGGGGATAATCCCCGTCTGGATGTGAGGCGCCACTCTCTCGATGCGCAGTACGGCAGCTCGAGGGGAATAGAGCATTTCGTGCTCGCTGACCAGGAACAGCGTCGGCACGCTGATGCTTCGCAGCTCCTCATCAGCCAGCACCGTCGGAATCACAGTCCGCCTTCGCTTGAAGCAGCGCCTGGCCAGCCGCAGACGTCTGGCCGCTCCGTCAGCCGAGGACCGGCTCTTCTCGTCCCTCGCCCCCAACATCCAGCACATGAAGTTCCTGGCGAAGAAGGGATGCGGAAGGCGGCTCACGATCACCCGCAGCCACAGGTCCCGCCGTATGGGAAGCACTGTCGCTGCCGGCGCCAGCAGCACGACCTTGCTGACCCGGTCAGGAAAGCGAAGGGCGTACAGGGAAGCCAGCCACCCTCCGTAGGAGAGACCGACGAGGTCGACCTTGTTGCCGGGCTCTAGACCAGTGAACAGCTCGTCGAGCCAGTTGACGAACCCGGCCGGGCCGTAGATGTGCCGCGTGTATACGCTTCGCCCGTAGTCGTAGATGTTGTCGACAGCATAGGTCCGGTGGCGCTCGGAAAGGGCGGCGATGTTCGGCAGCCAGGTCAGCGAATTGCCGCTTGCTCCGGGCAGCAACGCCAGCGGTGGAGCGTGGTCCGGCCCGCTGACGCGCACGAAGGTCTCCCCGTACGAAGTAGCCACGGTCGTGGACTGCGAGGCGACCGGCCACAGTTCAGCCCGCTTGTCGTAGTGAGCCAGGTATTCTGTCCTCGCCTCCGCCGAGCGAAAGGGATGGTATGGCGAGAGCTGCATCTTCACCTCTCCTGAGCTTCAACCCGAACTGTTTGGCTCCTGGACATGGGGCCGCATCTCAGCTCTTGTTGCCCCCGCGCTTGGGCGGCGGCCTCCGCCGCTCTGCCGCTGGGCGCCCTAGTCAAAGGTCACGACGTGACGCCGGAGCAACTCCTCTACCTCGTCTCTGTGCCGGGGAGGGACAGGTACGCTCGTCTCACGGAAGAGAGACGGCCGCCCTCTCACGTGCATCGTGAGCGTGGTTCTCCTATCGGGCTCCCATCCGTAGGACTCAATTCTGTGCCACGGTACCAGGAGCGCGAAGCTGAGCAGCCCCTCTTCCCTGACCTGCACGCCGCTCAGGCTGTAGCGGAGAGCGAGAAGGCCGCCCGTTATGCGGAACGCCGCTGTTGTCCACTCGTGCGCACGAGCGCTTGGCTCCGATAGGCCCCGGTAGATTGACGCCAGGCTGGATACCAAGAGCAGCAAGCCAGCAGTGAGAGCCAGAAGATGACGAGCGTTCTTGCCGAAGTCGACAAGCACCGGTCCGGCCCGCCCTCGCCTGGCTGGGTACGCCACAAAGGCAGTGAGCAACGCCAAGACCGAGAAGGCCAGCCTCCAGGCAACTCCCCACAGCTCTCTCAGAGAGGCCGGGATCAGATACCAGACAACAGACAGGGGGATGGCAACCAGAGCGCATAGGAGGGTAGTGACGACCAGGTGTCTCAAGCCCGCCCTGTGCCCAAGCAGGCGCCTGTTCAACAGGTATAGGGCAGCAAGGGCGCCCAGCAGGAAGACAGCCAGACAGATCCAGCGTATCAAATCGGACATCGCCGCTATCAACCTCCTAGCCCAAGGCTATCAGTGCACTGCAGGTGCTGGCGTTGAGTAGATGGTGGTCAGAGCTGGCGCACCGGGTCATTCATCCTGCTTGAGGCGGTCTGCGCCCAAGCCCACCATAGAGCTGACACCCTCTCCCGGTGGCCAGTTGACGGCCCTCCCCTGCCAGAATCAGGACGTTCTCTCTATTAAGTCCTCGGAAGGAACGATCGCCAGGTCGACCTCTCCCCTGACGGTGGTGGTGAAGACGACGAACCGATCAGAGCCGCAGAAGCGAGGGTGCGGATCGATGTGGTAGCTGGCGCCGGCGTATCCGCCCATCTCGGGATTGCTCAGTACGTGCAGCTGCCTCCCGGTCTCACGATTCAGGAAGTTGACCGTAGACGGACATCCTCTGTAGAAGCGATCGTTGTGGTCGCCGACGATGTACTTGCCATCCACGCTGCTGAACGAATGCCAGGTTCCACCCGCCCACACGATCCGCTCCACCTCGGCCGTCTCGATATCGACCCGCCAGACCCCCTCGTCGCCTCTGATACACCAGATGTGGGAACCATCCGGATCCCACCACTCGTGTGTCACCCGGGTGGGCGTGGGGAAGACCGGCCTGGCCTCCTCTCCCCGCCGTATCAGCCACAGCCGGTCTTCGTAGGGGATGCGGATGCCTGTGATCTGGTCCCGGTGGTTCTCCTGGGCGATCAGCGCCAGGTCAGGATCGACCGGGCTGAACTGAGCGTGGTTATAGTTGCGATCGAATCGTTGCCAGAGCTCGAAATCGCCGCCGTCAAGGGGCAACGTTCCGTGCAGCCACTGCAGCCCAACCTCCGCATCAGCGAAGAACTCCTTCCCGTCACGTGAGCGGCTCAGGTGGGTCGCCGGGCGGGGTACGGAGCGGTTCTGCACCAGGTCTGCCGGCAGTGAGTTGATCAGTTCCGTCTCGTCGTCCGCTCCAGGCCCCCGACGCCGGATTGCAGTCCCTCCACACCAATAGGCCTGCCCCGAATCGGGATCGACGAAGGGGGAGCCGTACTGGAACTGCGTCTCGGGGAAATGCCGGACCTCCTGCTCCTGCAGATCGGCCACCCCGAGCGTCCGGCCGCTCTCGCTGGAGCCAGAGGGCGGAAAGGCGCAGTAGAACCACAAGTAGCGCCCATCCCCGCTCATCCCGTCGTTGACGAAGTAGAAGCTCTGCTGGAGCGGGGCGACCTTGCTGGTCAGAAGGTAGACGGTCACCTTGGTTGTGGCATCGGCCCACGGCGTAAACAGCTTCGAATCGGAAAGATCAACCACGTCTCACACTCCTCGAACCGTAGACAAGCAGACCGTACTCCCAGGCGCCCAGCCGCCGCTCAGCCTGCGGTCTCCACGTAATCTACCAGGTAAGTTCCAGGCGCGCAAGTCGATCCAGTGTATGCGCCAAGACGTCCTGCGCGGCGTTCCTTGCGCGTTTCGCGTCCGCTGGTACAATGGCATCGGGAGCTGGGAACGGAGGCGCGCACGCGGCAGGGGGCTCACCAGCCCGCTTCTCTTCAACCCTCTGCCCGGCCGAGCCGCGTGTTGCAGCTCGGCCCCGCGGGCCGCCCTTGCCCTCAGCCACGCGCCGCCAGTGCGGGGCCGGGCCGTCTAGCCAAACCGGAAGCAGTCCTGGTCCCACGCTGACCCTGTGGCACAGGAGACCAACAACCCGGGTTGGCAGCCGCCCGCCACTATTCCCGTGAGGAGAGCGAGCAGGCCGGAGCGGATCTGATACCGGGCAGGAGCGCAAGAGACCCATGAGAGTTGTGGCGGGAGCGCTCGGCGAATGCGTGCACGTGGCAGGAGTGTTGAACTTCCTGCAGCTGGCTGAGCGGGCCGGCTGGCAGACCGTCTTTCTGGGGCCTGCGGTGCCGGTCGCCCAGTTCGTGGAGGCCGCCCGCAGAGAGAAGGCGGACCTGGTGGGCGTCTCCTACCGGCTCACCCCGGAAACCGGCGAGCGGCTGCTGGCGGAGTTCGCCGAAGAGGCGGACGACCTGCGTCAGGCTGGAGTGCGCTTTGCCCTCGGCGGCACGCCACCGGTTGCCGCCAGGGCGCGCGCTTTCGGCTTCTTCGAGCGGGTCTTCGACGGCAGCGAGCCTGCCGAGGCGACACTGGCCTACCTCAAGGGACATGACTCCGCCGGGCAGGCCGGAACCCCCTATCCCCAGACTGCCATCGAGCGCATCGCCTGGAAAGCTCCCTTCCCCCTCCTGCGCCACCACTTCGGCCTGCCCACAATGAAGGCCACACTCGAAGGGGTCGCTCGTATCGCCGAAGCAAAGGCGCTGGACGTTATCTCGCTGGGCACAGACCAGGAAGCCCAGGAGAACTTCTTTCGCCCGGAGCGGCAGCGTAAGCGCCGCAGTGGAGCGGGCGGAGTCCCGGTGCGGTCAGCCGACGACTACCGCGCGCTGTACGATGCCACCCGCCGCGGCAACTCTCCCCTCCTCCGCACCTACTCAGGCACCGACGACCTGCTTCGCCTGGCCGAGATGTACGTCGAGACCGTCCACATCGCCTGGTGCGCGGTCCCCATCTTCTGGTTCAACCAGATGGACGGCCGAGGCCCATTCGACCTCGAGACTTCCATCCGCGAGCACCAGAAGCTGATGGCCTGGTACGGGGAGCGCGGCATACCCGTCGAGCTGAACGAGCCTCACCACTGGGGCCTGCGCGAAGCGCCGGACATAGTCTTCGTGGTCTCAGCCTATCTGGCAGCCTACAACGCCCGGGCCTACGGCGTGCGCGACTACATCGCCCAGATGATGTTCAACTGTCCGCCCGGTATCAGCGACGCCATGGACCTGGCCAAGATGCTGGCTTGCCTGGAGATGATCGCGCCACTGGCGGATAGCGCTGCGCCGGCCCGCACCGGAGTGCAGGAAGCTGCTTTCCGCATCTGGCGCCAGACGCGCACGGGCCTCCTGAGCTACCCTCTGGATGCCAGCGCTTCGCGCGCCCATCTGGCGGCGAGCGTCTACCTGCAGATGGCTCTGGAGCCGCACATCGTACACGTGGTGGGCCACACCGAAGCAGACCACGCCGCCACAGCGGACGAGGTGATCGAGGCCTGCAGTCTGGCCCGGCGGGCTGTTGAGAACGCCTTGAGGGGACAACCTGACATGACGGCCGACCCTGCGGTCCAGGTGCGGAAGAACGAGCTGGTTCACGAAGCCCGGGTCACACTGGGCGCCATCAGCGCCCTGGCCGGTCCCGGTGTGGACGACCCGCTCGCCGATCCGGCTACCCTCGCGAAGGCGGTGACGGCGGGGATGCTTGACGCGCCGCATCTGCGCAACAACCGCTTCGCCCGTGGGGCCATAGCGAGCAGGATAGACGCGCGAGGGGCCTGTGTCGCGGTTGATCCACAGACGGGGCGCGCGCTGCCGGAGCAGGAGCGGATCTCGCGCTGCGCGGCCGATCACATGGGAGGGCTGCGGTGAGCAAGAAGACGGAATTCACAATCGTCGGCGCCGGCAATGGGGGCAGGGCCATGGCAGGCCATCTGGCTTTGATGGGGTTCCCTGTCACGCTGTACAACCGCACGCCGTCACACGTGGAAGCCATCAAGGTCCGCGGCGGCATCGAAGTGACCGGCGACGAGCAGCAGCCGCACGGCTTCGGCCGGCTGCGGCTGGTCACGTCGGATATGCGCGAGGCGCTGGAGCAACCGCGAATTGCCATGGTAGTCGTACCTGCCACAGCCCACGCCGACGTGGCCAGGAAGATGGCCCCCCACCTGAAAGACGGCCAGACTGTCGTGCTGCACCCTGGGCGCACCGGCGGCAGCCTCGAGTTCTACCACGTACTGCGCCAGTCCGGCTGCCAGGCTGACGTGACGATCGCCGAGGCGGAGACGCTGGTCTACGCCGCCCGCTCCGAGGGTCCGGCCCAGGTCCGTGTGTTCCGCATCAAGGAGGCGGTACCGCTCGCCGCGCTGCCAGCTACACGCACCCGGAGCGTGCTGCAGGCGCTTTCTCCTGCCTTCCCCCAGTTCATCGACGGGCTGAGCGTGCTCCACACCGGCACGAACAACATGGGCGCGATCTTCCACCCCGCCCTGGCCCTGCTCAACGCCGGGCGTATCGAATCGGAGCAGGGTGAATTCCAGTTCTACCTGGACGGGGTAACGCCCTCGGTGGCCCTGGTGCTGCAGGCACTCGATCGGGAGCGTGTGACCGTCGCCGCGGCCCTGGGCATCAGGGCCCGGACGGGCCTGGAGTGGCTCAGAATGGCCTACGACGCCAGGGGCGCGACTCTCTACGAGGCGGTGCACAACCAGCCCGGCTATCGCGGCATCAAGGCTCCGGCGACGCTCAATCACCGCTACATCACAGAGGACGTTCCCATGAGCCTGGTGCCTATTGCCGCCCTGGGCCAGCGCTACGGCGTTCAGGTGCAGGCGGTGGACAGCATCATCAGTCTTGCCTGCATCGTTCACGGGACAGACTACTGGCGCCGCGGCCGCACGCTGGACAGGCTGGGCATCGATCGCCTCAGCATACCTGAGGTGATGCAGTACGTGACGGAAGGAAGAGACTGACAGAGCGACAGGCCAGGTCCCTGCTCGCCCTCGACGGCAGCGTCGCCGGACGCGGCCAACGCTTGCTGGGGACCCCGTCGACTGCGGCGCCTGCGACCGCCGCCCTGTGACCAGCCCGGGCGGCTAGCCTGGAGAGCCGGCGGCTTGCACGTATGGCGCTGCGAAGCGAAGCACCCGCTCCCCTCCGGCGTGGCCTGCGTCCACTTGCGTCGCGCGGCCGTCTGGGTACAATGACCGCAGGAACGGGAAGACGAGACAAGGCGAGAGAGCAGATATGCAGGGGATCGACGAAAAAGGCAAGCTCTACCTGGGCCGCGCCTACGACCTGAAGAAGGGCACAGTCACGTCGGAGCCCGTTCTCTACAGTGCCCGCCACCTCACGACGCACGGCGTGATCCTGGGCATGACCGGCTCGGGGAAGACCGGCCTGGGGGTCATACTCCTTGAGGAGGCGCTGCTCTCCTCCATCCCTGTGCTGGTGATCGATCCCAAGGGCGACATGACCAACCTCCTGCTCAGCTTCCCCCAGCTGCAGCCACAGGAGTTCCTGCCCTGGGTAGAGCCGGAGGCTGCCCGCCGCAAGGGCATGACCCTGGACGAATACGCCGCCGAGGAGTCTGCCCGATGGAGAGAGGGGCTGGCCGACTGGGGAATCGGCACCGAGCGCATGTCCCGCCTGCGCAAGAAGGCGGAGTTCACCATCTTCACCCCGGGCTCAGAGGCGGGGCAGCCGGTCGACGTCCTGCACTTCTTCGACGCGCCGGACCTCGACTGGGACGAGCACGAAGAGGGCCTGCGCGAACGTGTCGGGGGAATGGTCTCCGCCCTGCTGGGCCTGATCGGTGTGGAGGCGGATCCCCTGCAGAGCCCAGAACACATCCTGCTCGCGCGCATCATCGAGCACACCTGGAGAGCCTCCGCAGAGCTCGATCTGCCCACACTGATCCAACTACTGCAGGAGCCTCCCTTCCGGCAGGTGGGTGTCTTCGAACTGGAGACTTTCTTCCCCCAGAAGGAGCGGCTCGGGCTGGCACGCCGCCTGAACAACCTGGTGGCCGCCCCCGGTTTCGAGGATTGGCAGCAGGGCACTCCGCTCGACGTTGGTTCGATGCTCTATACCGCCGATGGGCGCCCGAGAGCAAGCATCTTCTACCTCTCCCATCTGGACGACGCCCAGCGCTCCTTCTTCGTGACCATGCTATTGGAAGCAGTGCGCGACTGGCTGCGGGCGCAGTCGGGAACCACCGATCTACGGGCGCTGCTCTACTTCGACGAGGTGTTCGGCTTCTTCCCGCCTCATCCGGCCAACCCGCCCAGCAAGAGGCCTCTTATGGCTTTGATCAAGCAGGGGCGGGCCGCGGGCCTGGGAGTGGTGCTGGCTACACAGAATCCGGTCGACGTCGACTACAAGGGACTCACCAACGCCGGCACCTGGGCCATAGGTGCGCTCCGAACCGAGCGCGACAAGGAGCGCGTGCTGGAGGGTCTGGAGAGCGCCAGCGCCGAGGCCGACGCCGCGCTCGACCGCCGGACACTAGACAAGGCCCTGGGCGGGCTGAAGCCTCGCGTCTTCCTGCTGCACGACATCAGGGAGGGCGCGCCGGTCTTCTTTCACACCCGCTGGGCCATGTCTTACCTGCGCGGTCCGCTCACGCGAGACCAGGTGCGGCAGCTTCAGTCAAGCTCCCCGGCCGCCGCAGAGCCGGCCATAGAGAAGGAGAGGCCAGCCAGGAAGCGCCCCGCCGCGGTGCGGGAGGGCCTGAGCGCGGCCCCCGCCACGCTGCCTCCCAATATCGGGCAGGTGTTCCTGCCCCCTACCCTCACCTATGAGATGGCCAGGAAGCAGCACGGCGCGGACGGCAGATCCGCCTCGGCCAAGAGCCACCAGGTCGTCTACACGCCGCAGCTGCTGGCGCTCGGGACCGTGCGCATGCTCGATCGCAAGCGGGGCGTAGACGAGCAGAGCGTCGTGGCCCGACTGGCACCACCGGGCGAGAGCGCGCTGGGCATCGACTGGGATGCTGGCCGCGCCGCGGTGGACGAGGTTGAGTTGTCATCCAGCCCGCTGGGCGAAGGGCTGTACGCACCAGTGCCCGCCGGGCTGGCCCGCCAGCAGCAGATCAAGAGCTGGAGCAAGGACTTCGCCGACTACCTCTACTACAGCATCAAGACCACGATCCTCCACAACCCGGCGCTGAAGCTCGACGGCGAGGCCGGCGAGAGCAAGATCGATTTCCAGAAGCGCTGTGAGGAAGTGGCGCGCGAGAAGCGGGACGAAGAGCTGAAGCAGGAACGCGCCAAGATGGAAAAGAAGATGGCCGCCGTCCAGACCAAGCTGCGCCGGGAGAAGCGGGAGCTGGCGGAGGACGAGGACGATCTGGCCTCGCGTAAGCGGGAGGAGCTCCTGAGCCTCGGCGAGTCCGCCTTGAATCTGATCACCGGCAGGCGCTCCTCGCGGATGATCTCCACAGCCAGCCGCAAGCGCCGCATGACGAAGACCGCCAAGGCGGATATGGAGGAGTCGCTGGCCGCGATCGAGGACTACGAGAAGCAGCTGGCTGACTTGGGCGAGGACTGGCAGGACCTGGCAGCGGACATCAACGACCGCTGGGCAGAGACGCTGGAAGTCATCGAGGAACTGGAGGTCTCACCCCGGCGCGAAGACGTTCGGGTTGCCTTCTGCGGCCTGGCCTGGGTGCCATCATACCGGATCACGCTGGAGGACGGCTCCGCGCTCGACCTGCCCGCCCGCGCCGGCTAGGCCCAGCTGGCCGCCCCCCCCGCCTTGACTCACTGAACGTGTAGGCCCGCACAGCGAGGGGCAGCCTCTCCGTCGAGGCCGCCCCTCTTCTCACGGAGGGCACGTTGCTGGCGAAGCTAGGCCGGCCGGACTCCCTCCAGCGCCCGCAGCTCTCTGTACGTCAGCGTCCACACGGTGGACTTGAAGACCTCGGCGAAGCCGGCCAGTACCATCAGAGGCAGGCCCACGACGATGATGAAAGCCGGGGCAGCGACAAGACTGCCGATGATCCACGGCGTAGCCCCGTCGGTGGCCAGGGCCAGCAGTGAACCGGCCACAAGCCCGGGCACGCCGCCGAAGACCGATGCGACCAGGACGAGCAACCCTGTCGCGATCCCTAGGGCAATCATCCACACCAGCCCGAGGGCAAGCATGATCAGCCACATCAGCGCAGCGTCCTTGAGGTTCGCCCTCAGCACCCGGTAGCCCCGGGAGATGGAGTCGAGCACTCCCAGCTCCTCTATGGCGCAGGCTCTCCGAGCCAGATCGACCAGCACCGAAAGCGCCGCGCCGATGAGGATCAACAGGAACAGCACGAGGAAGAACAAGCCTATCGCCGCCACCGTTCCCACTGCGCGCGCCGCAGTGCTGTCGACCAGCCACAGCAGCAGCGGAGCACCGGACAGGGTCAGCAGTAGAACGGAGAACACGAACATGGGGATTCCGGTCAGCAGGTCGATGCCCAGGAAGCGCAGCGCGGTGCGGGACCAGCCGGAACGGAAACCGGACTTCACCCCTCTGGTCTCACCGGTTTCCTCGCGGCCATTGACCAGGCGCACCAGCGCCGTATCCGACACATATCGGGCAACGATGGTCGCGACGATCAGGACAGCTCCCAGACAGCACGCGGAGCCGGCCAGGGCGACGATCGGACCGACCAGCTCAGGATGCGATTCCACCGGGCGGAAGCCCCAGGCTCCGAAGAGATCCCTTCCCGGCATCGTGTACTGGGCTCCGCCCCGTCCCCCTCCGCCTCCGCCCGCCGTCAGCGCGAGGATCAGGCCGAAGATCAGGAGCGCCGGGTATCGCAGCGTGGTATCCCACGCACTCTTCAGTACGTCCTTGTGATTCACGTTTTTCCTCCTGGTTGTCCACTCACTATGTCGGGGCGCAGGCCATCCTGCGCCCTATCCACCATCCCCCACCGCCGTCGCCGGAAACCCGTTCAGCCGCCCGCGACTCCACCAGAAGACCAGCCAGGCTCCGAACAGCAGGGCCAGGCAGACCAGCGGTAAGCTCGCCAGGGCCAGGCTCCAGCCCAGATCGACGACGACTCGCGGCAAGGCGTCCAAGACCACGGTCAGGTCGCCCAGCCCGGTGGCCGAGAGATCGGCAAGCGCTGCCCACCAGGACTCGCCCGTCACCGGCAGCAGTCCCCCCAGAGTCTCGCCCCCGGCGCCCGCCTGTACCGCCAGCAGGATAAGCGGCGCAGCAATCGCCAGCGTTTGGAGAAAGACCCAGGCGCCGGCCAGCGCCGCCGGCGCGATCCACCTGCCGACAGGAAGTGCCCTGTGCCAGAAACCCGGACGGCCACGCCCGTTGAGCCTGCCCTCGACGCGCGCCACAAAAGATGCAGGCGAGGCCAGGCCTTCGGCCGCAGGGACCTCCTGCAGGAGCACCGAAAGCCTGCGCAGCTCGTCCAGTTCAGCGCGGCAGGTAGCACAGTGGGCCAGGTGGGCCTCCGCCCCGGCCAGCCGCTCGCCCTTCATCTCACCATCCAGTAACTGCCCAAGCCAATCTGCTTTGTGTTCACTCATAGCTGCTGCTCCAGATAGGGGGCCAGCGCCCTGCGCAGGCGGTTCCGCGCGTAGTTGAGGCGCGACATCACGGTGCCCATCGGAATCGACAGCGCATCGGCGATTTCCCGATAGCTGAGCTGCTCGTACTCGCGCAGCACCAAGACCGCCCGGCTCGCCGGCGGCAGTGCCAGCACAGCCTGCCGCACGACGTTCTCCCGATCAGCCGACTCTGCGCGTTCCTCAGGACCGGCGCCCGTGCTGGCCAGCCGCAGCCCGTCTATGTCCACCGTCTCACGCTGACGCCGCAGCGCATCAAGAGCCGCGTTGGAGGCTATCCGGTATAACCAGCTGCGGAAGGGCGCGCGCGGTTCGTACCGATCGATGCGCTGCCAGGCCCGAACGAAGGCCTCCTGCGCGGCGTCTTCCGCCAAGACGGCATCGCCACACATACGGTAGACCACGTTCACCACTCCCCGTCGATGCAAGCGGACCAGGTCTCCAAACGCGCCACTGTCGCCATCCTTCGCCCGATTGACCAGGTCCAGCTCAGCTCTGGGCAGCGAGTCCGACTGGCTGCTCACTCTGGTTCCTTCCCCTTCCATAGTAACAACGCTGCGGCTCGCCGGCATATTCGGAACGACCCGGGAGACCCTATGCTGTTGCGCTCCCCTCCTCCGTGTAGTATACTTCTGCGGGCTGGCCCAGCGAGCCGGCCACAGGGAGCGCAAGCGTGATTCCGCTACGAGACACAGTACCCTCACGTCGCACCCCAATCGTAACCTGGGTCCTCATCGGCATGAACGTGCTCGCCTTTCTCTACGAGTCGATGCTGGAGCCGGACCAGCTGGAGACCCTCTTCATGAACTACGGCCTCGTCCCGGCGGTCGTCTGGGAGGAAGGGCTGTTGAGCTCACTGGTCCCAATGCTGACCTCCATGTTCCTGCACGGCGGCTGGATGCACCTCATCTCGAACATGCTTGCCCTATACATCTTCGGCGACAACGTCGAGGACGATCTCGGCCGCTTCCGCTACATCCTGTTCTACCTCCTCGGCGGTTTCGTCGCCGGCGCCGCCCAGCTGATCTTCAGCCGCAGCTCCGACCTGCCGACTATCGGCGCCAGCGGCGCCATAGCCGCGGTGTTGGGGGCCTACCTGGTGCTATATCCGCGCGCGCGGGTTGTCACCCTCGTGCCCATATTCTACTTCGCCCGCATAGTTCAGCTGCCGGCCCTCCTTTATCTCGGCTTCTGGTTCGTATCCCAGCTGCTCAACGGAGCGCTGGCGCTGGTCGATCCGGCCACCCTGCAGCTCGGCGGAGTTGCTTATTGGGCCCACATAGGCGGCTTCGCCTTTGGCGCGGCCATCATCAAGATACTCACCCCACGCCGACCTACCCCCCAGGTCGAGTACTACCAACCTCCGCACATCTACTATCCTGACGACTACCAGCGCTGGTAGCCAGGCGGCCCGGGCCCAAGCCGCCGGCGCTTCCAGCCACTTGCTGACACTAGCTTGCGCCTTGGCCCCTGCTCCGGTCTTCGGCCGCGCACCGGGAAGCCGGCCTGATGCGGCACCGCAGATGGCGCTGGAGCGAGATATTGGTATAATGGGACCACGCGGCTCGGATCGGACGCTGGACCGGCCGTTCGCCCGGCCCCGAGCCGGCTCCATTAGCGCAGGGCACTGAAGGAGGAGTCGTCGGCTGATGAGCACAAAGAGCGGGCGGTCCCAGAGACCTCCCCTGCTAGTGGTCATCTCCGGGCCGGCAGGCGTGGGCAAGGACAGCCTGATCCGGCGCCTGAAGGAACGAGGCTACCCCTTTCACTTCGTGGTCACGGCGACCGATCGCTCACCGCGCCTCGGCGAGGAGCACGGGAAGGACTACTACTTCGTCACCAGGGAGCAGTTCGACCGCATGATCGCAGATGGTGAGCTGCTTGAGTACGCGGTGGTCTACGGTCAGCGCAAAGGCATTCCCAAGCAGCAGGTTAGGGATGCGCTCGCCTCGGGCAAAGACGCCATTCTGCGCATCGACGTGCAGGGTGCCGCCACGATCCGCAGCCTTCTTCCGGATGCCCTGCTCATATTCCTCTCGGCAGGATCTGAAGACGAGCTTGAGGAACGGCTGAGGCGTCGCGCCTCGGATTCCCCATCCCAGCTGCAGAACCGCCTGGAGACGGCCAAGAAGGAAATGGCGCAGCTCTCTCTGTTCGACTACGTCGTCATCAACACAGAGAACCATCTCGACCGGGCAGCGGACCACGTCATGTCGATCCTCCGCCTGGAGCACAGCCGCAAGAAGCCTCGCGTGGTGGAGCTGTAGTCGTGGCGGGGCCCGCTGACATCCGCGTTGGCCAGCGAGTCCGCCTGCGCAAGGTACACCCCTGCGGCGGTTACGAGTGGGAGGTAAGCCGCATTGGCGCCGATATCGGCCTCGTCTGCCTCACCTGCAACCGCCGGGTGATGATCCCCCGCAGCAAGTTCGAGAAGCGAGTGAAGGCCATTCTGCCACCAAAGGATGACGTTGCGGCGGGCTAGAAGATTCCTTTTTGTGTTCTCCGACACCGGCGGAGGCCATCGCTCCACCGCCTGCGCCGTCCTCGAGTCTCTGAAAGAACTCCGACGGGACCTGGCCGAAGTCGAGCTGGTCGACGGCTTCGCCGAGTGTGCACACTGGCCCCTGAGCTGCGTCGGCGACATCTATCCCCAGATGCTGCGCCTCGGCGCCAGGCCCTGGTCGGCCACATTCCACCTCTCAGACGGCCTGCTGCGGGCCAGGCTGCTGGCCCGCACCTGGTGGCCTGTGATGCGGGCCACGGCGATGCGTCTGGTAAGCCGGTATCAAGCGGACGCCATCGTCAGCTTCCACCCCATGTTCAACGATCCACTGCTGCGCGCCGTGCGCCAGTCCGGGCGATCAACCCCCGTCCTCGCCGTGGTCACAGACTTGATCGCCGCCCACGCCTTCTGGTACTCGCGCGGAGCCGCTTGCTGGCTGGTGCCCACCGAGGACGGACGGCGCCGCGCCCTGGCCCATGGACTGCCGCCCGAGCGCGTGGTGGTTACCGGCTTGCCCGTACGACCCCGCTTCTGCCGCGTCGCGGGCGAGGACAAGAAGAGCGTGCGCCGCCGGCTGGGCATCCCGCAGGACCTGCCTCTTGTCCTACTGATGAGCGGAGCGAATGGCCTGGGCCCGGTCCAGCAGTTGAGCAGGGCGATCGGCACGAGCGGCGTCGAAGCGCAGCTCGCCGTCATTGCCGGGCGGAATCGTGGTCTAGAGTCCCGCCTGGCCGCGGAGTCCCTGTCCATTCCGATGCACGTGCGGGGCTTCATCGAAGATGTTCACGAATGGATGAGGGCGGCCGACCTAGTGGTGACGAAGGCCGGCCCCAGCACTATCAGCGAGGCGCTCGTCGTCGGCACTCCGCTGGTGATTAGCTCCGCTCTGCCGGGACAGGAGCCGGCCAACGTGCGCTACGTAGTCAACGCTGGCGCCGCGGTCTGGGCCCCGAGCCCGGATTCGGCAGCCGCCGCAGTGCGCAGCCTGCTGGGGGGGAGCAGGAGACGCCTGGTCAGGATGGCGGCACGGGCGCTGGCGATCGGCCGGCCCAATGCCTCACGGCGAGCAGCCGAGATCACGTGGAAGATCGCTTGCGGCGTCGAGCGGCAGGAGACTGCAATTCGGCCCTCAGGGCTGGCAGAGCGACCTGGTGCGGCGGGGCCGCCCCAGGAGAGAGGAGGCGCCTAGTGCCGGGGAAGCTCGGCTTCGACAGCGCCAAGTACCTGGAAGAACAGACGGCCGCGATCCTGGAGAGGGTGGGCATGTTCCCCAAGCTCTACCTGGAGTTTGGAGGGAAGCTGGTCTACGACTACCACGCCGCGAGAGTCCTGCCGGGCTACGACCCATGCATCAAGATGGCACTGCTGAGGCAGCTCAAAGACCAGATCGACGTCATCCTCTGCATCTTTGCCGGCGATATCGAGCGCAAGAAGATACGGGCCGATTTCGGTATCACCTACGATGCGGACGCGCTGAGGATGATCGACGACCTGCGGGAGCGGGGGATCGAGGTGCCGGCCGTTGTGATTACCCGCTATCGGCAGCAGCCGGCCGCGACCGCCTTCAAGAACGGGCTGGAAAGGCGCGGCGTGCGTGTCTACACGCACAGGCGCACCAGGGGCTATCCAACCGACATCGATACCGTCGTCAGCGATAGTGGATATGGAGCGAACGACTATGTCGAGTCCGACCGCCCGATCGTCGTCGTCACCGGGCCCGGCCCGGGAAGCGGCAAGCTGGCCACATGCCTCTCTCAGCTCTATCACGAGTACAGGCGCGGCGTACACGGCGGCTACGCCAAGTTCGAGACCTTCCCCATATGGAACTTGCCCCTGAAGCATCCGGTCAACGTCGCCTACGAGGCGGCGACCGCCGATCTGAAGGACGTCAACATGATCGACTACTTCCACCTCCAAGCCTACGGCGAGCAGGCGGTGAACTACAACCGTGACGTGGAGGCCTTCCCGCTGGTGCTGCGGATCATCGAGCGCATCACGGGAGAGCCGTCCCGCTACAAGTCCCCCACCGACATGGGGGTCAACCGGGCCGGGTTTGGCATCGTCGACGACGAAGTCGTCCGCGAGGCGGCCACCCAGGAGGTCATTCGCCGCTACTTCCGGTACTCCTGCGAGCACGCCGTCGGCCTGGCGCAGAAGGATACGCAGGAGCGCGTCGATCTCCTGATGGACGAGCTGGGCGTGGCCCCCGAAGACAGGTCCGTGGTGAGGCCGGCTCGGGAAGCGGCCGCCGAAGCCCAGGCAAAGGGCAAGGGCCACCGGGGTATCTTCTGCGGCGCGGCGATCGAGCTGGCTGATGGGACGATCATCACCGGCAAGAACTCTCCTCTCATGCATGCCCCCTCCGCGTTGGTCCTTAACGCAGTCAAGCACCTGGCGGAGATACCGGACAAGATGCACCTGCTGCCGCCGAACGTCGTCGAGTCTTTGAGCCATCTTAAGGGCGAAGTGCTCAACGGCCAGGTGGTCAGCCTCGACCTGGGCGAGACGTTGATCGCCCTCGGCATCAGCGCAGCCGTCAACCCCGCCGCCCAAATGGCCGTGGGCAGGCTCAAGGAGCTGCGGGGTTGTGACGTCCATCTAACCCACATGCCGACGCCGGGAGACGCAGCGGGCTTGAGGAACCTGGGAGTGAACCTGACCAGCGATCCGGTCTTCTCCAGCAAGTCGCTCTTCGTCAGCTAAGCTGACGCACCGGCCGTCCTACGCGCTCGCCCCAACTACCAGGAAACTCGCAACATGGCGCAAACCTACGTAGCCCTGGACCTCGAGACTACCGGCCTCGACGCGGAGCGGGACGCGATCATCGAGGTGGGTGCCGTCCGTTTCACCGGCGATGAAGCCCTGGAGACCTTCTCCAGCTTCGTCGACCCCGGGCGCCCGATCCCTGCTCAGATCAGGGCCCTGACCGGGATTGAAGACAGCGACGTCTCCGGGGCGCCCAGCCTGCGCAGCGTCCTCACCGACCTCGACCGTTTCGTGGGAACATCGACCGTCGTGGGCCACAGCGTTGGCTTCGACATGCGCTTCCTCCATCAGCATTCCACCCTGGTCGGGACCGAAGTGCTGGACACTTTCGAGCTGGCGGCAGTCCTCGTACCCACCGCAGAGCGGTACAGCCTGAGCGCCCTATCGCAGAGGATGGGCGTAGAGATTGACCGGCCGCACCGAGCACTGGACGATGCCCTGGCCACCCACGCCCTCTTCCGTGGCCTTCTCGTTCAGGCTGCCGGCCTCCCCCCGCGCCTTCTCGAGGAGATCGTCGTGCACGGCGAACGGTCCGGCTGGAAGGCAGCCTCGTTCTTCCGCGCCGCGCTGGAGGAGGCCGCAGGCGCTCCCGGGCGGCCGAGGAGGCAGCCGCCCGCCGCGGTCCGTGCGCCCGGCCCTCTCTTCAAGGCCGTCGAAACACCCCGGCCACTGAAACCATCCCGCGACTCCCGTCCCATCGACGTCGCGCCACTGGCGGCGCTGCTGGAGAAGGGTGGCGCATTCGAGGCCAGCTTCCCCAACTACGAGTACCGGCCGCAGCAGGTGGACATGCTCAAGGCCATTGCTGAGGCGTTCAACCGGGGCGAGCACCTGCTGGTGGAGGCGCCGACAGGCGTCGGCAAGTCCTTGGCCTACCTGATCCCGGCCGTCGAGTGGGCCGTGCAGAACGGCGAGAGGGTGGTGATCTCGACCAACACGATCAACCTGCAGGAGCAGCTGCACCTGAAGGACGTGCCGGACCTGGCAGCCATTCTGCCGGCCGACTTCCAGGCCGTGGTGCTGAAAGGCCGCTCCCACTACCTGTGCCCGGCACGCCTCGCGTCGATGCGGCGCCGGGGAGCGCGATCGCCCCACGAGGCCCGCGTGCTGGCGAAGGTCCTGGTCTGGCTGCTGGAGACGGATGATGGCGATGGCGACGCCCTCTTCCTGCCCGGTCCGACCGAGCGCGGCATCTGGCTCCGCCTCTCTGCGGAGTATGAAGGCTGCGACCCGGAGCGCTGCCCGCGGCTCCATTCGGGCGAATGCGCGTTCTACAACGTTCGTCGCGCCGCGGAGGCAGCCCACCTGGTGATCGTCAACCACGCGCTCCTGCTGGCCGATATCGCCGTTGAGAGCAGGGCCCTGCCAGAGTACAAGTACCTCATAGTCGACGAGGCCCATCACCTCGAGGAGGCGACCACCCGGGGACTCAGCTTCGAGGCGGATCGGACGAGCGTCCACCGCGTGCTCCGAGAGGTGGGACTGATGGAAGAGGGCGGCAGGGTCACGGGGCTCCTGGCCGACATAGTTGGCCATTGTCAGGAAGCCGGCCTCGATGAGGACGACATGGCCGCGCTTGAGCTGGAGGTCGGCAAAGCCGGTGTCAGCGCGGAGCGCGCGGCGCGGCAGCTGGGCCTCTTCTTCGACACGGTCGAGGAGTTCGTGGATACCGAGAAGGGCACCGGCACCACTCCGTACGCCTTCCGCCTGCGGCTCACTTCCGGCGCCCGGGTGCAGCCGGCCTGGACCGGAGTGGAGATGTCCTGGGACGAAGCGAACAGCCCGCTGGCCGCCGTGGTGGGTGTCCTGAGCAAGCTAATCGGGAGCCTTGAGCATCTGGACTGGAGCATGATCGAGGACGGAGACGAGATGCTCGCCCGCCTGACTGGCGCCGTCCGAAGGCTGGACGACACCAGGCACCAGATCACGCAGATGATCAGCAACCCCGACCATGATCTGGTCTATTGGCTGGAGTGGGAGCCGGGCCGGGACCGCCTGAGCCTGCACGCGGCTCCGCTCCACGTGGGCCCGCTCGTCGAGGAGCACCTCTTCGGCAAGAAGGCATCTGTAGTTCTGACCTCGGCAACTCTGCGGGCAGGCGGGGGTTTCGAGTTCATACGCGAGCGACTGAACGCCTGGGACGCGCAGGAGCTGGCGGTCGGCTCCCCCTTCGACTTCGAGAGCGCAGCGCTTGTCTACCTGGTCGACGATATCCCAGAACCGGGCAAGCCAGGATACCAGCAGGCTGTGTCGGAGGGGATGGAGGCGCTGTTCAGGGCCACAGAGGGCCGGGCCCTGGCGCTCTTCACCTCCTACAACCAACTCAGATCGACCTTGCGATCGATCAAGGCGCCGCTGACGCAGGCTGGCATCACCGTCCAGGCACAGGGCGAGGGTGTATCGAGGGCTCAGCTGCTCGAGGACTTCATCACCGGCGAACGCAGAGTGTTGCTCGGCACTCGCAGCTTCTGGGAGGGCGTCGACGTGCCGGGCGATCCCCTGAGCTGCCTGGCCATAGCCAAGCTTCCCTTCAGCGTCCCGACCGACCCGATCTTCGCCGCCCGATCAGAAACGTTTGAGCGGCCCTTCATGGAATACGCCGTCCCCGACGCTATCCTCCGCTTCCTGCAGGGGTTCGGCCGGCTGATCAGGACGAAGACGGATCGGGGAGTGGTAGCGATCTTCGACCGGCGGCTGCTGACGAAGGACTACGGCTCGCTGTTCATCGACTCGCTTCCCGGCCCGACGGTACAGCGGGGTCCATCGACGAGGCTGGCCGACGCGGCCGCACAGTGGCTCGAGAGCGGGACGGCCACGGGCTAGGCCGGGGGCAGACCAGCAGGGAGGCCCGCGAATGCACGTTCATCATCTGAACTGCGGATCGATCCACGCCCTGTTCACCGGCATCAGGTCGGTCGTCTACTGCCTGCTGCTGGAGACTAACGGCGGTCTGCTCCTGGTCGATACCGGCCTGGGTACGAGAGACTACACCAACCCCACCATGATGATGCGCCTGTTCAGGCTCTCACTGCGCTTGGGAGGAGGCCTACGGGAGACCGCCATCCAGCAGATCGCCTGCCTGGGATATGATCCGGGTAACGTGCGCCACATCGTGCTCACCCACCTTCACCTCGACCATGCCGGAGGGCTGCCCGATTTCCCAGCCGCTCAGGTCCACGTCTACCGGCCTGAGTATGAGGCGGCCTGCCGCCACAAGGGCCTCCTCTGGCTCGGTTACGTCCCGGCTCAATGGGCGCACGGACCCAACTGGGTGTTCCACGAAACGGTGACAGATCAATGGTTCGGCTTCGACTGCACTCCCGTGGTGCCAGGGCTTGAGCCCCAGGTCCTTCTCGTGCCGCTGCCCGGCCATACGCCTGGCCACTGCGGGGTCGCCGTGCAGGTAGGCGGGCGCTGGCTCTTCCACTGCGGCGACGCCGCCTCCCCGACCACACCGCAGACCGACCCCAGCCGCACCTGCGAACAGCAGCCGAACTGGCTGTTTCGTCGTTTGCTGGGCGACCACGTGCCGAGGCTGCGCGAGCTGGTGCGCAGCCACCCGGAAGAGATCGACCTGATCAGCGGCCACGATAGGCCCGGCTTCCTGCGCCACCAACATATACAGGATGACGATCAGGCCCTTGGATAGCAGCACCCGCTTCCGCTGGCTTGGCACCGCCGGCATCGAGCTGGACGCCGGGGACAGGACACTGGCCATCGATCCCTTCGTCACCCGGCCGCCGCTGTGGCGCTTCCTCCTAGGCCGTGTCAGGCCGGATCGGAACGTCATCGCTGAGGTCATCGGTCGATGCGACTACGTGCTGGTGAGCCACCCGCACTACGACCACCTGCTCGATGTTCCCGAGATTGCCCGTCGTACCGGCGCCAAAGTCTACGGTTCGCCCAACACGTGCCGGCTCGCGGCCGCCTGCGGCGTGTTGGCCCAGCAGATCTGCGAGGTCGGTCCCGGCCAGGCGCTGTCGCTCGGCCCCTTCACGGTAGAGGTGCTGGAAGCCAAGCACATCAAGACCCCTATCGACAGTCTGATCAACGGTCCGCTGGCCCCCGGTCTCACCCCGCCGCTGCGGCTGCGGGACTATCGCATGGATCACTGCTTCAGCTTTCGGGTCCTGGTCGACGGTACGCGAATCCTCCACTCACCCGGCCGGGCCCACCCCGCCGAGATCCTGCTCCTGGGCACACACGCCCCAGACAGTGTGTACAGGTCGTCCCTGCCGGCGGCGCGGCCGAGAGCGATCGTCCCTATCCACTGGGACGACTTCCTGCGGCCGCTGGCCAAGCCCACGCGGGAGCTGCCCAGGCACGGCGGCAGGGACCTGGAGGCTTTCCTTCAGCTGATCAACAGGCTGGCCCCCGAGGCACGCACGTTCGTGCCGGCTATCCTGCGCAGCTACGCGCTCGCCGATCTGCTATGCGTCTGAGGACGGGTCCCGCCATGGTCGCGACCGAATAGTCCGGCGACGAGGATGCGGAGGGTATACTATGTCCCACCTGGTGGCTGTTCAGCTGGCGGTGCGTGAGATAGAGCGATACGGTGCGGAGATGATCGACGCTCTCGAAGGGCTGACCGAGGAGCAGCTCTGGTCGAAGCCGGGCGCCATGCCGAACTCGATCGGCACGCTCGCCCGCCACCTGACCGGCAATCTCAACTACTACTTCGGCGCCGGTATCCTGGACAGCGGATACGTACGAGATCGAGATCGGGAGTTCGCCGAGACAGGGCTGCCGCTGCGGAAGGTCATCTCCGATCTGCGGGCGGCGCTTGCCGCAGCCACGGATTCTCTCGCGGCGATTGACGAGGAGCGAGCCAGGCTACCTCATCGTACCGCCTGTGGGGAGAAGTACGAGTCGCTCGCCTATCACGTGGTTCGCCTCTCGACCCACTTCGCCCGCCACAGGGGCCAGGTGCAGTTCGCGGAGAGATGGGTAGGGGCGTAGTCCGTAGCACCCCCGCGCCAGCTCCGCAGCCACGTTGCTTCAGCCCGGATCGGCTCAACAGGGCTGCTCGCCACATCCTTGCCGGGGTCAACCTTTTCAGGTACAATCCGCCGCAGCCGCACTGCAAGCAAGGGGGTCAAGATCGCCACTTCCCCGCGCCGTACCACTGATACGGAGCCCATTTCGGACCCGCGCGTTGTCGTGGTCATGCCCGCCTACAACGCAGCCGAAACGCTGGAGCGCACCTACCGCGACCTGCCCCAGGGTGTCGTCGACCAGATCATCCTCGTCGACGACGTAAGCAAGGACGAGACGGTAGAGATCGCCCGCAACCTGGGCATCAGAACCGTCGTTCACATCCAGAACAAGGGGTACGGCGGCAACCAGAAGACGTGCTACCTGGAGGCTCTCAAGGAAGGGGCGGATATCATCGTCATGCTACACCCCGACTACCAGTACGATTCGACGCTCGTGCCGGAGCTGATCGCGCCAATCGAGCGAGGCGATAAGGACATGATGCTGGGCTCTCGCTTCCTGGGCGGCCAGGTGCGAGCCGGAGGAATGCCCTTGTACAAGATCATCGCCAATCGATTCCTCACCCGCTGCGAGAACCTGGTGCTGGGATTGCACCTCTCGGAGGCTCACACCGGTTTCCGGGCCTACAGCCGGGCGGTGATCGAGACGATTCCATTTCTGCTCAACTCCGACGACTTCGTATTCGACAGCCAGGTCATCGCCCAGGCCGTTGCCTTCCGCTTCCGCATCGGCGAGATCGGAGTGCCCACGCGCTACTTCCAGGAGGCATCATCCGTCGGCTTCCGCCGCTCGGTTGTCTACGGTCTGGCCACGCTCTGGACTCTGGTCAGGTTCATCGCCCACAGATGGGGCCTGGCAAAGGTGGCCCAGTTCAGCAAGCCGCTCGGCGAGGTGATCAGCCCCTACCACAGAGAAGAGCTGCTATCGAGGCGGGATGGGTGAGAACGGGATGCGCTGGGGCCTGGGCGCCATCCTGGCTGCCTTCTCCCTTCTGGGCGTGCTGTACAGCGCAGCCGTTCCTCTTTTTGAGGCGCCAGATGAGATCTGGCACTTCTCGTTCGTGAACGTGCTGGCCACCGAAGGGGCTCTTCCGGTGCAGCCCACCGATTGCAAGGATATGTGGCTGCGCGAGTCCGGCCAGCCGCCGGTCTATCACGTCATCGCCGCGTTGCTCGCCTCCCCGGTGGACACATCGGACTTCCCCGGCTTCGTTCGCTTCAACGATGCCCATCCGGCGATTTCGCCCGGCTCGCCGAGCACGGCGCCCAACATCTTCATTCACACTGCCCGCGAGGCCTTTCCCTACTCCGGGTCGGTGCTGGCCGCGCACATGGCTCGCCTGCTCAGCGTCGTTTTCGGAGCCGGAACGGTTGCGGCTGCGTTCCTCGTCGCCCGTGAGGTAATGCCCTCGCGCCCCGGCGTGGCCCTCGCTTCGGCCTCGGTGGCCGCCTTCAATCCGCAGTTCATATTCATCAGCAGCGTGGTGAACAACGATGCCGCCGCTGCATGCCTCTCCACCCTCGCTCTTTGGCTGGCGATCCGATCGACCAGGCTGGGATTCACCCGCAGGCGGGCCGTCGGCCTGGGCGTGATCGTGGGACTGGCCCTCCTCACCAAGGTGAGCGCTCTTGCCCTCCTTGCGCCCGCCGCCATCGCCCTGCTCCTGGTCTGGCTGCGAGAGAGAGGTGGGCGAGCACTGCTGGCCGGAGCGGTGACCATCTTCGGCCTGGCCCTGATCGTGGCTGGCTGGTGGTACGTGCGTAATTGGCTGCTCTACGGCGATCCCCTAGCCTGGCGGATCTGGATGATGGACATTGGCAAGCACCAGATCGGCCTGGCCGAGCTCTTCGCCCAGTTCCGGCGCCTGGGAACATCGTTCTGGTCACCGTACGACGGCCTCTTCCCGCCAGCGGTTCTGGCGGCGCTGGGCACGCTAGCGGCCCTGGCCGCGGCTGGACTGGTGAGGCTTATCGTCCGGCGCCGCGAACGCGCTGACATCGATCCGGAAGGCCTCGTGATCGCCGCTGCCTGGCTGGTCATACTGTTTGTCAGCGTAGTCTACTATATGGTAACCACGCCGGCAGACCAGGGCAGGCTGCTCTTCCCCGCCATCGCCTCGTCCTCTCTGCTCCTCGTCCTGGGCTGGCGAGCAGCCGTGCCAAGGAGGTGTTGGCCCGCGGCAATGGGTGTGATCGTAGTAGGCCTGCTGGCCCTGTGTGCTGCCGTGCCCTTCTATGCCATCCGCCCAAGGTTTGCCCTGCCGCTGGTCGCCAGTGAGGACGATATCCCAGCGCTGATGCCCTTCACCGAAAACCCGGTCGTCGCCAGCGTGCACCTCCGGGGAGTCCAGCTGAACGCGGAGGAGGCGGCGCCCGGGGACACGGTGCGCGTCAAGGTCTATTGGGAGGTGCTCGAGCCGTCCCCGCCTGGCGATATGCGCTTCGTGGTACAGTTGTGGACGATGTCTGGGCGCCTTATCAATCAGCAGGACGTGACACCGGCAGGCGAATCCTATCCACCCGATCTATGGAACGCCGGCGACGTCATCTGGCAGGTGTTCCCGCTCGAGCTGTGGGGCGATGACGGCCCCATCGACTGCCGGGTTCGGCTGGACGTAGTGATCGACGGGGAGTATGCCGGAGTGGCACGGACTCAGTCCGTGATGACTTTGGCGCCGCCGCAAGCTACCGGGTCGGCAGACTGAGCCCCATCCCGCCCTACGTCATTGCCCGGATGCCCCGGAGCAGGCTAGGAGGAATAGGAAAACCGTATGAGCACCCGTTCCACAGTTGCCATACTGCACACGCGGCCGGAGACAGCCATCGAGGACTACAAGCGTCTGTTCCGGTTGGCCGGAGGAGCGGAGGCGCTCCAGGCCGGTGCGACGACGATCCTAAAGGACAACATATCCTGGCACTATCCTATGCCCGGGGCGAACACCACTCCCTGGCAGCTGGAGGGCACCATCCTGGCTCTGCGCGAGGCAGGGTTCGACGAGCTATCCTGCGTGCAGAACCAGACGGTAGTCACCAACGCTTTCAAGGGAGAGGACCTGAACGGCTACCTGCCGATTCTGAGGCACCACAGTGTGCCAGTGCTCTACAACTTCCGTACGGAAGAGATGGCCTGGGTGCCCTACGAGCCGCGAGCGGAGATGCTGGCCCTCAACCACATCTACCCCAAGGGCATCCACATCCCGGACTACTTCCTGGGCAAGAACATCGTCCATCTGCCCACGGTAAAGACGCATATGTACACGACGACTACGGGGGCGATCAAGAACGCCTTCGGCGGGCTGCTGAGCAAGTACCGCCACTACACGCACACGTGGATCCACGAGACGATCGTCGATCTTCTGGCGATCCAGAAGGAGATCCATCCCGGCATCTTCGCGGTGATGGACGGCACGACGGCCGGCAACGGCCCCGGCCCGCGCCTGATGAAGCCGGCGGTCAAGAACGTGATCCTGGCCTCGGCCGACCAGGTGGCGATCGACGCCGCGGCCGCCAAGCTGATGGGCTTCGATCCGCTGCAGATCAAGTACATCCGCCTGGCGCACGAGCGAGGGCTGGGCGTGGGTGACGTGCGGGAGATCGAGATGGTGGGCGACGACGTATCAGGGGAAGACTGGGGCTTCGAGGTGGGTTACTGCTCCCACAGCTTCCTGGCCTGGCTGGCCTGGTACGGGCCGACGCGGGTTCTGCAGAAGCTCGTCCTGCGCACGCCGCTGGTGGTGATCCCCACCCTGATCGGCGAGATCGAGCAGGACTACCTGTACTGGCCCCTGAAGTACAGGAAGGTGGCGGCGGAGTGGCGGGCGACCACAGCCTGGGGAGAGCTGTTCCAGCGCTACAGGGAGCAGGGCTACCTGGTGACGTAGCAGAGAACCAGGCGGCCCTTCCGCGACTATCGTCTTCACGCTTCGCGGGTTGCCTAGCCCTCCGCAGCGCGCGCTTCAAGCAGCTGGACCAGCGGCCGCACCAGGAGGCCAACGGTCCTCCCGCTGGCCCGGCCCCCGAATGCGCCCGGCCCGCCAGACCCACCCGGGCCTACGATGAAGCCGCCGCCGGCCTGGGCGGTAGCGCGCATCGCCTGTCGCTCCTCTTCCGTCATATCTTGCATTTCGGCCATGCGGGTCGCCATCTCGGGGGGGATCTCACCGTCCTCAGGGAACTGGAACTCCCCGTCCCAGCGGAACCGGAAGCCGTCCCCTTCCGCCTCCAGGGTAGCCGCGATCTCGGGCGAGAGCGGCTCACCGCCAGGGCCGCCCACGTGGATGCCGTAGCCCTGGTCGGCCATCCAGGTCTGCATGTCCTCCTGGGTCAGCTGCATGGACGCTATCGCTTCCAGCTGCTCCGTAGTCATCGCTGCCTCGATCTGCCTCAGCACCGCCTCCGCTTCAGCTTCAAGCGTTACGCCTCCCTGCAGCGCCTGCCACAAGGGTAGGAGTTCAGCGGCCTGCCCGGCATCGACCGCACTTGCGGTGTCCTCGAGCAGCAGCGTGCCCAGCGCCAGCTGGTTGGCCGCGCTCAGAGCGCCGTCGTAGGCAGTATCGAGCACATCGCTGGTGTATTCGCCGCCCAGCTCGTCCATGCCTTCGGTGGTCGGCGTGCCGCCGCAGGCGGCTGCCGTCACCGCCAGCACGGCCGTAAGTACGATCAGTCGTTGTTTCATGGATCACTCCTTACTGAGTCCTGGATGGTCAGTCCTGGATATCGGATGATGGGTCTCCAATCCAGGATCAAGAATGGTGCGTCATTCCCTCCGCAAGGCCTCGATCGGATCCAGGCGCGCCGCCTGTGTGGCCGGGTAGTAGCCGAAGAAGATGCCCACCGTAGCCGCGGCAGCGAAGGCCAGTGGGATCGACGACCCCACCAGCTCCGTGCGCATCGTTCCCACAGCCCCGAAGACGTAGGAACCGGCCACGCCGGCCAGCACGCCCGCCAGCCCGCCGATCAGGCTGAGCATCACTGCCTCCAGCAGGAACTGCAACTGCACGTCGCGCGGCCGGGCGCCAATGGCCTGGCGGAGGCCGATTTCGCGGGTCCGCTCGGTGACGCTGACCAACATGATGTTCATGATGCCGATGCCGCCGACGACAAGTGAAACGCCGGCCACCCAGGCCAGCAGGTCGCGGAAAGCCGCCGTCGTCGATGTGGCCGTGTCGATGATGCTGTCCTGCGTCATCAGGCTGAAATCAGGCGCCTCCGGATCCACTTCGTGCCGGTCGATCAGGAGCAGCGTCACATCCTGCATTACGCTCTCCATCACATCCTTGCTCTCGGCAGCCACGTAGAGCGTGCGTATCGTATCGCCCCCAAAGCGGGCACTGGTGAACCTCTGGAAGACTACCGTGATGGGGATGTAGGCGCGGCCGTCGTAGTCCGTGTTGCCCACGACTCCCTTCTGCTCCATCACCCCCACGACGGTGAACCTGGTCGAGCCGATCTTGACCGACGCGCCGACTGCAGCCGATACGCCGAACAGCTCTTCGGTGATTGACGATCCTAGAACAACTACCTTGTTCCTACGCTCGTTGTCGTCGTCGGTCAGGAAGCGACCCTCCGCCACCTCATAGTCGCGCACGTGCGTGAATCCGGAGGTCGTTCCCACAACCTGAATGCCATCCAGTGTGACTCCGCCCCCGCTCACTTCCTGGCTCGTCGTCTGCTCCGCCGAGACACCGTCGACGCCGTCCACCTCCGCTTCGATCGCTCCGACGTCGTCGAACGTCAGGCCGCTAGTCGGGCCGCTGGCCAGGGAGCCTGCGCCCGGCCCCTGCATCCCTCCTCCGAAGCCCACCCGCGTAAACGAGGGCATGACCATTATCAAGTTCGCGCCCAGAGCATTGATCTGGTCCGCGATCTCGGCTTCAGCCCCCGAGCTCACCGCCATCATCACGATGACAGAGGCCACGCCGATGATCACACCAAGCATCGTCAGGACCGAGCGCCCCTTGTTCAGCGTCAGACCTTCCCAGGCCACCTTCACGGTGCGCCACAGGCTCATATCTTGCTCCTCCTGGACGTGGGCCCATTCTGGTGGTCGGAGGAGACAAGCCCATCAAGCAGATCGATCACCCGCCCGGCATACCTGGCGATGCCGGGCTCGTGGGTCACCATCACCACGGTGACGCCACGGTCGTGCAGTTGACAGAGCAAGTCGAGTATCTCCTCGCTGGCCCTGGTGTCCAGATTCCCAGTCGGCTCGTCGGCCAGGATCAGCGAGGGACTGTTGACCAGCGCCCGGGCGATGGCCACGCGCTGCTGCTGGCCGCCCGAGAGCTCATTGGGGCGATGGCCGGCCCGATCTGCCAGTCCCACTGAATCGAGTACTTCCAGGGCCTTTCGCTCGCACTCTTCGTCTGACAACGTCTGATCGGCGTTGTACAGAAGCGGCAGCTGCACGTTCTTGACCGCAGTCAGCCGCCCCAGCAGGTTGTAGGACTGGAAGACGAATCCGATGCGACGGTTGCGGACGGCTGCCAGCTCCTGCCTGTTCAGGCGGCTCACATCGTCGCCGTCCAGCGCATAGGTCCCGCTCGTCGGCCGATCCAGGCAGCCCAGGATATTCATCAGCGTCGACTTGCCTGAGCCGGAAGGACCCATGACCGCGACGAACTCGCCCGCCCCAACCCGCAGGTCCACCCCCCGCAGCGCCTGGACGGCCACCTTGCCCAGCCCGTAGGTCTTGACCAGGCCCGCTGTCTCGATGAGCAGACGGCCGTTCGTCCGCTTGTTGCCCAAGGGCCGGACGCTGCGGTCGCTAGACGCCGTTGCCATAGTCGCGCCCCTTCTACCTGCCGCCCCCACCCGGGCCCACAACGAATCCCCCGCCGCCGCCACCGGGGCTGAAGATAAACCCTTCGCCGGGCATCTGGAACTGAGGAACTGTGGCGTCCGTGCTCTCCTCCACCCCAGCGCTGACGGTTTCGCCCATCTCCACGCCGGAGGTGATCTCAGCATAGACGAAGTTGTAGAGACCCACATCGACCAGGCGCAGCTCCAGCTCGCCGTCCGGCCGCACGACGAAGAGGGCGAACGACTCCTCGCCCAGCTGGCGCACAGCCTCCACCGGGACCAGCAGCACACCCCTCGCCTCCGCGGCGATCACATCCAGGTAGGCGTTCATGCCCCCGAGCAGGTGCTGGCCGGCCGGCACATCGACGCTGGCCCAGGCCTGCACAGCAAGCGTGCCTCCAACCGACACGAGCGACGGGTCGACAGCGACGACCTCACCGCTGAACACACCGTCCGGCAGCGCTTCGAAGTGGATGTCCACCCGGTACCCAATCTGTACTCCGCTGAGGTCGGCCTCCTCCACCCAGAACTGGACCAGCGGCTCGTCCATGTCGATGAGTGTCATCATGGGGCCCGTCCCGACGTGCTCTCCGGCGAGCGCATTGACCTCCAGCACAATGCCGTCGAAGGGAGCACGCAGATCCGCGCTCTCCAGAGCCTCCTGGGCATCCGCCAGAGCCAGTTCCGCCCGGTCCGCAGCCAGCTGCGCCCGCATGATCTCATCGACGCCGGGCCCCGCCTGCACCTCGACGAGCCTTTCCCACGCATCCCGGAGCCTGTCCGCCGCCTGATCCAGCTTGTTCTTCGCCTGGAGCTGCTCAAGCTCGGCCTGGCGGACCAGGTCGCCGTAGCGCGACTCGGTCTGAACCATGTCGTTGTACGCCGCTTCGACCTGGCTCGCGGGAGCACCATTCGATTCCAGATCCCAGTAGAGCGCCGCTGCTGCGTCCAGCTGCATCCTGGTGGAGTTGACTGAGGCGTCGAGCGAGGAGTTGAGCGCGTTCTCGTAGCCGTTCTCAGCGACCTGGTGCGAAACCAGAGCGCTCTCGTAGGACATCCTGGCGCTTGCCAGGTCGGCATCGGTCGGGCTGGACTGCAGCTCGCTCAGGTCCATGTCGGCCTGACGTGACTTGATGGCCGCATCCGCAACGGACAGCTCCAGCTCAGCAGTGTCCAATCGTGCCAGTAAGTCGCCCTGGTGCACTCGGTCGCCCGCTTCCACGAGCGCCTCGGCCACATATCCCGCGCTCCCAAAGGCCAGATCAGCCTCGGCGCCCGGCACGAGCTCGCCGGAGCCGCTCACCGAAATCACGACGTCCCCCAGGCGCACCTCGGCCGTTGCCAGCGCCGGCTCGTCCTCTTCCCGGCTCTGCTCCAGGACAAGCTTGTAGAGAGAATATCCCCCGCCCGCCGCGACTAGCGTGGCCGCCAGCCCTATGCGCAGCGCCTTCTTGCTGATTCTCGGCATCGTTCCTCCATCAACCCAGGCAGAGGCAGGGGCACTGAGCGTCAGCCGATATCACCTACGGCGACGACTTCGCGCAACTCTACGCCATCGACTATCTCCGCGTTGGTATAGCCCAGCATGCCCACGACCACCGGGCGTCTCTCCAGCTCGCCACCTGCGCCGACGACGTAGACGAAGTACTCGTCCGGCGATTCCTCATGCAGCGCTTCGAGCGGCACGAGCAGCACGTCCGTCGCCTCGGCGGCGATCACCTCGACCTCCGCCGTCATACCAGACAGCAGCTGAACTTCCTGACCCACGTCCTCCGGCCCGACCACGGTCGCCCAGGCCTGCACGGCGGTCGTCATGCCCACCTGTACCAGCTTGGCGTAGACCAGAACGATCTCCCCGTCGAAGACGTAGTCCGGCCAGGACTCGAAGGTGACGCTGACTCGCTGGTCTGCGGCCATGCTGGCCAGGTCTGCCTCCTCCACCCAGAAGAGCACCATCGGCTCGGCCAGCGCCCCCAGGGTGATGGCGGGCGCGTTTGAGCCGGCCTGCTCTCCGGGTGTGATGGAGACATCCATGACCACCCCGTCAAAAGGGGCGGCCAGGCGAGCCGCAGCGAGATCCGCAGCCGCCTCGTCGTAGGCCAGCTTCGCCTTGTCCAGGTCGAGCGCAGCCTTCTGCAGAGTATCTTCGCACGGCTCGCTCTGCGCCTGCAAGAGGTCCGCCCAGGCCTGGTCCACGCCGGCCTGAGCCTGGCTCAGCCGGCTCTCGGCCTGGATCTCCTCGTTCTCAGCCGCGTTTGTCGCGGCTCGCAGCCGGCCTTCGGCAGCGATCAGCGCCAGCAGAGCCCAGTCGTGGTCCTCCTGGCTCAGGTTGCCCGCTTCGTAAAGACCCTTCTGATGCTGGTAGTAACCCTGCCACCAATCGTAGTCCGCCTGGCGACTGGAGATAGCAGCGTCGAGATTGGAGTTGATCGACCGATCGTAGGAATCCTGCGCCAGTTCAAGCTCGACCTGAGCATCCCGCAGAGCAGCCTGAGCGTCGGCCAGTGCATCCTGGTTCGATCCCTCCTGCAGCTCCTCGAGCTCCATCTGGGCCACCTGGAGATCGATCTCCGCCTCGAACAGCGCCAGCTCCAGCCGGTCCAGCTGCAGCGAGGCCAGCAGTTGGCCCTGCTGAACGTGGTCGCCCCTGTCGACCAGCACCTCGTCGACAATGCCGCCGGCGCGGAAGGAGAGGTCGACTTCGGAGGCCGGCACCAGCTCCCCGCTGCCGGAGACCGTCATCACGATATCGCCCCGCGCCACAGTCGCCGTCTCCAGCGCGGGCTCGGAGGCTTCGTCAGTCGACGCAGTCGGCGCGATCAGTAGGACGAAGCCGGCGTAGCCTATCAGGGCCACCCCGAGCACTCCGCCGGCGATGATCAAGGCTCTGCGTTTCGCCATCAGGCTTCTCCTCCGATCACTCCATCCCCAGGCGCCGCCCTCGCGTCAGCCGCAGCTGCCAGCAGCACTACGCCTTCGCCGCTTCGGCAGCGCCCCAATCGTGCCGCAGGTCTGCTGTGCGCCTGCGCAGAGCAGAAGTGAATCACGTAAAGGTTGGCATCGATCACGAGGTATCCGCCAGGGGTAGGACGAAGCTGAAACGTGTGCCCTTTCCCGGCTCGCTTTCCACCGCTATCTTGCCCCCGTGTGCTTCGACCAGTTGCCTGGCGATGGCCAGCCCCAGCCCCACACCGCCCGTATCCCGCGAGCGGGACTTGTCGGCGCGGTAGAAGCGCTCGAAGATGTAGGGAATGTCAGCCGAGTCTATCCCGGAGCCAGTGTCCCGGACAGACATCTCCACCCCTTCGTCGCCGGCGCGGGCAACGACAGCAACCTCGCCACCTGCGGGTGTGTGGCTCAGGGCGTTGTCCAGCAGGTTGCGCAGCACCTGTCCGACGCGCCGGACATCGACGTCGACAAGCGGCAGATTCCCCGGTACATCGACCCGCAGCGCCACCTGCCCCGCCTCTGCCCGCGGGGTGGCCGCCTTCACCGCCTGGGACACGAGGTCGGCCGCAGCGACCGGCTGCCGCTCCAGCCTCAGCTGGCCGGCCTCAGCGAGCGAGAGCTCCTGCAGGTCGTCGATCAGGTGGTTGAGCAGCAGAGCCTCCTCGTGCAGGGACTCAACGATGTGCGGCTCCGGCTCGAGCACCCCCTCGCGCAGCGCCTCCAGGTAGCCCCGGATGTTCGTCAGCGGCGTGCGCAGTTCGTGGGCCACGTCGGTCACCATATTGCGGCGCAGTTCCTCCGCCCGGGCCAGCTCGTCCGCCATGCTGTTGAACGCCCGGGCCAACTCGCCGATCTCGTCCTTCGAGTCGATCTCGACGCGCTGGCTCAGGTCTCCAGACCCCATGCTCCGGACGGCCGAGGTCAATGCCTCGACCGGAGCGAAGATGCGGCGGGAGACGCCCAGCACCAGCAGCACCGCCACCAGGCCGGCCCCGCCCGCAACCCACAGGAGCCCCCGGTTCACGCTGGCCACCACCGTCTCGTCCGCCGCCGGGCTCTCAGTCCCGCCCGGAGGGTTTACGTAGACGCCGCCCACAGGCAGGCCCCGGTCCATGATGATGGCGTCGGGCGGTCCCCAATCCCGGCCCACCACCTCGCCTATCCACTCGCCCTCCGAATCGGCCAGGACCAGGCCCAAAGGATCGGCCAGGACGACACGCTCCCCGGTGAGCTCCATCATCTCCTCGAGTTCCTGCTGGACGGAGTCCCAGTCACCGTATAGGGAGTGGTGCATGGCGAGGAAGCCCTGAAACCGCCGGTCGCGCATCATCCCTCGCTGGTCCGCCCAGCCCTGGAACTCGCTGGCCGTGACCCGCGTGCTGAACCAGGCGATGGCGCCGACTGCGGCCACGACCACCAGGATCAAGGCGACGATAAGGCGCACACGCAGAGATCGCATGTCAATCAACGCTCATTGAGCTTGTAGCCCACTCCGTAGACCGTCCTGACATAGGCCGGTTGCCTGGAGTCCGGCTCGATCTTCTTGCGCAGGTTCTTGATGTGGACGTCAACAGTGCGCTCGAACCCCACGAAGCCCTGCCCTAGTGCATCGTCGAGCAGTTCCAGTCTGGTGAAAGCGCGGCCTGGCTCGCTCGCCAGCACCTCCAGCAGCTTGAACTCGGTAGGCGTCAGATTCACCAGACGGGACCCCAGGCGCACCTCGTGGCGGCGCCGATCGATCGTCAGGTCACCCACGCGCAATTCCGCAGGCCCCTGGTCCCGCTCCCGGTCCGTGCGGCGCAGAACCGCCCGCACCCTGGCCACCATTTCTCGCGGATTGAAGGGCTTGGTGACGTAGTCGTCCGCTCCGATCTCCAGCCCGATCAGCTTGTCCTCGTCAGTCGTCCGCGCCGTGAGCATGATGATGGGCACCTCGGACTCGCCCTGCAGCGTACGGCACACGTCGAGCCCGTCCATACCGGGAAGCATCAGGTCGAGCACTATCAGGTCTGGCTGCTCGCGGCGGGCCATCTCCAGCGCCCGCAGCCCATCGTAGGCCGCCAGTACGCGGTATCCATCCTTCTCCAGGTATAGGCGCACCAGGTCCACGATCTTGCGGTCGTCGTCAACCACCAGTACCTTGCGCTTGGCCATCGCTACATCCTTACCCACCTGGGAGTCCTCAGGTAAAGTGGCCCAGGCGGGCTTCCTATGATTCTGACGATCAAGTCTACAGCGAGCGTGCAACCAACCTGTGAACCAAATGTGTAGGTTGTATGTAGATGAGAGACTCGGGCCAGCACCGTTCGGGGGCACTGGCGCACACACGGGGATGGGACTCTCGTCCCGTCCCCGTGTGTGACCTGGAAGGTCCGACCTCGGTTGATTTGCCGGACCTCCCGCGCAGCAGGAGCTACTACTCGCTCTCCGAGCCGGAGCAGTCGCCCCTTCCGTGGCCGCCGGGCCCGTGGCCGAACCATCCGTGGCCAAGGCCAAAGCCCCGCCTGCCGGGCAGGTAGCCCTGCTCCAGACCCTGCAGCAGCCAGTCGGCCTGCTCCTGGGTGATGCTTCCCTCAGCCAGGGCCTGCTCGATGGCCTCCTGCACAGCCTCTTCCTGACCGGCGCGGGCCGCCGCACTCATGGCGTCGTACACGTCTTGTAGGTCGACGCCCTCCGCCTCGGCGATCTCGTCCAGGGACTTCCCTGAGTGCAACTCAACGAAGAGCTCCTCCGGCGTAAGCCCCAGTTCCTCGGCAGCGGTATCGTAGGCCGTCCAGTCGCCGCCTCCGAAGCCGAACATCCGGCCGCCGATGCCGGGACCCATCACCCGGCGCCCGAACCACCCAACCAGGTTCTCGGGCCCAGGATCCACTTCGTCGGCGAGCGCCACTGTGGCGGCGATGATGCCGGCCGCCAGCAGCACGGCGACTACCACGCCCGATATCAGGACCAACCGTCTAAGCTTCACTAGGCTCACCTCCTCACTGATTTGGGATTGCCACTTCGCCAATCCGATTCTACTTATACTCCGGTGACGTAAGCGTCCTGTGAAGATGGAAGGACGACCCTGTGTAGGTTCGGGCTTGGTCCCGGCAGCCGGCCGGGATAGACGCACAGGCACAACTTGCGCGCTATGCCCTAGTCAGGTACCATTGTGCGCACCAGAGGCAGTCGGTCCACAGAGACCACCGGAGATCGGACCACGTGGGAGGAATCCGCTTCTACATCGTCGACGTCTTCGCCGAGGAGAAGTATGCTGGCAACCAGCTGGCCGTATTCCGCACCGGCGAGCTGTCCGATCAGCTCATGCAGCGCATTGCCAAGGAGATGCACTACTCCGAGACGACGTTCATCATAGCGGAGAGCGCGAGGGACGGGGGGTACGACGTGCGCATCTTCACCCCTGCCGAGGAGGTGCCCTTCGCCGGCCATCCGACGCTGGGCACAGCCCACATCCTGAGAACAGAGGTGGCGCCCAGCCCTCCGGAGCAGATCGTCCTCAATCTGAAGGTGGGCCCCATCCCGGTCTCCTTCAAGGACGACGACGCCGGCGGCATCTACTCGATGAAGCAGATCGAGCCGACCTTCGGCGACAGGCTGGACGCCCAGGCCCTCGCTCCGGTCTTGAACATAGAGGTGGCCGACATAGATACCCGCTTCCCTGTCGAACAGGTCTCCACCGGCCTGCCCTTCATCATCGTTCCCTTGAGAAGCCTGGACGCGCTCCGGCGGGCGCGGGTAGATAGAACCAGATACTTCGACCTGATCGCGAACACCTGGGCCAAGCCGGTGCTCGCCTTCACGGACCAGCCGCACAAGCCGAGGAACGATATTGCCGTGCGTGTGTTCGTCGACTGCTTCGACATCCCGGAGGATCCGGCCACGGGCAGCGGCAACGGCTGCCTGGCCGCCTATCTGGCCCGCCATCGCTACTGGGGTGAGCCCCACATCGATGTCCGCGCGGAACAGGGCTACGAGATCGGCCGTCCTTCGCTCCTCTACCTACACGCAGAAGACCAGGAGGGCGGGATCGACGTCTTCGTGGGCGGGCGGGTTGTCACAGTGGCGCAGGGGGAGCTTGTGTGAGACCTAACCTGCCATCCTCGCCGGGACTGGTGTGACGAAGGGAGATAGGTCATGCCGCTCAACTATCCGTCTTTCGATGCACTGCGGCTCGCCGATTCCGTGATCAACGAGATCGGCAAGCAGACAGCAGGATACCAGGGGCGGATCGGCTCCGCCTGGTACTGGCGGCTTCCGGCGGGCATTCTGGCCTCGGCCTGGCTCGATTCGACCGTCACGCCGGAGAGATGGGACGTCCTCCGCGCTCAGGCCAGCACGCCGCTTGCCGGCATCTTCAGCCGCGCGGACTTCCCGTTCGCGGCCTACGCCACGTCTGCCACGTCCCCGCCGTTCATCCATGACCTGCAGGGCGTCGCCGAATGGTCGAACCGGCTCTACTTCCAATTGGGGAGCCTGATCGACCAGGCCGTGCGCTGGCTGGCCATGCTGCACGCGGCGGCGATCTCTCCCCAGATCAGCCCGCCGGCCGGCTTCGCCACGCTGAGCCCGCTTGAGAGAAGGCTGGTGCACCACTCTCTGGAGAAGCTGGGAGGCAGCTTCGAGATCAAGTCACTCCACGAGGCCTTTTCTTCCCACATCTCCGCAGCCCGGCTGCGGGCACTGGCTCAGGCGTGGCAGGCACGAGGTCTGCTCACGGAGGACCGGCCCCGCCGGGTGACCTACGCCCTGCGCGTGCTTATCGAAGACGAGGATCAAGAAGAAGAGGAGATCGAGTGACTGCCCACGGCGGGCCGGCCAGGGGTGGTCACAGAACGTCGCCGAGCAGCAGGCCCAGCAGGCCCAGGACTACGCCGAGGTGGAGCAGCAGATCAGTGGCCACGAGCCAGTCTACCGCTGGAGAGCCCGGCAGCAGACGAAGGACGAAGTTGGCCCCCACCAGCAGAACCCCAGCCAGCACCGGCAGCCCAGGCAGGCGGGCAATGAAGTCGGCCGCCCACCGCAGAAAGCGAAGAGCCATCAGTACATCCGCTCCCCCTGGCGAACTGTAGTCCGGAGTCTCACCCGGCGCCGGCTTCCTTGGCCAGGCCCTCGAACCGACCCAGCAGCGCCCGAGGTACCCTTCCGACAATGCGCGTTCCCTCGCCTGTATGCTCCGCTCGCTCGACCAGCCCCCTCCGGTGGAAGAGGTCGACCAGCTCGCCCGAATCGTAGGGCACTACGACGTCCAGCCAGGCCATCTGCGCCTCCAGTGCGCCCTCTATCTCCGCCAGAAGCTGATCCAGCCCTTCCCCGTTGAGAGCAGAGATCGGGACCCCATTCGGAAGCGCCTCCAGCAGAGCCGGAATCACTTCCGCCGAGTCCAGGCGGTCTATCTTGTTCAAAGCGCTGACGGTGCCCATTCCGCCCGCACCGATCTCGTCAAGCGTCCGCGCAACAGCCTCCACCTGGCCTGCCCACTGCGGGTTCGAGGCGTCCACCACGTGCAGCAGCAAGTCAGCCTCCGCCACCTCTTCGAGCGTCGCCCGGAACGCAGCCACCAGCTGTGTCGGTAGCTTCTGGATGAAGCCGACGGTATCGGTGAACAGCGCCTCCCCTCCCCCAGGCAGCGGAACGCGGCGCGTTGTGGGATCAAGCGTGGCGAATAGCTGGTCGGCGACGAGCACTCCCGCGCCCGAGAGCTGGTTGAGGAGCGTCGACTTGCCCGCATTCGTGTAGCCCACTATGGCCACCGTCGGCATCCCCGCCTTGCGCCGTTGCTGGCGATGGTGGCCGCGCCGCTTGCGCACGTCCTCCAGCTCGCGCTTCAACTGGGCTATGCGCTGGCCGATCACACGCCGATCCGTCTCCAGTTGTGTCTCGCCGGGACCGCGGACGCCGACGCCGCCCGCCGCGCCACCGGCCCGGCCGCCGGCCTGCCGCGCCAGGTGAGTCCAGGCCCGGGTCAGCCGGGGTAGACGGTACTCATACTGCGCCAGCTCGACCTGGAGCGCGCCCTCGCGCGTGTGGGCATGCTGGGCAAAGATATCGAGGATCAGCGCCGTACGGTCGAGCAGCTTCACCTCGTCGCCCAGCATCTTCTCCAGCTCACGCTGGTGGCGCGGCGAGAGCTCCTCATCAAAGATGACGACGTCCGCAGCGGCCTCGGCCACGCCGCGCACGACCTCCCTGGCCTTTCCCGGGCCGATGTAGGTGGCCGGGTGCGGGCGCTCGAGCCGCTGCACTACCTGAGCGACGACGGCCATGCCGGCCGTGCGGGCCAGCTGGCCCAGCTCTGCCAGCGATTGCTCAACCGGCCAGGAGCTGCCGGACTTCGATTTCGCGGGTCCCTTCAGCCCTACCCCAACGAGCAGGGCCCGCTCCTCCGGTGGGCCTGTCGGCCCGGGCATCTTGGTGATCTCTATCCTCCTTCAGCCGTCGGGTCACAAGAGGTCGTCGATGGCCTTGTAGGTATCCTCGCGCCGCCGCGCGACCTTGCCTACCACCACTTGCCTGAGCTCATCGTCGATTCTGTAGGTGGCGCGGTAGTCGCCCACGCGAATCCGGTAGATGTCGTCCAGCAACTTCTGGCAGCCTCGTGGCCTCGGCTCAGCCTGCAGAGCGCCAATCGCCTGGACAACGCAGGGATGATCGACATAGGGAAGCCGGTCCAGCTGCTTCTCGGCCGTCCGCCGCAGCAGCACCTCATACTTTGGCACTGGACTGCGGCCGTTCGGCCAGATACTCGCTCAGAGGGCGGGCCGTATCGTCTTCCGACTCCAGCATGTCCCGGATGTCTTCAAGATCCTCCAGGAGTGCCATCAAGCCCCGGTAGTCATCGTAGCCCAGAACAACAGCTGCCGGGTCGCCCCGCTGCTGGATGACAAAGCGCCATCCTCCGTACCGTGCGCGGGCCAGGATGTCCCCCAGGCTGGCCCGGGCCGCGGTCGCGTCGACGGTCTCTTCTCTCGACTCCATTGCCGGTCTCCTCTGGCCACCCCAGCTGTACTGATTGCAGTTGTTGTTAGCCTAGTCCTACTAGAGATTATACTCTGATTCGGTCAAGATGTCCACTCACTGCCGCGGGATAGCATCCAATGGAGCGCAAACGCCCGTTAGAAGGCGAAGACCGCCTTGACCAGCCGATGCCTGGCCTTGGCGCTGGCCATCGACAGCGCCCGCCGATAGTCGGACAGAGGAAAGCGGTGCGTGACCAGCGCGGACAGGTCGGCCTGACCCTGGTCGAAGAGCTCCAGAGCCAGCTCCATGGTGCGTATGGGCCGGCCCTGCCACGTCTCCATTCCGTAGACGTAGCTACCGGCGAGGGTTATCTCCTTCAGCCAGATCGACGCCCAATCGACCCCCTCGGGAGCTGCAGCCAGCCCGAGGATCACCGCCGTGCCCCCCTCCCGGGTGAAGCGAACCGCCGTATCCAGGCTGGAGCTGCTGCCCACGCACTCGTAGACAACCTCGGCGCCGCCAGCCACCAACGAGGGCCCGAGAACGGGCCTGTCGAGTCGGGCGCCAAGGGCGTCCGCCAGTGCCTTCTCATCACCAGGGCGGACGATCACGTCGGCCCCGAAGCCCCGCGCCAGCTCAGCCTGGAACGGATGGCGGGCGACGGCGACGATCCTGTTCGCGTAGCCCAGCGCCCGCAGGCCGGCAATAACGCAGAGGCCAATCACCCCCGCCCCCAGGACAAGCGCGGTCCCACCCTGGGGCGGCGGGTGGCGCAGGACGCCGTGCAGGGCCACGGCGAAGGGCTCGCTCATCACGGCATTCTCGTCGCTCACGCCTTCCGGGACTCGCAGCAGCTGGCTATCGTGAGCCACGAACGCCTCGCTCCAGCTCCCGCCGGTGGTGGCACACGAGCCGGTAAGCAGGCCGGCCTCGATGCCTCCTCCTACCCGATTCTCACAGATGCCGGCCTCTCCGCGCGCGCATGGCGGGCACAGCCGCGGCAACCCCCGTGCGGCGCAGCCCAGGAGAGGCTCCACAACCACTCTCTCGCCATGGGCAAACCCCTCGACCGCGCCGCCTATGTCACCTATCGTGCCTACGTTCTCGTGACCGACAGTAAACGGGAAGGACGTCCATGCCGAAACAGAGGGGCTTGTGTGCAAGGTGATCGAGCCGAGGTCGCTGCCGCAGATCCCGCCGTAGCGGACCGCTACCCGGACCCAGTCGGGGCCGGGCAGAGGTGGTTCTTCCACGTCGCGATACTGGAGGAAGCCGAGGCCACTCCAGAACATGGCCGGCCACAGCCGTCCCAGCCGCCGAGACAGAGCCCACACCGCCTGTTTGCCCGCCCGCGCCGGCGTCTTGCTCAGTAGCCACCGCGCGAAGCTGTAGTCGTACTGGACAGCCTTCAGCTCGCTCCTCCGTTCCGGCCTGGGCCTACTGGTAGTACTCCAGCTCCCACTCGCCCAGCTGGTCGGCAACCATTGAGGCCAGGCGCCAGCCTTCCGCCGTGCGAAGCACGGTCCATTCGACGTCACACAGCACGGCGACTACCAGGCCGTCCACACTCGTCACCTGCCGGACCTGAGCCACGACTTGAGCGCTGTCACCGCTGCGCCCGATCTCGAGCACCGATCCAGCATCGACCGCCAGCGTCGTGCCGTACTCGCCCGCCCAAGACGCGTACCCCGACGAAGGATACGACGCCTGGTCGAGCAGGCCGTACGCTCCTGGCAGATCCCGGTCTTTGAGCGCCAGATAGAATGAGATCACTGCATAGTCAGGTCTATCCGACCGGTAGGAGTGAGGGCGGCCGAGATAGAACCAGGCGAACCGATCCCAGGTCCAGCCGTAGTTCGACCCGTCCCAGCAGTAGATCACCTCCCAGGCCAGCCCATCCCAGCCTTCGACGCGCCGGCCCTGCACCACTTCGTCTGTCAGATCGCCGTCCCCATCTTCCAGCCTTATCCCGGCATCCCCATCGAAGAAGCCGAGGAGCGAGTAGGAATCCCCGTCCCAGCGGAACAGGTGCAGCAGATCAGTGGCCATCTCGGCGTGGCCCCAGATCAGTATCTCCTCGGCTCCATCACTGTTGACGTCCCGCTGCTCGATCTCGCAGACAGCGTACTCTCCCAGCCCATACTCCTGCCCCTCCAGCGCATCAAGCCCGTAGTAGGCGTCGCCGTCGAGCACGAACCCCGCCAGCCTGCTTGGCTCCGCGGCGGTCATGTAGAGCCCGAGCCACTCCAGCTGCTCGTCGCCATCTGTGTCCTGGCGCCGCAGGCAGAGTGGCTCTATGCCTGCAGCAGCGAGCTGGGCCCCACCTGCGGCAATAGTCGCCGCCACCTGAGTGGTATCCGGGCTCGGAAGAGGAGTCATTGTGGGCGTGGGCACGCTCGTCGGAGTCGCAGAGGGCGCGGACGTCGCAGGCGGCGCGCAGGCACTAAGACCGCCGAGAAGCACGGCCATCGCGGCGCCGGCTAGCGTGCGGATCGTTCGCTGACCCATGTGCGAGCGGAGTATACGCCACGGGAGGGCCGGTGTCAACAGGTACTGGCGCAGGAACACGCCCGCCCCGTTGCAGATTGCGCGACCTCAGCCTTGTGTTATCATGCGCCGGGCTGCGCCTGAGGCAGGCGCTCCAGCGTGGAGGTTGCAGCGTGCCCAATACCAGCATCAAAGCCGTTGTCTTCGACCTCGACGGCCTGATGGTCGAAAGCGAGTCGATTGCCAGGTGGGCCTGGGCAGAGGTCCTGGCCTGTCATGGCCATCAGCTGGACGATCGGATCTACGCCGAAGTGCTCGGCATGCGGGTTGCCGATTCGGCCGCCTTCTTCGTCGATCGGTTTGGCCTGGATGTGACTCCCGCAGAGGCGCTCGCCGAGCGCGAGCGGCTCTTCCTGGAGGCCGTCCCCACACGGCTCAGACTACGGCCAGGGCTTCTCGCTCTTCTGGACGAGCTCGAGGCCAGGGGGCTGCCCCTGGCCATTGCCACTTCCGGCCACAGCGAGTATGTCGACCTGGCGCTGGAGACGGTCGGAATAGAGGGCCGCTTCCGGGCAATCGCCGCTGGCGACGACGTGGAGAGAGGCAAGCCGGCGCCTGATCTCTATCTGCTCGCCGCCCACCGGCTCGGCGCGCCGCCCCCGCAGTGCCTGGCGCTGGAGGACACTCCCACCGGCGCGACATCCGCTTCGTCGGCAGGGATGATCTGCGTGGCGGTGCCGAACCAGTGGACTGTTACTCAACCCTTCCCCGGAGCCTACCGCGTATTCGCCACGCTCGACGAGGTGAGAGAGGTGCTGGACGAGCTGCTCGCCGTCTCGCCGCGGTCCCCTGAGACGCCTCCCGGCACCCACTACTACGAGGCCGCCGGCGGCGTCGTGTTCGACGAAGATCGCGTCCTGCTGCTGCGGCGCCCCTCCCAAGGAGAGGTGCGCCTCCCCAAGGGCCACATCGATGAGGGGGAAAGCGCATCGCAGGCAGCAGTGCGCGAGACGGCTGAGGAGAGCGGCTACACTGCCCTCACCGTCCGAGCTGACCTGGGTTCCCAGCTGGTCGAGTTCGACGACGGGGAGAAACACGTCTTCCGCTCCGAGCGCTACTTCCTGCTGCAGCTGACCGGCCACGCAGCCGAGCCCGAGTTCCCTCCGGAAGAGGAGTTCGTGCCGATCTGGGTGGGCTGGGACGAGGCGCTGTCCGCGCTCTCCTTCGAGGCGGAGCGGGAGTGGATCCACCGGGCGCTGGCTCTGCGGCGGGCCTAGGCATATGGGAAATACGTACCGTTGCGGTGCGCCGCCCGGCGTGGTATAGTGAATACGCCGGCTGGAGCGGGACGGGGCAGCTTGGGTCTTCGCGGCTGCCCGTGAGGAAAGCACGGCTCCCCGCTTCTGGTCCGATCGCTTAGGCCATAGGATGAAGAGACGTTCCACCGCGATCGCAACTCTGATCGTGGCGCCGGCACTGCTCGTGCTGGCTATCGTGCCAGCCCCGCCGGCCGCACTGGCCGCACGCCAGGCGCCTGCACCGGCGGTCGCCGCTGCAGCCCAGTCCACGCCTACGCCCTCCCCGCCTGTCCCGCCGGGGATGGTCTTGCTCGACGGGGTCGAGCTGAACGTCGACACGCCTTTCCTGCCCGGCGCCCGTTTCGGCGCGACGGAGCCGGACAACGCTATCCAGGTCGCCGCCGCCATAGAGAGAACGGGCCTCTACCGGGAGTTCTCCATCACCGCCGCGCCGTTCGGCACCAGCCCCCCGACCGAGGCCCTCCCACCGGCTGAGCCAGGCGGAGCGAAGGCCTATCGGTCCGCGCTCTTCGCCTTCCGCCAGCAGCAGGGGGCTGATCCTCAGCCGGGTCCGGTGGTCACGCTGTTCGGCCAGAAGGTGGCGGGCGCGGTCAGCGTTGTCGATCTGCACGTGGGTGGGCTGGAGCCGAGGCCGGTGGCGATCGCCGAGTGGGTCGTCGAGGCGGGCGAGCGGCTGTGGATAGTGCGGGCCAGCCAGGCACTCTCAGCCGCAGAGGTCGTTGGGGAGCGGAAGATCAGCCTGCCCCTCCTGCTGGAGGGAACGGTCGTGACCAGCCCGGATCCCAGGCTGCCGTCCACCAGCGCGGCCGCGGCTGGCGCGCCCCCGGAGCCGGCCCTCGCGGCGGAGTCCGCGGACCAGGCTTCCAGGTCTGTGGCTAATGACCTGCCGAATCCTCCGTGGTGGAACGGCGAGACATGCGACTTCACGCACTACTGGTTGGGTTCGGCGGGAACAGCGTCCTACGCCTTGGGGGCAGTCTATCGAAACCTCACCGCCTGCGGGCCTCGGCCGGGTAGTGGCGGGGTGTGGGTCGAGTTCTTCCCCGGCGCCCGCCAGCAGCTCGAGTGGCAGTGCCCGGAGCTGAGCAAGCGCTTTCTCTACCTGGCCTACGGCATAGAGCCCTACGGGGCGAACGGCAGCCAGGTCGTCTGGAACTACGGTGGGGATCAGTTGGAGAAGATCTCCAACGGCACAGCGGGCATCGCACCGCAGCCCGATGACGTGCTGAGCTACGGCTCAACGTCAACCTGGGGGCACACTTCTGTGGTCTCTGTGTCCAATGTTGACGCCAGCGGCAACGGAGAGATCACGGTCATAGAGCAGAACGCTTCGCTCGACGGCGATGCCGTCTTGCAGGTGCGCAACTGGGAAGTGCGGCCGAGTTGGACGTACGTGAGCGGCTGGCTGCACGACCCCAGCTTCAAGGGCAGGCTGGTGCTCGTGCTTCTCATCCGCCGCTTCACGCCCACGGCGAGCCCAGAGGCGATCCTGGAGGATACCCCCACCCCAGAGGGCTGACGCAAGAGCAGGGCGGGGCTGCTCCCCGCCCCGCCTCCCGGTCTAGAGCCTTCCGCTTCCCCGGCGATCCTACCTGACCACCGCCCCCTCGCTCGCCGAGGAGACCATTCTTGCATAGCGGGCCAGGTACCCCTCCGTCACCCTGGGCGCCGGAGCCTTCCAGCCCTCGCGGCGCCGGGCCAGCTCCCCGTCGGATACGTGGAGCGTCAGCTTCTTGCCGGGGATATCGAGCTCGATCTCGTCCCCTTCCCGGATCAGTCCAATGGGTCCGCCTGCGGCCGCCTCCGGTGAGACGTGGCAGACGGCGGCTCCGCGCGTCGCGCCGCTGAAGCGTCCATCCGTGATCAACGCGACGCTGGCATCGAGCCCCATTCCGGCCAGCGACGACGTGGGCATGAGCATCTCCCGCATGCCCGGACCGCCCCGCGGTCCCTCCCGGCGGATCACCACCACGTCGCCGGGCTTGATCTTGCCGCCCAGGATAGCGCTCATCGCCGCCTCCTCGCCCTCGAAGACTCGCGCCGGGCCGCGATGGCTTATCATCTCGGGCAGGACGGCAGAGGCCTTCACGACGGCCCCTTCGGGCGCCAGGTTGCCGCTCAGGATAGCGATCCCCCCGTTGGCCAGGTAGGGATTGTCAGCCGGGCGAATGACCTCGGAGCGCCGGCTGATGCCCTTCAGGTTCTCCTTCACCTTCCTGCCCGTCACCGTGGGCAGCTCACCGTGCAGCAGCTTCTTGCCCAGCAGCTCGGCCATCACCGCCGGGATGCCGCCCGCCTCGTCCAGGTCCTGCATATGATGCGGGCCCGAAGGGCGCAGCTTGACCAGATAGGGCGTGCGCCTGCTGACCGCATCGAACTTCTCCAGCGGCAGGTCGACCCCCGCATCGTACGCTATCGCCGGCAGGTGGAGGACCGTGTTCGTCGAGCCGCCGATCGCCATGTCGACGGCGATGGCGTTCTCGAAGGCCCCCTCCGTCATTATGTCGCGCGGGCGCAGCCCCTTCTCCACCAGGCGCATCACCTGCATCCCGGCCTGCTTCGCCAGGCGCAGGCGGGAGGCCTGCACTGCCGGTATGGTCCCGTTGCCCGGCAGCCCCATGCCCAGGGCCTCGGTCAGGCAGTTCATCGAGTTGGCGGTGAACAGGCCGGCGCAGGAGCCGCAGCCGGGGCAGGCTGCCAACTCCAATGCCTGCAGCTCCTCGTCGCTCATGCGCCCCGCCTTGTACTCACCGACCGCCTCGAACATAGTATTGACGTCGATGTTCTCGCCGCCGTACCGCCCCGCCATCATCGGCCCGCCGCTGACGAAGACCGCCGGTATGTTGACCCGCCCGGCAGCCATCAGCATACCGGGAACGATCTTGTCGCAGTTGGGGATCAACACCAGACCATCAAACTGATGCGACTTGGCCATCACTTCGACCGAGTCCGCTATCAGCTCCCGGCTGGGCAGTGAGTAGCACATGCCGGAGTGGCCCATGGCGATCCCGTCGCATACTCCAATAGTATTGAACTCCAGCGGAGTGCCGCCGGCCATCCGAACGCCCGCCTTGACTGCCTCACTGATCTGGTTCAGGTGAATGTGACCGGGCACAATCTCGTTGAACGAGTTGGCGACGCCGATGATCGGCCTCTCCAGTTCCTCAGGCGTGAGCCCGGAAGCGTACAGCAGGCTGCGGTGAGGAGCCCTCTCGAAACCCTGCGTTGCCTCTCTGCTAGGCATTGCTGATCCTTTCTGCAACCAGATCGCCCATCTCCTTCGTACCCACCAACTCCGTCCCCTCTTCCCTGATGTCCCTGGTGCGGAAGCCGTCCGAGAGCACCTTCTGTACGGCGTTCTCTATGGCCTGCGCCTCCTTCTCCAGCTCCAGGGAGTGGCGCAGGAGCATCGCCGCACTCAGAATAGTGGCGATCGGATTGACCACGTTCTGCCCCTTGTACTTGGGGGCCGAGCCGTGGATCGGCTCGAACAGCCCCGGCTTCTTCTCGCCGATCGCCCCCGAGGGCAGCATGCCCATGGAGCCGGCAATCATCGAGGCCTCGTCGGTGAGGATATCCCCAAACATGTTGGTGGTGACCATCACGTCGAACACTTCCGGATAGCGTATCAGCCGCATGGCGGCGATATCGACGTACATGCTCTCGAACTCGACGTTCGGGTAATCCTCCGCTACTCGCGTCGCCGTCTCACGCCACAGCCGAGAGTTCTCCAGCACGTTCGCCTTGTCCACCGATGTGACCTTACCACGCCGCTTTCCGGCCAAATCGAAGGCCACGCGCACGACGCGCTCCACCTCGCGGGCTGTGTAGTACATCGTGTCGTAAGCCGCCTCGTCGCCGTCGACCTTCTCCCGGCCCCGCTTGCCGAAGTAGAGCCCGCCGGTCAACTCACGGACAACCATCAGGTCGACGTTCTCTATTACCTCCGGCTTGATCGTCGAAGCGTGCAGCAGTTCCTTGTACAGCTTGACCGGCCGCAGGTTGGCGAAGACCCCCATGCCCTTGCGCAGCGCGAGCAATCCCTGCTCGGGCCGCACGGGTGCCTTCGGATCCGAGTACTTCCAATCACCTACTGCGCCAAGCAGCACGCCGTCACTGGCCAGGCACTTCTCCAGGGTCTCCGCAGGCAGTGCCTCGCCGGTGGCATCGATCGCCGCTCCGCCGATCAGCGCCTCTTCGTACTCGAAGCTGTGGCCGAAGGCCTCGGCCACGCGGTCCATCACCTTGACCGCCTCGGCCACCACCTCCGGACTGATGCCGTCTCCGGGCAGCGTGACTATCTTGGCTTCCATGAATCTGCTTCTTCTCCCTTCATAATCGGCGACCGTGGGCACGCCCGGACAGGTCAGGCCCTCAAATCGACCGTCAGGCCATACTCGACCGCGTCCGCCAGCGCCAGCCAGCTGGCCTCGATGATGTTAGTCGAAGCTCCGACCGTGCTCCAGCGGCCCTGCTCGCTCTCCATGTCGATGAGGACCCGCGTCGTCGCCGCGGTGCCCTCGACGCCGTCCAGAATGTGTACCTTGTAGTCCGCCAGGTCGAACCCCTCCAGGGCAGGATAGTTGGGCACCAGCGCCTTGCGCAGGGCTGCGTCGAGCGCGTTCACTGGCCCGTTACCCTCGGCAGCGGTGTGGAAGATCTGATCGCCCACCCGCACCTTCACCGTCGCTTCGGCGAAGATGGCCCGCCCCTCCCGGAGCTCCACGACCACCATGAAGTCCAGCATCTCGAACGGGGGCTTGTAGTCCGACCGGGCTCGCTGGAGGAGCATTTCCACGGAGGCGTCCGCCCCGTCGAAAGTGAAGCCCTCGTGCTCCAGCTTCTTGATCCTCTCTAGAATGCCCGGCAGGTCCTCGATCTCGTCGTGCGGAATGCCCAGCTCATCCGCCTTGCTCAGCAGATTGCCCCGGCCGGAGAGCTCAGAAACGAGCACCCGCGGCTGATTGCCCACGATCTTGGGGTCGATGTGCTGGTAGCTCAGTGGATTGCGGCGCATGGCAGCGACGTGGATCCCGCCCTTATGAGCGAAGGCGCTCGCCCCCACGTACGGCGCCTGCCGGTAGAGCGACTGATTGGCGAGCAAGGCCACGGTCCGGGCCGCTCTGGTGAGACTGATCAACCGGCTGGAGGCCAGGGCCTCGATACCCATCTTCACGTTGAGGTTGGCAATCACCGTCACCAGATCCGCATTGCCGCATCGCTCGCCGTAGCCGTTGATCGTGCCCTGCACCTGCGTCGCGCCGGCGCGGACGGCGGCCAGGCTGTTGGCCACGGCCAGACCGGCGTCGTTGTGGGTATGGATTCCAACTTCGGCCTCAGGGAGGGCCAGCCGCACGGCCTTCACCGCCGATTCGATCTCCCAGGGCATCGAGCCACCGTTCGTATCGCACAGCACGAGCCTCTGAGCCCCGCCCTCTACGGCCGCCCGCAGGGTCTCGATAGCGTAATCGGGGTCGGCTTTGTAGCCATCGAAGTAGTGCTCGCCGTCGTAGATGACCTCCCTGCCCTGGCCCTTGATGTAGGCCACGCTTTCCCGGATCAGGCGCAGGTTCTCTTCCCGTGTCGTGCGCAGCACATCTTCGACGTGCAGCGTCCAGCTCTTGCCGGCCACGGTTACCACGGGCGTTTCCGCCTCCAGCATAGCCTGGACGTTTGCGTCATCGTCCGGCTTCGACCCCACCCGGCAGGTGATCCCGAAAGCGGCGGGCTTGGCGTTCTCCAGCTTCAGCTCGCGCACGCGCCGGAAGTACTCCAGGTCCTTTGGGTTCGAGCCCGGCCAGCCCCCCTCGATGTACGGGATGCCCAGCCTGTCCAGCACACGGGTGATCTTCAGCTTGTCGTCGACCGAAAGCGAGATCCCCTCGCGCTGTGTTCCGTCGCGCAGCGTCGTGTCGTACAGCTGAACCTTTGGCTTGCCCATCATCTCCTCCCGCATCCCGCCCCAGGGGCGGACGGGAAACCTTAACCCTTCTTGCCTGCCCCGGCCAGTCGCTGCCGGGTGTAGGGCACCAGTCCCCCGGCGTCGATCACAGCCAAGAGGAAGTCCGGAAAGGCGGACGTCCTGTACGTGGCGCCAGCCCGCTCGTTCGCAATGGTACCTTTCCGCAAGTCGACGGTCAGCTCGTCGCCCCTCTCCGCCTGCCCTGCCGCCTCCGGGCACTCGAGGATCGGCAGGCCGATGTTGATGGCGTTGCGATAGAAGATGCGGGCGAAGCTCTTGGCTACGACGCAGGACACACCACTGCCCTTGATCGCCAGAGGCGCATGCTCCCGCGACGAGCCGCAGCCGAAGTTCTCGCCGCCGATGATGACATCACCCCGCCGCACCGAGCCGGCGAACGTCGCATCGATACCCTCCATGCAGTGCTCCGCCAGCTCTTCAGGCGTAGAAACGTTCAGATAGCGTGCCGGGATGATCGCGTCGGTATCGACGTTGTCGCCGTACTTCCAGACCTGTCCCCTTAGCTTCACTACAACACCTCCTGCGGCGGGACGATGCGGCCGGCAACCGCGGAGGCCGCGGCCACAGCCGGTCCGGCCAGATAGACCTCGCTGTCCGGATGGCCCATACGCCCCCGGAAATTGCGGTTGGTAGTGCTGACCGCCTTTTCGCCGGCCGCCAGGACGCCCATGTGTCCCCCCAGGCAGGGTCCGCACGTGGGAGTGCTGACGGCTGCGCCGGCTTCGATGAACGCCTCGACCAGCCCTTCGCGCAGCGCATCAAGGTAGACCTGCTGGCTGCCGGGCAGTACGATGCAGCGGACGTCCGGGTGGACCTTCCTGCCCCGCAGGAGCTCTGCCGCGACCTGCAGGTCCTCCAGCCTCCCGTTCGTGCAGGAGCCGATGACCGCCTGATCGATCTTCACCTCGCCCGCCTCGCCGACCGGCCGCACATTCTCCGGCAGGTGCGGAAAGGCCACCTGCGGCTCGAGAGCCCCCACGTCGATCTCGACCACCCTTGCGTACTCGGCGTCGTCGTCGGATTGGTAGACAGCGTAGGGCCGCTTCGCCCGGCCTTCGACGTAGGCCAGCGTGACCTCGTCGACGGCGAACAGGCCTGCCTTGCCGCCCGCCTCGATCGCCATGTTCGACATCGTCAGCCGGCCATCCATCGAGAGAGCACTCACTGTCGGCCCGCTGAACTCAATAGCCTTGTACAGCGCGCCGCTGACGCCGATCTCGCCGATCGTCTTGAGGATCAGATCCTTGCCCCCCACCCAGGGCTGAAGCTCACCCTCGAACACCACCTTGAGCGTCTCCGGAACGCGCATCCAGATAGAGCCCGTGGCCATAGCTACCGCAATGTCGGTCGAGCCCATGCCTGTGGCGAATGCTCCCAGCGCCCCGTAGGTGCAGGTATGCGAATCGGCCCCCACGACCAGGTCGCCTGGCACCACCAGCCCTTGCTCGGGCAGCAGCACGTGTTCGATGCCCATCTGACCCACATCGTAGTGATGGGTCACGCCCTGCGCCCGGGCGAAGCGGCGCATCTGCGCACACTGCTCAGCCGACTTGATGTCCTTGTTCGGCGCGAAGTGGTCGGCCACGAGCACGATCTTCCCCGGGTCGAATACCCTGTCCACGCCGAGCTTGTCGAACTCGTGCAGCGCGATGGGCGCCGTGATGTCGTTCGCCAGGACGATGTCGGCGCTCACCTCCACCAGCTGTCCCGGCCGCACCTCACCGCTCTCGCTCCCGCCCTCTATGACGTGGGCTCCGATTATCTTCTCGCCAAGCGTATGCCCCATCTACCGACTGTCCTCCTCTTCGTGCGTCTGCCAGCTATCGCAGGCTGAGCCGCCACCAGCCCTTGCCGCTATGCGGCCTCAGCCGGCAAGCATCCCTCAACCAGAATGGACCGTGACACGGTCGAACTCTCCCTCAGCGGCGCCAGCTGCCGGTACTCCTCGGAGGCGAAACACCGCTCCATCTGGTCAGCCGACTCGAACTCGATCACCACGATCCTTTCGGGGTCCCAGCCACCTCCCAGCGGCGTGACAGCATCTCCCCGGACCACGTACCGCCCCCCGTGCTTCTGGACCAGGGCGGGGACTCTCTCCACGTACCTGGCGTACGTTTCCGGGTCCAGCACCTCCAACTCGACGATCATGTACACAGCCACAGCGGCAGCCTCCCGCTCACACCGTACACGGCGGTTCACCGGCGAGCGACTTGATCAGCTTGGCCGCAGCCTCGGTCTCCGCTTCGCTGCCGCCAACGCCCAGCCACAGCGCTCCTTCCGCCCCGTGCACGCCCCCGGAGGCGATGAGGCTGGCCTCAGAGCCGGTCAGCAGCCGGATGGCGTCCAGCTCGGTGAACACCTCACCGGGCACCGGCAGCAGCCGCGGCCCCTGCGAACCCGGAGCGTTAATCCTCTGGGCCAGCACGTTGACGTCTTCGAGCACGCGCTTCTCCAGCCCAACCGGCAGGATCAGCTGCACCCGGCGGCCGATCACTGCGGTCAGGGCCGCCAGCACAGTGCCGCCCTTCCGATCCGCGATCAGCACCGCCGCATGGCCGCTCGGGTCGATAGCGTTGGCACCCTTCAGCACCACGTCTCCGGCCCTCAGCTCATCCGCCACGTCGAAGATCGTCTTCCCCTTATCCCATCGACCATTGGTGATGACCGCATCGCCGGGGAACTCCACCTTGGGAATGTCCGGAGCGGGCGGCGTCACCATACCGCGCCGGAAGCCTACGCGGGAGAAACCGTCCTCCTGGCCCAGCGACTTGAGCACCTCCTCGGCCACGTAGCCGTTGGTCGTGCCGGCGATGATCGCCACCGTCCCTTTCTGCAGGGCACTCTGTATGTTTGCGTGCTCGACCAGTGCTCTACCGATGAGCCGCTTGCCCATAGAAGACGTGACGCAGAACTGCTTCATAGCCTCGCCTCCCCTCCGATCGGCCTGAGGTCCAGCTTCCTGTGCAGCCCGGCCAGCTAGGCGATGCCGGACAGCGTTCCTCGGGCCGCGATAAGCCTGTTCAGCGCGAACATGTAGGCTTTGGCGCTGGCCACGATGATGTCCGTATCCGCACCATGGCCGCTGAAGACGCGCCGCTGCTCGCCGTTGACCGGCTCGTCCGCTTGAATGCGGATGGTCACCCGGCCGACAGCGTCGATCCCCTCGGTCACAGATTGGACGGAGAACTCGATCAACTGGTTCGGCTCGCCGATCACCCGATTGATCGCCCGGTAGACCGCGTCGACCGGGCCGGTGCCGTGATCCGCATCGCATACGACGTCGCCATTCGGCCCGCGGATGCGAACCGTTGCCGTGGGGATGCTCTGATTCCCGCAACTGACCTGGACGTGCTCCAGACTGTACGTCTCTTCGAAGAGCATGCCCACCTCGTCCGAGACGATCGCCTCCAGATCGCGCGTGTCTACCGTCTTCTTCTTGTCCGCCACGTCGAGGAAGCGCTCGTACACCTTCTCGAAGTCGTCGTCGCTGAGCGTGTATCCCAGCTCCGCCAGTCGGTGGCGCAGGCCATGCCGGCCGGACCGGGCCGAGAGGATGATCGCCGAGTCCGGGGCACCGACGTCGCGCGGGTCGATGATCTCGTAGGTCGTCCTCTCCTTCAGCACTCCGTCCTGATGGATACCCGAGGAGTGGGCAAAGGCATTGGCGCCGACTATGGCCTTGTTCGGCTGGACCGGGATGCCGGTCAGCTGGCTGACCAGCCGGCTCACCGAGTAGATGTGGCGGGTGTCTATTCCCGTCTCCACCCCAAAGACACTGCGGCGGGTCTTGAGCGCCATCACCACTTCCTCCAAGGAAGTGTTGCCGGCCCGCTCGCCGATGCCGTTGATCGTCACCTCCACCTGGCGCGCGCCGTTGGCAACCGCGGCAAGCGTGTTCGCCGTGGCCATCCCCAGGTCATTGTGGCAGTGCACGGAAATGACCGCCTTGTCGATGTTGGGCACATTCTCCCTGATGCCCCGGATCAGGGCGCCGAACTCCTCCGGTGTCGAGTAGCCGGTCGTATCCGGTACGTTGACCACGGCGGCCCCGGCCTTGATCGCCGCCTCCAGCACGCGGTAGAGGTACTCTGGATCGGCTCGCCCTGCGTCCTCCGTGTAGTACTCCACTTCGTCAACGAATTTGAGGGCATACTTGACCGCGTCCACGCCCTGTTTCAGTGCTTTCTCCGGCGTCGTATGCAGCTTGTACTTGATGTGCACTTCGGAGACGCCCAGCCCGGTGTGGATGCGCGGATGGGCCGCCCCCTTGAGCGCCTCGGCCGCCACGTCGATATCCTTCTTGTTTGCCCGCGTCAGGCCGCAGACGGTGCAATCACGGATCTCCTTGGAGAGAAGCTCGACCGCCTTGAAGTCGCCGGGCGAGGAAATGGGAAAGCCAGCCTCGATGACGTCGACGCCCATTCCTTGAAGGGCCCGGGCGATCTCCAGCTTCTCCTCGACGTTGAGCGCCGCTCCCGGCGACTGCTCCCCGTCCCGGAGCGTCGTGTCGAAAACGACAACCTTGTCTTGACCACGAACCCCGTCCTCACCCATTGCCCTCCTCCTGTCCAGCTAGGCTGCTCAGTTCTGGCTCGCCTGCCAGAACGTCCTGCCCAACTCGTACGCCCTGTCCAGATTCCTGCGACGGATGTCGGCGTTCTTCTCTACCATGCCGCCGAGGATCTCCAGACTGGCCTCCCTCACACCTACGCCCAGCAGGCGATCCTCCAGCATCACGTGCCGCATGCTGTCCACGATCCCGGTCTCCTCCAAGTGCTCGATCGTGTGACCGGCGGCACACAGAACCAGGGCCCTCTGCACGTCCATCCTTGGCGCGGCTCGCTCCCCTGACGAATCGTACCAGTACGCATAGCCGTAGGTGAGCACGCGGTCGAACCAGCCCTTCAGCTTCGCCGGGCAGTCGCTCCACCACAGCGGGTATACAAAAGCCAGGCCGTCAGCAGAGTCGATCTTGGCCTGCTCCGCCCGCACATCTTCAGGCACGGGAGCCTCGGGATCGAACCCCGTCTCCCTCTCGTACTGGCCCGCGTCCATATCGGTCTGGAACCGCATCTCATAGAGGTCGCCGACCTGCACCGAGTGCCCTGCCTCCTTGAGTCCGCGCGTGAAGCGCTCCAGCACCTCAGCGGTGAAAGACTCCTTGCTGGGATGGGCGAACAAGGCATACACATGCACCGGTCTCGCTCCACTCCTCGTGGGACCGCTACTTCCCCCAGCTATCGGGGCGCAGCGAACGCACGGCGGCGCCCGCCCGCCACATCTCCGACTCCCGCATCTCCCGGAGCTCTTCCTCCAGCCGCTCCCTGTAATCCGGGGCGGCGTTCGCTTCCAGGACGATGCCTGTCTGCTCGCCGGAGACGACGCTCTTGTACAGCCTGTCGAAGACCGGAGCAACGGCCTCGCGAAACTCGTGGCGCCAATCGAGCGCCCCCCGTTGCGCGGTCGTGCTGCAATTGGCATACATCCAGTCCATGCCGTTCTGGTCGACCAGGCGGATCAGGCTCTGGGTCAGCTCCTCGACAGTTTCGTTGAAGGCTTCGCTCGGGCTGTGGCCGTTCCTGCGCAGCACATTGTATTGAGCTTCCATGATCCCGGCCAGGGCGCCCATGAGCACACCCCGCTCGCCGGTGAGGTCGCTGTGGACCTCCTTCTCGAACGTGGTAGGGAACAGGTAGCCGGACCCAATGCCGATCCCGATGGCCAGCGTTCGCTGCTTGGCCCGGCCGGTGTAATCCTGGTGCACGGCGTAGCTTGAGTTGATGCCGCTACCTGCCAGGAAGTTGGCGCGGACACTCCTGCCCGATCCCTTCGGGGCGACGAGTATGACGTCGACGTTGTCCGGCGGAACGACTCCCGTCTGGTCAGCGTAGACTATCGAGAAGCCGTGCGAGAAGTAGAGCGCATCACCTTCCTTCAGGTGTGGTTTGATGTTCGGCCAGGTGAGCATCTGCGCCGCGTCGGAGACGAGATACTGCACGATCGTCCCCCGCTCCGTAGCCTCCTCCAAAGAGAAGAGGGTCTCCCCAGGCACCCAACCATCGCCGACCGCCTTGTCCCAGGCCGCCTGGTCGCCCTCCCACTGCCCGACGATGACGTCGATGCCGTTGTCCTTCATGTTCAGTGACTGAGCCGGCCCCTGAACTCCGTAGCCGAGCACGGCGATGACCTCATCCTTCAGCACCTTACGGGCCTTCTCCAGCGGGAACTCGTCTCTGGTGACAACTTGCTCGACAACTCCCCCGAAATCGATCTTCGCCATAATCCCCTCCCAGTCTTGTCGTTGTGTTGCCGCCTCCCGCAGGGAGACAGGCTTGCCTATTCCTTGCTCGCTCCGTTGCTGCCCCGCACCATGGCCACCCGGCCGGTGCGTACCATCTCCACGATGCCGTACGGCCTCAGGACTTCGACGAGGCCATCGATCTTCTCGTCGGTGCCCGTCACTTCTACCATCAGCGTATCCAGGCTGACGTCGACGACACGGGCCCTGAACGTCTCCACGATCTGCAGCACTTCCGACCTGGAGCCGCCGTCCGCGTTCGCCTTGACTTTGATCAGCGCCAGGTCACGCATCACGGTCGGCGACTCGGTGACATCATCGACCTTGATCACGTTGACCAGCTTGTGCAGGTTCTGCGCCACCTTCAGCACGTCGGTCCGATCGCTGTCAACGACGATCGTCATGCGCGAAACGCCCGGCACTTCAGTGTGGCCGACGGCCAGGCTTTCGATGTTGAACGCGCGGCGTCGGAAGAGGCTGGCCACGCGATTCAGCACTCCCGGCTTGTCCTCCACCAGAGCGATCAGTGTGCTTTCCATTGCCGCCCCTCCTATTCCTTGCTCCTGCCAGCCTTGCCAGTGGGCCGGAGAATCATCTCGTCCAGCGCTGCGCCGGACGGCACCATCGGATAGACGTTGCCGTCGTCCCCTGTCTGAGCGATCTGGAATTCGACCAGCGCGGGGCCATCGTGCGAGCGCGCCTCGTCGATCGCCTTCCGTGTCTCCTCCGGCCCGGTCACACGCCAGCCTCGCACGCCGTACGCGTCGGCCAGCTTGATGAAGTCAGGGTTCACGAGGGAGGTCGATTCGTACCGCTTGTTGTAGAATAGCTCCTGCCACTGGCGCACCATCCCCAGACACGAGTTGTTCAGCACGGCAACCTTCACCGGCAGCTTCTCCTGGACGATCGTCGCCAGATCGTGCAGAGTCATCTGGAAACCGCCGTCGCCGACTATGGCCCAGACCTCCCGATCTGGCTGGGCCACCTGGGCCCCCATCGCTGCGGGCAGGCCAAAGCCCATCGTTCCCAACCCCCCGGAAGTAATCAGAAATCCCGGCTGGTCGCTGTGGTAGTACTGTGCCGCCCACATCTGGTTCTGGCCGACGCCGGTGACGACTATCGCCTCTCCCCCGGTCGCCTGCCAGATGGCGTGGGCCACGTGCGGGGCGAGAAGGCGGCCGTTATGCGGCTGGTTGATTATATCCCGCTCGTCGCTCTCACTGCGCCACTCCACTATGCGGGCCAGCCACTCCGTGTGCGACGCCTTCTTGACCAGAGGCATCAGCTGCTCCAACACCCGGCGCAGGTCGCCCAGCACCGGCACGTCCGCCGGGATGAGCTTGTTGATCTCTGCTGCGTCGAGATCGACGTGGACCTTGCGGGCGTTTGGTGCGTAGCGATCGAGCTTGCCCGTCACGCGGTCATCGAAGCGCATGCCGAAGGCCAGCAGCAGATCCGCCTGCTGGATCGCGTGGTTGACGTAGGCCTCGCCGTGCATGCCCATCATCCCCAGGCACAGGGGATGCGACTCGGGGAACCCGCCTTTGCCCAGGAGCGTCAGGGTCACCGGCACACTCACCTTCTCCACGAAGGCCACGAGCGCATCAGTCGCGCCGGACATCAGAACACCGTGGCCGGCGAGGACGATGGGACGCTCCGCCTCGTTGATCAGGTCGGCCGCCCGCTGCACCGCATCCGGCTCCCCGGGGCCCACCGGACTGTAGCCGGGCAGCACTACCTCGTCCTTGGGCGGCGAGAAATCGGTCTCTGCCATCTGCACGTCCTTCGGCAGATCGATCAGCACCGGGCCGGGCCGGCCGCTGCGGGCGATGTAGAAGGCCTCGTGAATCGTATCCGCCAACTCGTCGACTTCGGTCACCAGGTAATTGTGCTTGGTCACCGGCAGCGTGATGCCCGTGATATCGGTCTCCTGGAAGGCATCTGACCCGATCAAGGGCACCTCCACCTGACCGGTGATACAGACAATAGGCACGGAGTCCATCATTGCAGTGGCGATTCCGGTGACCAGATTGGTGGCACCGGGCCCAGACGTGGCCATCGCCACACCCACGCGCCCTGAGGCTCTGGCGTAGCCGTCCGCGGCGTGGGCCGCGCACTGCTCGTGCCGCACCAGGATATGGCGGACGCCGTAGTCCTGGCGGGGGTGGTAGGTGTGCATTATCGCCCCGCCGGGTATGCCGAAGACGACCTCCGCGCCCTCGTGCTTCAGCGTCTCCCAGACTATTTGTGCACCTGACCGCTTCATCTCATCCTCCTTCGCGCCCGGCTTCGGCGGGGCCATACAAGACTGAAGCCGCCCCTCCGGGCGGCTTCCTTCCCGCGTCTCGCTCAGCCTTGGCCTGAACCTACGGGCGCCGCCCCATCTCTCCGCCGCTCCCCAGCAGGAGGAGCAGGCGAACGACGACTACCGGCAGGCCCAGCGCGCGGCTGCTGGCCCACCAGCCGTTAGTAGCGGCTCCCCCGTGCGGCCTTCTTCCCCAGTTCGATCTACCTGCTGTCAAGTCAACTAGCTCCCTGGTTGCAGATCAGCGCTACAACGAATCGGAGCCGCCCTTTGGGCGGCTCCTGGTTGCTACGTGCGCTCTGCAGCTCACCTGCCCAAAAGGCTATCTCTCCTTGCCGATAACTACAAGGAGCAGGTCGGGCAGAATGACGAGCAAGCTGCGTGAGTCTTTCACGTGATTTCCCCTCTAGTTGTGTAGATTATACAACAAGCAAGGGGAGGTGTCAAGCGTCCAGACGCTTGGGGTCTCAGCGTCCGCCCGCGTCATGCAGCCTGAGAGCCTGCCTCAGGGCCTCTGCGAGCTGTAGGGCCTCTCGCGGATCCGCTGTATTCCCAACCAGGCGGGTCTCTCGCCCGTCGGCCTCACGAGCGACGATCTCGAACTCGGCAGGCGCCCCACCTTGGAACATCAGCCGCAGTGGATCGACATCGCCCGAGTAGGCCATGGCGTCCTTCATCCTGCCGAATAACCGACCCGCCGAGCGGGCCATCGAGCCGACCCCATACGCACCCGCCAGCGGGGCGGCGGCCTGCTTGACCCGGATAGAGGCACCTGGCGCCAGGGCGAGAGGATGGGACCCGCCGGTCGGATCCAGCATGTCCAGCCTGTCCCCGTCGACCCGGAGCACCTCCGTGCCCGTGTCGGACGCGAAGATGGACAGGCCCCCAGGTCTCTTCTCGACGCGGTACCGCAGCCTCGGCGAGCCGGCGGCTGGCATTCCCAGTATGGGCTTGGTCGACCCCGGCTCGTACAGCAGCACCAGCCCGCTGCAGTATTCACATACAACGAAGCCGCGCCGCCAGGCCTCAGGCGTCACGCTCAGCTCCTGGCCGCACGACTCGCAGCGCAGGTCTTCCACCGGCGGCGCCCCGGGCAATCCGGCAATCTGCTTGCCCTTTCCCCGTGGGATCTCGACGTCGCCATAGACCGGCAGATTGAAGATGCCCGCTTCGACCTCCAGAATCTCCTCAACGTAGAGGGCCACCTCCGCGCTCTCCACACCCGCAAGCAGGTTGGCTCGTTTCCCGTCCTCAGTCACCGCACACACACTGCAGTTCTCGAACGGAGGATGGCCGGGGGCAGTACGCACCCTGGCGACGACAGAGTAGAGCTGCTGCACGGAATCGGCCCTCAGCGGCCCCGGGCCGCCCCAGCCCAGCGACGGGTAGATGACGCCACCCTCCAGCCTGAGTGGCGGCAGGTTGCGATCCAGCACCGCCACGACGATGACCGCAATCAGCACGGCGGGCACAGCGGCGGCGAGGAAGCCCAGTATCGCCCCCCCGAGGCCCAAGCCCAGTGTCGCGCCCCCGAGGCCCAAGCCCAGTATCGCGCCGCCGAGGCCCAAGCCCAGGATGAGTCCGGCGGGGACGCCGACGACGGCGCCGATAGCCAGGCCGATCTTCACCCCCCGCTTTGCGCCATAGCTATCGAAGTTCGCGGCGGACTGCCTGGAGCGCCGGGCAACGATGGTGATCTCTCCCGGCCCCTTCCGCTGCACGGCGACGCCGGAAGGCACCTCGCGCCGGGCGAGAAGCCCTTTGTACTCCTCGGTGCCCTTATCCGTGATTCGCAGGATGGTTGAGCAGTAGTCGCAGGCAACCAACCCGCGCCGAATCGCCTGATCGTCGGCGGGGATGCTCGCCCCGCACATGGTGCAGTTGACTCTCAGCGCCACAGTAGCCTCCTCATCAAGGTCGTAGCAAGCCCGTCCCCCGCGAGCGGATGACACACCACAGGCCCATCTTCCACCAACTGGAAGACCTCACGCTTGGACACGTCCAGGGTCTTCTGCCTGCCCATCGCACAACGCCAAGAAGCTCCGTCATTCCGTGCGAGGTGGCACGCAGCGCCCCCCAGCGGCTCAGCGCGCACAACACGATGCTACCGCTCATAGGCGCCAAGGTCAGGCCGCGCGCCGCGAGGAGCGCCGTCGGCGTCGCCGGCAGGAACGCCCTCTGCGCTGCCGGCGTCTTCGGCGGGACTCCCTGCCCCAAGGCGCAGATTCACATCTGGCCAGCCCGAGACGAACAGCGGGTCGCTGGTCAGTGCGTTCTGTCCCAGGCCAGCAATGCGCGCCCAGGCGCCATCGGCGATCTCAGCGCGCGTGAAGAAGACATCGCGCCCGCTCACGAACTCCGCTGTGATCTCACCATCCGCCCTGCTGTAGTAGAGGTTATGCTCCTCCCGCACTAGGTTCACTCCCGGCCCCAGATAGACGCCTGTGGGGCCGCCTGCCGTGGGATCGGCGTTGAAGGCAAAGATGTTGTTCACCAGCGTGAGAGTCACCGGCGGCGACTGCACAGCCTCCGGATAGCCAGCCACAAAGGCCCAGTTGCGCTGGCTGTAGGCAGTATCCCACATGTTGTAGGCAATGGTGTTGTTGACCACTTCTACCGTGCTCGGATAGGTACCCACCCACACGGCGCTGTTCCCCTGGCCCCAGACGATGTTGTTCTCCATCCTGCCGCCCGCCCAGAGCTTGATTCCGTTGAGATGGTTGCGCACCACGCGGTTGCGCCGCACGACCACGCCGCTGGCGTTGCCGGCCCGGTCGCGGGAATTGAGGTCGATCCCGTCGCCGCCGTTGTCGTGGATGTAGCAGTCCTCCACCACAACAGGGTAGCCGCGGGCGAACTCCAGTCCGTCGGAGCCGTAGAAGGCCTCCCCGTCCAGCCCGGTGTCGAAGATCTCCACCCTGCTGACGACCATGTGGTTGCAGGGCCCGGGCGTGCAGTCCACCGCCGAGTACTGGCTGCCGTGAATGATGCTGTCCTCCAGCGTGACGTGCTCCACAGGCCCCTCCTCCGGCGGGCCCTCGGTCTCGCCATACGTGAAGCGGACGCTGGCCTCGCCTCCGCCGATATCAAGGTGGTCGAGGCGAACATACCGATTGTCACCGGCGAGCGTGATCCCCCAGATCGTGAACCCGCGCAGCGCAAAGCCGCTGATGCGAACGTGGGACGTGCCTGAGTCCAGGATCAGCAATCCTCCCACCCTGTCGCCGCCATCAAACGCAGGCGACTCCCCAGGGCAGGCTATGAACGTGATAGGGGCATCCGGGCTGCCAGAGCTAGCCAGGTGTGTCTCATCGACGAGATAGGTGCCGCCCCGGAAGCAGACGACGTCGCCTGGATGAGCCGACTCTGCGGCGTGCTGAAGCGTTGCCCATGGCTCTGCCTCGCTGCCCGCGCCCTCGTCGCTGCCGTCGGCGGCCGCGTAATGGGTGCAGCTGACATCAGGAGTCGCTGCTGTGGTCGGAGGCGGGAGCTCCGTAGTGGAGGCCGGCTCGGTCGCCGCTGCTGGAGCAGCCATCGTCGCCGTCGGTATCGGCGCGCAGCCGGACAGAGTGACGACCAGCAGAAACGACGTCAGACGCGCTCTCATGTCCGCGCTGCCTGCTATGCTCGCCCCCCCTCCTGCACGGTCCACGGCTCTGCGGCAGGCCCAACGGGAGCTGAAGACGGTGCTGAGGCAGTCGAGTAGGCGCACACCCCAAAGGCCTCTAGGGTCTGCGGCGCAATTGCCGCAGAACGCCCCGCAGTTCCTGCGGCAGCGGCGCTTCCACGACCAGCTTCTCGCCGGACGACGGGTGCTCAAACTCCAGCCGCGCAGCGTGGAGGAAGAAGCGGTCGCGCAGCAGTTCCTGCCGCCTGCGGCCGTAGACCGCATCCCCCACTATCGGGTAGCCGATCCAGGCCAGGTGAACGCGCACCTGGTGGGTGCGGCCTGTGCGGGGACGCACTTCGAGCAGCGAGTAATCGCCCACGTACTCCCGCACCCGGTACGCAGTGTACGCCTCTCGGCCACTTCGCACCACCGCCATGCGTTTCCGGTTCCGCTTGTCCCGGCCGATCGGCGCCTCGATGATTCCTTCACGTGGTTCAATCCGGTCCTCCACGAGCGCCAGATAGGTCTTGTCTACCCGCCTTCGCTTGAACAACCTCTGAAGTGCCGTGCGGGTTTCTTCGTCCTTGGCCACGACGATCACGCCGGACGTATCCTTGTCCAGCCGGTGCACAATCCCGGCCCTCTCCAGGCCGCCCACGTCGGCGACCGCGGGACAGTAGGCCAAGAGCGCATTCACCAACGTGCCCGAGGGGTGGCCCACGGCGGGGTGGACGACCATGCCGGCCGGCTTGTTCACGACGAGCATCACCTCGTCCTCATAGACGACGTCGAGGGGGATATCCTCGGGCAGAACCAGTTCGGGCGCTTCCTCGGGCAACACCACCGCCACCCGGTCGCCCGGCTCCACCCGGAAGCTGGCCTTGCGCGGCTCGCCATTCACCGTGACCGAGCCATCTTTGATCAGCCGGTGGGCCACCGAGCGGCTGAGATCGGCCACCCTGGCGGCGATCATAGTGTCGAGCCGTTCGCCCCCGGCTTCGACGGTGAAGGTAAGCTCCCGTTCCTCGGCCACGCTGTCGTTCTCAGCCATCGAAGGTGTCGCCGCTGCGCACCCTGCCCAGGTCTGCCGATGCCGGAAGGAAGGCCATCCGCTCGCCGTGCAGCACCCGCAGCCCAAGCAGGCCCACCACGGCCTCGTCGTAGTCGATGCGCCAGCCCGATCGTACGATCAGCGCCAGGCGGAGTAGGACGCCGGCCAATGCACACAGGGCAGGCGCGATCCCGAACTGCGAAGTTGGGGAGGAGAGCTTCGCACGACGGGATTCGCCGGTCACATCGCTTCTGCCGTCTGCCTGGCGCGCCACTGCTGCCACTCCTCACGGATCATGCCCAACACGAGCAGGGCGCATCCGGCAGTGATGCAGCTATCGGCCACGTTGAAGACGGCGAAATCCTGCAGCGGCCAGATGGTCACGTCGATGAAATCGACCACGTGGCCGATAGTCAGCCGGTCAACGAGATTCCCCAGCGCTCCCCCGAGCGCCAGCCCGAGCGCCAGGCGCATCAACCACTCTCCGCTTGGTATACGCCTGTAGTAGAGAATGATGACCAGAATGACGGCGGCGGCGACGCCAACGTAGACGTTGGCCAGCTCAGGGAGCATCCCGAACGCAGCCCCCGTATTCGTCACGTGGGTAAAGCGAAAGACGGAGGCCAGCCAAGAAACGGGGGCCGCAGACTGCCCCACTTCGAGCCAGTCCCGAACAAGACTCTTGCTCACCTGATCGGTGAGCAAGACAACGGCTGCCATGGTCGGCAGGATCCAGCCCTCCAGTCGGCGACGTCTCAACGGGAAGAGGCCCTCGCCCGGTTGCGCTCCTGATTCGCCTGGCATTCCAGGCAGTACTTGGCGTGCGGCAGGACTTCCAGGCGCGCCCGCTCGATCCTGGCCCCGCAGGTCTCGCACAGCCCATAGGTGCCGTTCTCGAACTTCACCAGCGCCTGCTCGACCTCCTCGAGCGAGGCCTGGACCTTGCGCTTGAGAGCTACGTCGACGGCCTGGTCGAAGGCGACCGTGCCGTCGTCCGCCATGTGGTTACCGTGGCCAATCGTCTCGTACTGCGCCACTTCGAGTCGCGACCACTGCTCCTTCAGCTTCGCCTGCTCTTCGTGAAGCTGCCTCTTCGCTCTATCGTGCGAGAAAGCCATCGTGCCTCCCAGTCCCTCCCCAAAGCCGGGAGGGACGCGTATTCTACTCTAGTCACGCGGAATTGACAAGGTGCTCACCTAGGCCTGGCGCACTCCCACCCCGAGGGAGTGCCCGGCCACCTTGAACCGCCCGACGCTCATCCCCTTCCCCGGCTCTCCCTCTCGCAGCTCGGTACTCAGCGTCTCCGAAACGATCAACTCCCTCCACTTCTCGATCGCCTCGGCCAGCTCGCCCTCCGCCTGATAGACGGTGACGATCCGATCGTCGAGCTCGAAGCCGGCCTCCTTCCTCTGGTTCTGCACGCGCCGGATGACCTGGCGGGCCAGCCCTTCGCTGGCCAGCTCCGGCGTGAGCACAGTGTCCAGGGCGACGGTGACGCCCCGTTCGGAGGCGACGGCAAGCCCTTCCCGGGCCTGTTCCCGTACCAGCACCTCTTCCGCCGCCAACTCGATCGCCTCTCCGTCCAACTCGAGCGAGAGGGCCAGACCAGCACGCAGCTTCTCCACTGCAGCGACGGCCGCTTGCAGACCCTCCCCTTCGCTCAGACTGGCCAACGCCGCTCGGACGGCCGGCAGTCGCTCGCCTAGCCTGGGCCCCAGGGCCTTGTTGTCCGGGAGCAGGGAGTAGGTCACGAGCTCGCTTGCCTCCGAGACGAATTCGACCACTTTGACGTTCAGCTCATCCCGCACCAGCGCCAGTGCCTCTTCGTCCAGGTCACCCGTGCCTGCGGCCAGGTGAACCAGCGCCTTGGCCAGGGGCTGACGGAGGATGATGTCGCAGCCCGCGCGCGCCGAGTGGCCGAGTGTGACCACCTGCCGGGCCAGGTCCATGCGCTCGAGCAGAGGCTCGTCCGCCGCGGCCGGCTTCGCCTGCGGCCAGGCGGTATGGTGCACGCTCTCCGGCGCGCTCTCGTCGGCCGATCGCACCAGGTTCTGGTACATCACCTCCGTCACGAAGGGGACGAAGGGCGCGAGCACCCTGCACAGCTGGGTCAGCACAGAGTAGAGCGTAGCGTAGGCGGCGTTCTTATCCGCATCCTGCTCGCTCTTCCAGAACCGGCGCCGGCTGCGCCGCACGTACCAGTTGGTCAGGTCGTCCAGAAACGGCTCGATCGCCAGACTCGCGCCGTAGGCGTCGTACTCCTCCAGACGGTCGCTGGTCGCACAGACGACCCGGTCCAGCCTGGCCTTGATCCACCGATCGAGCGTCGATTCCTCACCCGGGTCGCTGTTGGGGTCTGTATCCGGCGTCCAGCCGTCGATGTTGGCATAGGTAACGAAGAACGAGTACACGTTCCACAGGGGGATCAGGAACTGCCGGCGCACCTCGTCCGCCCGGCCATAGCCGAAGACCAGGTTGCTATCCGGCTTGTGGCGGCAGTAGAGCCAGCGCATCACGTCCACTCCCATGCGGTCGGCCGCCTCGTTGAACTCGATGGCATTGCCCCACGACTTGTGCATCTCGTGCCCATCTTCGGCCAGCAGCGTGGCATAACCAAAGCAGGTCCGGAAGGGCGGCGAATTGTCCAGCACTGTGGCCATCGCCAGCAGGCTGTAGAACCAGTTGCGGAACTGGCCGGGGAAGGACTCGCTGATGAAGTCAGCCGGATACCACTTCCGCCAATAGTCACGATTGGTACGGTACTGAAGCGTGCTGAAGCTGACGATGCCGGCATCAAGCCACGGGTTGCCCACTTCCGGAATGCGGCTCACCAGCTTGCCGCACTCGGGGCATTCGATCTGCACACTATCCACCCAGGGCCGGTGCGGCGTATGGCCCTCGAACTCATCCCAGCCGGCGACAGCCCGCCCCTTCAGCTCGTTCTCGTCCCCGATCACCTCGAAATGGCCGCAGCTGCACCTCCAGATGGGCAGCGCCAGGCCCCAGTAGCGCTTCTTGCTGATCATCCAGTCGTGCATGTTGCTCAGCCAATCCAGCTCGCGGTCGAGGCCAAACGAGGGAATCCAGCGGATCTGGCGGGTCACTTCCATCATATCGTGGCGCAGCTCGTCCATAGAGATGAACCACTCGTCCACCAGGCGGAAGACCAGCTCGGTGTCGCAGCGCCAGCAGACAGGATAGCGATGCGTGTAGTCCTCCACCTTGTAGAGCAGCCCCTTCTCACGCAGGCTCTCGAAGACCAGCGGCGCGCTCTCGGAGACGTGCCTGCCGCTCAACCGGCCGAAGCCCTCTACGAATACGCCTTCCTCGCTCAGAGGCGCTACTGCCGGCAGGCCCTGCTCCCGCCCCAAGGCGAAGTCCTCGGCGCCGCAGCCCGGCGCGATGTGCACGATGCCGGTGCCCTCCGTCTCGCCCACCTCGTCCCACAGGATCACCCTGTGGGCCTCGGGAGCGGAGGCCGACTGCTGGGCCTCAAGCTCGTCGAAGGGCCCCTCGTAGGTCCAGCCCTCCAGCGCCGTGCCCTTCATCTCGTCGAGGACCTGGTAGTCGCCTTCGAGAATGGGGAGGGCCCCCTTGGAGAGATAGAGCACCCTATCGCCCTGGCGCACCTTGACGTAGGTCAGTTCAGGGCCCACTGCGGCAGCCACGTTGCTGGACAGCGTCCAGGGCGTCGTCGTCCAGATCAGCAGGCTCTCGCCGGGGCGACCGCGCAGCGGGAAGCGGAGCGTGACGCCGGGATGGGTCATCTCCCGATAACCCTCGGTGACGATCTCATGCTGGCTGATTCCCGTGGCGCAGCGCGGGCACCAGGGCATCACGTCTCGGCCTTGGTAGAGCCAACCCCGCTCCCAGCAGCGCTTGAGGAACGTCCAGATCATGTAGTTGTTCTCGTTGGAGAAGGTGAAGTACGATCCGCCCAGCTCAGGCAGCCCCAAGCGGCCGACGAGGGACTCTACCGTGCCGGTGACCTCACCCACGGAACCCTGCAGCGTGATCTCCTCCTCGGGGCTCTCGGCCAGGCGGTCAGCCAGCCGGCGCAGCCGGTCGGGATCATTCCAGTCCATCCAGTATCCCAGCCGCATCGACTGCTCGGTCTGAACGGCGGCATAGCGGAGCACCCGCTCCTTGCACTTGCGCACGAAGCGGGCCACGCCGTATTCCTCGATATCGCGCTTGGAGGTGAAGCCCTGGGCCTTCTCTACCTCGACCTCCACCCACAGCCCCTGGCAGTCGAATCCGTTCTGGTAGCGGGTGCGGAAGCCGCGCATGGCCCGGTAGCGATGGAACAGATCCTTGTAGGTGCGCCCCCAGCCATGGTGAACGCCCATCGGGTTATTGGCCGTTATCGGTCCGTCGATGAACGACCACCTGGGGCCCTCCTTGCGCAGGTGCACCAGCTTCTGGAAGGTCTGCTCCCTCTTCCAGTGGTCGAGCACCTCCTGTTCCTGAGCCACGTAGTCGACCGATGTCGGCACCGGCTTGAATGCCATTCGCTTAGCCTCCACTCATCTCATCTCTGTGACAGCTGCCCGTCGCCCCGCAGTCCGCGCCACGCCGGCTCCGCTTGACATCCTGCGACCCTAGTCCTATAATCGCGCCCAATAAGGGCCACCCGCGGCAGACTGCCGCAAGATCGCGGAGGAGGGTCAGAACTATGCTAAGGCCATTCACCTCCAGTTCACCGATCCCGGACCAGACAAGGAACTGGGACAGCAAGCTCGGTTTCGACTACCGCGAGCTAGACGCCTTCTGGCTATCGCGCTGGACCCCCGAGACGGGCTGGGGTCCGGGCGCGCTCTACGAACACCAGGGAGCTGTCCTCGAGCTGTCACCTGGCGCCAACGTCCTTCACTACGGGCAGGCGTTGTTTGAAGGGCTCAAGGCGCGCCGAACGCGGGAGGGCAAGATCGTCCTCTTCCGTCCCGCCGACAACGCCCGTCGCACCCGTCAATCCGCGGCCCGCCTGGTGATGCAGGCTCCGTCCGTAGGCGACTTCGTAGAAGGCGTCAAGTCTGTCGTCCGCGCCAACGCCCGGTGGGTACCCGGCTACGAGAAGGGCAGCCTCTACATCCGGCCGACGCTGATCGGCTCCGGCCCGGTCCTTGGCGTCAACCCGGCCCAGGAGTACACCTTCTTCATATTCACCTCCCCGGTAGGCCAGTACATGGGAGGCGGTCGCCTGGTGGTGCTCACGCATGCCCATCGCTCCGCGCAGTACGGCACCGGATCCGCCAAGGTCGCCGGCAACTACGCCGCCTCTCTTCGGCCCCACCACGCCGCCGCCGAGCTTGGCTACACCGACGCCCTCTACCTCGACGCCCGGGAAGACTACTACATAGAGGAGATGAGCGGGGCAAACTTCTTCGCCGTCCTCTGGGACGGCACGCTCGTCACGCCCTCCCTGGGCTCTATCCTCCCCGGCATCACTCGCCGTTCGCTGATCACCATCGCCCGCGAGCTCTTCGGCTGGATCGTCATCGAGCGCCCCCTCTCGATCGAGGAGGTGCTCAGCGACGCCGTCGAGGCCTTCTACACCGGCACCGCCGCCGTCCTCTCCTCGATTACTGACATCAACTACGAGGGAGAGGAGTACAAGATTGGCGACGGCAAGCCGGGCAAGCGGGCCAAGGCCCTGCGCCAGGCCGTGGACGAGATCCAGATCCAGGAACGCCCTGATCTCTGGGACTGGGTGATGGAGGTCGAGGTCTAGTCTGCGCCGGCCTCCAGCTCCACGACCAATCTCTTGTTAATGCGGCCCTTGCTCTTGTAGTCCACGATCTTCAAGGGTCCCACGTCGGACGTGTTCTCCACGTGTGTCCCGCCGTCGGCCTGCAGATCTAGCCCTTCGATCTCGACGACGCGCACCTCTTTGATCTGAGGGGGCAGCAGGTTGATCTTCGTCCGGATCAGGTCCGGAATCTCGAAAGCCTCCTCACGAGGCAGGACGCGGACACTCACCGGCCGCGAGGCGGCCACCTCGGCGTTGATCTTCTCCTCGATCTCGCCTACCAGCTCAGCCCGCAGGTGCTCGAACTCGAAGTCCATCCGCCCCCGCAGCGGCTCCATGTTGCCGCCGGTGACGGAGGCCCCGTAGTCGCGCCATATGACGCCGCACAGGATGTGCATCGCCGTGTGGGTTCGCATCAGCTCGTGGCGCCTCTCCCAGTTCAGGGCGCCGATCACCTTGGACCCAGCGGGCGGCGGGGCGGCATCGAGCACGTGCATGATCCGGACTCCACTTCGCTTGACCTGGACCACTTCCCACTCCCCGTCGGGCGTGATGATCCGGCCCAGGTCACAAGGCTGGCCGCCGCCTCCTGGATAGAAGGCGGTCCTGTCCAGCACGACCCCGTCGTCGGCGACCTCCTCGACGATTGCGTCAAACTCCCGCAGGTAGCTATCTTGATGATACAATCGCTCAGTCATCTGGCATCCAGTTCAAACCACATATCGTCCATATAGTCCGTGCATCCCATCGCCCGCCAAAAGGCCTGCGAGACCGGGTTGGCGTGGGCAACCATCAGCTTGAGGTGGGACATGCCCCTCTCGCTGGACCAGGTCTTCACAGAGTCGAACAGCGCCCGGCCCACCCCCCTGCGCCGCCAGTCTGGGGCCACTACCATGTCAGATACCAGGCCATACTGCTCGGGCTGGAAGACCGGGTAGACATCGCACGCCAGTCCTACGATCATTCCCACCAGCCGGTCACCGGCTTCGGCGACGAACGTGCAGGCTGATTCGGCTCCCAACACATCCTCCCGCAGGTGCTTCTCCCAGGCCTGCTCCCCCTCAAGCGGCGGCAGGGGCCGGAAGCGGCGATCGAGCTCGGCGTGGAAGTCCATCATCTCGCGCCAGAGGCCGAGCATCGCCGGGACGTCGTCTTCGTTGCCCTGCCTGACCCGGTATTCCATCTCTCACTCCGCAAACAACAAGAGCTCCGTCCCCAAGGGACGAGAGCTCTGCTCCCGCGGTACCACCCTTATTGCCCCCAGCAAGGGGCCACTCATTCGGCGACAATCATCGCCGCGTCTGGCTAACGGTAGACGAGACCGGCTGAGTCTACTGGGCAGCGCGCCTTTCGGTCAGCAGCTCCGGAGGGATTTCCGGAGCGTCTCCCGCGCCCGGCTCTCACCTGGTCCGGGCTCTCTGCAGCGGTACCTCGCTCCTACTCGTCTCCATCGAAGCTTTTCGCTATGCAGCGATTATCCCACATCCGCAGACCGCTGTCAAGACCTGGCGCCGGGCCGGGGGTCGGTCAGTGACCCAGCACGCGAACGGACTCCTCACGCCCCTGCAACACCAGGCGGTGACTGCCAAAGCGCGCCAGGAGCTCGCGGGCCCTGTTGCGCAAGGCACGCATCCGGGCGTTCTTCGTCCTCCAGCTGCCTTCGACCTGGCGCAGCACCAGCGTGCTGTCGCCCCTGATCTCAAGGGTCTTCCTACCCGCATTCGAGCCGGCACCCTCGATCTCGGCCGCCAGCCCCTCCAGCGCCGCGATCAGCGCCTCGTACTCCGCCTCGTTGTTCGTCATTGCCCGGCCGAAATCGAGCCGGGTCAAACGCGGCTTCTTCTCGCCCCGCCGAGTCACGGCATAGCTGCCGTAGCCAGGCCCCGGGTTGCCGTGGCTGCCCCCGTCGAAGACGATCCTGTAGTCTGCCGGGCCCTTGAGGTCGCCTGTGGCGAAATGCACGGTCGCGCCGTCCGCGCTGCCGGCCGCTGCCGATCCATCGCCGGCCAAGCGCTCGAGCAGGGCCGTCCTCTCTTTCGGCGGCAGGCCTGCGATCTCGGCCAGGATCCTGTCCACGGCCTTGCTCATTCGCCCGCCATCCGCTCATAGAGCGAGCGCAGGTTCGCCACGTGGATATCCTGCACCATGCCGTTGAGCGGTATCCGCGAAAGGCCGCAGGACTCGAGCGTGATCCTGCCCAGCTGCTTCTTCGAGCCTCCCTTGGCGACCACGTCTGCCACTGCGTCCTCGATCCTATCCAGGTAGTCCACCATCGCCTGGACCGCCTCTCCCACCTCTCCTCGCAGCACCACCTCGCCGTGCCCCTGCACGACGTTCTCCAGAGGCAGCTTGGCTATCTGCTCCAGCGACGCCTTGAAGGCTGCGGGGTCTCCGTCGATTATGGAAGGCACAGGCATCAACGTATCTGCAGCAAAGAGGACGCGCTCATCTTCGACGTAGACCATCAGCGAATCGAGCGTATGGCCGGGCGAATGGATGAGCCGCATCATGATCCCGCCTAGCTGAAGCGCCATTTCCGCTCCCTCGAACGTGATGGTGGGAAGACGAATGACGACCTCCTCCAGCGCCGGCTCCTCGGCCTTCACCTTCTGCAGGGCCTTCTCGCCGACCTCAGCCAAGAGCTCGGCACAGAGCGCGTGGGCAACGACTTCCGCCTTAGGGAAGAGATAGGCGCCGTTCGTATGATCGGCGTGGTAGTGGGTAAGCACGACGTATCGCGCGCCGCCGGGGCACTCGTGCTCGATGAAAGACGCCATCTCCCGTGTCTCGCTGGGGAAGGGCAACGTGTCGATCACGACCGCCCCCGCCGGGGTGGCGACGACGCCGGCAGTAACCTGGGCATACAGGTCACTTGTGCAGACGTGGATATTCTGAGAGACGCGTTCGCGGAGCACGGGCAACCTCGCTAGCTCAAGCCGCCGCTGAGGTGGACGGCGGCCGGCCCACTACATCTCACCTGCGCTTGACAGAACGCCACCGCCAGGCCGCTGGCCTTGGAGACAGTCACGCAGAGGATGACCCCGCCATGTCGTGTGCCCAAGTGTCTTGAACTTGCTTACGCAAGATGGAGGCTTGCTCAGTGGTCTGCCTTGCCTTACGGCTATCGCATTCCTCTCTGAAGAGACAGCCCCCGTTTGAGACGATTGTTGGCTCAAGACGTTTGTGGGCAACCACGGGCACGGCAGGGTCAGCGCAACTATACCACGCCTCCGCCGATTCTGCAAGTGAAGCAGCACTGACTGGCTGCCCAGGGTGGCCGATCGCCCGGCTCAGCGTTGAGCTCGCTGGCATGCGCCTTGCGCCCGCTTCGCCGGCCAGGAAGGGCACTTCCTGGCAATTAGCTCATCCTGCAGCCGGCTTCACCAGCCGAATATGCAGTTCCTGCAGCTGCTCCGGCTCGGCCTCGGAGGGAGCGCCGGCCATCAGGTCGAGTGCCTGCTGAGTCTTGGGGAAGGCGATTACCTCGCGGATGTTCGGCTCCCTGGCCAGGAGCATCACAAATCTGTCGATGCCGGCGGCGATCCCACCGTGCGGAGGCGTGCCAAACTCGAACGCCTCCAGCATGTGCCCGAACCGCTCCCGGGCGGTCTCCAGGTCCAGTCCGATCAGCTCGAATACCTTCTCCTGCACCTGGCGCTGATGGATACGGATGCTTCCGCCGGCCACCTCCTCCCCATTGCAGACCAGATCGTACTGCAGCCCGCGGGCCGAGCCCGGATCGGTATCGAGCAGCTCGACGTCTTCCGCTGCGGGCGAGGTGAAGAGATGGTGGCTGGGGTCCCAGGCCGAACGCTCTTCATCCCACTCAAAAAGCGGGAAGTCGATCACCCAGCAGTAGGACAACTCGTCCCCGCCGCGCAGCCCGAGCCGATCCCCGAACTCAAGCCTCATGCTGCCCAGCACGGCCCGGGCGACGCGAGCCCGGTCGGCGACGAACAGGAGCAGATCGCCAGGCTGGCCGTCCATCCGAGCCACCAGCTTGGCCAGCTGATCTTCACTCAGGAACTTGGCGAACGAGGAGCGGTCCTTGCCGTCCTCACCCAGAGCGAGCCAGGCCAGCCCCTTGGCTCCCTCGTCGCGGGCCATGTCGACGAGCTTGTCGATCTGGGCCCGCGGGTAACTCCCGCAGCCGGGCACTCTGAGCCCAACAACTCGTCCCTCGGCCGCCACCACGTCGCGGAAGACGGCGAATTCCGTCTCCCCCGCCAGGTCAGAGACGTCCGCCAGCTCCATCCCGAATCGAAGGTCGGGCCGGTCCGTGCCAAAGCGGGCCATTGCCTCTTCCCACCTGAGGCAGGGAAAGGGCTTCACCAGCAGCTTCCGCTCGGTGCAGTTGTCGACGATGCCGATCACCAGGGCCTCGATCAAGGCCATCACGTCCTCGCGCTCGACGAAGCTCATTTCCAGGTCCAGCTGCGTGAACTCCGGCTGCCGGTCGCCTCGCTGATCCTCGTCGCGGAAGCAGCGCGCGATCTGGAAATACTTCTCGTATCCGGCCACCATGAGCAGCTGCTTCAGCTGCTGGGGTGACTGTGGGAGAGCGTAGAACTTGCCGGGATGGATCCGGCTGGGCACCAGGTAGTCCCGTGCGCCTTCCGGCGTCGTCTTGAAGAGAATCGGCGTCTCCACCTCGATGAAGCCCCGCTCGTCGAGGAAGTCGCGGATGTACTTGATCACCCGGTGGCGGAGGATGATGTTGCTCTGCATGCGCTGCCTGCGCAGGTCCAGATAGCGGTACTTGAGGCGCAGGCTCTCGTCGACGGGCGTATCGTCGTAGATGTAGAACGGCGGGGTCTTGGCCGGGTTGAGGATGGTAATCTCGCTGGCCACTACCTCGATCTCGCCTGTGGGCAGCTCCGGGTTCAGGCGGCCCTCCGGCCTCAGCTGCACCTCGCCCTGCACCCGGATCACGTATTCGCTGCGCGCCTCCTCAGCCCGGCTGTGGGCCTCCGGCGCCGCGTCCGGATTGGCCAGGACCTGGACGATGCCGGAGCGGTCGCGCAGGTCGATGAAGATCAGCCCGCCGTGGTCGCGCCGCCTGTTGACCCAGCCGGCTACGGCGACCTGCTGGCCTACGTGTTCCTTGCGCAGATCTCCTGCGTGGTGTGTCTTGAGCATGGTAGCCTCCTCGCGCAGGCGGTTCCTCCAGCCCTATAGGAAACAAGCCGCCCTACGAAGGGCGGCTTGTCACCGTTCAGCGAAGTGCGCGTCACGCGGCGGGCCGCCCCCAACCGAGGTTGGGGTTGTCATTGTCGTCCGCGGTGAGCGCCGCCATCAGTGCCGTCATTTCGCCTCGGGCGCGAGTATAGCACAACCGGGCTTTCTGTCAAGGCGGCCCGGCGGCTATGCTCTCCCGGGGCGAGAGAACCACGCAGACACAGAGGGCGCGGACGGGGCTTTCGACCCGATTCTTCGGCTCCCACACGGGAGAACGTTGGGCAACAACCTTCCACATCTGCTGGGAGGACTACCCGGAGGAATAGCAGCGCTTCCTGGCGCTGGACTCGGAAACGAAGGTGCGACGCACCTGACAGGTGCGTCGCACTTTGTTGTTGGCGCCGCGGCTGCAGACCTAGACCACGCCCGCCGCGCGGTTCTCCTCCTGTGCCACCCGGATGCCCTCCCGCTCGTCGACGCGGGTCAGCAGCAGGGCGCCGACGACGAAGAAGACGATCAGCGAGAGGATGCTCAGCCTGCTGCCGCCAGCCATCTGGCTGACGACGCCGAAGAGGAGCGGGCCGGCGATGCCGGCGAACTTGGCGCTGGTGCTGAAGAAGCCGAAGAACTCGGCGCACTGGGCCTTGGGCACCATGCGGCCGTAGAGCGAGCGGCTGAGCGCCTGCGTCCCTCCCTGCACCATGCCCACCAGGAAGGCCAGGACGTAGAACTCGATCGGCTTGGTCATGAAGAAGCCGGCGATCGAGATCACCACGTAGAGCACCAGACCCAACAGGATCGAGCGCTTGGTCCCTATCCGCCGGGCCAGGGCGCCGAAGGCGAACGAGAACGGAATACCGACGAACTGGGTGATGATCAGCGCGATCGTCATGTCGGTCAGGCCGATGCCGATCTCGTCCCCGTAGGCGGTGGCCATCTTGATGATCGTGCCGATGCCATCGTTGTAGATCCAGAAAGCGACGAGGAAGAGGAGCAGTTGGCGGTACTGCCTGATCTGGCCGAAGGTGTGGCCCAGGCGGGCAAAGCCGGCCCGAATGACGTTCTTTCCCTCCTCGCGGATACGAACCACTGGAGGCTCGGGCACGCGGCGGAAGAGGGGGATGGAGAAGATGGCCCACCATACGGCGACGCTGAAGAACGAGGCCCGCAGTGCGGTGCCCACGGAGCCCATGAAGAACCACTCCGGCTTCATGTACCAGAGGACGTTGACCACCAGAAGGATCCCGCCGCCCACGTAGCCGAGCGCATAGCCGCGGGTCGAGACCTGGTCGATGTCGTCCTTCTGGGCGATATGGGGCAGGAGCGACTCGTAGAAGACATTCGCCCCGGCGAAGCCGACGTTGCCGATGATGAACAGGATCGAGCCCAGAACGTAGCTATCATCGCCCAGGATCACGAACAGGCCCGTGCCCACAATACCCAGGGCGGCGAAGAAGGCGATGAACTTCTTCTTGCCCCCGGTATGGTCGGAGATCGCCCCCAGCACGGGGGCCAGCAGAGCGATCATGAGCAGCGCCAGCGAGGTGGTGTAGGCCCAGAAGGCGGTGGCGTCCGCCTCACTCCCGCCGGCCGCCGTGACCATCGAGCGGTAGAAGGGCGGGAACATGGCGGCCATGATCGTCGTGGCGAAGGCGCTGTTGGCCCAGTCGTACATAGACCAGGCATTGATGATCCGGCGATACGCAGCGTCCGCTTTGTCCTTCATCTCTCCTCCTCTCTTGGCCCTTGAATGAGGATATGATATCCCCTCTACGCTCCTTGGGCAAGCCGCCAGGAGGCAGCCGGCTTGCCAAACGGCGCTGCCTGCAGTATCCTAGGCTGTGGGCTTCGCTTCCGGAGGAACCTCAAGTGCAGAGCGGCATTCCGATCGTTTCAGTAGTCGGCAGGTCGGAGAGCGGCAAGACGACTGTCCTGGAGAAGCTGATCCCGGAGCTGAAGCGGCGCGGCTACCGCGTCGGTGTGATCAAGCACACCTACCGCACCGGCATCGAGTTCGACGTTCCGGGGAAGGACTCCTACCGGCTGGCAAAGGCCGGTGCGGACCACGTCCTCCTGGCCACACCTGATCAGGTGGTCCACGTGCAGCGCTGCGATCGCGAGCCTTCGCTCGAGGAGCTGGTCGCTGCGATCGGTGACGTCGACCTCATTCTGGTGGAGGGTCACAAGGGCGCAGCTGTGCCCAGGATCGAGGTCAACCGGCGAAAGCGCGGCGCCGAGCTGATCTCCGACCCCAAAGACCTGCTGGCCATAGTCTCGGACCAGCGCTTCAACCTCGCCGTTCCCCAGTACGCTCTGGATGACGCGGCAGGCCTGGCCGACCTATTGGAGAGGCTCGTGCGCGCTCAGAAGAGCTGGGATTCCGCCCCTTGACCGCCAGGGGCGCTCCGTCCCCACAGAGCGCGCCGCAAGACCGAAGGAGGTGACCAGTGAGCGAGGTACAGATCCCGTTGGGCGGCACCGCCCCGCCGGAGACCGCACCGCGTCCTTTCCTGGAGGTGACCGACCTGTGGCTCCAGGTTCACAGGATGAGCGAGGTCTTCTTCGCCCGCGAGGCGGGCAGGGCGAGCGCAGCGAACACTATCGTGAGCATCCTGATCCTGTCTGTAGTATCTGCAATCTTGTCTCTTGCCGCTTCCGCCCTCCAGGGCCCTGTGGACACATCCTGGCTGCCCCCCGAGTACAGCGAATACTCGCAAACTCTAGCCACCGATAACCTGGGATGCACGCTCTGCACATCCTTCTTCGGCACGCTCCTCTTCTTCTACGCCGCCAACACACTGACCTACGTGGGGGCCCGCCTGCTCGGCGGCAGAGGCGATTTCACCACCCAGGCCTACCTGGAGTCGCTCTACCGCGTGCCCATCGGTATTGTCTCATCGCTGCTGGCGCTGGTGCCGATCGTGGGAGGGCTCCTCAAGCTCGTGCTGTGGGTGCTGCAGCTTGTCTACGACGTCAGAGCGGTCAAGGCTGCCCACGATACGACGACAGGCCGGGCAGTGGCGGCTGTCCTGGCTCCCGTGGCCGCGATTCTCGTCCTCGTGTGCGTGGCCGTCGCCATCCTCGGCGCGTCGATCATGGAGCTGATCGGTAACCTGTCGACCGGCATCTGAGGGCAAGCGCCGTAGCCAAGCCAACAAGAGGCGCCTAACCGAGCCGGGCCCGCCGGAGCCGGAGGCTGTTGCCGACGACGGTGATAGAGCTGAAGGCCATCGCCAGCGCAGCCAGCGCAGGATGGAGCTGCCGCAGTAGCTCCGGCACCCAGGGAAGCGGGTAGAGCACGCCCGCCGCCACGGGTATGAGCAGCAGGTTGTAGAAGAAGGCCCAGAACAGATTCTGGCGGATGGTGCGCATCGTCGACCGGCTCAGCGCCAGAGCCTGGCCAACCAGGCGCAGGTCGCCTCGCACGAGCGTGACGTCTGCCGTCTCCATGGCCACGTCGGTTCCCGTGCCCAGCGCGAAGCCTATATCGGCCTGCGCCAGCGCCGGCGCGTCGTTGATGCCGTCCCCGACCATTCCTACCAGCTGGCCCCGCGATTGCAGCCGCTCGATCTCCGCTCCTTTGTCCGCGGGCAGCACTTCGGCCACGACGCGGTCAATACCAACCTCGGCGGCCACTGCTTCCGCCGTCCGCCGGTGGTCACCGGTAAGCATCACCACTTCCAGCCCCAGGCGGCGGAGGCCGGCCACCGCCTCGGCCGATCCTTCCTTCACCGTATCGGCCAGGCCGAGCAGGCCCACGGCGGCGCCATCTGCAGCCACGGCGATGACGGTCTTCGCCTCGGCCCTCAGGCGCTCGACCTCCACTTGCAGGCCGCTCATCGCCGCCCCCTCGGCTTCCAGCCAGTCTGGCCGCCCAACAAGCACGGCACGGCCGCCGACCGTCGCTCTGATGCCCTGCCCGCCAAGCGCTTCGAAGCCCTCCGGCGAAGCGAGCTCCAGACCCCGAGCTTCGGCAGAGGCTACGACCGCCCGGCCCAGAGGATGCTCCGAGCCCCGTTCGGCTGAGGCGGCCAGGCGCAGGACCCCCTCGCCGCCGGCGACGTCGGTTACCGCCGGCCGGCCCTCCGTGATCGTGCCCGTCTTGTCCAGGACGATCACTCCAAGCCTCTGTGCGGTCTCCAGCGCCTGGCTGCTCTTGAAGAGGATCCCGGCCTCGGCGCCCCGTCCCGTGCCCACCATGACCGCGGTGGGAGTCGCCAGGCCGAGGGCGCAGGGGCAGGCGATCACCAGGACGGCGACCAGCCGGATAACAGCGCTGGCGAAGTCGCCGCCGGCGGCCCACCAGACTCCAAAGGTGACCAGCGCGATGGCCACAACTGCCGGAACGAAAACCCCGGCCACCCGGTCCGCCAGTCTCTGAATAGGTGCTTTGCTCATCTGCGCCTGCCGCACCAGGCGGATGATCTGCGCCAGCGCGGTCTCAGCGCCAACCCGCGCAGCCTCGATCGTCAGCAGACCGTGCTGGTTGATCGTCGCCCCGACGACATCGTCGCCAGGACGCTTGTCGACAGGAAGCGGCTCGCCGGTGAGCATGCTCTCGTCGACGGCCGAGTTGCCCTCGACGACGACAGCGTCCACGGGGATCCGCTCACCGGGACGGACAAGGAGCCGATCGCCCACTCGGACCGCACTGACCTGCACCTCGACCTCAGTCCCGTCACGCACGAGGGTGGCCATATCCGGCCGCAGGTCCATGAGCCGGCGGATCGCCTCGCTCGTCGTACCCTTCGCCCGGGCCTCGAGAAGCTTGCCCAGCTTGATCAGGGTGATGATCAGGGCGGCAGTCTCGAAGTAGACATGTTGGCCGGCTCCCGGCAGGAGCAGCACGGCGATGCTGTAGAGATAGGCCACAGACGAGCCCATAGCTACCAAAACGTCCATATTGGCGGTGCGGTTGCGGAGCGCGTGATAGGCGCCTCGATAGTAGTCCCAGCCGGTGTAGAACTGGACCGGCGTGGCCAGGGCCAGGAAGAGCCAGTTGACCCAGGGGGCGTGGGCCCAGGATCCGAGTAGACCTGCATCCCGGGCCATGCTGAGCAGGAATAGGGGCAGCGCGAAGGCTGCGCCCACCCAGAAGCGGCGAGTCTGGTCAGCGATCTCCGCCCGCCGCGCTTCAGCCTCCACATCCTCAAGCGCTTCGCCCACCGGCGCCGATACTACACCGTAGCCGGCATCCTCGACTGCCTGCACGAGCTGCTCTACGGGGGCCACACCCGGCACGAATTCGACCACGGCCCTTTCGGTGGGCAGGCTCACCGCGGCATTCACCACGCCGGGAACGGCTTTGAGCGCCCGCTCCACCGCCAGGCTGCAGTTGGCGCAGCTCATCCCGGTGATGGCCAGCTCCAAGCTTGCCGTGGCCACGTCGTAGCCGGCGCTCTTCACCCGTGCCACCAGGTCTGCGGGAGAGACACGGGCCGGGTCGAAGGTCACATCTGCCGCCTCTGCGGCGTAGCTGACCGCCGCCTCGGAAACGCCCTCCGCCTGGCCGAGGCTGCGTTCGACGGCCAAGGCACAGTTGGCGCAGTGCATGCCGGTTATCGGCAAACTAAGCTTCGTTGGCCCGGACACCATAAACCCTTTCAGCCAGTACCTGCTGCCTCAGTCACCCGGCGGGAGCGTACCCAATCTCGGTCAGGCGAGACTTGACCCCTTCCCACGTCGCTGGCTCGCTCCACTCGACGGTGACGCTCTTCGTCTCCAGGTCGGCAGCGGCGCGGTGGACGCCCTCAAGCTCCGCCAACTCCCGCTCGATAGTCATGACGCAGTGAGCACAGTTGATGCTCGGCACAGTGATCGTCTTCGCATTCATGGGGATCTCCCCTCTCTCTTTAGCCCGATGCCTGTCTGGTTTATTATACCAGGAAAGCACGCGCTGTCAATGGTGGCTACTCGCTGCGGGGGCATGCCTTGCGTGGGTTCCCGGTGTGCGGTATAATCGGACGACGCAAGAAGACGGGGGGATCGGCGCGAGATGCCGCTGTACGAGTACGAGTGCAACAGCTGCGGAGTGCGCTTCGAGCGGCTGCAGCACATGGACGAGGAGCCGGTGAAGACCTGTCCCGAGTGCGGGGGCAAGGTCCGTCGTCTCTTCCAGCCCGTCGGCATCATCTTCAAGGGCTCAGGCTTCTACGTCACCGACCACAAGCGAGGGCCGCGGCCCAGGAACCCGGCGTCGGCAAAGCCCGTTTCTGGAGACGCCCACAAGGAGCCCAAGACCTCGGCGGAGAAGGACTCGTCCGAGTCGACCAGCGCCGAGGCCGACTGAGAGAACCCCCGGCGGCGGAACGAAGAACGGGCGCAGACCCATAGGTTTGCGCCCGCTCTGTTATCCCCCCACCAGCCCAGATCGCCCTTCAGCCCTCTTCTCGCCCCTTCGCCTCCAGGACGACGACTTTCGTCCCCTCCTCCGCGGCCGCCTTGCTCGCCTTGAGTGTATCCTGGGTCTCCGCCTTCTCCAGCCCCATCTCCTTCAGGAAGGGGCCCAGCGTTCCCAGGGTGACGCTCAGACCCTTGACCTTGTAGTTCATAGGCACGACCAGGCTGGGCTCGAACAGGCTGATCACCTCGGACGCCTTCGCCGGAGTCAGGCTGCCGTAGCCCCCAATGGGCACCAGGAGCACGTCGACCGCGCCGAGGTTCTCCACCTGTGATTGGGTGGGCACGTGGCCCAGCAGGCCCAGGTGGCAGACCGTCAGCCCATCGTAGTGATAGGTGTAGACGATGTTCAGCCCGCGATCCGCTCCCTTCTTCCCGTCCGCATAGGTGGCGATGCCGGTGATGAAGACGCCGCCGATCTCGTACTCGCCGGGGCCATCGATCAGCGTGAAGGGGCCGCGCACTCCCGAGGTATACTGGCACGCCGGGTCGTCGTGGCTCACGGTCACGACGTGTGCCCGCGGGCGCGGAAATGTCAGGCCCACGTCCGGCGGAAAGGGATCGGTGACAACGTTGGCCAGGCCCCGCTCGCTCAACCGAAAGCAACTCTGCCCATACCAGGTGATTTCCATGCCCAAGCCTCTCTCAGGATTCCGGCCCAATTATACGCAACCGGGCGAGGAAGCCAAGCACGACCGCACAATCAGGCAATGCCCGCCGAGCGGCAGGCCCTGAATCAGACTGGTGGGTCTCGCTGCAGAGGGGATGCGGCGGCTACGCCGGCAGAACGCCCGGGTTCATCACCCCGGTAGGGTCGAGCGCCGCCTTGAGCGCGCGGAGGGCTTTCAGCCCGGTCGGATCAGCCTGCCGCTCGAGCCAGCGGGAGCGGCTGCAGCCGGCACCGCAGCCGAGGCAGAGCCGGCCACCCGCCTCCAGGACCGCTTCCAGCCCCGCGTCGCGTACGGCCTGCCACTGGGCCACGCTGGCCTCGACGTCTTCCGTCGCCCGGCGGCCGAAGAAGGTGGCATAGACGCCGGAGCCCTGGGGCCCCGAGTGCGTGAACCAGGTATGCACGAACCCCGGCCCGCCCTTGCCGGTGCGGACGGCTCCCCTGAGGGCATCCACCAGCGCGTCCCGCACCGCTGGCAGAGCAGACCAGTCAGCCGACGCGCCGACCGCATCGACCATCACGCCGCGGCCGACCAGCGTGTCTCGCAGGTATGGCCAGGAATACCGCTCCCGCTCCCAGGCTCGGGCGACCCCGTTCCCGAGAGTCGTCGACTTGTGCCTTCCGCAGACGGCGAGCGCCTCACGCCACTGCGCTGCCACCGCGCCGCTATCACCCTCGAAGCCCAATAGAAGCAGCACCCTTTCCGACTCTGCGGGGTACCCGCCCCGCTCTCTGCGGCGGGCGACAAGCCCGTCAGCCAGCCGCCCCGCCCCGGCCCTTGCAGGAAGGGAAGCCTCCCAGGCCGCGACGGCTGCGCCATCCCACAACGCGGCGACAGTCGGATCGAGGCGTTCGCTCTGCATCAGCTCACGTAGAGCGGCCAGGCCATCCTCAAGACCAGCGAAGGCGAGAGCCCGGACGTCGCTCTCCTGGGGCAGCGGGCGTACAGCAAGCACGGCCTCCGCAATCACGCCAAACGCGCCTTCCGAACCGAACAAAAGGCCCAGCAGCCCGGCCCGCCCTCCGCCTGAGACGGTCCTCTCAGCATCCACCATGCCGATCGGCGTAACCACCCGCAGCGCTTCCGTCTTCGCCTCGACGGAGAGGTGTCCCGGGGTACCGTGACCGGCTGCGCCGGTAGCGATCCAGCCGCCCACAGAGGAGAACTCAGAAGACTGCGGCAGCTGCCCCAGTGTGTACCCCTTCTCGTTCAGCGCGCCCTCCAGCTCTGCCCCGCGGGCGCCGGCCTGGACCGTCGCCGTCCTGGAAGTGACGTCTAGCGACAGCAGGCGGTCTAGACGGGAGAGATCGAGCACCACGCCGGGGTTCTCGCCCTCGGGCACCTGGAGACCTCCTTCAAGCCCCGTCCCTCCCCCGAAGGGTACTACGGCGACGTCCCGCTCCGCGCACCAGGCGAGAAGCGCGACAACCTGGCCCTCGTCGACCGGGGTCACCACCGCGTCTGGAGGGCGGGGAACGCAGCCGGCTCGGAGACGCACCAGATCGCCATACGACTTGCCGTACGAGTGGGTCACGCGGGCTGCGGCGTCCGCCCGCACCGCGCCATCACCGAGCGTCTTGCGGAGCGACGTCAGCATCGGATCGTCCAGGCGCGACGGGCGGAGGTCGATCTGCTCCAGGTCGACCGGAGTAAGCTCCTGCTCGAACGCCTCAGCGGGCAGTTCCAACCAGGCCCGCAGGGTCGCCCCCAGAAGAGGCCGGCCGTCGAGCGGCTCGCTGCGGCCGAGCAGGCCCCAGCCCCACCAACGCAGATCAGCACTATCCATTGAGAACATCTCCCAGCGGAAGCGCCGTCGCGGCGCCATCGCCGGCTCACACGTAGTGCTATTGTACTAGCGCCGGGGAGGGACGTCAACGGTACGATTGTACCGTGAGCGCTGAATCGTCACCACCGGTGCGCCCCGCCGGTTGACACCACCCCCGATCCGTGCTATTCTCGCTGCCACCTTTCCGGAACGGAGCACCACATGCCCTCTGACCAACCCGTCATCGGAATCGACCTCGGAGGGACGAAGATCGCCACCGCGCTCGTCGATCCCTCCGGCAAAATCCTGTCCCACGACTACCGCGAGACGCTGGCGCGTGAAGGGCGGGACGCCGTAGTCGCCCGTATGCTCGATTCAGCGCGTGCAGTCATAGACGAGGGTGGCGTGGAGGCCTCGCAGGTGGCCGCCGTGGGTATCGGCGCACCGGGGCCGATCGACATGGCCGCCGGCGTCGTCGTCGCCCCGCCCAACCTGCACGGCTGGGACCGCGTGCCGCTCAAGCAGCTGATCGAGAGCGGTATGGGCATCACCACCTACCTGGAGAACGACGCCAACGCGGCGGCGCTGGGAGAGCACCGTTTCGGAGCCGGCCGCGGCGTCGACCACATGATCTACGTCGTCGTCGGCACCGGGGTGGGCGGCGGCCTGATCCTCGACGGCCGCCTCTACCACGGCGCGTCCGGGATGGCCGGCGAGATCGGCCACATCGTCGTCAAGCCGGATGGTCCCGTCTGCGCTTGTGGCAGACGCGGCTGTCTGGAGGCCTTGACCTCGGGCCCTTCCATCGCTCGCCAGGCGCGGGAGCGAATCGCGCAGGGCGCACAGACGCTGATCACCGAACTCGCGGAGGGCGACGAAAGCCGCGTCACAGCCAAGCTCGTGGCCCAGGCGGCCGACCAGGGGGACGAGACGGCGGAGTCGGTCCTGGCGGAGGCAATGCACTACCTGGGCTTGGGGATGGCCAGCGTGGTGCACATGCTAAACCCCCAGTTGATCGTCTTCGGCGGCGGCGTGGCCAACCTGGGGGAGAGGATGTTCGGGCCGGTGCGGCAGGTCATCGCCGAGTTTGCCTTCGCCGAAGCGGCCGAGGTGGTACGCGTGGCCCCTGCGGAACTGGGCAGCAATGCCGGCGTGCTCGGCGCGGCCGCGGCGGCCCTGGCACAGACTGGCTAAGCCCCGCGCGGCTCTCGTTTGTGCTATAATGATGCACAGGAAGATCCGCTGTGCTCAGGGAAGCTACTCTTCAGAAGCCGCTGGCCAAGGGCGTGGTTCAGTGCCAGGCCTGCGAGCACTTCTGCGCAGTCAAGCCGAATGAGGCCGGGAAGTGCGGCGTACGCAGGAACGTCGACGGCCGCCTCAACCTGATCGTCTACGGTGAGCCCGTCGCCGTCCACGTCGACCCGATTGAGAAGAAGCCTCTATTCCACTTCCACCCGGGTGCCCAGGTGCTCTCGATCGGCACCTACGGCTGCAACTTCCGCTGCCCTTTCTGCCAGAACTGGCAGATGTCGCAGCAGCGCGGCTTCTCGGCGGATCTGGGATCGCTGGGCAAGCAGGCGTCTCCCGAGGGGTTGGTAGAGACTTGTCTGCGGGAGAGGATACCGCTCATCGCCTACACGTACAACGAGCCCACGGTCTTCTTCGAGTACACGTTCGATACGGCCAGGTTGGGCCACGAGCACGGTATCAAGAGTGTCTACGTCTCCAACGGCTTCATGTCGATGGCTGCTCTGGATGCGATCGAGCCCTACCTCGACGCCATCAACGTCGATCTGAAGGCTTTCAGCGAGGAATTCTACGCCGAGCAGTGTCAAGCACGGCTCGAACCGGTCAAGAGAAACATCGCTCACATCGCCACCGAGACCGACATCTGGATCGAGGTCACTACCCTGCTCATTCCAGGCCTGAACGATTCTGAGGACGAGCTGCGGGCGGCGGCCGAGTGGCTGGCCGGCGTCGACCCCGATATGCCCTGGCACATCAGCGCGTTCCATCCCGACTTCGAGATGCTGGACAGACCGAGGACGCCGTCCGCCTCTCTGCAGCGCGCCTATGACATAGGCAAGGAGGCCGGCATCCACTACGTCTACGTAGGCAACGTGATGGACGCAGATCGGGAGAGCACGCACTGCACGAAGTGCGGCGCTACGCTGGTCCGGCGCCACTGGTACAACGTAGAGGAGCAGTGGACCGAGAGGGGTATCTGCCAGCAGTGCGGAACCGCTGTCGCAGGAGTCTGGGAGTGATGGCCGCTCGCCCACCGCGCTACACTGGGGAGGGAATGGATGGTTAGGTTACCCGTACGGCCGCCCGCCGTCGCCGGGCAGTTCTATCCTTCGGATCCAGGCGCACTCCGGCAGGAGATCAAGCAGTACGTAGAGGCCGCGAAGCTGCCTCGGGGTCTGGGCACGGTCCGCGCCGTCATCGCCCCTCACGCCGGCTACGTCTACTCGGGGCCCACCGCCGGCTTCGCCTTTCGCGCACTGACAACGCTCCCCAAGAAGAAGTGGACCGTCTTCCTGATGGGCCCGGCACACCGCGTCGCGTTCGCCGGTGTCGCCCTGGGAGGCTACTCCGCCTTCCGCACGCCTCTGGGCGATGCGCCTGTGGCCGTCGAGCGTATCGGCGCCATGCTGCTCCGATCCACGCTGTACACCCGCGAAGCCGGCGCCCACGCCAACGAACACTCCCTGGAAGTCGAAGTGCCCTTCCTGCAGATGGTACTCCCCGAGTTCGAGCTTGTCCCCATGTTGTTCGGTGAGGTAGACCCGCGGAAGGTCGGGGCGGACCTGTCGATCCACATCGGCGAAGACGACCTGATCGTGGTGTCCAGCGATCTGAGCCACTACCTGCCCTACGCAACCGCCCAGGAAGTGGACCAGGCGCTGCTGAAGAAGCTGACCGCCGACGACGAGACCGGGGTGCTGCTGGGAGAGGCCTGCGGCAAGGCCCCGGCGGCGGCGCTGATGGGCGTCGCCCGGCAGAGGATCTGGACTCCCCACCTGCTGGACTATCGGACGTCGGGGGACACGGCCGGCGACAAGCAACAGGTGGTCGGTTACGCATCCGTGGCCTACGCCGCCTGACCGCCACGGTCAGCGAGCCTGATGGGATAGCGATGGGCCTGGAGGAGAAGGACCGGCAGGAGCTGTTGGCGCTGGCCCGCCGGGCGGTCGCCGCCGCACTTCAGCGGGGCCAGCCGCCCAGCCTCGACCCCGGCCAACTCTCAGAAGAGCTGTGCTCCGACGGCGCCTGCTTTGTCACCATCACCAAGGACGGGACCCTACGGGGATGCATCGGCTCGCTTGAAGCGCACCAACCCCTGGCGGAGGACGTCCGGGAGAACGCGATCGCCGCGGCGGTGCGCGACCCGCGTTTCCCGCCCCTCTCCACGGCCGAGCTGGATCAGGTCTGCTTCGAGGTGTCCGTACTCAGCGCCCCACAGCGGCTGGAGTACGAGGGTTTGGAGGACCTGCTGGCGAAGCTGCGGCCCGGCATTGACGGAGTGCTTATTCAGTCCGGATTCAATAGGGCCACCTTCCTGCCGCAGGTGTGGGAGAAGCTTCCTGATCCCCACCTCTTCTTGCAGCAGCTGTGCCTGAAGGCAGGGCTGCCCCCCAATGCCTATCGGCGCGGCGAGCTCGAGGTGTTCACCTACCAGGCGGAGAAGTTCGCGGAGAGCCAGCCGGTCAGTCCGGCTGCGAGGACCTAGGGCTCGACGACGACCTCCAGCCCCTCCGCGGGGACGACCTCGAAGAACGAGTTCCCCACCTTGAAGGGGATTGGCACCGCCTCGACGTCCGTCACGACGAGCATATCGGAGCGCTCCCAGCGCTGCCAGTAGCCGTCGTAGCGCAGCCCGTCGCGGAAGATGATGGCCAGGTTGGAGTTCCAGATGGCGTACTCGAGCGAGTAGACGTCGTTGTGCGCGTCTTCCATGATATCGGTCTCCCAGTGGGGCACGTAGAGAACGATTACGTTCGCCGCACTGAGCTGCTCCCCATCCAGAAAGTCCGTGTGTACGTCCCCATCTGACCAGCGCAGGTAGCGGCCGCTAGCCTCGTCGTAGCGCCACTCTGCGTCCATCTCCTGATAAGGGATGCGAATGTACGTGGCAGGCACGCCGCCCTCAGGCGGATCCTCGGAGAATACCATCCCCGAGAGGTCCTGCCGCCCCGTATAGCCGTGCGCCTCCGCCCAAGCCCGAACGTTCTCCGGATTGGTGTAGCCGGTGTGCTCCAGGGGAACGTCCCTGGTCTGATCGCGGAAGAAGGGGTCGGGCGCGATTTCCTCTCCCAGGCTGTAGGAGGCGATCCGGTTCGGATAGAGGTCTTCCGTATCTCGGGCGATCTGGGCCACGCCGTCGCTGAAGCCCCAGCAGGCCATGGCGAACTTGTAGATCGCCGGCAGGTGCAGATCGATCAGCCGGCAGCTGCGAACCGGCCCCACCCGCTCCGGCTCCTTGCTGAGGTAGATGGCCGTCCAGCGCGTGGCCATGTACCCTTCGTTGTAGTGCTCGTAGATGATGTCCGCGCTGTTGATGCCCGCCTGCGGCCGGACGTATTGGGGCGGCCAGTTGGACACCTTAATGCCTACCGGAATGCGGTCGAGGACGCTCGAATCCTCGACAACCTCGCCGGTCAGCGGATTGACGTTCTCGGGCAGCGGCGTTGGCGTCGGCGTCGCCGTCGGCTCGACCGTCGCCGTAGGAACCGGCGTATGGGTCGGCCGTGGCGTGCGCGTCGGCGTGGGCGTGGCCTGGGCACAGCCGGCGAGAGCGAGCGCGGGCACTATCAGCAGCACCAACGCACCACGTCTGGCCAGGCGCCGAAGGCGTCCCGCCTTCCTGCTATTTCCCATCCAGAGCTCCCCCGTTTTCCGGCAAACCGGTCGGATTATAGCACAGCGGCCGCGCCAGGCAACCGCGCAGGTAAGAAGGACCCTAAGGGTCTGGCAGACCCTTAGGGTCCTTGCAGCGCTTCCACGGACTGTGAAAGCCGATCGCTACTTCTTGATCGCGGAGTAGATCGCGCCGCCGATCGCGCCCAGGACGGCACCGATTATCGCCCCAACGACAAGTCCAATCACCACACCGATGATTGTGACTCCGGCGGCCAGGGCCGTGCCACCGATGTCGCTGCCGCCGAAAAGGCTGGATGCTGTATCGACCGCGCCGAATATCAGAGTGAGTAGGCCGCTGACCAACGACTGCACCGCACCGGCGACCGCTCCCGCGACGCCCCCTCCTACCGCGCCCTCGGCCAGCTCCACGGAGCCGCCGCGCTCAGCACGGAAATGTACGTAGAGGGCACCGGTCGCCAGAGCGACCACCCATCCCAAAGGAGCGACTAGGCAGCCCAGGAATGGGATTCTGCTCAGCAGGGCGACCACAAGGCCCGCCACCGCGCCGATCAGCCCCGCTCTGGTTGCGACAGACGTATCGATCTTCATCCCGGATCTCCTTTCATAGTGCAGGCTGCGGAATACCGAGCCTCAGCCACTCGCCTGGCAATCCATCCAGCAATGTCCGCTCCGGGGCCAGGCACTCTCCCGTCAGGGGGCACATCCGCCCACTAACGAAAACACCATGGGGGTCCAGCAGTTGCGCTCCGCTGCTGAGGTGGGCGCGCGGGCTCTCGCGGAAAGCCCTATCAGGTGACCGGCGCTTTGGAGGTGCCAGCCGCCTTCCCGACGGCCTAGAACCCCTGCAGCCGGCTCAGGTCGACGATGCCGTCGGCGAGCGCTGCCACGTGCTGGAGCAGGGCCAACCGATTCTCCCGCAGGCGCTTGTCGTCGACCATCACCATTACGCCCGATTCTCTGGCGAAGAAACGGTCGATGACGTCCACGAGGGGCTCGAACGCGGTGAGGAACTCGTCGACGGAGCTCTGCGCAGTCACCTTGCTGCGGGCCTCCTCGTAAGCCGCGTGCAGCTCTTCCTCGGCGGGCTGCTCGAAGCGGGCAGGGTCGAGCTTGAAGGCTCTGTCATAGTCCCGGGTGATGCGCACGCAGCGGGCGTAGTTGTCGAGCGTGCGCTCCCAATCCGCCCGCTCCACCCAACTCGAGAGCTGCTCGACGGCCAGGCGGGCTCCGTAGGGATCGTCGCCCCGCGCTGCCAGCACCGCGTCGACGACGTCGAACTCGAATCCGCCGTCGCGCAGCACCCCGCGCAGCCGCTCGACGACGAAGTCGAGCGCCGCCTCCACGCAAGTCTCGGAGACTTCGACCGGCAGCAGCTTCGCCGCCGCCTCCAGTCCTTCACGCACGGAGAAGCCGATCCGGTGAGCGATCAGATTCTGCACCAGTCCCAGCGCGTCCCGCCGCAGATGGTAAGGGTCGGCAGACCCGGTCGGAATCAGACCCACCGCGAAGAGCCCGGCCAAGCTGTCCATCCGGTTGGCTAGGCCGACGGCCAGCCCGGGCTGAGTCTGAGCGACTGCGTCCCCGGCGAAGCGGGGCAGGTAGTGCTCGTAGATTGCCTCGGCGACTGCCGCATCCTCACCCGAGCGGACGGCGTATTCCCGGCCCATCACGCCCTGCAGGCTGGTGAACTCGACCACCATCTGCGTCGCCAGGTCCGCCTTGCCCAGGTGAGCGGCCCGCCCGGCGATCTTCGCCTGCTCCTTCGTCAGCCCCAGGGCAGGGGAGAGGACCCCGGTGAGCTTCTCCAGCCGCTTCGACTTATCGAGCATCGAGCCCAGCCGCTCCTGGAAGGTGAGCGTCTCCAGGCGAGGCAGGAAGCTCTCCAGCGGCTGCTCGCTATCCTCCTTGAAGAAGAACTCAGCATCGGCGAAGCGGGCCCGGAACACCTCTTCGTTCCCCCGTCGCACGACGTCCATGTGCTCGTCCCCGCCGTTGCGCACGCCGACGAAGAGGGACAGCAGCTTCCCCTTCGTGCCGACGACCGGGAAGCAGCGCTGGTGCTTCTTCATCACGGCGATCAAGACGTCGGACGGTAGCTCCAGGTATCGCTCCTCGAACTCGCCGAGGAATGCCGTGGGCTGCTCGACCAGGTTGGTCACTTCGGCCAGCAGATCGGCGTCCTGCCGGATCTGCCCACCAGCCCTCTCGGCCAGCGCCGCTGCCTCCACGAAGACCGTCTCCCGGCGGTCCTCTCGATCGGCCACGATCTTGCAGGCGTCCAGCTCCTTCAGATAGTCCCCAGCCTGGCCGATCTCGAACTCGGCGCCGCCCTCGGGCCGGCTCGTCCGGCTGACCCTGCCGCTCGCCAGGCCGGCGTAGCGGAACGGCACCACAGAATCGCCCAGGAGGCCGACGAGCCAGCGGATCGGCCTGGAGAAGGCAACGCCGCTTCCGTTCCAGCGCATCGACCTCTGGAAGTGCAGGGCCCCGATCAGGTCCGGCAAAGCAGCGGCCAGCACCTGGCCAGCCGCCAGCCCTTCCTCCCTGCGGATTGCCGTCAGATACTCCCCGGCCTCAAGCTGCCGAACCTGGAGCTGCTCGACCTCGAGCCCCTGGCTGCGGGCGAAGCCCTGGGCAGCTTTCGTCGGCTTGCCGTCGTCGCCGAAGCCGGCGGCGGCGGAAGGGCCGCGCACGATCTCCTCGATGGCTCGCTGTCGCGGCGCCAGGGACTCGACCAGAACCGCAAGCCGCCGGGGTGTGCCCACCACGCGCACGCCTTCGTGCTCCAGCCTGGCCTCCGCCAGGAGGGCAGGGACGCGCTCTCTCAGCTGAGCCAGCGCCTCGTCCACGTCCCCCGGCGGCAGCTCCTCCGTGCCGATCTCCAGCACGAAGTCTTGCGCCTTCTTCGCCGGCTTCAACTCATCTGCGGCTGACTGCTGACTGCCAGGAGCCGACCGCTCGGGCAGCCACGGATACTCCAGTCGCTCCCTCTCCGCGGCGTAGGCTTGAGCAACCTGGCGGGAGAGATCGCGCATGCGGCGGAAGTAGGTGGCCCGCTCGGTGACGCCTATCGCGCCCCGGGCATCGAGCAGGTTGAACGTGTGCGAGCAGCGGAGGACGTAGTCGTGAGCGGGGGTCACCAGGCCGGCGGCAAGGCAATTGACCGCCTCCGCCTCGCAGATATCGTACAGCTGAGTGAGCCGCTCGACATTCGCCAGATCGAAGTCGTAGCGGCAGTGCTCGATCTCCGGCTGGAGCAGTACGTCGCCGTACGTCCGCCGGCCGTCCCAATCGATCTCCCAGACGGAGCGAACGCCCTGCAGGAACATGCAGATCCGTTCCAGCCCATAGGTCAACTCCACCGAGACCGGATCGAGCGTGAAGCCGCCCGCCTGCTGGAAGTAGGTGAACTGGGTGATCTCCAGCCCGTCCAGCCAGACCTCCCAGCCCAGCCCCCAGGCGCCCAGCGCCGGGCTCTCCCAGTTATCTTCGACGAAGCGGATGTCGTGCTCTTCCCGCTCGATGCCCAGCGCGTACAGGCTGTCCAGATAGATCTCCTGCGGATTGCCGGGGTCCGGCTTGAGGATCACCTGGAACTGGGTGTGCATCTGCATGCGGTTCGGGTTATCACCGTAGCGGCCGTCGTCCGGCCGGTAGCAGGGCTCGACGTAGGCCACGTTCCAGGGCTCAGGGCCGAGGACGCGGAGGACGGTGGCGGGGTTCATAGTGCCGGCACCGACCTTCTCGCTGTAGGGCTGCCAGATCAGGCAGCCCCGCTCGGCCCAGAACTCCTGGAGGCGCAGGATCACTTGCTGGAACGTCAGTGGCTTGGCCATATCCCCCTCGGCTGCGGATTGGATGCCATTATACCACCCGGGCGGAGGCCGGAAAAGGAAGGGGTCGCGCGCAGGGGCGGGTTTGAAGCCCGCCCGCAAGTCGGACAGCGATGCAGTAGGGGCGAGGCATGCCTCGCCCCTACGCGGCCAGATCCTACCGCACGACTAGCAGAGGCGAAGGTGCCGACCACTTGACAAGTGCCCGGCACCTTCATCATTCAGTAGCTGCGCAGCACGAGAGGCAGGTAGACCCGGTACTCGATTTCTGTATGGACCGCGACCGCGCCGGCGACCGGGGGCAGGCCGAGCGCGGTGGCCACGTAGTCCGTGTTGCTGATGGACTGTGTAGCAGTCACACTGAACGTCTGGAAGACGACTTCCCCTGCCAGCACGTCGAAGCTGCCCCAGGTGACCACGCCGCCGGCCTCGGAGCCATTGCCAGCCGACACGAAGTAGGCACCCACTGGCACCGAATCGGTGACGATAACAGAGGCAGTGACGACGCCGGAGTTGGTCAGTGTCAGCGTGTAGGTGATCAACTCTCCGGGATCGGCCAGCGCCGGGCCGGCCTTGGAGACCGAAAGCACCGGCAACGCCTCGTCGGCGCCCAGGTCGGGCGCCGTGCCCACGGAGCGCGGATCGCCGTCGATGTCGGTACAGATGCTTGTCGATACCCCCTTGTCGAAGGCGGCCGAGCCGGCGCCGAGGTGGTAGTCCAGGTTCTCGTAGTCGACGAAGGCCGGAAGAGCCCACCAGTTGGCCGTGCCAGTGGTGATGCTGACACCAGTGGTGTCGGTGCCGTTGCCCCACGGTCCGTTCCCCCACAGCGTGGCGGTGAGGGTGGCCGCGGAGTTCGACGCCGTCTGTAGGCCGACCGTGTGGCTGACGAGGATCGTGTTCGTGAATTCCCCTGTGCTGTTGTTGACCAGCAGGACGCCGCTCCCAGCGCCGCCGCGGTTGCGCGCAATCGTGGTGTGCCAGAGGCGGGCATCAGATCCGTTCAGGTAGACCGCGCTGCCGCCGCCACCGGAGCCCACCGAGTTGTCGGCCAGGATGTTGTTCACCAGAACCAGACCGGACGTGCCCTGAGCGAACAGCCCGCCGCCCAGCTTCAGGCCGCTCTGGGCCGCGTTGCTCAGGACGGCGCTGTTGACCAGCGATGCGTTGTCGCTGTTGGCCAGGTAGACACCGCCGCCGCTCCCGCTGCAGCGGTTGGATAGGATCTGACAGCCGCTGATCACAGGATGGGCGTCGCTCGATTCGATACCGCCGCCATTGCTGGAGTTGCCGTTCGTCACGCGCAGCGCCTCGAGCGTCGGACTGTAGTCGCCGGAGATGCGCACAACGCCGCCGTAGCCCAGCGCGTCTAGCGTGGTCGGATAGGCGTCCGGGTCCCAGGCCGAGAAGTCGCCGCTGTACCCGCCCCGCAGGGTCAACGTCTCGCCGATGTTGACCATCGGCCCGGACTGAGAGGCGTAGCAGGTGCCGGCCACCTGGATCAGGTCATCCTGGCTGGCCGCGTCGACCGCGTCCTGGACGGTGGCATAGTAGGTGCTGCCAATGCGCACGTGGCACTGTACCTCATCCGCGCCGATGTCAGGCGCGCCGAAAGGACGGGCCTCGCCGTCGATGTCATCGGTCACGCCGGCGTCTACTCCCGTGTCGCGTGCGGCGGACTGGCTGCCGATGTGGTAGTCGCCGCCGTCGGCGTCGATGAAGCCGGGATCCCCCGTCATATGATCCACATCGACGAAGGAGATGGTGCCCCCGCCACCATAGTCCGTCCCGTTCGCCCAGTCACCCATTCCCCACAGCGTGGTGTCGAGGACCGCCTCGTTGCCAGCGGCAACGAACAGGCCCACGGTCTGACTGACGATAATGGTGTTGGTGAGGGCCGCGGTGCTGTAGGTGGTCATGAACGCCTCCACATACACCCCACTGCCGTCGCCTCCGCTGTTGCGGGCGACCGTGTTGTGCAGCAGGGCAGCGTTCGAGCCCTCGATGTGGATTCCAGCTCCCACGTAGCCGCCCTGCACAATGACGTTTTCGGCAACCCAGTTGTTGGTGATAGTGACGCCATCCGTCTGGCCGACGCTCAAGCCGGCACCATCTCGTTGGGATGTGTTGCCCCGGATCCGGTTGCCACTCATTGTCGTGCCGTCGCCGCTACCGAGACATACCCCGCCGCTCGCCAGGGAACTCGTGTTCGAGTAGATGTCGTTGTCCGATATCGCGCTGCCCTGGCTGTCCTGCGCCTTGACCCCGCCCCCCTGCTCAGAGTGGTTGTCATAGATAGCGTTGGCAGTCAGAGTGGCAGCTGGGCTGGTAAGGAGAAAGACCCCGCCGCCGAAGTGCGCCGTGTTGGTGTAGATCTCGTTCCCGCTAAGCGTGACGCGATAGCTGCTCTCAACGCGCACCCCGCCGCCGCCGTAGCTGGAATCGCTGGAGGTATTGCCGTGGATCTCGTTTTCCACCAGCGCAACGTCGTCGCTCACATGTACTACTACGCCGCCGCCCCAGGGGGCTGTGTTGCTGTAGATCCGATTGCGGGTCAGCGTGATGCCATCAGACTCAACGATCCCGATTCCTCCTCCGCCGTTCCACGGCGAGGAGGCGCCATGGGCGGCATTCGAGTACACCTCGTTGGCCGTCAACTGGCCGCCGCTGGCGTACACAACATAGATCCCTCCCCCGGCCAGCGACGCCGCGTTGCTGTAGACGACGCAGCCAGTGATAATCGGGTAGATGGGGTGGGCTGCATCGCCCTGCACGTATACGCCTCCGCCCGCGCCGGGCTCGACGACGCCATTCGTCACGCGAAGCGCCTCCAGCGTTGGCGTGATCCCGGCCGTGTTTGCCTGCGCCCACACCCAGACTACGGGCCCCACGCCCTCTCCGTCGAGGGTGGTCGCGTAGGTGTCCGGGGCCCGGCTACCGAAGTCGACGCTGTAGCCGCCGCGCAGGGTCAGCCCCTTGTCCACGACGTGGGCCACGCGCGGTTCGCCGTTGCGGGTGTACACCCCCGTGGCGATGAGGATCTCGTCGCCGCTGGCCGCCTCGTCGATTGCGTACTGGATCGTACGACAGGGGCTAGCGGGGTTGATGCAGGCGGTGGCCCCGCTTCCTGTGTCCGTTCCCGTCACTGCAACGTAGCGAGTGATGGCGCCGTTCGCCAGCAGGCGCGGGATACCCTCTGCCGGCGCCGCTGCAACAGCCGTCCCTGCGCCGTTCAGCAGTAGCCCCACGGCCAGAACCAGACCAAGCCCGACCACCGCCGCTGCCGCCAGGCGAACCAGCTTCCGTGCCTTCATCGATGTTCCTCCTTGCTCCTGCCCATTCCGCTCACATACAGGCCGCGGTGACCCTAAGCCGCGCGCGCGGCCGGATTCCCCTTCAAGCGCCGCAGGAAGGCGGCGCTCTTCAGGCTTCGCTCCAGGTGATGAGTGATGTACCTCTGCAGTACCCGCTCTGCCTCCACATGAACAGCGCAATCGACTCTTTCCCGCCGCAGCTCGCCGTACGATTTGCGCTGGCAGCGCTGCAGCAGGTCGAGTGCTCCAGCCGAGAGCGGCAGCACATGCGGCAGGCTCTTGCTCGCTGCGTAGCAGCCGGAGCAGAGGCCGCCGCCCCTCTCCGGATCGAAGCCAAACTGGTGTGCCGCATCTACGTCTGCCGGGCGCAGCGGCACAGGAGACTCGTGCTCGCCGACGCAGCGGTCGAGCTCCGGCCGGAAGCCCGCCTGCGCCAACAGGTGCAGCTCGTAGAAGCGAGTCGCCAATTCCAGGTCGTCGTCGCTGCCCAGCCAGCTCAGGGTGTGGTTGAGCAGATCGAAGACGGCAGGCCCGCCTTGCTCGTCGGTGAAGAAGCGATCGTACAGTTCCACCGCATAGCGGGCGTAGGCTCCACGCAGCATATCGTCCCGCAGCGGTTCGTGCGCTTCGATCGTCTCCGCCTGGCTTATGATGTCCCAGGAGTTGGCGACGCGCGAGACTACGAAGCTGGAGCAGCTAAAGAGTTCGATATGGCCGGCCTTGCGGCTGGCCAGCTTGCGGGCCCCCTTGGCGATGACGTCGAATTTGCCGGCGGGCGTACAGAGCGTGAGCACCCGGTCCGCCTCGCCCTGCTCGCGCCGTCGCACCACGATCCCCTCGGCGCGATACAGCCGATCACTCGCCATGCCCGCTCCCTGACGCGAGATTATATCACGTGAAGGGGTGCATGCAAAACACACGGAAGAGACCTGTTCTCTCCAAGAGAACGGGTCTCTGTACCTACAGGAGGAAGCAGCTCTGCGCTTCTCAGGTGCCCGCTCCCTGCCCTACTTGACTCCATCGGCCACCAGTGATACAGTACCGCATTGGCGGTCTGCTAGCAGTCATGCTATAATGTCGCCCGGTTTGTGCCAGAATCAACCCCCGGAGGGCACATGCTTGACCAATTCGCTTTCGTCGGCGTCTTTCTCATTGTCGCTCTCTTTATCGGCATCGCCCCGATCGCCATTGCCTACATCCTACGCCCGAAGAAGCCGAATCCCCGCAAGGCAGAGACCTACGAATGCGGCATCCAGACCCGTGGTGAGACCTGGGTGCAGTTCAAGGTCCAGTACTATCTCTTCGCCCTGGCCTTCCTGATCTTCGACGTGGAGGCCGTTCTGCTTCTGCCCTGGGCCGTCGCCTACAAGGCGCTGGGATTGTACGCGGCGCTGGAGGGCATCGTCTTCATCCTTATCCTACTGGCGGCGCTGGGCTACGTCTGGCGCAAGGGCGGGCTGGAGTGGTCGTAGACCTGCCTGCAGGAGGACAGCGGTGGACTTCGCCAAGGACCTGATCGTCAACATCGGCAACTGGCTGGGGGACGTGCTGGCGAGCACCGGCCTGCCCGACCCCTGGCTGCGCATCGTTTCCCTGGCCGGAGCGGGGCTGGTGCTGGCGCTGCTGCCCATCATCATCGTGATCTTCCTAATCTGGGCCGAGCGCAAAGTGGTCGCCCGCATGCAGGACCGGCTGGGCCCGAATGCCTCCGGCGTCTACGCCGGCCCCTACGCCATCTTCCAGACGATCGCCGACGCGATCAAGATGCTGACCAAGGAAGACGTCGTGCCGGCCGCGGCTGACCGCTGGGTCTTCAACGCAGCGCCGGTGGTGATCCTCAGTGTGGCCATCGCCATCTGGGCGGTGATTCCGCTGGGCAGCGGGCTCATCGGTGCCGATCTGAACATCGGCATTCTCTATGTCCTTTCGCTGGGCGCCGGCGGCCTGGTCTCGCTGATGATGGCGGGCTGGGGCTCGAACAACAAGTACTCGCTGATCGGCGCTCTGCGGGCCATCGCCCAGCTGATCAGCTATGAGATACCCCAGGTGCTGGCCATCCTGGCTGTGGTGATGGTCGCCGGCTCGTTCTCGATGCAGGATATCATCGAGGCTCAGGACGTGGCCTTCGTCTTCGCCATGCCGGTGACGGCGATGCTCTTCCTCGTCGCCTCGCTGGCTGAGGTGGGGCGCGTGCCGTTCGACCTGGCCGAGGCGGACTCGGAGATCGTCGCCGGCTATTTCGTCGAGTACAGCGGCATGAAGTTCGGCCAGTTCTACCTATCTGAGTTCATCAACAACACGGCCCTCTGCGCCATAGTCGCCACCTTGTTCCTGGGCGGCTGGCGGGGGCCGTTCGTGGATACGATCCCGGTCCTCGGCTCGCTGTGGCTCCTGCTGAAGACGCTGGCCGTCTTCTTCCTGTTCATGTGGCTGCGCGGGACCATGGTCCGCTTGCGCATCGACCAGATGCTGCGCTTCAACTGGAAGTTCCTGGTGCCGCTGGCGCTGGTGAACATATGCGTCATCGCCCTGGTCGATTCCGCCGTCCCCGCCTCAGGTGTCGCAGGCTGGGTGCGACCAGTTTCGCTGCTGACAGCAAACGTCGCCCTGTTAATCGGGACGGCCATAGTGCTGACGGTATCTGGGCGCAGGGCCCGCAGCGCGAGCGGTCAGTCGATAGCAGCAGGCAGATAGCAGGCAGCGGCCGCCGGGCGCAGTTGGTCACCCAGACCGGGACAGCACACAAGTAGGACGCTGCTCGGGCTCGTCGGGAGGGTCACCGGACAGCGATAAACTGATAGAGTGCTGACAGCTGACTGCTGACAGCTACCAGGACAGGACAAGGGCTATGGAAGAAATCCAACCGATCCTCTTCGTCATATTCGGCCTGATCACGCTGGGCGCGGCGCTACAGGTAGTGACCCGGCGCAACATCTTCCACGCAGCGCTCTTTCTGATCCTCACCTTCTTTGGTATAGCCGGGCTGTACGTTCTCCTCGAGGCCCCCTTCCTGGCAGCCGTGCAGCTATTCATCTACGTTGGCGGCATAGCCATCCTGATCGTCTTCGCCATCATGCTGACCAGGCGCATGGCGAGCCCTGAACTCGATCCCGTGAACCGGCAGTGGTGGATCGGGGCGATCGCCGCAGTGGCGCTGTTCGCCGTCCTCGGCCTGGTCCTGCTGGGCCACGACTGGGGCCAGGCGGCGGGCTCGGTGCCCGAGGACTCGATACAGCTGTTGGGCCGCACGCTGCTGGACCCGGAGGGCTTCGTCCTGCCCTTCGAGGTGGCATCCGTTCTACTTCTTGTAGCGCTGATCGGCGCGGTGACAATCGCAAGGGAGCGACGATGATGGTGCCTCTGGAATGGTACCTGATCCTTTCCGCAGCTCTGTTCTGCATCGGCGCCTACGCGGTGCTGGCCAGGCGCAACGCCATCGCCATCCTGATGGGCATCGAGCTGATGCTGAACGCCGTGAACGTCAATCTGGTCGCTTTCTGGCGCCACCTGGAGCCGGCTGGGGCGACGGGCCAGGCATTCGCCCTGTTCGTGTACGTCGTAGCCGCTGCTGAGGCGGCCGTCGGGCTGGCCTTGATTATCGCTATCTGGCGCAGCCGGGACACGGTCGTTCTAGAAGAGGTCGATCTACTGAAGGGCTAGACACCGAGGTGGTCATGTTCGATTCGCTTCCCGAAGTCATCCTGAGGTTGGCCTGGCTCATCCCGGTATTCCCATTCCTCGCCTTCCTGATCATCGCCCTATGGGCCCGACGGGACAACCAGCTGTGCCACATCCTGGCCATCACTGCAGTCTGCTTCTCGCTGGTCCTCTCGCAGGTGGTCTTCTGGGCGGCCGTCCTGAAGCCGGTGGGCGGCGGAGAGCACGCCTGGCTGGACTCGGCCGATTGGATTCCCACAGGCTCCGGCAGTTTCCAGGCCAGCGTCTGGATCGATCCGCTCACAGGGGTCATGCTCTTCATGGTGCCCATCGTCTGCCTGATGATCTTCATCTACAGCGTGGGGTACATGAACTACGGTACACCGGAGCAGGACAAGCGGTACGCCCGCTTCTTCTGCTACATCGCCCTGTTCGCCACCGGGATGCTCGGGCTGGTTGTCTCCGGCAACCTGCTCATGCTCTTCATCTTCTGGGAGGTCATGGGGCTCTGCTCCTACCTCCTGATCGGCTTCTGGTTCGAGAAGGAGTCGGCGCTCAAGGCGGGCTTGAAGGCGTTCATCACCACACGCGTGGGCGACCTGTTCTTCCTGCTGGGTCTTGTGGCCCTCTACTCCGCCGCCGGATCGCTCCAGTTCGAAGACGTCCTCAGCCCGGAGACGCTGGTCCATCTGAGCGAGACCACTATCAACGTCCTGGGGCTTCACCTACCGGCACTGCCGACGATAGCGATTCTGATCTTCGGCGGCACGGTCGGCAAGAGCGCCCAGGTGCCGCTGCACGTCTGGCTGCCGGACGCGATGGAGGGCCCCACCCCGGTTTCCGCGCTGATCCACGCGGCCACGATGGTCTCGGCCGGCGTCTACCTGGTAGCCCGCATGTGGCCGTTGACGCTCGCCGCAGCTAGCCTGGCGCCGGGCATCGTGCTCTGGATCGGCGCCATCACTGCGCTCTTCGGGGCCATCATCGGCGTCTTCCAGGACGACATCAAGCGCGTGCTTGCCTTCTCCACGATCAGCCAGCTGGGCTACATGATCGCCGCGCTCGGCCTGGGCGCCGCGGCGACCGACCCGGCGCTGCAGATCGGAGCCTACGTGGCCGGGGTGTTCCACCTGATCACCCACGCTTTCTTCAAAGCGCTCCTGTTCCTGGCTTCAGGGTCGGTGATCCACGGTATGGAGCACGGCCACCACCACGTCCACTCGCCGGCGTCGCCGCACGGCCACGAAGCCCACCAGCGGTTCGACGCGAACGACATGAAGAACATGGGCGGGCTGTGGAAGCGCATGCCGCGCACCTTCTGGACCTTCGTGGCGGGCGCGCTGGCGCTCTCCGGATTCCCGCTCATCACGGCCGGCTTCTGGTCGAAGGACGAGATCCTGGCCATGGCCTACGAGATCAAGCCCATCATATTCGGGATCCTTGTCTTCGCCGCCGGCCTGACGGCCTTCTACACCGCCCGCCAGATCTCGATGACCTTCCTGGGCAAGCCGCGGACGAAGGCGGCCGAGCACGCACCCGAGAGCGTCCATTCGATGACTGTGCCGCTGATTGTCCTCGCCGTCTTCGCGGTAAGCCTCGGCTGGGCCGGGATCCCGGACGAGCTGCCGGTCATCGGCCCGCTGGTGCCGAACTGGGTGCACGGCTTCGTGGAGACGACCATCGAGGAGCACGTGCACCTGGAGCACCACGCGGCCGCCGGGCAGCTCGCCTCGCTCGCTCCCACCGCTGGAGGGAGTGGCGATGCCTACAACTGGGCGCCGCTGGCGATCGGCCTCGCCTTCGCCCTGGGCGGGTTGGCCGTCGGCTGGTTCGTCTATGCCAGGTGGCAGCCTATCGAGAGCGCGGACCAGCTCGACCCGCTCGAGCGCGCCTTGCGCAAGATCCATATGGGCTGGCTGTACGAGTTCTTCCGCCGGCGCGCCATGTTCGACGAGCTCTATCAAAAGACGTTCATCGGCGCTTCGATCGCCATCTCCCGGGCCTTCGCCTGGTTCGACAGCACGATAGTCGATGGCGCTCTGAACGGCGCGGGCTGGCTGGGACGCACGGCCTCCGACCTGCTAAACAGGTATGTCGACGAAGCCGTCATCGATGCCTTCTTCAACCTCGTCGGCAAGGTGGCGGGCATCGTCGCCAGCGCCAATCGCTGGTTCGATACGACCGTCGTCAACGGAGCCGTAGACCTGACCGGCAATGCCACGACGCTGGCGGGAAAGCGGCTGCGTCGCGTCCAGTCCGGTCAGGTGCAAGCCTATTTGATCGTTTCTCTGGTCGCCGTCGTGGCGCTGGTCGCCGTCTATCTCGTCGGCACGCAATGGTTGAACTGGTAATCGTCGCCCCGCGCCCGGTCGCCCGGGGAGAGAGTCTCAAGCTGTCTGCTAAGGGGGTATTGGGTAGATGGATTTTCCAATCCTGAGCGCGATCACTTTCGTCCCGCTGGTGGGAGCCCTGATCATCCTTGTGTTCAAGAAGGGGCAGGAGGAACTGATCGGCCGTTTGTCGATCGCCTTCGCGGTCGTTCCGGTTCTGCTGGCTATCCTGCTCTGGGTCAACTACGACCAGGATCTGGGCGGCATCCAGTTCCAGGAGGACTACGAGTGGATCCCGGTGCTGAACAGCCGCTACACAATGGGGATAGACGGGCTCAGCCTGCCCATGGTCATGCTGACCTCCGTGCTTTCGCTGCTGGCCGGCCTCTACTCCAACTTCACCATCAAGGAGCGGGTCAAGGAGTACTTCATCAGCCTCCTTCTGCTGGAGATGGGCATGATGGGCGTCTTTCTGTCGCTCGATTTCGTGCTCTTCTACGTCTTCTGGGAGATCGGGCTGGTACCGATGCTGCTCCTGATCGCGCTTTGGGGAGGGCCGCGGCGCGAGTATGCGGCGATCAAGTTCTTCCTGTTCACGCTCGCCGGCAGCGTGCTCATGCTCCTGGCCATCATTGCCGTCTACCTGAAGACGGACACCTTCAACATCATTGAAGCTGCGGCGGCTCAACCCTGGGCGGACAACATCGGCGCCGCGTCGCTGGCCTTCTTCGGCTTCTTCATCGCCTTCGCCATCAAGCTGCCTTCCTTCCCCATCCACACCTGGCTCCCCGATGCCCACACCGAGGCGCCTGTCTGCGGCAGCGTTCTGCTGGCCGGCGTGCTGCTCAAGCTCGGGGCCTACGGCCTGGTGCGCATGCCGCTCTCGATGTTCCCCCAGGTATTTGGCCGCTTCGTGGTGGACATACCCATCCTGCCGATACTGGCTGTGATCAGCATCGTCTACGGAGCAATGGTCTGCATGGCCCAGTGGGACTTGAAGCGCCTCATCGCCTACTCCTCGGTCAGCCACATGGGCTACGTGCTCCTCGGCCTGTGCGCGGGGGCGGCCGGTATCTACCTCGGCGGTGACTACCTAGAGAGCGCCAACCTGGGGCTGAACGGCGCGGCGATGCAGATGTTCACACACGGCGTCACTACGGGAGGCCTGTTCTTCCTGGTGGGTATGATCTACGACCGGGCCCACACCAGGGAGCTGAGGGACTTCGGAGGCCTGGGGGTCCAGATTCCCTACTACTACGGCATGATGCTCGTCACCTGCCTGGCCTCGCTCGGCCTGCCGGGTTTGATCGGCTTCTGGAGCGAGCTGTTCGTCTTCCGGGGCGCCTTCGGCACCATCCCGCTCTACGCGATCATCGGCGGTCTGGGCATCGTCTTCACCGCAGGCTACATCCTGTGGAAGATCGTGCAGCATATGTTCCTGGGCCAGCCGAAGGAACGTTGGGCCAGCCTGCCCGACATGACTTCCTGGGAGAAGGCAACGCTCTGGCCACTGGTAGTCACGATGGTCATCTTCGGCATCTATCCCATGCCCATACTGGCGCCGATCAACGGATTCATGCACTCGCTGGTCGAGAACCTGGCGCAGATCCTGCACTAGCACAGCCAAAGCGACGGCTTTGTAAGGAGTCTTTCTGCAAATGGAACTCCCTCTGCTGAGCATCATAGTCTTCTCCCCCGCGGTTGGGGCGCTGATCATCATGGCGCTTCCCAAGCACCGCCACAACGACATCAAACTGGTCGCTGCCATCGCCTCCGCCATCTCCTGCCTGGGCTCGATCTATGCCTTCTTCACCTACGATACGGCCGCGGGCGGCATTCAGTTCGAGGAGCAGTTCGCCTGGATCCCGGCCATCGGCACCTCCTACCACGTGGGCGTCGATGGAATCAGCCTGCCGCTGGTGCTGCTGACCGGCGTGATCATCTTCGCCGGGGTGCTCGTATCCTGGGTGCGGGAGCAGAGGCCGCGGGAGTTCTTCGCCCTGCTTCTTCTGCTGGTCACCGGCGTGTTCGGCACGTTCGTCGCGCTCGACCTCTTCTTGCTGTTCGTATTCTACGAGCTGGCCGTGCTGCCGATGTATCTGCTGATCGGCATCTGGGGCACGACGCGCAAAGAGTACGCGGCGATGAAGCTGACGCTCTACCTGCTGATCGGAAGCTCGATCGCCCTGGCCGGCGTGATCGTCGCCTACGTCGACGCCGGGCTGGGCACATTCGACCTTCTCAAGCTGGCGGAGGCCGGCTTCGAGCCTGGCCTGCAGACCCTGCTTTTCCTGCCCATCTTCGTCGGCTTCGACGTTCTGGGCGGCCTGTGGCCCTTCCACACCTGGTCGCCGGACGGCCACGTCGCCGCGCCCACTGCAGTCAGCATGCTGCACGCCGGCGTGTTGATGAAGATGGGGGCCTACTCCGCGCTGCGCGTTGGTGTGCTCCTGCTGCCGGATGCAGCGCAGGTGTGGCTCCCTTGGATAGTCATTCTCACGGTGATCAACGTCGTCTATGGGGCCACCGTCGCCTTCGCCCAGCGCGACTTCAAGTACGTCATCGGCTACTCGAGCGTCAGCCACATGGGATACGTGACCATGGGCGTGGCCACGATTTGCGCCCTGGGCTCAAGCCCCGAGGGTGCTCAGCTCGGCCTATCCGGGGCCGTGATGCAGATGTTCTCCCACGGCGTGATGACGGGGATCTTCTTCGCCGTCGTGGGACTGATCTACCGCCGCACGCACACGCGCCAGCTCCCCGAGCTGGGCGGCCTGGCCCGCAAGCTGCCGCTCGTCGCCGCCGCGTTCATCATCGCCGGCCTTTCGTCGATGGGCATGCCGGGCTTGAGCGGCTTCGTGGCCGAGTTCCAGGTGCTCATGGGCACCTACAAGGCCTTCCCGCTCGTAGCCATCCTGTCGCTGATTGGCGTGGTTGTCACTGCAGCCTACATCTTGAGATTCACCTACATGGTCTTCTTCGGCCCGTTGAAGGAGGAGTTCCGCGGCCTACCGCCCATCTCTGCGGCGGAGAAGTTCGCGCTCGCCTTCATGTGCATCTTCATCGTGGGATTCGGCATCGCACCCGGGTACATTCTACAGATCATCCATACGGGAGTGAGCGAGTTCCTGGCCGCAATCCAGTGACGTCTGGTCGCGGCTATCAGGGCTCTCGACAATTGGAGAAACAAGAGTGGATTTGGCACTGACCGCCTGGCAACTCTCACCGGAACTGGTCCTGCTCGTCGCCGGCCTAGTGATCATGCTGGTCGACGCCCTCCGGCCGCGCGAATCGGACAGCGGCTGGGCACCGTACGCCGCGTTGGCCGGCCTGGCCGCCGCGCTGGTGGCCTCCGTCAGCCTGCTGGGACGGGAGCCCGACGTGGTCCTGGGCGTGCTGGCCGTCGACGGGCTGTCGCTGGTGGCCAAGATGCTGGCCCTGGTCGCCGTGGCCATCGTCGTCCTCTTCTCGGGTCCTTTCATGAAGGAGAGGGCCAGCCGCCGGGGTGAGTTCTACTCCCTCCTGCTCTTCGCCACACTGGCTATCAGTATCCTTACCGGCGCCAGTGACATCGTCCTCGTCTTTCTGGGCCTCGATTTTCTGAGCATCGCCTCCTACGTGCTCACCGGCTACGTGCGCGAGAGCAAGCGCTCCAGCGAGGCGGCCATCAAGTACTTCCTCTACGGCGCCACGCTCTCGGCGGTGATGCTCTACGGCCTGTCTCTGCTCTACGGGCTCACCGGCTCCACCAGCCTGGACGGGGTAGCTGCCGGGCTGGCCGGCGGCTCCGTCGGCAATGGAATGATCCTGGCTGTGCTGGTACTGGTCATGGCCGGCCTGGGCTTCAAGATCGCCGCTGTGCCCTTCCACCAGTGGGCGCCCGACGCCTACGAGGGAGCCTCTACCCCGGTTACCGCCTTCCTCTCGCTGGGGCCGAAGGTGGCCGGCTTCAGCGTCCTGGCCCGCTTCCTCTATTTCGCCTTCCCCGGCGAGGTGCAGACAAATTGGGTAGCCCTGCTGTTCGCCCTGTCCGCGGTGACGATGACCGTAGGAAACCTGACCGCGATCTGGCAGCGGAACATCAAGCGGCTGCTCGCTTACTCCAGCATCGCGCAGGCGGGCTACCTGATGATCGGCGTAGCCTCCCTCTCCACAGGCGGCCTGGTCCCCCTCCTCTTCTACCTCGGAGCCTACCTGTTCGCCAATCTGGGCGCGTTCGCCGTCGTCGTGGCCATGTCGCGCGGCCAGTCCGGTGAGGATATCGGAGACTACGCCGGCCTAGCCCAGCGCTCGCCGGGACTGGCGCTGGCAATGCTGCTCTTCCTTCTCTCGCTGGCCGGCATCCCGCCACTGGCAGGCTTCGTCGGCAAGGTGGGTCTGTTCCTCTCCGCAGTAGACCGGGGGCTGATCGGGTTGGTGGTCATCGCCGTCGTCAACAGCGTCATATCGCTCTACTACTACCTGCAGGTCGTCCGCCAGATGTACCTGCTGGACCCGCAGCGCGATGAAGACGTGGCCGTGGCCCGGCCGGTCCGCGCTACGGTGCTCGTGTCCGTGGTAGGGGTGGTGCTGCTGGGCATCGTTCCCATGCTGCTCCTGCCCTTGATTGAGCAGGCTGCCGGGGCTATCATCCCCGGCTCGTGAGCGAAGCATGAGTCGTGGCATCAGTTTCAAGGGCGCCGCCGAGTCTCTTGGCCTCGCCGTGCAGGTCGGTCTCACCGTCGTAGTCTCGATCGGCGTCTGCCTGGCACTGGGGATGTGGATCGACTCTCGGTGGAACACAGCCCCCTGGGCCACGTTCGTGTTATCTCTCGCCGGAGTGTTCCTGGCGGCGTACAGCACCTACCAAGTCGCCGCCACATTGATCCGGCGGATCGCGGCAGAGCAGGCCGGCGTGCCGACTGCCGGAGCCGGTCCCGGCGTTGGCAAGTCTCTTTGGCTGGCCACACGCCTCGGATTGGTGCTTTCAGCCCCGGTACTGGTCAGCTTCTTCGTCGGAACGTTGATCGATAGCTGGCTGGGCTCCAGCCCTTGGGGCACGCTGCTCCTGGCGGCGCTGGGCCTGGTTGCGGGTACGGCTGGCGCCTACCGCCTGGGATCGGCGCTGGTGAAGGAGGTCCAGGCGGTCCGGCCGCCCGCCAATGGCAGTGCGGAGGAATCTGAGTGAGCGAAGAGAACGTGGCGCCGACCGAAAGCGCAGAAGAGCCCGCCGAGGCCGAGGCGAAGAAGAAGGGCAATCCGGGATGTATGGTGGTCATCGTCCTGGCCGTCCTGGCTATGGCGGCGAACATCGTTATCCCCATGATATCCGATGCGCTCAAGGTTGACCTGCCCCACGTGGCACTGGCGGCGGAGAAGCTCTTCTACGTCGGCCCCGTCCCTGTCACCAACACGATGCTCGCCACCTGGCTGACGATGATCGTCCTGCTCGTCGTCTCCTTCCTGGCGACTAGGAAGATGAAGCTGATCCCCAGCGGCCTCCAGAACGTGGTGGAGATGATCGTGGAGATGCTGCAGAACTTCGTCGAATCGTCCGCAGGGCATCACGCGAGCAAGCTCGTGCCCGTCGTGGGCACACTCTTCCTGTTCATAACGGTCTCCAACTGGATGGGCCTACTGCCCGGCTACGGCAGCATCTGGATCGAGGTGGGGCACGGCGAGCACGTCGAGCACGCCCATCTCCTCCGTTCCGCCAACACAGGCCTGAACACGACCATGGCCCTGGCAGTAGTCTCCGTTGTCTGGACGCAGGTCTTCGGCTTCCGGGCGGTCGGCTGGCGCTTCATCGATCGTTACTTCCCCATCGTCCCCCTGATCCAGTTCTTCAGGCCGCCGGCCGGCCAGAAGAGGCCGGGCGCCATGGAGCTCGTGACCAGGCTGCTCAACCTCTTCCCCGGCGCCCTCGAGTTCTTCGCCGAGCTGATCAAGATCGTTTCGTTCTCCTTCCGTCTCTTCGGCAACATTTTCGCCGGCGAGGTGCTGCTGTTCGTCATCGCCTTCTTGATGCCCTTCGTCGCCTCGCTCCCGTTCATGGGACTGGAGCTCTTTGTAGGCTTCATTCAGGCGTTCATATTCGCCACGCTTACTGTATCGTTCTCGATGGCAGCGATTGCCCACCACGGCGACGAGCACTGAGGGCACACGCCGCCTGACCCCGAACCAGTGGACTGAAAGGAGCAGAGGAATGCAGGAAGCACTGACCAACCCGAATCTGATCGCTGGGCTGACCATCGTCTTCGGTGCTCTTGTCCCGGCCTTAAGCATCGGCCGCTTCGTGAGCGCGGCCATGGAGGCGCTGGGGCGTAATCCGGAGGCCGGACCTTCGATCAGCACGAACCTGATTCTGGCCATCGCCTTCACCGAGGCCATCGCCATCTATGCGCTCGTCGTCGCCCTGGCGGTCAAGTTCGTGCCGCTGGCCGAGTGAAAGGAGACGGACCTTGGAAGCTATTGGTATCGACCCAGGCGTCCTCCTCTCCCAGGTAGTCAACATCACGATTCTGGCACTCGGGCTCTACTTCCTCCTGTTCAGGCGTGTCGGGGGAATGCTGGCGGAGCGCAGGGCGAAGATAGAGCAGGGCCTGCAGGATGCGGAGCGCGCCCAGGCGCGGGCTGCCCAGGCAGAAGCGGTATACGCCGAGCGCATCGAGGCCGCAGAGCGCGAGCGGGAGACGATCCTGGCTCAGGCCAAAGAGGAAGCAGACAAGATCAAGGCTGAGGCGAAGAAGCAGGCTCAGGCGGAAGCCCGCGAGGAGTCGCAGCGTGTCCTGGCCCAGGAGAAAGAGGCCTTCCAGACCGAGCGCGAGCAGGCCCTGGCCGACATGCACGACCAGGTGGTCAGCCTTGTTCTCGCGGCGACGCGCAAGGTCATAGAGGAGAGCCTGGACGAGAAGATGCAGCGCAAGCTGATCGACAAGTTCCTCAATGAAGTGGGGACGGCGGACTCGATTCAATGACCAAGAAGCGCAGTTCGACCGACGCCTGGAAGACCGGCCTCAAAGCAATCAGTGATCGGCTCCAGGACGAGGATCTGATCTCGGCGGAGCAGGCGCAGACCATGTCTTCGCTGGCCGACGAGCTGGGAGAATCTGATCCGGCGACTGCCCTTTCGTTGATGGCTACCGCCTACTCGGCTGTTGGGTTCGAGCGGCTGTCCCGCCAGCAGGCGCAGGCCTCCGGTACGCTGGCCCTGGTGCGCAGCGCCACAGCTCTCTCCGACGAGCAGCGCAGCCTGCTGAAGAAGCAGCTTCGCGAGCGCTTTGGCCAGGAGTTCGTCCTGCGCATGGAGGTTGATCCCTCGCTATTGGGCGGGATCGTCGTCCGGGTCAGAGACCAGGTGCTGGACGGCAGCGTCGCCGGAAGGTTGCACACCCTCGGCGAGCGCCTGCGCTCGGCCGCCAGCGAGGTCCGGTCGCCCGCCGCCGAGCTGGTCGAGACGGACGACTAACGGACACTTGGCGAGTTGACGAGCGGGATCTCATCGCCCAGCCGGCGTGGTTGAGCGTTAGCAGAGATCGTAGGAGACCCGTTCTCTTTGAGAGAACGGGTCTCTGGCCCAGCTACAACCCCCGAGGCACCTCCTCCGTATTGAAGCAGTTATGCAGCTAGACGATCTCGTAGACGCCCTCCCCGCCGTACTCAGCCGGCTTGGCGGCGACCCGGATGTCGACGGCATTGCCGCCGATTCCCGCCAGGTCGAGCCCGGCGATCTCTTCGTGGCTGTTCCCGGCGTGTACGTGGACGGCCATCAGTTCATCGCCCAGGCGGTCGATGAGGGCGCGGTCGCCGTGGTCGGCGAGCGCCCCCCGCAGGACCTGCCCGGGCTGCCTTGGGGTGCCTTCGCCTACGTCCGGGTGCCAGACGCCAGGGAGGCTTGGGGTTGGCTCTGCGCGGCCTGGCACGGCTTCCCCTCCCGCAACCTGGTGCTCGTCGGCGTCACCGGGACGGACGGCAAGACGACGACGGCCAAGCTCACCCACTCCATTCTGGCCGCAGCCGGCATCGAAGCCGGGATGATCAACACAGTCAGCGCGCGCATCGGCGCCAGGGAGATCGACACTGGCCTGCACACAACGACGCCCGACGCCCCGGACATCCAGTCGCTCCTGTCGCAGATGGTGGAGGCCGGAGCCACGCACGCCGTGCTCGAGGTCACCTCGCACGGTCTCGCCCAGCAGCGCGTCGCCGGCTGCGACTTCGACGTCGCCGTGGTGACGAACGTGACCCAGGAGCATCTCGACTTCCACGGCACGCTTCGCGCATATCAGCAGGCGAAAGCTCGGCTATTCGAGAGCCTCGCTACGTCCTACCGGAAGGCGGAAGTGCCGAAGGCGGCAGTGCTCAACAAGGACGACGACTCCTATCGCTACCTGAGCCCGCTCTCAGCCGACCTGCAGATCGCCTACTCGCTGGAGGGGGAGGCCGACGTGGTGGCCCGCGATCTCGTCGCCGGCCCGGCCGGCACCCGCTTCACCCTCCATCTGCCCCAGGATACGGTGGAAGTTGAGATCCAGCTCCCGGGCGCCTACAACGTCCTCAACGCGTTGGCCGCGGCCTCGGTGGGCGTGGCCTTGGGCATAGCCCCCGGCGCCATCGCCCGGGGCCTGGAGAGCGCAGAGGGCGTTCCCGGCCGCATGGAGCGTATCGATGAGGGGCAGGACTTCACCGCGATCGTCGACTTCGCCCACACGCCAAACGCCCTGCAGGAGGCTCTTCAGACCGCCCGCGGGCTGACCGGCGATGGGGGCCGGGTGATCGCCGTCTTCGGCTGTGCCGGATTGCGTGACCCGGCCAAGAGGGGCTCGATGGGCCAGATCGCCGGCAGGCTGGCGGACCTGGTGATCGTCACCGCGGAGGACCCACGCGCGGAGAGCCTGGAATCGATCCTGGCCGCAACCGTCGCCGCCGCACAGGAAGAGGGCAAGAGCAAGGGGGCCGATCTTTGGGCCGTGCCGGACCGGGGCGAGGCGCTGCTTAGGGCCTGCCGCATAGCCCGGTCCGGCGACGTGGTGATCGCCTGCGGCAAGGGTCATGAGCAGAGTATGTGCTTCGGGACGACCGAGTACCCCTGGGACGATCGGGAGGCCATGAGGCGGGCCCTGCGAGGCAAGACGTTGGACACCCTGCCGACGGCCGGGGGAGAGACCGGCTAGCGCACGCTCCGAGAGAGCTGCTCGCCGCGCCGGCACCTACTTCTGCCTAACGCCGGCCGCCAGCTTCCTCCGCCTTGGCGAACAGGTCCAGGAACTCCTCGTTGCTCTTCGTGCCCCGCAGTACACGTAGCAGCTCCTGCATAGCCTGTGCTACGCTGTAGCCGGACGACTGCGAATCCAGGAAGCGCTCGCGCATCGCCCAGATCTTCCGCAGCGTCTCCTCGTCGTGCTGCAGCTCCTCGCGCCTGGTGCCCGAGCGCTCGATGTCGAATGCCGGGAATATACGCCTCTCCTGCAGCTTGCGGCTCAGGTGGAGCTCCATGTTGCCGGTGCCCTTGAACTCCTCGTAGATCATATCGTCCATGCGGCTCCCCGTATCGATGAGGCAGGTAGCGATGATCGTCAGGCTGCCGCCTTCCTCGATGTTGCGTGCCGCCCCGAAGAAGTTCTTGGGAGGATAGAGCGCCGCCGGGTCGAGGCCGCCGGAAAGCGTCCGGCCGCTGGGCTGAACTACCAGGTTGTAGGCCCGGGAGAGCCGAGTGATGCTATCGAGCAGGATCACTACATCCCGCTCCGACTCGGTCAGCCGCTTCGCCCTGGCCAGGGCCATCTCCGCCACCCGGGCGTGGCTGCGGACCGGCTCGTCGAACGTCGAGCTGATCACCTCGGCGTCGACCGAACGGTCCATGTCCGTGACCTCCTCGGGCCGCTCGCCGATGAGCACGACCATTAGGTGGGCCTCGGGATGGCTGGCGCTGATGCCGTTGGCGATATGCTTGAGCACAGTCGTCTTGCCCGCCTTGGGCGGTGAAACGATCAGGCCTCGCTGTCCCTTCCCGACAGGCGCTATCATGCTCAGCAGCCTCGTCGTCAGGTTCTTGGGATCGATCTCCAGCTTGAAGCGCTCGTCCGGGAAGATGGGCGTCAAGGACTCGAAGTGCCGGCGCTGCTTCGCCGCCTCCGGGTCCATGCCGTTGACCGCCTCAACGCGCAGCAGGCCGTAGTACTTCTCGCTGTCCTTGGGTGGGCGCACCTGTCCCACCACCATATCGCCCGTCCGCAGGCCAAAGCGGCGGATCTGCGATTGGGAGACGTAGACGTCTTCGGGGCCCGGCTTGTAGTGATCGCAGCGCAGGTAGCCCTTGTTGTCGTCCACTATCTCGAGGACGCCGCCGCCGAACTGAAGGCCATCCCGCTCCGCCTTAGTTCGCAGAAGGCGCAGAATGAGGTCCTCCTTCTTGAGTCTGCTGAAGCCGGATATCTCCCACTCCTTAGCCAGCTCCCGCAGCTCTGTCAGCGTCCTTGTGTCCAGCTGGGCCATGTCCATTTGACTCATAGCTTCTTCTCCAGTCACGTTGCTTCTCGCAGCATCAGCCGCTCCTGCACGGATCACGCCAGTACGACGACCAGCCGCACATAGTAGTATGCCAACACTCCGGCCCAGAGCACGCTGTCAACGCGATCTAGCGCTCCGCCGTGCCCCCTGATGATCGTCCCGGTGTCTTTGACTCCGACCTGGCGCTTCATCATCGATACGGCCAGGTCACCCAGCGGCGCCAGGACGGAGATGATCAGCCCTAGGAGGACACCCTGGAGGGCCGCTGTTCCCGGCTCGACCCCGGCGGCGGGCCACAGCCAGGCCATCAAGGCCGCCCACAGGGCTCCGCCTATCACGCCTGCAATGTAGCCCTCCCACGTCTTGCCGGGACTCAGCTGGGGCGCCAGCTTGTGGCGGCCCAGCGCGCGGCCCACGAAGTAGGCGTCGCTATCGGCGAACATAATCGTGAACACGCCGATCAGCGTCCACCGCAGGCCGTCCACCTCCAGCGCCCGCAGTCTGACGAGTGCTGCCCCACACAGGCCAAGGTAGAGGCCGCCGGCGAGCGTCAGCGCCCAGTCGGCGACCGGCGAGCGATCTCGGTGGGCCATGTGATGCGTTATGGCTCCCAGCGCGATCACAATCAAACCCGGCTCCAGCAGCTCGGCTGCTGCCCACTGCGCGTTTGCCAGTAGCATCCACAGCAGAGCGACTCCGAACACAGGCGAGGGATTGTACCCATCTGTGGACATCATGTGGCAAAACTCGACCTCGGCCACAGTCAGCAGTGCGGCCAGCAACACCAGATAGAAGGGCCCGCCTAGGTAGATGAGGAGCACAACTACAGGAATGAGTACGACAGCTGTCAATACACGTGTTCGCAGCATTGGTCCACTCGTGCTCCAGAGAAAGTTCCGTTCCGTGAACGGATAGCGCCGAAGAACTAGCGGCGGGTGACTATCCTAGCCGGCCACTTGCTCAGAGACGCGGCCGTAGCGCCGTTCGCGCTGGTCGTATTCCTCCAGCGCCTTCATCAGTTCGGCCTCATCGAAATCAGGCCACAGGACAGGTGTGGAGTAGTACTCCGCATACGCCCCCTGCCAGATCAGGAAATTGCTGATTCGCATCTCCCCGCTGGTGCGGATTATGAGATCAGGATCGGGAAGACCAGCCGTGTAGAGGTACTGGCTCACGGTCGCTTCGTCGATCTCATCGGCGGGCACACCGTCTTCTATTATGCGCCGGATTGCCTCCACCAACTCCGCTCGCCCGCCGTAGTCGAAGGCCACGTTCAGGATGAGGCGGTCGTTGTCCCTGGTAAGCTCGATCGCCTCCTTCACCTTCTTCTGAAGCGACTTGGGAATACGTTCCAGCCGGCCGACGTGACGCAGTTGGACGCCCTCACCGTGCAATTCCTGCAGCTCGCGGTCGATAACGCCTTCGAGGATACTAAGCAGCGCTCTCACCTCGACCTCGGGGCGCCTCCAGTTCTCGGTGGAGAAGGCATATATGGTCAGAATCGGGACGCCCGCCCGGACCGCCGCCCGCAGCACCCGGCGCAGGTTCTCGGTACCTGCCTGGTGGCCGGCCGCCCGAGGCAGCCCCCTCGCCTTGGCCCAGCGACCGTTGCCATCCATGATGATGGCTACATGTCTGGGCACTCTCTCGAGAGCTGGCCCGTCCGCTTGTTCAGTCTGCTGAGACGACATCGAATGGAGATCAGTCACGGAGCGCCGGCTGGCGTCCTGCGCCTCTCTACTCCTCCAGGATCTCACGCTGCTTGCGCTCGCTGATCTCGTCGATCTTCTTGGTGTTCTCGTCGATCAGCTCTTGCAGATCGTCCTTGCCACGGTAGAAGTCGTCCTCGGAGACTAGCTTCTCCTTCTCGAACTCGCGCATATCATCGAGTGACTCGCGTCTGATATTGCGCAAGGCCACCTTTGCCTCTTCCACGCGCTGTCGCACAATCTTCGCCAGCTCCTCGCGGCGCTCCTCGCTCAATCGGGGGATGGGCAGGCGGATGATCCGCCCATCGTTAGACGGCGTCAGCCCCAGCTCAGACTTGAGTATTCCGCGCTCAATGTCAGAAAGCGAACCCGGGTCAAACGGCCGCACCGTGATCAGCTGCGGTTCCGGCACGGCGATCACCGCCAGCTGATTGAGAGGCGTGGGAACGTCGTAGTAGTCCACCATCACCCGCTCAACCAGGGCCGGCGAAGCGCGCCCGGTCCGGATGGAGCGCAGATCATTCTCCAGCGCCTCCACCGTCTTGCTCATCCGGGCCTGCGTCTCGGTCAGGAGTTCATTGATCATCGCAGTCGGACCATCCTTACTGGCTGATCAGCGTACCGATACTCTCGCCCTTGAGGGCCTTCTCCAGACTGCGTGGCTGCCACAGGTTCAGCACCAGTATGGGCAGATCGTTCTCCATGCACAGCGATATGGCCGTCGCATCCATCACACCGACCCTCATCTCCAGGGCCTTCATGTAGGTAAGATGCTCGAATCGCTGCGCGTCTGGATTCTCGTGCGGATCCTCCGCGTAGACACCATCCACCTTGGTGGCCTTGATCAGGAGATCGGCGTCGATCTCCATGGCCCGCAGCGCCGCTGCCGTGTCAGTGGTAAAGTAGGGATTGCCTGTTCCGCCGCCGATGATGACGGCGCGCCCTTTCTCCAGATGGCGAATCGCCCTCAACCGGATGTAGGGCTCGGCCACAGCACGCATCTCTATCGCTGTTTGGACCCTGGTCCGGACGCCGATCCTTTCCAGGGCGTCCGCCAGAGCGAGGGCATTCATCACTGTAGCCAGCATACCCATGTGGTCGGCGGTGGCTCTGTCCATCCCGTGCTCAAGGCCATTGCGGCCGCGCCAGATGTTCCCGGCACCCAGGACGATGGCCACCTCGGCCTCCAGGTCACGCAACGTCTGCACCTTGGCGGCCACTTCCTCGGCCATGTGGGGGCTGACACCAAAGCCGCCCGGACCAGCCAGAGCCTCACCACCCAGCTTGAGCAGAACCCGCTTGTACTTGGTGATGGTCCTGCTCCCTCCCTTAGCGGTCACTCAGCCCCCTCCCCGCGCTCCGGCGTCCGGCTGCCCCTAGTCCGACTTCTCGCCAAGCTCATAGCGGACGTAGCGCCGGATGATCACGTTCTCGCCCAGCTTGGCGGCGGCTTCAGTGACCACCTCTTGAACCGTCCGGTCCTCGTCCTTGACGAAGTGCTGCTCCAGAAGGCAGACCTCCTGGTAGAACTTGGCCGTCCGTCCTTCGACGATGCGGCCGACAACGTTCTCGGGCTTGCCTTCTTCCAGAGCCTGGGCCCTGAAGACCGCCTGCTCCCGCTCCGTCACGTCAGCGGGCACATCTTCGCGCCTCATATACTGTGGGGCAGCGAAGGCGATGTGAAGGGCCAGATCGTGCGCCAGGGCGGCGAAGTCTTCGGTCCGGGCAACAAAGTCGCTCTCGCAGTTCAACTCCACCATTACGCCGACCCGGTTCCCCGGATGGGCATATGCCTCGACCACGCCCTCCAACGCCTCTCGTCCCGCCCGCTTGGCTGCGGCCGCCAGCCCCTTCTGCCTCAGGTACGCTACCGCCTGGTCAAGCGAGCCATCTGTCGACTCCAGCGCCTTGCGGCAATCAAGCACACCGGCGCCCGTAGCCTCACGTACCTCCTTCACCAGGTCGGCACTGATCTGTGAACCCATTCTCTCCTCGCAAGTGCAGCCAGCTCAGCCCTGCGCCCGCTAGCCGGGCCGCGCTAGCTCTTCTTCGCCTTCTTCTTGGGCTTCGCCTCTTCCTCGTCGGATGACTTAGACTTCGACTTGCTCTTCGACTTGGCCTTTGGCTTCTTCTCAGCCTTGGCTTCGTCCTTCGCTGCTGACTTCGCCTTCTTCTTCGGTTTCGCTTCTTCCTCGCCAGCCGCCTTAGCCTTTGGCTTCTTCTCAGCCTTGGCTTCGTCCTTCGCTGCTGACTTCGCCTTCTTCTTCGGTTTCGCTTCTTCCTCGCCAGCCGCCTCAGCCTTCGCCTTCTTCTTGGCCTTGGCTTTGGGCTTCTCCGCTGCCTCGGCGTCAGCCTCCGCCGGCTTCGCCTTTGGCTTCTCCTCAGCCTTGGCCTCGGCCTCCGCCGGCTTCGGCTCCTCCTCTTCTTCGACCTCGGCTTCCGCTTCGGCCTTGGCCTTCTCCTTCGGCTTTTCCTCTGCAGCAGGAGCCAGTACTGCCGCCGCCTCCGATACGGAAGGCTCAGGCGTCACCTCCGGCTCCTCGGCCTCCTCCTCGGCAGCAGTCAGCTCTTCAGCAGGCCCTTCTCCCTCCTTGAAGGAGAGTTCCTTGAGCCGGGCCAACGTGGCAGCGCTGAGGTATTTCTCGTCCTCCAGGCCGATCTCCTCGGCCTCCGCTTCCTCCGGCTCTCGCTCCTTGCGCATCTCCGTGCCCCGAAGAACGGCGTCGGCGATGACAGATGTCATTAGCCGGATTGCGCGAATGGCGTCGTCGTTCGCCGGGATCACGTAGTCGATCGGGTTCGGGTCACAGTTCGTGTCCACGATCGCCATGATCGGGATACGCAGCCTGTTGGCTTCCCGCACCGCCGTCGCCTCCCGCTGCACGTCGACGATGAACAGCATATCCGGCAGGCCACGCATCTCTCTGATACCGCCAAGGCGGACGTTGAGCTTATCTATCTGCCGGCTCAGATCGAGCGCTTCCTTCTTCGTCAGACGCTCGAACTCGCCGCTATCGCGCCGCGCCTCCAGACCCAGCAAGTGCTCGATGCGCCGGCGGATCGTGCTCCAATTGGTCAGCGTGCCGCCCAGCCAGCGCTCGCTGACGTACGGCATCCCGCAGCGCTCCGCTTCCTCGCGGATCGCCGGCTGCGCCTGGCGCTTGGTGCCGACGAATAGCAGTGCTCCGCCGTCCGCCACCAGGTCAGTCACTAGCTGGCAACAACTCCCCAGCGCGGTGATCGTCTGCTGTAGATCGATTATGTGCACTCCGTTGCGCTCGGTGAAGATGTATGGCTTCATCCTCGGGTGCCAGCGCTGCGTGCGATGACCGAAATGCACGCCAGTCTCCAGGAGTGCTTTCATGGATACGACAGCCATAGAGGTACCTCCCTATCTCGTTGTTGTCCTCCGCCTTTCTCTTCCCACGAGGGGAACCGGGGTGGCTGCTCACCCGGCACGATCCCCTTGGTCAAAAGGCGTGTGTGTTGGGGCCCGCCTTAGGAGATTGTACCACAAAGTCGCTCAAGGGCAAGTGCTCAAGCGCGCCGTCCGCAGCTGCCCTGTGCGAGCCCGGCTGCTTGGGCGGAGCATCCTGCTACGCCTGTGACACCAACAGAGCTACCCTGGAGGCCATCCCTCGCCACGTCGACTCGGCGACGCCCAGCTTCCGGCGCAGCTCCTCCTCGTCCATGCCAGCCCGGCGATCTCGGACCACGCAGGTCCATCGCAGCATCTCGAACGACAGCCCATCCGCAAGGCGGGCGCCCTCGGCAACCCCTGCCAGCACGTATTCCAGGTTTCGCGCAGTGCAGGGGAAGAGCACGTCGGTCACCGAGTACTGCGCCCTGTACTCTTCCAGCAGCGCGGGCCACCACGCGGGCAGCAGCACCTGGCGCTCCTTGAGCCGCCCCTTCCGCCCGGGGTAACGCACCCACAGGAACGGTTGAGCCACATCCGTCAGGTCGAGATGGTTCAGCACGATCCTCATGCACTCACCCTTCTTCAGGCCGGTATGGAGAAGAAGGGTGACGAGCAGATGGGGGCGGGCGTCGGGTGGCTCGGCCCGCCGCGCAGCCTGAGTCACACCCAGCACCCTGCGCAGCTCCAGATCGGCAAGAACGCGCGGGATCTTGGGAGATAGGGCCCTATGTATGAGCGGCGCTGCAGGATCGTGCTCCAGCACGCCTGTCTGAGCCAGCCAGCCAAACAGAACCTTGAGTGTGGTCACCCGGCGAGCCAGCGATTTTGGTCCACAGGGCACGCCCCGATCTTCTACCAGCCATTCCGAGAACCGCTTCAAGTCGCCGGTTGACACGGCTCGCACCGGTATGTCCGCGCCGACGTAGCTGGTGAGTATGCCCAGATCGGAGAGGAACGACTTGATTGAGTGATCGCTCCAACCCTGGCCGCGCATGTGCCCTTCAAAGGCAGCAACCGCAGCGCGGAGCGACGAGTCCGCTGTCAGGCCGGCGGCATGGTCGTTCTTCGCTGTCACCTCTTCCTCACTCGGGCTCCAGACAGCCAGCTCATCCCTTGCTCTAGGGGTCGCCGTGTCTATCCTTCGACTCCTGCTCTCCCGTCCGGATCTGGCTGCTGAGAGCAGGTGGGGTCAATCCTGCTCGAGCGCCTCCTCCGGAAAGGTCCACGCGGCTTCCGGCGGACGCCATCCTGCCGCGGTCAGCGCAGCCAGGAAGTACAACCCGGCGGCCAGGAAGAACGGGGACCTCAGCCCATACCACACAGTGAGCAGGCTGCCCGCCATCGGGCCCACAACGCTGGCTATCGAGCTCACCGTGCCCTCGACCCCATAGATCACGCCCTCTCGCCCTTCCGGGGCCAGTCTGGCCAGCGAGGCAGTGATACAGGTCAGTATCCCTCCCATGGCCAGTCCGGTCACGGCCTGCCAACCCAGAAGCGCCGCCGGGGTGCGGGCACCCGACTGCGGCAAGTAACTCAGACCGGCGACAACTGCGCAGACCGCCAGGACTGCGCGATGGCCCTTCCTATCGCCCAGCCTGCCCAGCCACAGCGCTCCCAACGCGCCGGAGGCAGCGCCTGCCCCGCTGACGAGCCCGGTGATCGAGGCTACTGGAGCTCCTTCGGGCGTAATCTCCAGTATGACGAAGGGCAGCACCGGCGATAGCACCAGCGCCCCCATCCGCGTCAGCAATCGGGCCGTCAACACGCTGCCCAGCGCCCGCAAGCCAGGAAGCCGCGCCAGGCTTGGCCGGGCGGGGCGGTCGGTCGTCGGATCGGCTCCCTTGCTCCCCTCTGCCGACACGGGGCGGACCGATGCGCTGCGACGCTCCTCTCTGACAAGTGCGGCTACCGCAATGCCCGCCAGGAAGAGCAGCCCGCCGGCGACGTAGCAGGCAACTGGCAGTCCCCAGGCATCGGCGATCACGCCGCCCAGGATGGGGCCCGCCGAGTTCCCGGCATAGACGGCCACCCATAGCATTCCCAGGGCGTATCCAACGCGCCTGCGGGGGGTGGACGAGGCTACCAGTGCGTTGGCAGCGGTGACCGAGCCGGTCAGGGCCCCCTGTACCAGGCGCAGGGCCGCCAACTGCTGCGTGTTTCGCACTGCCCCCATGAGGGCCACGACGACCGATCCACCAAGGAGCGCCCGGATGATCATCACCTTGCGTCCGTACCGATCGCCCAGCAGTCCCCACAGCGGCGCGAACAGAGCCATGCTTATCGCCGGCGCAGCCAGGACGGTACCGGCCCAGACGCGGGCCTCCTCACCCTGGACGCCCAGTTCCTGGACGTACAGCGGCAGGAGCGGCGCTACGACCGTGAAGGCACCGATCGCCACGAACTCGGCGACCCAGGTCGCGGTGAGGTTCCGCTTCCACTGTGCCTGTGGATTGATCTTCGTGCCAGCCCGTCCCATCATCCGCTCCACTCGGCCCCCTCAGGGCCGCCGCTGGCCACATTATACGCGCATCCGCTTCGCCGCCAAGGTTCGCGACCGGCGCGGCCAGCCAACAGTTGTTTGCCACCGACCGCTGACGCTGGTATAATGGCGGTAGGCCACCCTAGCTCAATCGGCAGAGCAGCCGCTTCGTAAGCGGCAGGTTTTGGGTTCGATTCCCAAGGGTGGCTCCAGAAGCGGGCCCCCCTTCGGGGCCCTGTTGGTAATGGAGTGTCAAGCACACTGCCTATGCTTCCCCGTGCTCGACGTGACCCCTGGCGAATGGTATGGCAGGCCGGCACCAGTGCCGGGCTGGTCGCTGCGCTGCTGCTCAGCCTGGCGGTAGCCCTAATTGTCGCCGGGTGGCTTCCCCAGGCGCCGGGCGAGGGGACAGCTGCCTACGCCAAGTGGCGCTCGCAGGTGCAGGCCCAGTTTGGCCCCGCAACGGGCGCGATGCAGGCGCTAGGCCTCTTCAGCGTCGTCCAGTCGCCCGGCTTCCGCCTGCTCCTCAGCCTGCTGGCCGGCTGCCTCGTGTTGCGTCTGGCCGAGTTGGTGAGTGCGGCCTGGCGAGGCCGCCGGCCACTCCAACCAGCGGTAGCCTGGCGCCCTCTTCCTGGTCTGAGCCTGGAAGAGGCGAAGGAGCGGCTCCGCGCCCACCACTATCGAATTGCAGGCCAGCCCTTGCTGCTTCAGGCGGATCGCTGGCCCTGGGCCGATACCTGGCCGCTGCTGGTCCACCTTGGCGCCGTGGGGCTGATGGCTGGAATGCTGATGGCGCACGTCTTCGGGTGGCATCTCGAAGGGCTCGTCGTCCGCAGCGGCGAGACGCTTGCCCTCCCGGGCACGGACGCCTGGGTCACTCTGGCTGAGGGTACCGGCCGGCTGACGCACAGCGACGGCATCGTGGCCTACGTGGAGCAGCGCGGCCCCACGGTGCTCGCCAGGGCCGTGGATAGTGCAGGCTCACTGCTTGCTCTCCAGCAGTCTGCTGAATCCGAGCCGGCGAACGAGCTCGTACTGGACCTGGTTGAGGATCAGTTCTTCGCGGTACCGGAGGCTGGCCTCGTCGTTCGGCTCGTGGCCCAGCCCCATCGGCCGGAGATAGACATCATGCCGGTTGTGGTCCAAGTCTACGAGACACCGTCCGGCCGCCTCATTGGCGAATCACAGCTGGCAGACCAGGCTGGTCCCACCTTCGGTGAGGCCACGCTGCTGTTCTCCCAGACATCATACGGACTTGTCAGCGCCACGTCCAATCCAGGCCGCTGGCTGGCCATTCCCGGCACCTGTCTCCTGACAGCCGGGGCTCTCGGCACCGCGCTCGACCCCAGGCGCAGGTTGTGGCTGCGGGAGGTCGCCGGGGAGCTCCAGACAGCCGGGCGATCGTCCCCGGAGCTCGGCGAGGGAGTGTGACGTGGGGCTATTGACAGTTGCGGCCGGCACAGCCTGCGGCCTCCTCGCAGGCGCGGTTGCCCTTTCCGTCCGGAGCGGACCTCCCCCGGACGCCGGGCGCCGCCAGGCAATCCGTGTCGTCGCCGGCGTCGCTGCTGCACTCCTCCTGGCTGCCGCTGTGATCATCCTATGGGAGCAATGCCGCGAGGCCACGTCAGGCGGGGAGCCATTGTGGATCGGCGCTTTCGGCGCCCTGGTGACCAGGCAGTTCCGCCTGTTCCTGATATCGGCCGTCGCCGCTCTACCCGGCCGGAGTAACACTGCAGCGAGCGAGCCGCGGAAGGACGTCCTCCTGCTGCTCCCCTCCCTGCTCCTGGCCGGCGCTGCACTCATCCTGGTCATCAATGCAGAGCCCACAGCACCCGACTGCGTACCGCATGGCGCGGCGGAGTTGGCGCGCCCGCTCGCCGTGCTGGGCTGTTCTGTGATTGCCGCACGTGCGCTTGGGGCGAGCCTGGCGCGGTTGGCAGCGCCGGGCGAGAGCGGTCGACTGGCTCCAGCGGCGGCAGCCGGCTACGTCGCCCTGACGCTGCTGGTTGGTGGAACGGCGCTGGCGAGCCTGCTCCTGCGCGGCACTCCGTGGGGATTGGCTGCCGACGAGGTCAGACTTGGTGGAGCGTGGATGGCCTGGAGTACGGCCTGGTTCGCCCCCCGCCGGCCAGCCCGTCTTAGACAGGCGCTCAGCGCCTCAGGCTCGGCTCTCCTGCTGCTCGCAGCGCTGCTCTAGCAAGCAGCAAGGAAGCCCTGGCCGATCCGTGGAGCGATGACAGTGCCTCAATCAGGGTGGCCAAGAACGTTCGAGCCGAGCTGTCTGGCGACGACGATTGGCAGCATGCCCCACCTCGACGTCGCCCGCGCCACAGAGCTCGTGCTACACGCCACCCCGGCCATCCCCTCGTGGGTTCAGTTCCCCAAGCGCTCATTCCGAGAAGGCATGATGGCGCAGTTCACCGAGGGTATGCCCGGCCTGGTCGAGCGGAACGAGCGGATGGTATTCGATACGACGGCGAGCGACTTCACGGACCAACTGACGGACTTCTACGATCACTATCTGGCCGCGGCCGAGGCAGGGACCGGGCACGCGCTGGAGAGCTTCGGCCTTTCTCCCCAGTACGCCGCCGGCTTCGGTGAGCTGCTGCGGCGCCTGCAGGGGGTCGAGCCCACTCCGCTGATGCTCAAGGGCCAGGTTACAGGACCCTTCACGTTGGGCATCAACCTCGTTGACCAGGATAAGCGTAGTGCCTACTACGACGACCAGCTGCGGGATATCGTCGTCAAGACCGTCGAGATGAAGGCACGGTGGCAGATAGCTCATCTCGCCCGCTTCGAGGCGCCGGTGCTGATCTTGCTGGATGAGCCCTCGCTGCTGGGATTCGGCTCGCAGACCTACCTGACCGTGAGCCGCGAGGACGTGATTCGAGATATCAACCAGGTAGCCGGGGTCATTCACACCTACGGCGCCCTGGCGGGCGTTCACTGCGAGGAGAACACTGACTGGTCGCTGCTCATGGAGACAGAGCTGGACCTGCTTGACTTCGACGCCTATGATCACATGCGGGCCATAGCGCTATACCCCGGCGAGCTGCACAGGTTCCTGGAACGGGGCGGAGCGTTGGGCTGGGGTCTGGTGCCCACGCTCGATCGGGAAGCCGCGGCCAGCGAGACACTCAACTCGCTGGTGGCGCGCTTCGACGCCGGCGTCCGCAGCCTGAGCCAGAAAGGCTTCGACGAGGAAACGCTCGCCCGCCGTGCCTTGGTCACCCCCTCCTGCGGCTGCGGCTTCGCGCTGGACGAGCCGCTGGCGGAGCGGGTGCTGGAGCTGCTGGCGCAGCTCTCCGCCGCCCTGCGCGAGAGATACGGCTTCGGCGGGTCCCCGTAGGGCGCGGCGCACTCCGCCGGCCTTCGGCCGCTCCAATCCTTGACGGGCAATTGCTTCGTGGTAAACTTGCCCCGTGAAATCAGGCGACCAGAGGTTACCCCCGCACTACCGTTGGAACTACACGGCGTTCCTCCTGGACTACGTCTTCTTCGGGATAGCCTTCAACTTCTTCAGCCCTACCAGTGTGCTGCCGGCATTCGTCGGCCAGCTTACCGACTCGCCGCTTGTTATCGGGCTTTCCAATACCGTGTTCAACGGGTGTTGGATGCTGCCTCAGCTGGCCTTTGCCCGCCTGATAGCGCACAGGCCCCGAAAGGCCCGCTACATGCGTATCGGCCTGAGTGGCCGGCCGCTGCTCGGGGTCATTGCCGCCGCCCTGTGGCTGGGACTGGGCGGCTCCCCGTCTCTAATGCTCACCGTCTTCTTCGTCTGCCTCGGCCTCTGGGCTCTCAGCGACGGGGGGACGAGCATCGCCTGGTTCGACATCCTGGGCCGGGCCGTTCCAATGAGAGCTCGTGGCCGGCTGATGGGCACGGCTCAGGTCATCGGCGGAGTGGTCGGCATTGGCGCGGGAGCGCTGATCGGGCTGATTATCGCCCGGCAGCCCTTCCCCACGGACTATGCCCTCGTCTTCACAATAGGGGTGGCAATCCTGGTTCCCTCCGCGCTGGCCCTCATCGCCATCCGTGAACCCCCGCCTGACCTGGACCTCGCCGCTAGGGTCAACGGCACGAGGGCAGGGTGGCTCGAGCCGCTGAAGGACAGGGCGTTCCGCCAGCTGACCGTCTGCCGCCTGCTGGTGGGCCTGGTGGGCATGGCCACCTCGTTCTACGTGAGCCACGCCACTGTCAAGCTGATGCTGCCGGACCGTGTGGTCGGCACGTTCCTGATGGCCCAGACGGGTGCCAGCATTGTATCCAGCGCCGGGCTGGGCCTGGTCGCAGAGCGTCGCGGACCGCAGTGTGCCATGCGCATAGGCGCTGCGGCGGCAGCGGCAGGGCCCCTCCTTGCCATCCTCTTCGACGCCGTCGATACCGGCATTGCGGCCTATGCCTACCCGCTCGTCTACGCCGCCCTGGGGATCATCAACAGCGCCTGGATGCCGGGATTCGTCAACTACCTGATGGAGATTCCTCCGCAGGGCCAGCGGGCCGCCTACATCGGGTTGGGGAACACGATCATGGGCCTACTCACGCTGGCCCCTATCGCCGGCGGGTGGCTTCTGGAAAGGACCTCCTACTCGCTGCTGTTCGGCGTAACCGCGGCCGTGGTCGCTTTCGGCTTCGTGCTCACACTGCGGGTTCCGGCCCCGCGGCGGGCCGCCGGCACCGTAGAACAGGACGATTGACCGGGCGCAGAATGCCCCTCGTCCCGGCACGGTCGGCTGTAGGCCAGGCTCCTGTTTCTTGACGGACGTTTGCTTCGTGGTAGACTTTGCCCGTGGCCAAACGGACTCCCACCCCACCGCCCAACCTCCGCTGGAACTTCTTCGCCTTCCTGACCGACAGCGCTTCCTGGGGCATAGCCCAGAACTTCGTCAGCGCCAGCACCGTCCTCCCAGCCTTCGTCGGCCAGCTGACCGATTCAGCACCGCTCATCGGCCTTGCTGGCAGCATCTTCTTCATCGGCTGGATGACCCCCCAGATAGCCTATGGCCGGCTGATCGATAACAAGCCACGCAAGAGACCATACCTGCTTGGCGGGCTGGTCGGGCGGCCGCTTCTGGCCCTGGTTGCTGTGGCCCTCTGGGCAGGGCTGGCTGGCCGCCCCGAGGCCATGCTGGCGCTGTTCTTCTGCTGCATCGGGCTGTGGGGCCTTTCCGACAGCTTGACCGGTTTGGCCTGGCTGGACATACTAGCCCGCGCCATCCCGCTCAGGCGGCGAGCCCGTCTGGTTGGGCTGGCACAGTCGATCAGCGGGCTGGCCGGAGTAGCCTCGGGGGCGCTGATCGCCGTGATCATCGCCGGCAACCCCTTCCCTACGAACTACGCTATCCTCTTCACGCTCGGCGCAGTCCTTCTGATCCCTTCGGTGGTGGCCCTGTTTGCCATCCGTGAGCCACCGCCGGAGACGCACGACGCAGAAGCGGGCAGCCGGCCCTTGTCGCGAGACTGGCTGGAGCCGCTGAAGACGGACTCCACGTTCCGGCGGCTCGTGCTGTGTCGATTCCTCGTCGCCCTGGGTGAGCTCGCCACTTCGTTCTACGTTGTGCACGCCACGGGCGAGCTACGGCTGCCTCAGAGCATCGTCGGCAGCTTCGTCACTGCGCAGACGGCTGGCACCGTCGTCGGCGCTGCAAGTCTGAGCATCCTGGCCGAACGGCGCGGCCCCTGCTACGCCATTCGCATCGGCAGCGCAGCCGGCGCCGCCGCTCCGCTGGTTGCCCTGGGCCTGCAGCTCTGCGGGCCAAGGTCGGCTGCAGTCTACCCGCTCGTATACGTGCTGATCGGGCTGGTCGGCGGTGCCTACATGCCCGGCTTCAACAACTACGCCATGGAGATACCGCCGGAGGGCAAGCGTGCCGCCTATCTGGGCCTGGGCAATTCCATCATGACGATAGCGAGATTCGCACCGCTGGCGGGCGGGTGGCTGCTCGAGAGCACGTCGTTCCCGATTCTATTCGCCGCCACGGGAGCCGTGACCTTCTGCGGTTTCCTGGCCGCGCTGCGCATACCTCCGCTGGCGCGGGCCTCAGACGAGGAGGGGGTGCAGTGAAGCGGCCGGCAAGAGAAGGCCCTTCTCGCCTCGAGCTGGCCCTGCTCGCCCTCGTCCTGGTCGGATGCATCGGGGCTCTCATCTACTGGCGAGAGCCACTCTCCCGTCTGGTCGGCCTGATGCTGGCAGGTGATCGCCAACAGATACGGGCCTGGGCATCCACGCTGGGTGCAGTCGGGCCGCTCGTCACGATCGGGCTGAACGTGGCTCAGGTGCTCCTGGCACCGATACCCGGGCAGTTTGTGGGTATCGCCAACGGCTATCTCTACGGGACCTGGCTGGGCACGCTCTACAGTATGATCGGCCTGCTGATAGGCACCGCTCTGGCCATGGTTCTCGCCCGCCGCTTCGGCCGCCCGTTCGTAGAGAGATTGACCCGCCCCGGCCAGCTCAAGCGCTGGGACGAGATCGTGCAGCGCAGAGGGCCGCTCTTCTTCTTTCTGATCTTTCTCGTTCCCTCGCTTCCCGATGATCTCGTCTGCCTGCTCATTGGACTCAGCCAGCTCGACATTCGCAGGATGGTCGTGCTGGCGATGATAGGCCGACTGCCAGGCGTCATCGTCTCCTGCTGGGTCGGGGCCTCCGCATCCAGCCTGCCGCCACTTGCCTGGATACCCCTGGCAGCGGGGGCGGTCCTGTTGGCCTGGCTCTTCTGGCGCTACCAGCAGCGGATCGAAGCCGCCGCCACTCGACTCGTGAACTGGATCACCGCGCGGCGCAGGCCCGGCGAACCAGAGTAGCCTGGACCCAGGCGGCCAGCCTACCTGCAGGATGCGCCCTACGGCTACCCTCACCCCTATCAGGCGGCCGCAGGCTGCGCTCGGTTGGCCCCCTCCGCCATCGGTGGTATAATCCGCCGGGCTGCGCAATGGGCATGATACTCGTCACCGATGCCACTGGCTTCGTTGGACGGAACCTGGTCAGCCGCCTGGCGGCTCAAGGTCGCCAGGTTCGCTGTCTGATTCGGCCTTCGCGTCACGTCCAGCAGCTACCCAAGAGCGTCAATTTCTCCGCAGTCTCCGCCAATCTGAGCGACCTTCCTGCCCTGCGCACGGCCATGCAGGACGTGACGGAGATCATACACCTGCTTGGGGAGGACGATCCCGATCAGCAGCGCAGAATCGCCCAGCACGGCGCCGATACGGCCAACCTGGTCGAGGCGGCGCAGGAAGCAGGTATACGCCGCATTCTCTATGTTAGCCGCCTGGACTCAGATCGCGCCTCAGCCTACAAGCTCTTCCGGGCCAGAGGTGAGGCGGAGTGGGCACTGCGCGAGAGCGGCCTGGAGACCACGGTCGTGCGCACCGCGATCGCCTACGGCCCGGATGACGCCTTCACCAACGTTATCGTCCTTCTAGCCCGGGCCATACCGATCTTCCTGCCCGTGCCGAGCGCCAGCCTTTCCAGATTCCAGCCGATTTGGGTGGAGGATCTGGTGCGATGCATCGTCGAGGCGCTCGATCGGCGTGACCTGATCGGGCAGACCGTATCGGTGGGAGGGCCGGATCACTTCACGTTCGACCAAATCGTAACTCTCGTCCTTGACGCGGCACGTGTTCGCCGCCAGTTGCTGCACGTGCGTGCGCCGCTGATGGGCCTGGCAGCGGGACTGGCCAACCTCCTGTTGCCGCGCAATCCCACTCCCCGCTGGTGGCTGGACCTGCTGGCCGCGGGCAGCGCGACCGACCTGACGGCTACGATGCGCACCTTCAACTTCAAGCCCAGGCCTTTTTCCCAGTCGCTCGGCTACCTGGCTGAGCAGCAGCATTGGCGGCGGGAATTGCTGCGATTCATGCTGGGCAAAAGCTAGCGAGCCCTCACTCAAGAGGCCTCTCCTTCCACCCCAGGCTGCACACCCCGTAGCACTCCTTCGTATCGAGGTAGCGCTGGACAAATGGTCCGAAATCGTGTATCATCTTCGCCGCTCTTGCCTCTAGCAGCCGGCCGCAGCGTGACCGGCTGACAACCTCCAGGAGTTCGACATGGCATCATCGCAGGATCTGCTGGACGAGCTTGCCGCGACGCTCCGCGACCAGATTGAGTCATACGAACCTACCATCGATGCTCTGGACACCGGCACGGTCATCGAGGTGGGTGACGGCATCGCCCGAGTCTCCGGCCTTGCCAGCGTCCGTATGAGCGAGCTGGTCGAGTTTGAGGGGGGCACGCCCGGCATCGCCTTTGGCCTGGAAGAACACAACGTCGGCATAATCGTCACCGGCGACTACACCCATATAGAGGAAGGCCAGACAGTGCAGGGCACGGGGCGGATCGTGTCCGTTCCCGTCGGCGAGCCGCTCCTCGGCCGGGTTGTAGACGCCCTCGGCAGGCCCGTAGATGGCAAAGGGCCCATCGCCGCCGAACAGCACCTGCCCGTCGAACGGCCTGCACCCTCTGTGATCGATCGCCAGAACGTGGACACACCGGTCCAGACCGGCATCAAGCCCATCGATGCGATGGTCCCGATCGGCCGCGGACAGCGCGAGCTGATCATCGGCGACCGTCAGACCGGCAAGACCGCCATTGCCCTAGACACGATGATCAACCAGCGCGATAAGGATCTCCTGTGCATCTACGTGGCCATCGGTCAGAAGCGGGCGCAGATCGCCCAGGTGGTAGCGACGCTGGAGCAAAACGGGGCAATGGACCACACAGTCATCGTCGCCGCCTCAGCCTCCGAGCCGGCCGCCCTTCAGTACATCGCTCCCTACGCAGGCTGCGCCATCGGCGAATCCTTCATGGATGAAGGCCGCGACGCCTTGATCATCTACGACGACCTAACCAAGCACGCCTGGGCATACCGTCAGGTGAGCCTGCTTCTGCGCAGGCCTCCGGGCCGCGAAGCCTATCCGGGAGACGTGTTCTACCTTCACTCCCGCCTGCTGGAGCGGGCCGCCCGCATCCGCGACGATCGCGGTGGCGGCAGCCTCACGGCTCTGCCCATTGTCGAGACCCAGCTGGGCGACATCGCCACCTACATCCCCACCAACGTCATCTCCATCACCGACGGCCAGATCTTCCTGGAGACCGATCTATTCAACGCGGGCATCCGGCCCGCGATCAACGTCGGCATTTCCGTCTCCCGCGTCGGGGGCGACGCCCAGACGAAGGCGATGAAGCAGGTCGCCGGGCAGCTGCGCCTGGAGATGGCCCAATTCCGAGAGCTGGCTGCCTTCGCCCAATTCGGATCCGACCTGGATGAATCGACGTTGCGGCGGCTGGAGCGGGGCCAGCGGCTGACAGAGATCCTCAAGCAGCCTCAGTACGCGCCGATGTCTTTGGAGGATCAGGTTGTCATCATCTACGCTGGCTCCAACGGCTACTGCGATGAAGTGGCTATGGATGCCATGCGCGAGTACGAGCAGGGTCTCCTCGAGTTCATGCGCGCGCACTACAAGGATATCGTTGCGGGCATAGCAGCCAGCAAGGAGATATCCGAGGCCACCGAGGCCAGCCTGCGGGCCGCGCTGGGGGAGTTCAACCACATCTGGATGGAGGCGGCCGGGGAGACCGAGGGGGAGGAGCAGCCAGTTGGCGACCCCGCGTGAGATCCGGCGACGCATCCTCACCATAGGCAACCTGGGCCAGGTGACGCGGGCTCTGCAGGCCGTCGCCGCCTCCAAGGCACGCAGGGCAAGAGACGCCGCGCTGGCCACCAGGCCCTACTCACACGCCGCCTGGGAGTTCATCGTCGACCTGAGCGCAGCCTCCGACGAGAAGCTGCACCCACTGCTCTCGCGCCGGGAGCCGGTACAGCAGGTCGCCATCGTGCTCATCAGCGGCGAGCGAGGCCTCTGCGGCGCCTATAACCACAATGTCGTCCGCACAGCATTGGACTTCGCTGACAAGCTGGGGGTGCCTGTCCGCTACATAACGGTTGGGCGGCGCGGCTACGAGTCCCTCTGGCGCAGCGGGCGTCAGATAGTCGCCCAGTTCGAGGGAATGCCCGCTGTGCCGACGCTCAACGACGTCAGGCCTATTGCGCGTGCAGCGATGGACGAGTTCCTCGAGGGGCGGGCGGACGAGGTCTACCTGGCCCGGACCGACTTCGTCAACCTGCTCACGCACCGCCCGGTCGTGCAGAGGCTCCTGCCGCTTCTCCCGACAGAGCTTGAGACCCAGGTGATGGCGGAGTACGTGGTGGAGATGGCGCCTTCGCCGGTCAGGGAGTACATTTTCGAGCCGGCCGCCGTCAAGATCCTGGAGGAGGTTCTGCCCCGCTTCACCGAGCTGCAGGTCTGGCAGGCAATACGCGAATCGGAGGCCAGCGAGCACGCTGCTCGCATGGTGGCGATGCGCAACGCCACCGAGAACGCAGCAGCGCTCGCCGATGAACTGACGCTCGACTACAACAAGGCCAGGCAGCACTCGATCACCAGTGAGCTGCTCGATATCGCAGGCGGGGCAGAAGCGCTGGCCCAGGCGTCGGAAGGCAGCTAGATCTTCAGAGGAGGATCGCGTGGCAGAGCAAGGAAGTGGCCGCATAGTTCAGGTCAAGGGGGCGGTCGTAGACGTATCGTTCCCACCCGAGCAGCTCCCGGAGGTGCACACCTCCCTGCACGTGCCCGTTGACGGCCACCTGCTGGTGCTCGAGGTGGAGCAGCAACTCCCCGATAACTGGGTGCGCTGCGTGGCCATGGACACGACCGACGGCCTGCGCCGGGGTATGCATGTGCTGGACATGGGCGAGCCGATCACCATACCGGTGGGCAAGGAGACGCTGGGCAGGCTCTTCAACGTGCTGGGAGAGGCGATCGACGAGAAGGGACCGGTGGATACGGATGACCGCTACCCAATCCACAGGCCCGCCCCTCCTCTCGAGGATCAGGCCACGAGCAGCGAGTTCCACGAGACTGGGCTGAAGGTCGTCGACCTTATCGCCCCATTCACCCAAGGCGGCAAGACAGGTGTTTTCGGCGGAGCCGGCGTGGGGAAGACGATCATCGTCACCGAGTTGATGTACACCATGGCCAAGTACCACGAGGGCGTCTCCGTCTTCGTCGGCGTGGGTGAGCGGAGCCGTGAGGGGACTGAGTTCTACAACGCCCTCACGGAGATGGGGGTAATCGACAAAGCGGTCATGGTCTTCGGCCAGATGAACGAGCCGCCCGGTGTCCGCTTCCGTGTTGGGCTGACCGGCGTCACCTTCGCCGAGTACTTCCGGGACCAGGGAATGGACGTGCTGCTCTTCATTGACAACATCTACCGTTTCGTCATGGCGGGCATGGAGGTCTCCGCCCTCCTCGGCCGCATGCCGAGCGCCGTCGGCTACCAGCCTACCCTGGGCACCGACATGGGCGAACTGCAGGAGAGGATCACCAGCACCAAGCGAGGCTCTATCACTTCGATGCAGGCGGTCTACGTGCCCGCGGACGATTACTCCGACCCAGGCCCCGTGGCCACCTTCGCCCACCTGGACGCGACGATCGCACTCGACCGGGCCATTGTCGAGAAAGGCATCTACCCGGCGGTCGATCCGCTAGCCTCGACATCACGCATACTCGACCCCCGCGTGGTTGGCGACGCGCACTACAACACAGCCCGTGAGGTTCAGCGCGTCCTGCAGCGCTACAACGACCTGCAGGACATCATCGCCATCCTGGGGATCGAGGAGCTGTCCGAGGAAGACAAGCAGACGGTACACCGGGCGCGCCGCGTGGAGAGGTTCTTCTCCCAGCCGATGTTCGTGGCCGAGCGCTACACCGGCCGCGAGGGCCGCTACGTGCCCATTGAAGAGACGGTGCGCGGCTTCACGGAGATACTGGCGGGGAAGCACGACGACCTGCCAGAGAGCGCCTTCTACATGGCTGGAACCATCGACGAGGTAACCGAGAGGGCGCGCCAGCACAATCTGGCCTAGGAGAAGCAAATGGCCAAGCTCAGGCTGATGATAGCCTCACCAGAGCGAGAGCTCTACCACGGCGACGTCGACATGGTGCTGGCGCCGGGGTTTGATGGCCAGCTGGGCATACTACCTAGTCACTCCCCGCTGATTGCCCAGCTGGGCGAAGGCCTTCTGTGCGCGCGTGTAGGGGCAGAGGAGTACTTCTTCGCCATACACGGCGGCTTCATGCAGGTGCTGCCCGACCGGGTGATCGTGCTGGCGGATACTGCGGAGAGGGCGGAGGAGATCGATCTGCAGCGAGCTGAGGAGGCGCGCCAGCGGGCTCTGCAGACACTGCGGAAGGCCCCTCCAGACCAACAGCGTCTAAGCGAGGTGGCGCTGCGGCGCTCTCAGGTCAGGTTGAGGGCAGGCAGGCGGCGCCGTAGAAGGGCAGAACCGACCAGTCCGGCGGGGCCTGGCATCGATCAGTAGGGGAAACCGAGGAGACCTTGGCAAAACAGCTGGGAATCGACCTGGGCACGGTCAACGTGCTGGTGAACGTCCGCGGCAAGGGCATCGTTCTCCAGGAACCGTCCATCGTAGCCATCTCCACCCAGGAGCACAAGATAGTCGCGGTGGGCGAGGAGGCAAGAGGGCTCCTGGAACGGACGCCGGAGGCGATCGACGTGCGGCGCCCGATGCGGGACGGGGTCATCGCCGACTACAAGGTGACCCTGCGCATGCTCCAGTACTTCATGCGCCGGGCTTGCGGGCGGTTCAACATCTTCAAGCCGCGCGTGATGGTCAGCGTGCCCCTGGGTGTGACCAGTGTCGAGAAGCGCGCCGTTCGCGAGGCAGCGCTCGAGGCCGGTGCCGGGCGCGCCCACCTGATCCCCGAGCCTCTGGCCGGCGCGCTGGGAGCGGAAATGCCCATCGGCACTCCCTCAGGCAACATGGTGGTGGACGTGGGCGGCGGAACGACCGAGGCCGCCGTGATCACGATGAACGGCATCGTGGCCGCAGGCTCGGTGCGAGTGGGCGGGCTGCGCATGGACGACGCCATAATCGCCTACCTGCGCCGCAGGTTCAATCTGCTGGTCGGTGGGCCGACGGCCGAGGCAGTCAAGATCGGCATCGGCGCTGCGCTCCGGCTCGACGAGAGCCTGAGCATGGAGGTGCAGGGGCGCGACCAGGTCGAGGGGCTACCCCGCACCGTCACGGTCACTTCCGATGACGTCGTCGAAGCGTTGGCCGAGCCTCTCGCTGCGGTGATCAACGTGGTCAAGTCGGTTCTGGAGAAGACGCCTCCAGAGCTGGCCTCCGATATCATCGACCGCGGCATGGTCCTCGTCGGCGGCGGCTCGCTGCTGCGCCGCATAGATGAGCTGATCTCTCAGGAAACCGGGGTTCCGGTCTACGTCGCTGACGCGCCTATCGCCTGCACGGCACTGGGAGCCGTGCGAGCTCTGGAGCAGTACGAGATTCTCCGCCGCAGCCACCCTGATCTCTAGAGGCCCAGCCGCCGCACGGAGAGCGGGCCTCCTCGAGGCCGCCTGGCCGCCGATCACGCTCCTCCGTGCATCCCCCGCCCGTTTGTTGCACCGTTCTTCCCGCGTGTTAGAATTACTCCATCGTGAGTCCAACGGAGGCAGCGCAGAGGAATGGTGCAAGAGAAGAGAGAGCCCGGCGAGCTGTTTGCGGAAGAGCCCGGTGCGGGTGGGCCGATCTCGCGTAGAACGCTGATCAGGGCGGCCGCGGGGACGGCTCTTGCCTGGCTCACCGGGTGCCACCCGGTGTCGCCTTCGGCTGAGGACACGCCGGCCCCGCCAGCGCCCACCTCCACTCCGACGGGCGAGCCCGCAGCAGCGACGACGGTGCCCACCACTACAGACGAGCCCGTGCCCACAGCCGCATCGACGGCGACCTCGGAGCCCACGCCTGCTGCTACCACGGCCCCGCCCCCGGCGCCCGGCCGGGAGGCGCTGATGGCCCACTGGCCGGCGGCGGCGTCCAGCCGCGTAGTGGCGGTGCATCACAGCGGGGTATGGGCGAACGGCATACCGGATCCGGCGATCGTGCTGCAGATGCTCGATTCCGGTATCTCCGCCCTGACCGGCGTATCGGATATAATGACGGTGTGGCGCACGCTGTTCGACCCAGGCGAGCAGATCCTGCTCAAGGTCAACTGCATCGCCCACCTGGGGCCGACCCAGCCAGCCGTCACCTACGCAGTAGCCCAGCGGCTGCAGGACTCGGGGGTGCCGGCCGAGAACATTCTCATCTTCGACCGCACCGACGGCGAGCTCTCTTCGGCCGGCTACGCCTTAAGCAGCGGCGGGCCCGGCGTCCAGTGCCACGGTGCATACGGCGTGGGATCGCAGGCAGCCCTTTCGCAGGCCACGGTCAGCTTCTTCCGGGAGCTCGATTCCTGCAATGCCCTGATCAACATCCCCACGCCCAAGCAGCACGATACGGCCGGCATCAGCGTATCCATGAAGAACCACTACGGCTCGGTCGACCGGCCCGGCGCACTCCACGGCAACGATTGCGACCCGGCAATCGCTGAGCTCAACAACTTGCCCAACGTGCGGCAGAAGACGCGCCTGATCGTGGCGGCGGCGCTGAATGTCAGCCCCTTCGACTGGTACCAGCCGGCGCGCGAGAATGCGCTGTTGCTCTCATTCGATCCGGTGGCTCTCGACGTGGTAGGGCGCGACATCCTGGTCCGTCATCGCCAGGCCGCCGGCCACGGCGTCGACTTCATCTACCAGCGGAGCCGCCAGCTTGCCAGCGCCCAGGCCCTCGGGCTAGGCACTGCAGACAGCGGCTTGATCGACCTGCGCGAGATCACGCTCGTCTAGCCCGCCGCCCGACAAGACAAAGAACAAGAGGGTCCGGATAGCTCCGCACCGTCTAGCTGTACCAGCCACGCGGTGCCGTTCTAGTCGTAGACCTTCCAGAACTCCCTCTCCACTTCCCAGCCGGCCAGTATTTCCTCAGAGACGGCGATATGCAGAGCCTCGCACTCCGCCGTCACCGTGCCGTCCACTCGCCGGATCTCCCCTCCGGCGATGGTGCCCGCCTGGCTGCTGCGCTCTACCCAGCCCAGGGCCACCAGAGGCTCCTCGGTAGGAGTCGGCCGACGAAAGCGGATGGACATCTTCGCGGTGGCCATCATGCGCTGGTGTCCGCTCTCGATCATCGCCGCCCGGACCGTGACCTCATCCAGCACTGCGGTCACGATCCCTCCATGAACGACGCCTGGGTAGCCCTGGTATGTGTCCGGAATGCTGAGATCGGCTCTGACCTTCTGTGCCTCGCGATCCTCGAAGAAGGTGAGCTTCAGGCCTGCCTCGTTCTCGAGGCCGCAGATGAAGCACATGCGGGAGTTGGGTTGCTTGAGCATAGGATAGCTACCGCCAATCTCAGAGACGGCGCAGCTTCCGCTTGGCCGGAGCGGTGAATGCCGCCAGCAGGGCGATGCCCCAGAAAAGCAGCGTGACCGGATCGGATTCGATACCTGCGCCGATGTACTCGAGCATCACGCCTACCGGTTGGATCAGCGGGAACCCCATTCCCTCGAATCCCAATTCGACTATCAAGAAGTAGCGAACGATCAGGTATTCACTGAAGGCCATGGCGATCAGCGTGATGACGACACTCATGATCTGGAGCGGAAGGCCGCGCTTGCCGCCCGCGCCAGCAACGACTGCCAAACCAACGGCAATCCCCACGCCGACGGCGACGTACCCTATCTGGCACTTCGTCAGGGCGACGACCCCAAACCAGGCCGCCGAGGCGGCAACTGCAGCCGCCAGTCCTGCCAGCAGGCCGCCAATCAGCTTCGGGCTCGTCGTCTCCTCAGCATACGCCCTCTCCTGCTCGTCGGCGCACTTGGGGCAGATCACCTGCGGCGCCTCCCCCTTCTTCTTGGGCTGGAGCACGACCTCCCTACCGGCAGGGATTTCCGCTCCACACGAGCTGCAGTTCGCCATCTCTTCATCTCCTTTCACCTGCAGTTGCCGTCTAGCTCCTCTTCGTGCCTGCATCACTGCGCCGCCCGGCGCGGCCTGCCCCTGAGTCGCCGGCACCGGCCAGCCGCTCTCCTTACCAGTCGCCATGTGCTTCTGCAACTCAGCAACCCCGCGCTGTGCCGCCTCGTTGGCCGGGTTGATAGAGAGTACTCTCTTCAGGCAATTCAGCCGCTCTTCGTCGGTATCCATCGCCCCGGACAGCCACAGCCACGCCTTCTCGCTCCTGGGGGCCTGCTGGACCGCCCGGCTCAGCAGATGGCGCGCCTTGGACTTGTCCCCTGCACGAAGGGCAGCAATGCCTCGCTCGAGTGGATCGGCCATTCTCGGCCTCCTGAGGCACGGTTCAGCCAAACAAGGAAGAAAGCGCCTGCGCAATCAGACCGGCCACAATCGGGAACACGACGGTGCTTGCCAGGCGGATGAGCGTGAATCTCCAGCCCATTATGCCCACCTCCAGAGGTAGGCGGCCGAAGGCCCACACGGCCCAGGCGGCCACGAAGGCTACGACGGTGGCCACGCTGGCACCGGCGCGCAGCAGGACGGCGGCCACAGGGAAGGCGACGTAGGGCCCCCCCGGCGTCGACGCGCCTGCCAGCGCGCCGATCAGGATCCCCCTCATGCCGGACTCGGCACCGACCCACTGGGAGAGCTGCTCCTTGGGGAGCAGGGCCTGAGCCAGACCCGCCACCAGAAAAGAGAGCAGCAGGAGGGGGAGGGTCTCCACAGTGATCTTGATCGCCTGCTCCACCCCCGCGCCAGCCCGCCCTTCCCCGCGTACGTGGGTCGCAATCAAGAGAGCCAGGGCCAGCACCGCCATCACCGCGGTAGGGACAAGCATTCCGCTACCCCTCCTCTTCCTTGCTCCCGACGCAGACGCAGCCGAGGTCTCCATGCCCCGCCTCTACACCCGGTGCCACAGCCAGCCAATGGCGCCAGCCGCCAACTCGACGACGCCATAGGCAATCACTCCGTACAGCGCGTAGTAGGCCGCCGCGAGATCAACCTGGGCCAGCCGCAGAACGATACTGACCACCAGCCCGCCGGCCACGACCAGGCCTCCCCGAAGCACCTGCTTCCTGTAGCGCTTCAGATTCTCGACGTTCAGGGGGCGAGCGATATCGTCGACAAGTTCTTCTACAGCCGCCTGCGGGAACCCACGGCCAGCGAGCTCATCCACCACTTCCCGCCGCTTCCTGCCCTCGCCCAGCTGCCGCCTGACCAGACGCGAGTACCCTCGCAGCGCATGACGCCGGCGAGGCTCAAGCTGGGAGAAAGCCCGGCTATGATCTAGCGAGCGCCGGCGCGCGTCGCCAGACGGTGTTGTGGCGCCCGCGCCGGTCCGCACTCCATCCGGCCCCGCTTCTGGGCCCGCGCCCTCCGCCGAGGAGGGCAGACCAACGCCCTGCCGGCGCAGCGCAGCAGCCCCACGGCGCGCAGCATCGTGGCCTGGTTTGATTTCGAGGACCTTGACCAGGCAGGCCAGCCGCTCCTCGTCAGTGTTGACCGCGGCGGAGAGCCACATCCAGGCGTCTACATCCCTGGGGTCGGCCAGGATGGCACGGACCAGGAGCCCGCGGGCGGTCAGCTTGTCCCCGGATCGAACGGCGGCAATGCCCCGCTCAACCAAGTCAGTCAAGCACTGTCCCCTCCGCCCAGCTCCAAGGCCCGCCTGGGGCAGCGGGTGACGCACAGGCCGCAGCCAGTGCACTTCTCCCGGCAGAGCACTGCCTTGTCGTCTACGACGTGTATGGCGTCGTAGACGCAGCTCGTCTCGCACAGCCCGCAGCCGTTGCAGGCCTCGACGTGTATCGTTGGCGGCAGGGCCCCCGAGCTGGAGCCCCGCTCCCGCCAACGCTGCAGGGCCAGCCCCTTGACCTCTTCCACCGAGGAATAGTCGTGATCGTCCAGCCACCGCTCAAGCTGGCCTGCGATCCTGCCGTATACGATGGGGCCCTTGCGGATCGCCTCGGTACACACCCCAACGGCGGACGCCCCGAGCATGAGGAACTCCACCGCGTCCGTCGCGCTGCGGACGCCGCCGACGCCCACTATCGGCAGGTCGACAGCCCGGGCCACATCGAAGACACAGCGCAGGGCGAGCGGCTTCAACGCCTGCCCGGATAGCCACCCATATCCCTGCTCACTGCCCATCAGCAGCCGGCCCGTCTCCGCATCCACGCCCAGGCACGGACCGAACGAGTTGACGGCTACGATGCCGTCCGCCCCAGCGCCGGCAGCCGCCTTGGCCGCGCTCGCCACATCGCTGAAAGGGCTGAGTTTGACGAGCACGGGAATGTCGACCGCCCCCTTGGCCGCCTCGATCGCATCGGTCATCGGCTGCAGGTCATCGCCCAGATAGTGGGTGGAGAGCTCAAGCGCGTCGGCGAAAGGCCGAACTCGCGGAGCCAGCTCTCCGATATCCTCTGCGGAATAGCCCAGGCTGACGATCAACGGGAGGCCAGTCCCCTTTGCCAGCGCGTACTCGCGGTCTATGAATTGCTCCACGGGGAGCTCCGACCACAGCTCAGTGTTCAGAAACCCGCCCGGTATCTCCGCCATGTTCGGCGTCGGCACGACCGCGGGCCGAACGGAGACTGTCTTGGAGACTATGCCGCCGGCGCCGCCACCGGCACAGGCGACCATCGCCTGGCCGTTCCACACCGGCGGACCCGCGGCGGTGAGTACGGGGTTGGCGAACCTGAGCCCGCAGACTTCAACAGACAGATCAGCCATTCAGCCACACTCTTGAGGCCTGGAGAGTTCGCGGCCCGCCCTGCGGCTGGCGGTGGTGGAGCCGGGCCCGGGCGCACTTGCGGCAGCGGCTCGACGCTGGCCACGCCCAGGATCAACAACGATGATAGCACAACAGCCCCTCCTTTACAAGCAGCGCGCGGCGCTGCGGGTGGCCACTTCTTCAGCTTGCTTGGCGCCCAGCCGGAATTGGGGTAGAATCCGACCTCGCCCCCCGGGCCCGAAGTCCGGCAGGTGACGGCGAGCCAGGCACTACGCAGTAGCCAGATCGGATGGCACGTATGGCAAAGCGCGCAGCGGAGGCAGATCCGCAGACTTCCCGCGACTTCTACGAAGGGCGGTGGACCTCGACCGACCGTAGCAGCGGGTCGTTGAGGAACCTGCTCGTCAAGAAGGAGCGCTTCTTCATCCGCCAGCTGAGGGGAACGCGGGGTACTGTGCTCGATCTTGGCTGTGGGGGCGGGTGGTCCTTCTTTGCTCGCCTTGGCAAAGTCGCCGGGCTGGATCTCTCGCATGAGTCGTTGTACAGCGCGGGAAACATATACGCCCTGCCCGCACAAGCCTCCGCTACGGCGCTGCCCTTCGCCGATGAGTCGTTTGACTACGTCGTCAGCCTCGACTTCCTCGGCCACGTACCGCTGCAGGAGAAGGACGTGGTGCTCGCCGAGATCAACCGCGTCCTGCGGCCCGGCGCCGCAACGCTCCACTATATAGAGACGCTGAGCGATGATCCCCTCAATGCCTTCGCCAGAAGATACCCCGAGCTATACGAGCGCTATCTGATCGCGCCTGAGGGACATGTGGGTATAGAGCCACCTGCAGAAACGTTCGCCCGCTTCCGGGTAAGGGGCTTCGAGCCCATGCGCGAGGTGGCCGCCTACAAGGGCCTGGTCTACGTGGAGCGCTTCATCCAGTACTTCGACAACGAGTACCGGGAGAAGTCGGCGCTGCTAAGGCTGATCGTGGCCCTGCTTCGGCCGATTGCCCAGGTCAAGCCGCTCGCGCTGGCGGCCAATCTAGCCATCACGGGAGCATTCGAGCTGTTCGACCGCCTGCTGCCGCAGAGCTGGGCCGGCGGAGTACTTGTCTCCTACGTCAAACCGGCCGCTGCCGACTCCTCGCCCGGGGGTCGCTAGGAGCTACTCCTCTTGCTCGCCCTCTGGGTCCTCGCCTTCCGCCCGCCTGGGCCTGCGCACCTGCCAGGCGGCGAGGGCGGCGATGAGGAATGCCGCCACAGTCGTGCCTGCGATCACTCCCCAGGAACCACCGCCTGCCGGCTCGGGAGCGGCAGTGGGGGCGGCAGTTGCAGTCGGGCTCTTCGCAGGGGTCCGGGTGGGGGTCTGTGTCGGTCTGGGTCTCGGCGTCACTGTGGGTGTGGGCGTGGGCGTTGGCGTTGGGGAGGGCGTCGGCGTAGGCGTCAACAACAGGCCTGTCTCCACCACCGAGGGGGCGCCGGCCTGCCCGGACGCCGCCTCAACGAGCAGGTACGTGGTACCGCCGATAATACAGGCAGGGTGGTCGTATATGCATCCGGGGTCCTCCTCCGGGCAGCGCGCCGCGGGCAGCGTGATCAGGTAGCTGCCCTCCGAGGGCTGAATGGCCACGTTCTCACCCAACTGCGAGAACAGAAGCGCCTCACCGGCGAGCGCAGGAACAGCCACGGAGAGGGCTACGTCCGTGCTCGCCCAGAGGACCCGCGTCGTCTGATCCCCTCGGTCCAGCGTCACCTGGTAGAAGAGATCCTCCACGATCACGCTCGCCGAGATCGTACCTGCGTAGTGGGTGGTGATCAAGCGATAGGCGTCGTAGGCCGGCCGGCGTGTGTGGTCCGGGCGGATGACGCCATAGGGCTCCCCGCCAGGTTCCAGACCGTAGTCGAACCACTGGTATACGGCCACCCGCTCCGCCCCGCTCGCCAGGGCGAGGGCGAAGGATTGCAGTAGGAAGCCCGCCTGGTCGTCCAGCGTAACCTGCCAGCAGTACCTGTAGAGCGGCCACTGCGGGTCTTCGGTGGGCCCAGCGTTCGTCTCGTTGACCCAGATCGGCTTCTCCAGGCCGTAGGACTGGAGCGTGGCCCGCGTCTCCGAAATGACGTTCGGCACCTGCCAGCTCTGGAAGTAGATGTGCAGCGGCACCACATCGAAGTAGTAGCCGTGCTCCGCTCCACTGCTATCCAGCATAGCGACGTCGAGCAGGCGGCTCAGCCAGCCCTTGTCGTGGAAGTGGGAGTATCCGGCCATATGAACCTTGACGTTCGGGTTCGCCTCATGTGCCGCCAGGTAACCCACCTTCATCAGCAGGTAGTACTCCTCCACCGTACCGCACCATTGGAGGCCGGGCGAACCCGGCTTGATCTCCGGCTCGTTCCATATGATCCAGTGAGTGATGCGGCCAACGTACCGCTCCACGGCCATGCGGACGAATCGGGCCCATAGGTTGCCCGGATCGTCGAGCGGCAGCTCCAGGCCCCTGGGCACACCACAGGTAGGCAGACCATCCGTGGCCCAGGCCGGGGTGCCTATCAGCACGGCGATCACCTCTCTGCCCGCTTCCTCCGCCTGAGCGAGCCATTCTTCGGGAATGGTGTGGAAATTCCAGTCCTCAGGCCCTTCGGGCTGCAGGTGAGACCAGGTGAAGAGGATCCGCTCGTAGCCGACGTTCGCCTCTGCTGCAGCCTCGGGAGCCCAGATTGCGCCGACCGCCCCAAATCGGGGGTCGGGTGTGGCTTCCTGGGCCGTGACGCTGGCGGCGGCCGGTTTCGCGCTCCAGCCGGCCGCCATCGCCAGTGCTGTGGCAACGACCATGATAAGCGGGCAGCGGTATCTCATTGCAGTGCCGGGCAACCTCCAGGGAAACCTACAGACAGCCGCCGAGCGGCGCGATCCGTCGCGTGTTCTTCTCCACTAGTCAGCCCACAGGGGCACGAAATCGAACTTCTCGACGTCGACCAACCCCTGGTCGGTCAGCTTGAGCGCGGGAATGACCTCCAGCGGCAGAAAGGCCAGAATCGCATACGGGTCGGACAGCTCAGATCCCAGCTCGTGGGCCACTGTCACCAGACAGTCTGTCTGCAGACGCACGGCTTCCAGATGCTGATCGGACATCAAGCCGGCGATCGGCAGTGGGAGCGAAGCCAAGACTTCTTCCCCTGCGGCAGCGACCAGCCCCCCGCCCATCTCTCCGATGGCGCGGGCCGCAGTCATCATCGAGACGTCATCGCAGCCGGCAACGGTAAGGTTGTGGGCATCGTGCCCCACGCTGCCACCGATCGCTCCTCGCTTGAGCCCCAGGCCGCGGACGAAGCCCAGGCCGACGTTCCCCGTACGCCTGTGCCTTTCGATGACGGCGATCTTCAGGATATCGCGCTCGACATCGGCCACTGCCAGGCCGCCAGCCACCTTCGGAGACTCCACCAGATGCTGCGTCACAATCTGGTCCGGGGAGACCCCGATCACACGCGCCCGCTCACCCCGGGCGGGGATCTCCAGACTGACCTTATCCCAATCTACGTGGATGCTATCCCGGACCGCCAAATCGCCCGCTTCCGGCTGGGTCCAATCGCCGACTGGTTCCCCATCGCGGGCCACGACACGGCCGCCGGCGACGACCATCGCGGCGTGGAAGTCCTTCAGATCGGTGAAGACCGCCAGATCCGCCCTCTTCCCCGGAGCGACCGCGCCCCGATCATGCAGGCGGAACCACTCTGCGGCATTCAGCGTCGCCATGCGGATAGCCGTTGCCGGGTCCAGACCTTCGGATACGGCCAGCCGCACCAGGTAGTCGACGTGGCCCTCTTCGATCAGGTCAGCCGCATGCCGGTCGTCCGTGCTGAAGGCACAGCGGCGGCTGTTCGACTCGGTGATCGCGGGAAGAAGGTCGCGCAGGTTCTTTGCCCCGGTCGCCTCGCGCAAGAACACGTACATGCCCAGACGCAGCTTCTCCACCATCTCGTCCGTGGTCGTGCACTCGTGATCGGACCCGGGCCCGGCTCCGACGTAGGCCTGCAGCCACTTGCCGCTCACACCCGGTGCGTGGCCGTCGATGACCCGGCCCTGGAATGCCTCCAGCTTCTCCAGGGCCCCGGGCAGGCCGAGCACAGCACCAGGCACGTTCATGAACTCGGCCAACCCTACCACGCGGGGCAGGTCGGCCATAGATAGCAGATCCTCGGCGGTCAGCTCCGCCCCCGCCGTGCCCATGCGAGTCGCCGGCACGCAGGACGGCAGGGCGACGAGGACCTGCAGGGGGAGACCCTCGGAAGCGCTCAGCATGTAGCGAACCCCAGCCTTCCCCGCCACGTTCGCCACCTCGTGCGGATCAGCGATGACCGTCGTGGTCCCGCGCGGCACGACTGCCCGGGCGAATTGATAGGGAATCACCATGGACGACTCGATGTGCACGTGAGAGTCGATCAGTCCCGGACAGACGACAAGCCCTGCCACGTCCAGTTCCTCTTTGGCCTCGTAGTCCCCACCCATGCCGACGATCCTGCCGCCGGCGACAGCGACGTCCGCCTCAATCGTCTCTCCAGTGAACACATCGAACACTCGCCCGTTGCGGAGCGCCACGTCTGCCGGCTCGTCGCCCCGGGCCACGGCCAGGAAACCTGATAGATCCATCGCTTGCCCCTCTAGTCGCCGCGCCGGGCAGCATACCGGTTCCTGAGCACGCTGATGCCCAGGTTGTCGGCGTGGTCGGCGATACGCTCCAGATTGCGCAGTGCCTCTATGAATATCACTTCCGCCTCCGGCTGGCATATGCCCGCCTCGAGCCGGTCAACGTGCGCCTGCCGTGCTTCCAGGTACAGTGAGTCGAACTCGTCTTCGAGCCGGCAGGCTCGCCGCGCCAGAGTCTCATCCACCCCTTCCACAGACCGCAGCGCGCACACGTAGGTGCGGTGGGTGTGCTCGAACAGCTCGGTCAATTCCTGCAGGGCCTGCGGGCTGAAGCTCACGTCGTGAGCGACCTTCTTCTGGGCCTCCTGAACCAGATTCTCGGTCAGATCGCCGACTCGCTCGATGTCCGTGATCAAGTTCTTGAGCTGAAAGCAACGACTCTGTTGGGCAACGGTAAGGCTCTCCTGCATGAGCCTGTTGACGAAGCCTTCCAGCAAGACACACACCGCATCAACAAACTCGCTCTCCTTCTCCAGAACCCACTGGGCAGCCCCCATATCGTCCTCTACGAGCGCTCGGCAGCTATGCTCTATCATATCGGCGGTTGTCTCGCCAATCCGGTTGAGTTCGCGCAGGGCCTCCCGCAGGGCAACGGCCGGAAGGCTATGCTGGGCGTCATCGATGAACGCGGTAAGCTTGGGCTTCTCTTCATCAGGAGTCCTGGGCACGATGCGCTCAGCCAACCTGGCGATTTGCTTGGAGAAAGGCAGCAGCACCAGGCTCACTGCCACGTTGAAGATCGTATGGGCATTGGCGATCTGCCGGGCAAGATCAGCTGCACTGCTCCGCACCAGCTCGGTGAACGGGCCCAGGAAGGGCACGAAGAGCAAGACGCCTAAGACGTTGATGAAGATCTGAGCAACCGACGCCCTCCACGCTGGGCGCGAAAGCCGCAGGGCAGCGACGAGCTGAGTGTCGATGCAGGTGCCGATGTTAGCGCCCAGCAGAAGCGCGATCGCGCCGGGCAGTGTGATCGCCTGGCTCATGCCCATAGCGACGACCAGGCCTGTAATCGCCGAGCTGGACTGGACGATGGCGGTGGCGATGGTGCCCGCCAGGACCCCTGCCGGGAAGTTGCGGCCCATCTCGGCCAGCCAGCGTTCCACACCGGGAAGCTCAGCCAGGACCTCGAGCGCGCCAGACATAAGGTCCATTCCTACGAACAGGACCCCCAGACCCATCAGGATCTCCCCATACTCTCCCCACCTGCGACGACGGGCGAACTCGGACAGGACGAAGCCCAGCGCCACGAACAGCAGGCTGAAATCGCCGACGTCGAAGGCCACGATCTGCGCCGTCAGCGTCGTACCGACCTCCTGGCCGAGCATCACACCCACGGCCTGCTCGAGCGAGATGAGATGGGCGTTGACCAGCCCCAGCAGCGTGATCATCATCAGGCTGCTGCTCTGCAGTAGTGCGGTCGCTGCCGCTCCAAAGAGCGCACCCTTGACACGCCTGCCGGTCAGACGATCCAGCCATTCCTGGATCTTGTTGCCGGCGATCTTCTCCATCCCCTGGCTCAGCATGCGAACGCCGAACAGGAATAGCGCCAGCCCGCCGAGGACCTGGAACACAGGCGTCACAGTCTAGTCTCCTATCCGAAATCTGATCGCCGCCGGTCTCGCTTCAGAGCAGCAGTGCCGCGCCAAGGCCTGCAACGAGCATCAACACCAACCCGGGCAGCAGAGCCCGCCGCAGCCGAGCAGACCCGGTCGTGAGCACAATGCCCCCCTTCACGACCGTGTTCGAAAGCGTGGCCAGGACAATCGCCAGCTTCGCCGCGTCGACAGCCACGGTACCTCCCGCGCGGCTCAGTTCAGCCATCGACAGCGTGATCGCGTCAACGTCCGCCAGGCCAGCAATTGCGCTGGAGAGATAGACGCCGGCGTTGCCCAGGTACTCCTGCGCAGCGGCGGAAAGCAGGAGGATGACGACGTAGACAAGTCCGAACTTGACCGCCGGCCCCAATTCGAACGGGTTGGCGAAAGAGAGCACTTCGTCCTCGCCGGCGCGCTCCTGCAGCACCAGATAGACGCAGTAGGCCAACCCCGCAGCCCCGGTGATGGCCAGAGCCGGCCATAGCTCGCCAAGCAGCTCGGAGTTGACGGCCGCTACCTCGATAACCACCCGGACGAACATCATCGTCCAGGCGATAATGATGGCCAGGGCCAGCGGCCGGCCTGATGTAGACTCACCCCGGCTCCTCTGAGAAAGAAAGGCTGTGGTGGCCGTGCTTGAAACTAGCCCCCCGAGCAGCCCGGTCAGCCCTATGCCCTGCCTGGGACGGGTCACCTTGACCAGCACGTAGCCAAGGAAGCCGATGGCGGAGATAAGCACGACCATCAGCCAGATCTTGTGGGGATTGAGCACGTCCAGCGGCGGCGGGCCATACGTCTCGTTGGGCAGCACGGGCAGGATAATGGCCGTGATCACGGCGAACTTGAGCGCGGCGTAGATGTCCTCACGTGTAAGGCGCTTCACGAACACGTCCGTTTCCAGCTTTATGGAAAGGAGCACCGTGGTGACCACGGCGATCGCCGCCGCCAGGGCCAGGCGATCCCAATAGCAGAGCGCACCGGCCAGGACAATCACGATAGCCGTAGCCTCTGTGGTCAGGCCGACATAGCCTCGCCAGGCGCCTACGGCGTAAGCGACCGAGACCAGGACGCCGGCCAGCGCTACGATGACGACGAACGGCCACACGGAGCCCAGCTCGTCCGCGGCCATTGCGGCCGCACAGCCGAGGAGGCCCATCAGAGCCAGCGTGCGCTCGCCGGCGAATATCTCCTTGCCCGGGCCTCCGTGGGCGTACTCCCGCTGCAGGCCGACGAAGAAGCCGATGGCCAAGGCGGTACCGAAGCGGATGAATAGATCACTCAGCTCCATACAGCCCTCCTACAGCTACCGGGCAGTCCCAGGTGCGCCCACCGTGGGCAGCCTTCGCGGCACGAACCTGCCTGCGCCTCTACTTCCGACGAACTCACCATCGATGTAGACTACCTGCCCGCGCAGGATTGTCGCCTTCACCTCGCCCTGTACGGGCATGCCCTCGTAAGGAGTGTAGCCAGCCACGTGATGAAGGCGCTGCGCCTCGATCCTCGATTGCGTCCGCGGATCGTAGATCACCACATCCGCATCGAACCCGGGCAAGAGCGCGCCCTTGAGGGGCCACAGCCCCCAAACAGCCGCCGGGTTGGTGCAGAGGACCTGAGCCAGCCTGAGCAGAGAGACCCTCTCCTCAGCTACTCCGTAGGTATACATCAACGGCAACAGCGTCTCCAGCCCGGGCAGGCCACCCGGCGTCTTGGTGAAGTCATCGTAGGCCATCTTCTGGTCGCGCGTATAGTCGCAGTGGTCCGTGGCCACCAGGTCGATATCCCCTATCTGCAACGACATGCCCAGGGCAACAGCATCCCAGCCATCCCGCAGGGGCGGCTGCAGCACGTACTGCCAGGGATCCGCGCGTTCGTAGCACTCCTCATCGAGCAGCAGGTACTGGGGACAGGTCTCGCAGGAGACGATCTGCCCCTCAGCCTGCGCGCTGACGATGAAGTCGACTGATTGCGCGGTGGTGCAGTGCACTATGTGCACCGGACACCCGGCCATCTCCGCCAGGAGGAGGATCCTCTGCACGGCTTCCTGCTCGGCCAGAGGGGGACGAGAGCGGCCGTGATTGCGCCAGCCCGTTTGGCCGGTGGCCACAAGCGCCTCCGTCTCCGCCGCTATGAGATCGTCGTTCTCGCAGTGGACCAGGGGGCGGATAGCAAGGGCCGAGCAGGCCCGGAAGAGACGAAGGATGGTGGCATCGTCTGCGTAGTAGTTGGGCCGGTAGGTGGTATAGAGCTTGATGCTTGGAGCGCCCATCTCCACCAGGTCCTCCAGCTCAGCCTCTCGCCCCGGCGGCAGGTCGGTGACCATCACGTGTAGACCGTAGTCGATGGTCGCCTCCTTCGCCTCCGCCAGCCGCTCCTCGACCGCCTGCCTCAAGGACTGCCCCTTGCTCTGTGTGGCGAAGTCGATCACGGTTGTTACGCCGCCGAATGCAGCGGCTCTGGTCGCCGTGAACCAATCGTCGGACGTCTGGTATATGCCGGTATCGAGAGCTATGTGGGTATGCGCATCGATGACGCCGGGCAGCACGATGCACCCATTGGCATCGAGCACCTCCGCATTCCCGGCTGGTAGATCCTGGCCAATGGCCTGGACCAGCTCACCCCGGATCAGCAAGTCAGCCTCCAGGGGGCCGGAAGGCGCGACAACCGTGCCTCCCCGGATCAGCAGCGATCCTCCAGAGCCCTTCTTTGCCATTCCCTATCCTTCCCCCAGGCCGTTGAATGAGACGATCTCGCCAAGGGGCTTGCGCTCCCGCGGGGCCTGCGACATCTGCTGATGCCTCTCGGATAGCGTCGAGACGTCGCCCTCGTAGCCGACGGCGATCGCCACCATCACCTCGCACTCATCGGCCAGGCCAAAGGCCTCCCTGACCTTGCTGGGAGAGAAGCCGGCCATAGGACGCGCCACGAGATCCAACTCAGTCGCCTGGAGCAGGATGTTCTGGACGGCCATCCCCAGGTCGAAGAGGTAGTAGTTGCGGCCCGCTATCTGGCAGTCCAGGTCCGGCTTCGAGTAGCCGTAGATCAGCACCGGCGCCGCCTTCGCCCAGTAGTTGCCTCCTGTGAGCGCCTCGCGTCCCTTTTCCAGGGCCGCCGGCGCGGTTAGCGCGAGAAACCGCCACGGCTGGTTGTTTGAACAGGAGGCGGAGAGGCGAGCCGCCTCGAACAGGGCGGCTACCTTCTCCTGCTCCACGTCCCGGCTGGCGATAGCCCTCGTGGCCTTGCGCGCCATCAGCAGATCCAGCAGCTGGGTTTGCATCTTGTCCTCTTCTTCAGCCCGACGATCAAACCGCCGACGCAGCTCAGGCCGCGCCGGCCAGTTCCAGGCTGATCTGGTTGTGTCTTTCGATCACTGGCCCAACATCCACAGTTTGCAGCCGGCCGTTCTCGACGACGACCCGGCCGTCGATCACAGAAAGGTCGACACGCTGCGGCGCGCAGAGGACCAGGGCCCCGCGCGGGTCGTTGAGGGCCCCGGCGTAGTCGAGCCGATCCAGACGCAGCCCTATGAAATCGGCCGCCTTCCCCGGCGCCAACTGGCCGATATCATCCCGGCCCAGCGCCTGCGCCCCACCCCTGGTGGCCAGCAACAGCGCCTCCCTGGCCGAGAGCGCGCTGGGATCACCGGATACGCGCTGCAGCAGGAGCGCGATCCTCGCCTCCGCCAGCAGGTGGGAAGAGTCGTTGCTTGCCGAGCCATCAACGCCCAGCCCGACGGCCACCCCCGCTTCGAGAAGGTCACGCACCGGGGCAATCCCCGAGCCCAGCCGCATGTTCGAGCTGGGGCAATGGCATACAGCAGTTCCGGTCTTGGCAAAGAGATCGACTTCCCCTGTGCTCACGTGCACGCAGTGGGCATGCCACACGTCGTCGCCCACCCAGCCCAGGTCGGCGGCATACTCCACCGGCCGGCATCCGAACTTCTGCATGCAGAAGTCCTCCTCATCGACGGTCTCCGCCAGGTGAGTATGGAGGCGCACCCCGTACGACCGGGCCAGGTCGGCCGACTCGCGCATCAGGTCCTGCGTCACCGAGAAGGGCGAGCAGGGCGCCACACCAACCCGGAGCATCGAATAGGACTCCGGATCGTGGTAGGTCTCGATCGCTCGCCGCGTATCGCGCAGGATCTCATCTTCCGTCTCCACGACGTCGTCCGGCGGCAGGCCCCCCTGGCTCTCCCCCAGACTCATCGAGCCGCGGCAGGCGTGAAAGCGCATTCCCAATTCCTGCGCGGCCCGAATCTCGTCATCGATGGTGCAATCATTGGGATAGATGTACAAATGGTCGGACGACGTGGTGCATCCGGAGAGCACCAGTTCGCTCAGCCCGATCAGCGCGCTGACGTATACCGCTTCGCCGGTCAGCCCGGCCCAGATCGGGTAATGTGTCTTCAGCCAGGAGAAGAGGCGGGCATCCTGCGCGGCAGGGATCGCCCTGGTGAGCGTCTGGTACAGGTGGTGATGGGCGTTGACTAGCCCAGGCAGCACGACCATCCCGCTGGCATCGACGACCAAATCCGCGTCAGGCGGGAGGTCGGCGCTGGGCGCCACCTGCTCGACGACGTTGCCGCGGGCGAAGAGACCGCCGTCCCTGATCCGACGGTCCTCATCGTCCATGGTGACGAGAAGGTCAGCACCCTTGAGAAGCAGCGTGGTCATCTTCTGCTAGGCCGACGCAGGCAGGAACGACTCACCCGGCAGGCTGGCGGGAGTGTAGCACATCCCGCCGGGTTTGACAACGCTGCTGCTGGTGTGGGCTCTAGACGTGCCGGCAGCCCAGGCGAACGTCGCCCGGGCTGCCAGCGTGACTAGCGGCTGAGCCTATCAGAAGTCGCCGGGCGAGAGGGCTACCTCGGTGATGTAGAGCGTGCCCCCCACGTACTCGTCCTCGCTGAAGCTACCCACCCAGATGTCGTATTGGCCTGCTGCAGCCGGCGCCAGCTCGACCATCGGATCGTATCCGCTGTCGTAGTCGTCGTTGCAGACCCATGCCCCAGTGGGGGTGTTTATGATCAGCGTCGTGTCCTCGTCGGATCCATCTGCGACAAAGAAGATACGCATTCCGGAGGATGCGTCCGTCAGATACAGCCTGAAGTCAGGAGAGCTGGTTGCGTATCCCCAGCAGTCATCACCCAGGTCATAGGCGTAGACGTCGACCGGCCCCCCGGCGATCATCTCGAGACTGTACGGATCAGGCACGAAGCCGGACGCCAGCTCGACCTCGCCGTAGTTGGGCTCCAGGCTGTAATCGAGCCCGTTGCCACCCGCCGGCGGTAAGGACGCGCCGTCGCTGTAGTCATCCGGAGTGATGTCCATCTCGGTTATGTAGAGCGTGCCATCCACGAACTCGTCCTCGCTGAAGCTGGCCACCCAGATGTCATACTGGCCAGCGCCGGCTGGAACCAGCTGAACCAGCGGATCGACCCCGCTGCCGTAGTCGTCGTTGCACACCCACTCGTTGTCCGGCGTGTTGACGATCAGCGTCGCATCATCGTTCAGCACGTCCGCGACGAAGAAGAAGCGCAGGCCCGGGGACGAATCGGTGAGATACAGGCGAAAGTCAGGAGAGCTGGTGGCGTATCCCCAGCACTCGTCGCCCAGGTCATAGTCGATAACGTAGACGGGCCCGCCGCTGACCACAGCCACCGTGAACGGATCGGGCAAGAAGCCTGATTCCAGCTCCACCTCACCGAAATTGGGCTCCAGCCTGAAATCGAGGCCGTCGCCGGGTGGCGCATCCTGCTCCTCGGTGGGCATGCGTGTGGGCTGTTCTGGCCTGGGCGTACGCGTGGGAACAGTGGTCCTCGTCGGGGTGGCTTCCTCTTCTCCTCCGCCCAGCGAACAGGCAAGCATCGACAGAAGCAGCACGGCCGCGAACGTCAGTCTTAGCGATCTCACTTGATTCCTCCATTCGTAGTTTGGTCTCTGCGCTGCCAGCCACAATGCCATAGGCGCCCCCAAGCTCCCCTGCGCCGGGCAACGGGGCAAGGAAGCACTGGGCACGGCAGCATCCGGAAGTGCGGCTGCGCCATGAGCAGCCGCAGCCCCGGAATCTGCAGAGCAGCGGTGTAGCTCGCAACTGGTGTCAGTCTAGCACAAGGCCCCACGCCGGGCAATAGGTCTCTGGTGCCAATCGCAAGGCAAGAGTGGCGCCTGGCTCGGCGGCGCACGCCGTCCGGACGTGCAAGCAGCCAGGGCCCCGAGCGCCCTGGCTGCTGAGACGGTACCTCTATGAGTTACTGTACGTCGCTCGGCTCGTAGGCCAGCTCGGTGATATAGAGGGTGCCCACTATCAGGTCATCAGCGCTGAAGCTGCCGACCCAGATGTCGTACGTGCCTTCGTCCGCCGGCGCGAACTCGAGCATAGGATTGACGCCACCATAGTCGTCGTTGCAGACCCAGCCGGCGCCAGGCTCGTTGATGATCAGAGTAGCATCCTCGCCGGACTCATCGGCAACGAAGAAGATGCGGATCATGGCGGACGAATCGGAGAGGATTAACCTGAAGTCCGGCGCCGTGGCTGCATAGCCGCGGCAATCGGAGCCGATATCCAGGGCATCGACGTCGACGGTTCCGCCGCTCAGCACGTCCACCGTATAGGGATCCGGCATGAAGCCGGACTCGAGCTCTACACCGCCGAAAGCGGCATCGGCCGTGAAGTCGAGCTCGTCTGTCACGATGGCGTCACCATCATCAGTCGTCGTGTCATCTCCACCTCCCGTGCAGGCCACGGCCGTCACCAGCAAGGCCAGCGCCAAGGCAAACCTTCCGTACCTCATCTCGCTCCTTTCTAGTATGCACCCGGACCTGCCAGCGGGCAGCACGCTTGACCCCGCTGGCGATCCGGCGCAACTGCACCCCAACAGAGTGCGGCGGTCTCATTGTGCTAGTCTATCACAAGCGGGCGGCCTTGGCAATCAACGCCATTCCGGACCGCGAGGGGCGAACAGCTCTACCTATCCCACAGCTTTGTGCTAGAATGGTGGACGGAACGCGGTGGACGTCGAAGCGGCCATGCGTTTTGAGACGCGTGCAGTCGGCCGCGGCTGCCGGGGGAGGCATTCGATTCAATGCAGGAACGCAGGCTGGCGATCGCCGCTGTGGTCACCGTGGCCGTGCTAGCTACGGCGGCAGCCACGTTCCTTCTTGCCCGGCAGGGCACCGAGCGGGCCAGCCCGACGGCTCCGACCGGAGCGCTCGCCTCACCCGCAGCGGGCACTACCGCCCCCTTCACGCCCGCGGCCGACGGCCCGACTGCCTCTCCTGACCCGCAACCCACAACTCCCTCCGAGCCACCTGTGGAGATCGGCCAGGTGCTGGACGCAGGCAACCTCGACGCCGAGCTGGTGATCCTCTACAATCGCGCGGAGCTGGTCAACATGACGGGCTGGACCCTTGCAGATACGAGAGGCGATGCGTTCCGCTTTCCCGACCTGACGCTCTTCCTGGGCGGCGAGGTGCGGCTGCGCTCGACATCAGGCACGTCCGGACCGGCCGTCGTCTATTGGGGACGGACATCCCCGGCCTGGGGCAGCGGCGACCTGCTGACGCTGAGGGACGCCGATGGCGAGCTGGTCGATACCTATGTGGTGCCCTAGGCAGAAGCAGCGCGCTCAGGAGATGCGCTCTATCTTCGCCCCCACCGAGCGCAGCTTCTCCTCCACCCTTTCGTAGCCGCGGTCGATCTGCCGGATGTTCCGGATGACGCTCCTGCCGTCGGCGCACAGCGCGGCGATGAGCAGCGCCATCCCGGCCCGGATGTCCGGGCTATCCACCTCGTCGCCGTGAAGCGGCGACGGCCCCTGCACCACGCAGCGGTGCGGGTCGCATAGGATCACTCGCGCACCCATCGAGATCAGCTTGTCGACCCAGAAGAGACGGCTCTCGAACATCTTCTCGTGGAAGAGGACCGTCCCAGAAGACTGCGTGGCGACGACAATGGCGATGCTCATCAGGTCGGCAGGAAAGGCGGGCCAAGGGGCATCGTATATGGATGGGATCGCCCCTCCGATATCAGGGACAATCTCCAGGGGCTGCTCCGTGGGAACGAAGACATCCTGCCCGCGCGCTTCGAAGCGCACGCCCAGGCGCTCGAAGACGATACTAACCATCGATAGCTGCTGCGGCGCCGCGCCCTTGATCAGGAGCTCCCCTCCGGTCACCGCTGCCAGAGCGATGTAGCTGCCAACCTCCATGTAGTCGGGTCCAAGCGTATACTCGCACCCCTTGAGCTGATCGACTCCGTGTATGGTCAGCGTGTTCGAGCCAATACCACCTATCTTGGCACCCATCGAGCAGAGCAGGTGGCAGAGATCCTGCACGTGCGGCTCAGAGGCGGCATTGCGCAGGGTAGTGGTACCTTCGGCCAACACGGCGGCCATTATCGCGTTCTCTGTGGCGGTCACACTCGCCTCGTCGAGGAGGACGTCGGCGCCGCGCAGCCGCTTGCCCCGCAGGCGGAAAGTGGAACCATCGTCCATCTCCGCCCCAAGCCCGCTGAGGGCCAGAAAGTGCGTGTCCACCCGGCGCCGGCCGATCACATCGCCGCCTGGGCGGGGCACCCGCACCGAACCCGCCCGGGCCAGCATAGGTCCGGCGAGAGTGATCGAGCCCCTGATGCTGCCAAATAGCTCCGCCGGAAGGTCGGTAGTGCAGATCTTCGCCGCAGTCACGCGCCAGGTGTTCGCATCCCGTTTCTCCACTGAAGCCCCGACGTGGGCTAGCAGCTCGCCCATCGTCTCCGCATCACCCACGGCGGGGACGTTGTGCAGCGTCACCGGCTCGTCCGTGAGCAGGCAGGCCGCCAGCAGCGGCAGGGCAGCGTTCTTGTTCCCGCTCGGTACGATCGTACCAGAGAGAGGATGCCCACCTTCGATTGCGAATCCTTCCATCGCAGCCCTCCAACAGATCCGGAGCACGGCTCCAGACTGCCTATGAATAGCGAACCACCACGGGAGCTCCAGCACTCAAACGTAACTCCCGGGCGGCGCTCCCTTCACGCATGGCGATCTCCAGATATCCCCCGCTGCCGACCAGGGCCAGCACTTGGTCCCGGTCTGCCTCAGCATACGTACGGCAGATGCCGGTGATCTCCCAGCCCGCAGCGTCCGTCACGGCGCCCTGAGCGGAGAAGGCCGCTCCTCCCGACGGCCCGCCCCGCCCGAAGGCCGGATCGAGCACCAGCTCCGCGCCGCGCCATGCCAGCCGGCCGATGCTCGTTATCGCGTTGCCGAAGCGATCGACGTGCATCACCTCCCCCTTCAGCGACGCCGGGCCGACCTCCAATAGCGGTAGTGCGAGAGTAACGGGATCGTCGACTGAAGGACCCAGGTCGCCCAGTGGCGTGCCTGTGGCCAGATGGGCGGCAGCTGGCGCGAAGAGGTCTCGGCCATGGAACGTGCCGCTCAGCGGATCGAGCCGGTAGCCTGGCTCTCGCAACTCGACCAGCTGCTGAATCTCCTCCCGTGCCATTATGTAGGTGAAGACGCCGTTGTCCGGACCAACAAAACTGCCCGCGGGCGTGCCGAAGGCGATAGCCCGCCTGTCACCGCCCACCCCGGGGTCTACGACCACGATGTGAATTGTGTGGTCGGGGAAGTACGAGTAGGCAGCGTAGAGCACGAAAGCTGCAACTCGCACGCGGTGGGGCTCAATCTCGTGCGAGATATCGATCAGGTGCGCTTCCGGGGCGATACGGAGAATGACCCCCTTCATCGCCGCCACATAGCCGTCGGCCATCCCGAAGTCGGTCGTCAAGGTGACAACAGGTGGCCGCCCCATACGCGCGTATTCTACAGGCAAGGGGATGAGGCGTCAAGGAAAGGCGCGAGACTGCGAGTGGGCCAGCACGGCGCCGCCCACGCGCGAGAGCCGGGCGGGCTGGCGCAGCCTGTTGCAGAAGGCCCACCCGAGACGGAGCAGCGCTCGCAGAGGGTTGCTGCTAGGCGCGGCGACTGGAAGCACAATCTAGAAACCGAGACAACCGGGGCGACCCCAGCTCCGGGACCGGAGACCCGGCTATCTCAGGGCGACGTCGCCGCCTCGCCTTTGCTCTTGCGTCCCACGTCCGCCGACCTGAGCGCCGCCATCAGGCGGCTCAGCTGGGCGCGTGCCTCTTGGGCCCTTTCCGGCGTTATCGCGTGGGCGCTGTAGCGTGCCTCCACGTAGGCCTGAGTCAGAAGCCGCATGTCATCCCTGGCCCCAGCCAGCGCAGGCCAGGCTGCCGCCTCGTACTCGAAGGGGGTCTGGCTGCCGCCTCTGGGCAACCCCGATCGGGCTGCACGCCGCAGGAGGCTCCCGTAGTAGTACCAGATCCGTTCACGAGGTGGAAGCGAGCCCGGCCTAAGAAGGCGGAGACGTCTACGCGCACGCGACCCGCGCCGGCGCCGGCGCAGGCTTGGGTGCGAGACGAGCTCCCGGGCGGCGGCAGCGGCCCGCGCGGCCTGCCCCCAAAGCCTGGCCAGGCCATCTAGCAGGCCGCGGACCCATCCTATCCTGGATAGCGAGCGCAACACGGCTGGATGATCGCGAAGGTAACTGCGGACCACGTATACCGCGCCAGCTACCGTGGCTGCCCAGAAGACAACCGATCGGAGGATATCCAGCCAGTTCGGCAGCGGAGCGATCGGCTCTACCACCGGCGGCTCAGCGGGCGGCCCTGCCATCGGCGCGGGCCCGTTCCCCAGCAGAAGAGCGGTTAGCCTCCCCAACAACGCGATGATGAAGAACGCCGCGACGAGGATCCCGTAGGCTACGTAGGAGGCCGCGACGACCAGCGGATAGAGCGCTCTAGAGGCAAGGTCAAACAAGCCCAAGGAGTAGTCCGTCGGCAGAACGAGGGCGACAAGCGTCGCCAGGGCGACGATGGCCAGGCTGTAGCGAGCCCACCTCCCGGCCAGGCCGAGGCTGACCCGGACGCCGCTCGCCCTCCACCAGTGTTGGAGCTCCGCATGCTGCACGAGTGCCAGCAGAGCTAGACCGAGCACGAAGTAGGCTGCCAGGTACAGCGGCAGGGGCCTCGATATGGTGTAGAAGCCGCTGCCGGCCACCAAACTGGCGTAGGGGAAAGCCGTCAGGATGAGCAGCAGCGCGCCTCCGACGAAGATGCGGGCAGTCACCGTCGCCCGCGGGGGCACATAGTCCCGGCTGCGCCCGCGGCGGTCGGAATCGGGCAGGCCGCCGATACGCTCGAAGTCGCGCTCCGTGGCATTCACCGCCCACCACGCCAGCAGAGCTGTGCCGAACGCCGCCACCTGCACCGGCCCTGCCATTGCCAGTGGATCGACCGGCCAAAGCCGCGCCTCGGCCACGATATCGGCCCAGGAATACCCCAGATAGCTCACCAGACGGGCCATGATGAACAGGAGTACGATCTCGAGCGCCCGCGTCCTGCCTGCGCCCAGGCGCCAGAGCAATCGTGCCTTGATCAGGCGGCGCGTGCTGGCGCTCTCCAGCGCTGCCAGCAGCGGTATCAGCACCAGGGCGGCTGTACTCAGCCATACTCCGCCGAGAGCGAGCAGGCCGGCGCTTGCCAACGCCAGGCAGGCAACCATCGCCCCTACGACCAGGGGCCGGAACACCCTTCCCGTCCAGCCTTCAGACTCCGTCACCAGGCTTCCAGGTCTCTCTTCCGCCACACGCGGTGCACGGCCAGACCAACACCCGTCGCCCCCCTCCGCAATGCAGACGAACTGCGCCCAGGCCCAACCAGGACCAGGGCCACGGCGAAGCCGGAACTCCTGATTCTGAAGATCTCCTCGAGAAGCGGCTCGCTCTCACTGCCAGTGATCGCCACCAGCGTGCTTCCCCAGGACAGCCGAAGCGTCTCCCGTAGCAGCAGCTCCTGGAACGGGGCCGAGGAGGACATCTGCACCCTGGCCAGCACCTCCATCAGTCGTATCAGATGGGCCTGGCCAGACCCAGGCGGGATGAGGAAGCGGGCATTCCGGCCCAGCTCCGGGTCGAAGGCCTCCGTCGCCAGGCCGACTGGCAGCCGCTCGCGAACAGCAGTGTGATTAGCGATCGAGGCGGCGACGACGATCGCCAGTTCCGCGGAGTCGTACGGCTGGCCCAGGCTGTAGCTCTCCCGATCCAGATCCAGGCAGACAAGCGTCTCCCGAGCGCTGCCAGGCTGATACCGCCGTACGAGCAGCTTGCCCACTCGGGCCGTCGCCGTCCAATGCATCCGCCGTGGCGAATCGCCCACCTGGTAGTCCCGCACACCCATCACCCGGGCCGGGTCTTCGAAGAGTGAAACCTGAGCGGCAGATACGACTAGCGGCGAGCGGGTGGGCAGACCGAGCTGGCCCAGGCTGACGACCTCGGGATAGACTATCAGGTGGTCGGCCGGCGTCACCTTGCGGCTGACGGGCCTGATACCCAGCAATCCGCCCGTCCGCAGCACGGCGGGGCCGATGCTGTAATATCCTCGACGCTGACAGGCCAGCACGTAGCGCAGATGCCTCTTTCCCCGGGGCCCAATGCCCATGGCGGCACGCCGAAACGGCGGGTTAGCCAGGCCGACCGGCAGCGATTCGCCAATCTCCAGCCAGGGCACCGGCAACCAGCTGCTGTTGTCGATCTCCACCTCCACGGCAATCCGTTCGCCGCGGAAGGCTCGATCGGTGAAGGTGCGCCGGACGTGCAGCCGCCCGATTAGATGGCGGGTCCACATGTCAGAGAGTAGGTAGGCTCCAAGCAGAACATAGGCAACGAGGACGAAGGAATCGGCACGCAGCAGGACCGCAATGAGCAGGAGGAGCAGCAGGAACGGCCCGAAGCTCTGCATGGAGGCGCTGTCTACCGATGATCGCCCACATCCAAGGGCGTGTCCTCGACTATGCGCTCGAGCACGCTCGCCGGAGTACGTCCTCGCAGCTGGCTTTCGGGTCTGATGATCAACCGATGGGAGAGCGTGAGCGGAACCAGCTCCTTTACGTCGTCCGGCAGCACGTAGTCGCGGCCCTGCAGCGCAGCCATGGCCTGGGCCATCTTGTACAGGGCCAGCGAGCCGCGCGGGCTGGCCCCCAGGCCAACGTCCGAGTGCGTGCGGGTGGCCTGCACAATGGCCAGGATGTAGTGCTCCACTGTCTCGTCGACGTGGACGTCGGTCACCAGGTCGGCCAGGTCGATCAGCTTCGATCCGTCGACAACGGATCCGATGGCCTCGATCGGGTGGGTCTTCCGCAGGTTGCGCAGCATCTCTATCTCATCCTCGCCCTCGGGATAGCCCAGCGACAGGCTGATCAGGAAGCGGTCCCTCTGCGCCTCCGGCAAGGCAAAGGTGCCCTCGTGCTCGACCGGGTTCTGCGTGGCCAGAACCAGGAAGGGGGCGTCGAGCGGATGCGTGACCCCGTCGATCGATACCTGCCGCTCCTGCATGGCCTCGAGCAGTGCGGCCTGCGTCCGCGGCGTGGCCCGGTTGATCTCGTCCGCCAGGAGGATGTTGACGAAGACGGGGCCCGGGCGGAACTCGAATTCGGCGGTCTTCTGGTTAAACACATTCACTCCGGTGATGTCGTTGGGCAGAAGATCGGGCGTGCACTGGAGCCGCCTGCAATCGAGCCCCATGCTGCCCGCTACCGCGCGGGCGAGCATAGTCTTGCCCACGCCGGGGACGTCATCGATCAGGACGTGACCCTGGCAGAGCACCGCAGCCAGGAGGAGCTCGACTTGGCGAGCCTTGCCCACGATCACTGTTTCGACGTTCTTGACTACGGCCTTGACGAACTTGGCCACCTTCTTCACGTTGACGCCTCCCCAGACGGATACGTCATTCTCAGACTCCTCGAGCAATCCCGAGGACGAGCGCTGTGCCTGGAGCCACCGCTAGTCGTGGCCCCTCCGCCCCAGCAGGTTGAGCTTGTGCCTGCGGATGATGTCGGCACCGACGCTCTCACCGCCCGGGCCGGCGAAGCTGAGTGCGTCCTCCGGGCACTGGACGATGCAAGCCCCACACTGCTCGCAGCGATCGGCCTGGCGCAGGGCGGCAACCCGCTCCACGACGAACACCCCTCGCGGGCAGACCTCGGCGCAGCGACCGCAGGCTGTGCACCGCTCCACAGCCAGGGCCACAGTGCAGCGGCGCTCGGGCTGGACCCAGCTCTTGTAGAGCGGAGTACTGCCGGCCAGGTCGATCCCGAGCATGAAGACCGTAGCCAAGCCAATCCCACCCCAGCGGAGCAGGAACGGCCAGGCCAGGTTGCCGCCCAGTATGTCAACCATCGCGGCCCCTGCCACGGCAAACACTCCAAACAGGGTCAGGAAGCCGGCCAACCCGGTGCGTGCGACGAGCCGCTCATATAGAGGGAAAGCGAGATAGACGGCCAGCGCAAGGCCCCAGATGGTACCCAGGAGCGGCAGCGCCCCCTCTGGCCAGACGAGCGCTGCGGCCAGGGCGAGCAGAGAAAGCGGAGCGGCCCACATCACGGCCATCTCGACGCGCTGGAGGAGCCCGAACTCGACCTGGCGCATCTGGGGCGACTCCTCGCCTTGCAGGAACGAGGGCAGATCGCGCACATCGACCGGCCCCCAGACCACCTCCCAGCCGGCTCGCCGCCGCACCTCGTCCGCCTCCACGCCGGCGGCCGCCAACTGGGGCAGCACGAGGCGACGGTGCGATACACTATCGGCAACGGTGGTCGTCTTCAGCGAGGAAATGACGTCGTGCGTCGTCAGATGGCCGCCGGCGGCGGCGCACCAGACGTTGATGCCGCGCGAGTTCGCCACCAGGAGCCAGGCATCGAGGCCGCGCAGCGCCCGCCTCACCCGTTGCACGGTCAGCGCGAAGTTGGCCGTGAGTACGACAGAGGACGACGGACCCGGGCTGCCCACACGGCGCAGCCCTGTGCGAGTAGGCCAGGGAAGCAGGCGAAGCGCTGTTGTGACAAGCCACAACAGCGGCCGGGGCAGCGCTGTGTCAATCATTGCACGCAAACAAGCCAGAACAGGCGGCGACTGCGGGCATCAGCCTCTGCGCGAATGATTATAGCCTGCGGGCCAGGCGAGCACAAGCAGACAGCCCCTCCGGACACACCAACCGCAGAGCACGCAGAGGGCGCCGAGGGTGACAATCCTCTTCGGGGCTGCCCCCTCCCCGCCGCTTTCGGCTTCTCCGCGATCTCTGCGCTCTCTGCGGTAGATCCGTGGCGCTTTCGCAGGCCCGCGCGGAGGTGTATAATGCCGCCCGGAGAACCCAAGGGGCGCCCATGAAGAGAGCGGTCAGCGTAAGCCTGGGTAGTTCAGCGCGCGATAAGCGCGTGGTCGCCAATCTCGCCGGCACACCGGTCAGCGTCGAGCGGATAGGCACCGATGGCGACGTGCCGGCCGCTCAGCGGCTCTTTGCCGAGCTCGACGGACAGGTCGATGCGCTCGGTGTAGGCGGCGCCGATCTCTACCTGCGGCTGGGTCAGCGCGAGTATCCCCTCCGCGCCGCGCTCAAGCTGGTACGGGGCGTGCGGCACACGCCGGTCGTCGACGGCCGCGGACTGAAGCACACGCTCGAGCGGCGGGTCTTCGAACTGGCCGAAGCGGATCTGGGAGGCCGGCCCCGTTTCCGGAAGGCTTTCATGCCGATGGCCGTCGACAGGCTGGGGCTGGCCGAGGCGGTCACCGAGGCGGCGGATGAGGTGGTCTTTGGCGATCTGATGGTCGGCCTGGGCCTCCCCATCCCGGTGCGTGGCATCGAAAGCTACCGCAGGCTGGCGCGGGTCCTCCTGCCCATCGTCAGCTTCTTCCCTATGAGCATGATCTTCTACGGCAGCGGCGGGGCGGAACAGGAGCCGAAGCATACCCGTTGCTTCGAGGAGGCCGATCTGCTCGCCGGCGACTTTCTTTTCATGCGCAAGTACATGCCGAATGACCTGGCCGGCAAGACGGTGGTCACGAACACGACGACCGAGGAGAACGTCGGGCTGCTCGCGTCCCGGGGGGTGCACAAAGTGGTCACGACCACCCCGCGCTACGACGGCCGCTCGTTCGGCACAAACGCTCTCGAGGCGGCTCTGACCGCCTACGCGGGCAAGGGCCGGCGGCTGAACGACATAGAACTGAACGGGCTGATCGATGATCTGGGGCTGCGGCCGACCGTGCAGGTCCTCAATCCTTAGGCCGCCTGGCCACCAGCTCCTGCCACCCGCCCAGCAGCCCACACTGGGATTCCACGATCTCAAGCCCTGTCCTCCTCACGAGCCCCTCCAGATCGGGAACGGCCCGCGTCGTGCTGCCAGCCAGCAGCCAGGTGAGCGCGGTGAGGGGGACGCGGACCGCGCGGAGGAGCAGCCCGGCCAGCCCCGGCGCCGCTACCTCGTCCGCCAGCAGCAGCAGCCCTCCCGGCCGCAGCAGCCTGAGCGCCTGACCGAGAAAGTAGCGCCTTTCGTCTGCGGACAGCTCAGACAGACAGAGCCCGGCAGAGACGGCATCGAAGCCGGCTGCAGGGAGGCTATCGACCTCCGCCACGCCCATCTCCCGCCACTCCACGCGGCCAGCAAGGCCCGCCGCGTCCCCCTTGCCCCGGGCGATTGCCAGCATCCCAGCGTTGACGTCGATAGCCAAGACCTGGCAGCCTCGCGCCGCCGCACGCAATGCCAGCCCGCCGGTGCCGGCGCCGACGTCGAGCAGGCGCCAGCCCGGCTCGAGGCGCGCGGCCAGGCGATCGTAGCTCCGCTCGACCCGTCCAAGCGTCAGCGCCCTCATCACGGCGTCGTAGCGGTCGGGCGTCGATTCGAGCACGCGCATGAACACAGCGCTCATTCGTGCCTCCCGTGTGGATTATAGCAGAACGACGCCGTAGGGGCGAGGCGTGCCTTGCCCCTACCGGACGCCGGCAGGGCCACACCAACCCGGACGCCACCCCCTGGGCGAACGCCCTCTTTCTGATATAATCGTTTGTGCTGTGAAGAGGAGTGCTCGCTGGCTGGCCTGTCTGTTCTTCCTGCTGGCTACCGGGGCCAGCGCCAGCGGGGGCGAACCCCCGCCTCCCCCCGCGCGCGACCCGCCAACCCCGGCGAGCGACGCAGCGACTCAGCCTGACCCGCCGGGGGGCGTGCTCGCTCCCGAGCTGGTCCGGGCGCTGGCTAGGTCGCGCGAGCATGACGAGCTCCGGGTCATCGTCGAGCTCCGCGAGCAGGCAGACCCGGAAGAGGCGAGTTCCCGCGGGACGGACGCCGAAGACAGCGCTCGGCGCGCGGTAGAAGCGCTGCAGACTACAGCAGCGCGGTCGCAGTCAGAGCTGATCGGCTTCCTGGAGGCGACCAGGGCCGCGGGCCTCGTCCGCTCCTTCAGGTCGTTCTGGATCTTCAACGGACTCGCTCTGGAGGCCCGCCCCTCACTAATCCGGGCGCTCGCGCAGCACCGCTCCATAGCCACGATCCGCCTCGACCACTACCGCCGCTGGATCTTGGACGAGAGGGAGACGACGGAATCGCTGGTCAGCTCCAGCGCCTCGGCGGTGGAGTGGAACATAGCCCAGGTACGCGCACCCGAGGTGTGGGCCTCGCTCAGTATATCCGGCACGGGAACAACGGTCGCCGGAATGGACACGGGCGTTGATTGGCTTCACCCGGACCTGCAGGCCAACTATCGGGGCTACAACCCCCACGGCTCGCACGTGCACAGCGGCAACTGGTACGACGCAGTCAACGGCACGCTCTATCCGATGGACGATCACAGCCACGGCACACACACGCTGGGCACAGCGGTGGGACAGTCCGGTATTGGCGTGGCGCCCGGCGCCAAGTGGATCGCCTTGAAGGTCCTCGATAGCACCGGCCACGGCTGGGACTCCTGGATCCACGCCGGCTTCGAATGGCTGCTGGCCCCCGGCGGCGACCCGGGCCGCGCGCCCGACGTCGTCAACTGCTCCTGGGGTAGCTCGAACGGCTACCTGACCACGTTCCGGGCCGACATCGTGGCCCTGCGGGTCGCCGGCATCGTCGCCATCTTCTCCAATGGCAACGACGGGCCGCTCGAGGGCACGGTCGGCTCGCCGGCCGCCCTGCCAGAGGCCTTCGCCGTGGGAGCCACAGACTCGGACGATGACGTGGTCAGCTTCTCCAGCCGTGGCCCCTCGCCCTGGGGTGAGATACGCCCGCACGTCGCCGCTCCGGGCGTCGGCGTCCGCTCCAGCCTGCCCGGCGGCGTATACGGCACGAAGCAGGGCACGTCGATGGCTGCGCCGCACGTCGCCGGCCTGAGCGCGCTGCTGCTTTCGGCCAACCCGGCGCTGACGATCAGCGACACCTATCACATCATCACCAGCACAGCCGTGCCCCTTGGCTCGCCGGTGCCCAACAACGACTCCGGCTGGGGGCGGATAGATGTCTTTGCCGCGCTGGCGAGCGTCACCCATCCCGGCTACATCTCCGGGACGGTCACGACGTACGGCACTGGCCAGCCGATCGCCGGCGCCTTGGTCATCGCCACGCCCCACGGCGAGGGCGGAGGGGGCAGTGCAAGTTCTGACGGTGCCGGGCTCTACTCGATGGCCATCGCTCCCGGGACCTACGACCTGAACGCCTCCGCCTTCGGCCACTTGTCCGGTGCGATCAGCAGTATCGGGGTGGCCACGGATACGGTGAGCGTGGCCGATTTCTCGCTGAGCGCGCTGCCCACGGGGACGCTACAGGCAAACGCCACCGCCGCCGCCACGGGCGCGCCGCTCACGGCCACGATCACGCTCGAGGGCACCCCGCTCACGGCCACCGCCAGCTCGTACAGATTCAAGCCGCCGGAGGGGGTCTACGTAGTCCGGGCCAGCCAGCTGGGATACCGGGTGCTCACAGCCACGGCATATATCACGGCCGGCCAGGCAACGACCGTCTCCCTCGCCCTGCCCGCGGCGCCTTCGATCCTACTCGTCGACAGCGGCGCCTGGGACTACGACAGCCAGATCGGCTACTACCAGGAGGCGCTCGACGATCTGGCATATACCTACGACGAGTGGGTGGTCAAGTCGCTCCCGGGCGACGTACCGGAGGCAGGCGACCTGACGCCCTACGGCATCGTCGTCTGGAGCGCTCCGGAGGACGCCCCTGGGTCCATTGGGGCCCAGTCGGCGATCACCGGCCACCTCTCCTCCGGCGGACGGCTCCTGCTGAGCGGGCAGGATGTGGGCTACCTGGACGACGGGGGTACGGGCTTCTTCTACGCTCCGTACTACCGGGACTACCTGAAAGCCCAACTCGTCGAGGACAACGCCGATGACTGGGTATTGGAGGGCGCGGAGGGCAGCCTCTTCGCCGGGCGGACGATCACGATCGCCGGACCCGGCGGGGCGGACAATCAGTTCTCGCCGGACGTGGTGGCTCCCTTCGATCCCGACAGCGCGGCCGGGGCTCTCGTCTACCGGGAAGGCGGATGTGGGGCCTTGAGTATCGGCACCTGCCTGCCCTACAAGGTGATCTACCTATCCTTCGGGTTCGAGGCCATAGAGAGCCGGGCGGGCCGCCAGGAGATCATGAGCACGGCGCTCGACTGGCTGGCCGCCGAGCCGGCGGCTGTCGGCTTCGAGCTGAGCCCTGCTGAGCAGACAGGCATCGGCGTAGCAGGCAGCATCGTCACCCACGCGCTGCGATTGCGCCACGTTGGCCAGAGCGGCAGCAGCGACGCGTTCACACTGACGCTCTCGGGCAACTCGTGGAGCACGCAGCTGAGCACGCCCGCTCTCACACTGAGCCCCTGTACGTCCGACAACGTGGTGATCAGCGTGACGGTTCCCATCAGCACAGCGTTGGACGCCCGCGACGAGGTGACGGTCACCGCCCAGTCCACTCTCTCGCCCACGCTTGTCCAGACGGCCACGCTGACGACGAAGGCGCCGGCACCGATCCTGCTGGTGGACGACGACCGGTGGTACGAACAGCGCCCCAAGTACGAGGCGGCGCTCGGTGCGGCAGGGCTGCCGTATGACGTCTGGGAGTCCCATCCGGCGACCGGGTCGGGTTGGGACGTTGGCCCATACCCCGAGATCCTGGCCCGCTACCCGATCGTCGTCTGGTGGACGGGGTACGACTGGTACCGACCGGTGACGAGCGAGCAGCTCGGCTGGCTGGAGAGCTACCTCGAAGAGGGAGGCCGCCTCTTCCTTTCGTCACAGGACTTCCTGTACTTCCACGGCGATTCGGCGTTCAGCCGGCGCTGCCTGGGATTGCTTTCGTTCGCGGAGGACATCACAGCGACAAGCGCTACAGGCGTGGTGGGCGACCCGGCCGGCGACCGGCTGGGACCGTACGAGCTGGACTACCCCTTCCGCAACTGGTCGGACGCAGTCGAGCCCTGGCCGGGCACGGCTGTGTCGTTCCGCGATCAGGGCCGGCGGGCGATCGCGCTCTCGAGGGAAGAGGGGGATCACAGGGCCGTCTTCCTCTCCTTCCCCTTCGAGACGCTGGCGGAGGCGGAGCGTCCGGCGGTGATGCAGCAGGCCGTCGGGTGGCTATCGTGGCTAGGGGGTTCGACATTCTCCCCCAATCGGCCGGCGATGGGCAGCGGCGATGCTGTGACCTACACCCTACTCCTGAGCAACGACGGCCCGTTGACAGTGACAGCGTCGCTTTCGAACACCCTGCCTGCAAGCACGACGATCTTGCCGGGAAGCCTGGCCGGGCCGGCGACGTACGATCCGCCGACGACGCGGGTGAGCTGGACAGGGCAGCTGGGGCCGGGGGAGGGAGTGACGGTGACCTACGCGGCGGTGCTGACGGGCACCGCGGGCACGCAGATCACGAACACGGCCCGGCTGCGGCTGGATGACCATTCCATAGGTTTCGACCGGGGCGCGGTGGTGCGCATCGGCGCGCCGGACCTATCCCCTTCGGCGCTGTGGTGCGAGCCGGAGCGGCCACGGCCGGGGACAGTTGTGAGTTGCGCGCTCGCCGCGGCGAACGCCGGGCCGGCGACCGCGGTGAGCGCGACGGTAGCGATCTCGTTGCCCACGACCGCCGAGTACGTGCCGGGCTCGTTGGTCTGGGCGGGGGGAGGGAGCGCAGCCGCCTCGGACGACGCAGTCGATTGGGCAGGGAGCATCGTCTCCGGCGGGCAGATCACGGTGACCTACGCGCTGCAGCTGCCCGCCGACCCACTGCAACTGCCCCACTACTCCGTGGCCTTCTTGGAGGATGGGACGGGACTACTACTTGAACGGCCGGCGTGGGTGGTGGCGGAGCCGTGCCGCGTCAGGTTGATCCTCATCTTTCGGGGATACGGCGGCCCGTAGTCGAAGCGCGCTAGACCCTAAGGGTCTGCTATGAGGCCTAGCGATCATCTGGGGCGAGCAGCCGCCAAACACCTTCGCCGTTTCGAACCGTCCCAGACCCTTAGGGTCTTCTTCCTAGAGGACGTGGCCGCCTGGTGACGGCCCCGCACTCTGAGCGCCCTGGCCCGGCTATGCGCTGCGCCGGGGTTCAGCTGCCCGACACAGCCCAGTGCACACCTCGGGTCTTCCTCTCCCGATCCGCAGCACGTGAAGAGCCGGGCCTCTGAGAGGCCCGGCTCTATGTACTCGAAGGGGCGTTCGCCGAGAAGGGAGGGTGGGCTGCGGGCAGCCCAGGTATGGCGGTCAGCCAGCCCGGGCTACCTCCGCGACCCCATTGCTGCGTGCCTCAACCAGGTTCTCGTACAGCGTCCGGCTGAAGCCCGTAACGGTAAGAAAGCGGTCCAGGAGAGCGCGCTCCAGCTCGGCATCGCGAACCTCTAGATAACCGGAATAGATGAGCGCGGAATCGAGATTCAGCGCCTTGTCAAGGCTCCGCATGGTTGCCGACAGCGCCTCTGCGTCGTCACTGAGCTGCTCGCGGGCTAGCTCGAAGAGCCGGCTCCTGGCCAGCCCCTCCAGCAGGATGACGTCGTTGAACGTCAGGTCCCGCTCCAACAGCCCCGTTCCGAACGCCCGGCGCTCCTGAGCGCGCTCCCCCTCGAACGCCCCTTCGAGTAGACCAGACAGCCACTCACCGAGCGTGGCGTGCAGGCGGCGCACAAAGCGCTTGTTCGACATCAGCGCGTGTGCCCCCTTGCACTCCGCCAGCTGCTCGCCCAAGTACTCGACAACCTGGCTCAGGTTCGAGTTCAGCCAGGAGCGCAGCTTGGCGATCTGCGCCTGGTCGGCCAGGTCCCATCCTACACAGGCCTTGACCGTGTCAAACCAGGCCGTCATCCCCACCAGTTTCCTCCACCGCCCGGAAGAGACCTGCCCTCATTCACCGCCGCCGGCGCTCTCCGGAACCAGCCCGGACTCGCCCACTCCGCCGACGAGCGATCGCCTGTCGTCCGAATCGATAGCTCCGCAGCGGCTCCTCATCGAGACTTCCTGCAACAGCCGGCGCAACCGCTGTGATGCCGCCACGCGCGGATTACCGGCCCTCCTCAGAGCCTCGACTAGATCTACAGTCTGATCAGCATTCACCATCTGCACACCCATCTCTTCCTGCCCAGCAAACACCCCGCCGTCTACCAATCGCCCCGGCAGCCAGCGTGTAAAGAGTGTAGACGGCGGGGCCTGCGCTGGTGCCGGGCGCAGCGGCCAACCATAGGATACCACACTGCCCCGGACGTACATGTAACGAAGGGGTTACGGTTTGGTTACGGGTGGGGACGCTGAATCTGGCCCTACTGGCGCGCCGCAAGGCCGCCGCCAGCGCGGCCAAGGCGAGGGATGCTGCGAGCGACACTCACTCAGAGCCGGATCGACCCGAGGAAAGGAGGTAGCCTACACCCCGCACGTTGACTATGTAGCGGGGATTCGAGGCATCTTGCTCGATCTTCTTACGCAGGCGGCGGATGTGCACACGGACGATTGCCCGGGCTCCCCAGGCATCCGTATCGTAGCCCTGCGCCCGCCGCACCAGGTCCCGAGGGCTCCAGACTTCGTCCGGCGTCTCCATGAGGCAAGCCAGTATCTTGAACTCTGTCGGTGTCAAATCAAGCGGCCGGCCGCCCATCGAGGCCACGTGCTTCTGCCGGTCGAGCGCCAGGTCGCCGATCTTGGCGAAGCGGTCGGCGCGGACAGGGGCAGCCGGCTGGGGAAGCTCGCCACCCTCCACTGAAGCCAGCCGCGATATCGTCTGCTCCAGCTGGTTCACGAGCACTTGCCGCTGCCTCTCCTGGTGGCGCTTCTCCAGACCCTTGCGCACGCTTTCCAGGACCTCCGGGACAGGGCACGGCTTCAGCAGGTAGTCGTGCGCTCCCTTGCGCACCGCGTCGATTGCCGTCTCCAGCGTGGCGAAGGCGGTCAGCAAGATGATCACCGTTCCGGGCGAGCGCTCGCCCACCGCCTCGGTCACCTCCAGCCCGTCCATCCCCGGCATCTTCAGATCGAGCACCATGAGGTCGAACGGGCCGCTCTTCTCCAGGAGGCTCAGCGCCTCCTCCCCGCTGGCCGCCGTGTGCACCTCGTACCCCTCTAGCTTCAGCACCTCGGCCATCGAGACGCGGGCCACAGCCTCATCGTCCACGACCATCAATCGAATCGCTCGATCGTGACTGTCCATTGTCACCTCACCCTGGGCTGCGATCCCCACGCACCCCCTGTACAGGCAGACGGACGGTGAAGGTGGACCCCTCACCGGGCTGGCTCACCACTTCGATGTCGCCGCCGTGCCGCTCCACTATACCGTAGCTAATGGCCAGGCCGAGTCCGGTGCCGTTCTGCTTGGTGGTGTAGAAGGGCTCGAACAGGTTGGCCACTTGCTCGGCGCTCATCCCCTCTCCGCCATCGCTGAACTTCACCAGCACGGATTCCCCGTCGTCCGAGAGCATCGTCTGCACGGATAGCTCCCCGCCGCCAGGCATAGCCTCGGTGGCGTTGATCGCCAGGTTCAGGAACACCTGGGCGATCTGGTCCTGCACCAACTCCGCCGGGGGCAGCTCACCCAGGTCGGCGCTCACGGCGACGCCGCTGTGCTGCATCTTCTTCGCCGCCAGCTTCAGAACGTTCTCCACGACCTCGTTTACGTCGACGAGGGCGACACCTCCCTTGGACGGCCGGTAGAAATCAAGCATACGCTGAACGATGCTGATCAGGCGCTTCACCTCACTCTCCGCCATCTCCAGGTACTCGCGTCGCTTCTCCGCCCCCAGCTTCTCCTGCCGGGAGAGATGCAGAGTGTTGTGAATCGCCTGCAGAGGGTTGTTGATTTCGTGAGCGACCGAAGCAGCCAGCCTGCCGATGGCCGCCATCTTCTCTGCCTGCACCAGCTGGGCCTGCGAGCGTTCTATCTCCTGCGCGAAGTCCGCCAGCTCCCCATATAGGGCGGCGTTCTCCAGGGCCACGGCCACAGAGGCCGCTATCGCCTCCACTAGCTCCTGGTCCTCGTCGGTGAACGCCCCACCGGACCGATTGAGCAGCTGCATCGCGCCGATGACCCGGCTGCGCGCGGCCAGTGGCACGCAGAGTATGCTCTGGGCCGTGACCCCTCCAACCTCGTCTACTTCCGGCAGGAAGTGTGGGTCCCGGTCCACGTCGTTCACCAGCCTGGGCTGGCCCGACTCGACCACGTGGCCGATGACCCCTTCCCCCCGTTCCATCTTCCTGCCGCTTCCGTCCTCTTCCGGCCCGAAGGTGGTGCGCACCTCCAGCTCGTCGCTCTCCTCGCCGACGAGCACCACCAGGCCCGCTTCCACCGGAACGATCCCCCCGATGCCGCGCATGGTAGCCGCCAAGATCTCATCCAGGTCGAGGCTCGAGCTGACCATGCGGTTGGCCTCGACAAGGGCAGCCAGCTCCTGGTTGCGCCGCTTCAACGCCGCCTCGCTGCGGCGGACGCGCATCACAGCGTCGATCCGGGCCAGGAGCTCCTGGGGATCGAAGGGCTTCGTCAGGTAGTCGTCCGCCCCCAGCCCCAAGCCGAGCGTTTTGCTCTCGACAGAGTCGATCGCCGTGGTCATGATGATAGATACATCGCGCAGCCGCCGGTCCGCCTTGGCCCGCGCCGCCACCTCGTACCCATCCATGCCCGGAACCATTATGTCCAAAAGGATCAGATCGACCGGCCTGCCCGTCTCCGCCTGCTCAACCAGCACCTTGAAGGCCTCGTCCCCCGAGTAGGCGACGAGCACGTCAGCGTGGACGGGAGCTAGCATATGCTTCAGAAGGACCACCATGTCGCGGTCATCTTCAACGACCAGTATGCGCGGCGCTAGTGGATCCTGCCTGGTCTCCATATCACCACCGTGACTGCTCTGTGCCGCCGGGAAGCGCGCTACTCGATGTCCAGCGTCTCAGCCGACCAAAGGTCGCTCGGAGCAGTGCTGTTGATCTCGAAGCCCAGAACGTGCGGGCGGGCCAGCGCCAGGCGCGGCCGCCAGAAAAGCGGAATTGCCGGGAGCTCCTGGGCAAAGATCGCCTGGGCCAGCTCGTGGTATTGCTGGTGGTCGTCGGAGCCCGGCCGCGCGCTGAGCGCCGCTTCGCAAGCTGCATCGAAACCCTCGCTGGAATACCCGCTGGGGTTGATCCCCTCCCAGGCCAGACCCCAGGGGACCTCGGACGAAAGGAAGAGCCGGCATGTCCCGGTCGCGTCCAGGTCGGACGTCATCTCCGCCATGTCGAACTGCCGGCCGAAGACAGGCCCGTCCGGGCCAGGCGCCAGCAGCGTTTCCGACGCCAGCATCTCCACTTCAACGTCTACCCCGCAGTCTGCCAGGTTGACTCGGACGATACCGGCAACCTGACGCGAGATCAGATCATCCGACGAAGCCAGCAGCGTGATTCTCAGCGGCGTGCCGGAAAAGACTCCCGGGACGCTGTGTGACTCACGAACGCCGTCCTCGTCGGCGTCGATCCAGCCGGACTCCTCGAGCCGTGCATTAGCCGCCCCGGGGTTGTAGTCCCACTGCACGAGCCGGTCGCCAGCATAGAGCGGGTGCTCGGCCGGCAGGTAACTGTGGGAGATGGTGCCGTGCCCGTAGGTGACCTCGTCGACGATCGCCTGGCGGTCTATGCACTGGACGATCGCCCGCCTTATTGCCGCCTCGCCGAAAAAGGCAGGCCTCCCGTAGTACGATGCCGGCAGGATGCCGAAATCGATGTGCTCCCACAGGTCCGTACCCGCCGTGACCAGCCGCACCTCGCCCCGGTCCTCGGCGGCCGCAAGCAGAGGCAGAAACGGCTCCCAATCCGAGTATCCCACACCTACGCCCAAGTCACACTCCGCCGTCAGGACCCGGGCGGCCACTTCCGCGGCGTCATCGGCGAACTTGAAGACCAGTTGATCGAGATGGGGCAGCCCTTCGGCGGCGCGGAAGTAATGCTCGTTTGGTGACAGCGCCAGATACTCCCCCGCGACCCAGGCGTCGACGATGAAGGGCCCCCAGGTGAGCGGGCTTCGCCTCGTCTCCTCGATCTGCAGCAGCTGCTCCGGCGTGTAATCCTCCAGCTGGTGCTTGGGCAGCGGAGCGAAGAAGGCCGTCGCCACAGTGGAGTTGTAGTAGCCCCGGATACCGGTCCACTTCACGCCCCGCTCTCCCACGGCGACGTAGCTCGTCGTTCTCTCTACGATGTAGTCTCCTACGGGCGTGGCCGGATCCCGCACGACCTGGTAGGCGAAGACGGAGTCCGCCCCTGTGACCGGCTCGCCGTCCGACCAGGTGACCCCCTCCTTGATCGTGAAGGTGGCCTCCATGCGCTCCATGAGCAGCCATTCTCCGAAGAACCTGACGGCGCATTCATCCCGATAGCATCCGGCCGGGCGCACTCGAAGTCCAGCGGCCAGCTCCTGCACCTGACCCTCGGCATCGACGACGATATCGCCGGGATAGGCCCGCAGCGCGCGGGTGATCACATCGCCGGCGGCGAAGCTGGGCAGGCTCTCCAGTATCACCGGCTGTGCTGTGTAGTCGAGATAGTCGACGGGGCCATCGTACAGCGATGCAAGAACGTGCTGAGTGGCGTCGATTCCGGAGCCACCGTACAAGTAGAGCGAATCGGGCTCGCCCAGCACGCAGACGTTAAGCAACTTGGGCCCCGCCGCGATGGACGTGTCCGACGTGGGCACGGCCACAGCGGTGCCCCCGGGCCGGCGAGTGCCGACCTCGATCCCACCCGTCCCCGAGCAGCCGGCCAGGGCAGCGAGGACAAGCCCCAGACCTACGGCTATGCGGAGGCCGTCTCGCGCCATCGGCCTTCTCAGCCCTCGTCCTCGCCCAGGCTTAGCATCGCCAGGAACGCCTCCTGAGGAACCATCACCTGCCCAAACTGCTTGAGCCTCTTCTTGCCCGCCTTCTGCTTCTGCAGCAGCTTTCGCTTGCGGCTGACGTCGCCCCCGTAGCACTTGGAAAGCACGTCCTTGCGCAAGGCGCTCACCGTCTCCCTGGCGATGATCTTGCCGCCGATAGCCGCCTGAATCGGGACGGCGAACATCTGCCGGGGGATCACTTCCTTCATCTTGTGCACCAGCGCCTTGCCCTTCTCCTGAGCTTGGTCGCGGTGGACGATCAGAGCCAGCGCGTCCAGTATCTCTTTGTTCACCAGGATGTCCATCCGAACCAGATCGCCAGCCCGGTAGCCGGCGAATGTGTAGTCCATCGAGGCATAACCCCGGGTGACGGACTTGAGCCTGTCGTGTAGGTCAACGATCATCTCGGCTAGCGGCACGTCATAGGCGATCATCACCCGCTGGGCGTCCAGGTACTCGGTGGAAACGTACTCGCCGCGCCGCCGCTTCACCACTTCCATCACCGACCCGATATAGTCCGCCGGGGTGAAGACCTGGATGCGCATCCACGGCTCGCGTATCTCCTCGATCGTCGCCGGGTCGGGCAGATCCGCCGGGCTGGAGATAGTGATCTCATCCCCGCTGTGGGTAAGCAGCTCATAGGCCACGCTCGGAGCGGTGGCGATCAGCTCCAGACCGTACTCACGCTCCAACCGCTCCTGTACGATCTCCATGTGAAACAGGCCCAGGAAGCCGCAGCGAAAGCCGAATTGGAGCGCCTGCGAGCTCTCCGGCTCGAAGACGAGGGCGGCGTCGTTCAGCTGGAGCTTCTGTAGAGCATCCCTCAGCGCGTTGTAGTCCTCGCCCTCGATAGGGAAGAGGCCGGCGAAGACCATCGGCTTGACCGGACGATAGCCGCTCAACGCCTCGGGCGCTGGCTGCACGGCGGAGGTGATCGTATCGCCTACCTGGCACTCGCGGATCGTCTTCAGCCCGGTAGCGACGTAGCCTACCTCTCCCGCCGTCAGCCGCTCGACGGCGCTCATCTGCGGCTTGAAGATGCCCACCTCCACCGGCTCGGTCTCAGAGCCAGTCGCCATCAATAGGAGCGCCTCGCCGTCCCTCAGCACGCCGTCGACAACCCGCACGTAGGCGACGACCCCTTTGTAGGGATCGTAGTGCGAGTCGAAGATGAGCGCTCGGAGGGGGGATTCAGCCGCGCCTCGGGGCGATGGCAAGCGCGCGACCACTGCCTCAAGCAGCTCCTCCACGCCCCGCCCTTCCCTGGCGGAGACGTGCAGCACGTCGTCCGGCTGCATCCCCAGCAGGTCAGCCAACTCCAGCGCCACCTCGTCCGGCCGGGCAATGGCCAGATCTATCTTGTTCACGACCGGGATGATCTCCATGTCGCCGTCCAAGGCCAGATATAGGTTGGCCAGCGTCTGGGCCTCTATCCCCTGGGCTGCATCCACGACCAGCAGCGCCCCTTCGCACGCGGCCAGGGCCCGGCTCACCTCGTAGGAGAAGTCGACGTGGCCCGGCGTATCGATCAGGTTCAGCTCGTATTCCTGGCCGCCTGGGGCCTCGTAGGACATTCTGACGGCCGAAGCCTTGATCGTCACACCCTTCTCCCGCTCCAGATCCATCGAATCGAGCACCTGCTCCTTCATGTCGCGCTCGGTTATCGTGCCGGTCCGCTCGAGCAGCCGGTCGGCCAGCGTCGACTTGCCGTGATCGATATGGGCAATGATACAGAAATCGCGGATGCGGGATTGATCCAAGACCACCACCCTTCCACGCACCATTCTAGCCTGGCAGGGGCGGTTGTCAAGACAGCGCCGCTGAAAGAGAGGCACCCGGCTTCCTGTTCGGGTGCCGGGTGCCATCCTCTATGGAGGGGTTGGCGTGCTAGAAGAAGCAGGCCGCTAGTCGAGCATCTCCAGTGTGGTCACGCCCTCCACCGACATCGGCACGGTCAACTCCATGTCGCCCATCACGATGAGCGACTCGCCGGACAGCGTGGAGGTGATAGTGGCGCTGCTCGTCCAGCCGGTATCCACATCTACCTGCAGGAGACCTTCACCCGATCCCGAGAGGTCATACGTGATCTCGTACAGCGTCAGGTCGAGCGGATAGGCATCCGGGTCCGTATTGACCGTAGAGGCCACATCGATCGTCGCCACTCCGTCCTCCAGCGCGCGGAGAGTGTACGTGGTCTCCACGATCATCGCCAGCGTTCCGGGCAGTTCGCTGGTGACCGTCCAGCTATCTCCGACTTCCACCTCGCCCTCCGGATACTCGGGGATAACGTTGCTCACCTGAACCTTCAGGCCATCGTCGCCGATGATGTTCTCGATCATCTGTCCGAATCCGAGCAGGATCTCCTCATCACTGAGCCCCAGCTCGTCCAGGACTTCGTTGAGCAGATCGTTGTCGCCCGCGATCTCCAGCACCTCGCCGTTCGGAGCAACCTTAGCCGAGTATCCTCTGCCCTCCAGCTCCGCGACACCCTCCTCGCCGGGGTCAGGCTCGTCCGGCGCATCCACGTCGCCTGTTCCGGCCGTCGTGCCCGTCGTGGCCCAGTCATATACGATGTCGAGCCAGATATTGCCATCCTCGTCGACCTCGGCAACGGTGAAGGTCATGTCGAACCCGCTCGTATCGTAGGATGTGCTATCCCCCGCGTCGCTGGACGACAGGGTTACCGATTGGGATATCATCCGCACCCTGTAGACATCGCCCTCCTGCACCTTGAGCGCCAGCTGAACCGCTGTGGGCGCACACGAGGTCAAGAGCAAGGAACCGAGCGCCGCCGCGGCTACCAAACCGACTCCGTACTTCCTCAAGCTTGTCATTGATCTCCCCCCTAATCGATGGATGCGCCCTCAGAGACGCCTATATGGGCTAGTACACGGCGGTGACGTATTGGTTGCGGAGCAGTCAGGCTCAGAGAGAAAGCGTCGTCCCGGCCTAGCACCGGGTCCTTGCCCGCTCGCCAAGCGGTACGCCTGACAGCCGTTCGAAAGCTATCCTCCTCAACCCGCCCACATATCGAACGTGAACATCGTCGCGAACAGCCCCATGAACATGATGCTGGCCGCGGTCCACGCTCTGTCGAAGGCCGGATTCTTGCCCAGGCGGCCCAGGAACAGAAAGACGGATGGGGCCGCAAGGACGTACCGGTGCATGCCCTGGGCCGGCCCGCTGGTGAGCGAAAGGAAGATCACCGCCAGGCCAAACAGACTCGGCCCGGGGAATCGTCGCAGCGTGGCAAGGCAGGCCACGAGACCCAGCACTATGGCGACGAACTCCACAAGGTAGTATGCCGCAGCCTGTGCGTTGTCGCCGAACAGCGACCGAAAGGCGCCCGACCAGGTGGCTGCGGACAGGGTCAGTGAGAACAGCCCTCGCCCGAAGACGGCGGTCTCCACGCTGCCGAAGGCGAAGCCCCAGTAGGAGAGCCTCCACACGAAGAAGGCAATTGCAGGGGCCAGGACGAGCAGCAGCTTCCGGGCCGCCCTCCAGGGGAACTTCTGGAGCATCAGCTGCTTCCATTCCAGGTCCAGAGCGGTCCAGCTCCCTTCTTCGATCCAGGCCAAGGCCAGCGGGATGGCCAAGGCGATTCCCGCCGCCTTCGTCCATGTGGCAAAGACGGCCAGGAGGGAAGCCCAGAACATGCGGCGGCGGCGGATCAGCGCCAGGGAGGAGAATGCGAGCCCGACGAACAGCCCTTCCGTGTAGACCTGCAGCAGGAAGAAGCCGCCGGGAAAGATGAGCAGGTAGAAGGCAGCTCTGACACCGCCGGCATCCCCCAGCTCATCGCGCGCCAGATCGAACAAGGCCAGCATTCCTGCCAGGGTACCCAGTGCAGAAACGATGACCCCGGCCAACGTGCCGGTGGCGATCGGGGTCAGGTCCAGCAGGCTGAGGGGAAGGGCGATGAAACGGATGACGTGGGGATAGAAAGGCATGAAAGCGTAGTTCAGCGATACGCCGTTCTCATCCTCGCTAGTAGCGCGCACGAGCGGATCGTCGTAGCCCACCCCGGCGATCGAGAGGTAGAACTCCGAATCCCAGGACACCTGGTGGTTGAGGAAGGGGTCGAGCAGGTACGGCTGGTCGTCTTGGGCGGTCGCCGTCGTTTCCGTGTCCGTCCAAGGAAGCACCCGGTCCGGGCGCACCAGCTCCACCCGCACGGCGACAACGGCCTGGTAGCCGATCAGGACCAGAGCCCAGGCCAGCCAGATCAGTACGACGGTACGGAAGGGCGGTCTCATCCTCACCTCACGGTTGCCTGGCAACGGGTACGACCAGAGCCGACACAGCCAGGCTACTTCTCCATCCCGGTCACGAGCACGTCCTCCATGAACACGCGCTGTACCAGGAACAGCACGATGGCCGGCACCGCCATGGCAATGAGGGCACTCGCTTGCAGCATGTTGCCGGACGGGAAGTAGCTCTGGAAACGCTGCACGCCGAAGGCCATGGTGTAGCCATCCGGGTTGATGCCCAGGTAAAGCGAGGCCGTCCTGATCTCGTTCCAGGCGTAGAAGAAATGGAGCAGGGCCACGGTGACGATCGCCGGCACGGCCTGGGGTAGGATCACGTAGACGAGCGTGCGCAGCGGACCGGCGCCGTCGAGCTTCGCCGCCTCGTCAATCTCCCGGGAGATGCTCTTGAAGTTCTGGCGCAGCAGGAAGATCAGGATCGCGTTGCCGAAGAACTGGGGCACTATCAACGGCAGATGGGTGCCATTCCACCGCAGCACGCGAACGAACATGAAGTAGGTCGGAACGAGCGTCACCCTCTCCGGGATGAGGACCGTCCCCAGGAGCACCATGAACAGTATGCCACCGGCGGGTATGGGGAAGCGGGCGAAGCCATAGGCCACCAGAATGGAAGAGATCAGGACCCCGATGCCCCCCACCAGGGCTACGAAGAGAGTGTTGCCCATGTAGCGCGGGAAGTCAACGGACTCCCACAGCGCCGCGTAGTTCTCGAAGGCCAGGTACGGCTCATACAACGGGTCGAGCTGCCGCCAGCGCCCCTCCCAGGTGATCAAGCCGGCACCGCTGTTGGCTGGATCGATGAAGTCGCTGTCCTCGCGCCGGGGATTGAACAGCGCCAATTCCCGCACACCCTCTTCGGTGGGCACCTGGTAGAGCGGGTAATCCTCGCCCTCGTAATTGAAGGTCACCATCCGGGCAGGCCAGATGGGGGCATTCGAATCCGTAAGCTGATCTGCTTCCTTGAGGGAAGTAAAGAGCATGTAGCTGAAGGGAAAAAGGTAGAGCAGGACGACCAGAGCGGCCAGCAGGTTTGCGAGACCCGTACCGATGGCATCCCAGACCCGGACCAGGGCTCGAAAGGCGGGGCGGTTGCGCCAGTGACGATGTGCAGCCTGCTTCACGGCTACCCTTCCTCCGGGTAATAGACCCAGTAGCGCGCAGTGGCAAAGATGGCCACAGTTGTTGCCAGCATCAGGATCAGCATCACCCAACCGAGGCTGGCAGCATAGCCAAGCTGGTCGGCCTGGAACATGACGTTGTAGATGTAGTTGTCAAACGGCGACTGGCCGACGAAGCTCGTCCCTCTATCCAGCAGCTGCATGCCTCCGAAAACGGCCATGAGGTTGATGACCACGCTGAACAGGATCGCCGGTGAGATGACGGGCAAGGTGATGTTGAAGAGGCGCATCACCGGCCCGGCCCCATCGACGCGGCCCGCCTCGTACAGCTCTTCCGGCACCCCCTTGAGCGCGCCGAGCATGATGAGGAACCCAGGCCCAATGCTCCACAGGGCGATCATGATCTGGTACATGTCGAAGCCACCGGCGCCAAGGCCCGAGAAACGCGGCAAACCCAGCGGTTCAGCCACCAGGCGGTTGAGCCAGCCCGTCGTCGGGTCGAGGAAACCGTACCAGATGTAGAGGATCACCGCGCCCGGCACAACGCTGGGCAGGAAGATGAGCGCCCGGTATAGCCGTTTCCCGATGACCCTCTTGCTGTTGAGAAGCAGGGCCATCCCGAGCGACACGGCGATCTGGAGCGGCACAGTGATGATCGCAAAGCCGGTTGTGGCGAAGAGGCTGAAGCCCGCATCCCCGTCACGCAGAATACCAAAGTAGTTGCGCAGCCCGATGAACTGGATCTCGTCCGGGTGCATCATCTCGAAGTCGGTGAACGAGATCGCCAGTGAGGCGAGGATGGGCAGCAGCTTGAACAGAAGGAAGCCGACGAGCCAAGGCGTGATCAAGAGCAGCCCGACGCGCCCTTCCCAACGGGAGAGGCCGGTTCGGCGCCGCCGGCCCGGTTTTTGCACTCTCGAAGTGGATAGACGCGAACTCACTGTCGGCTTCCAGCTCTCACAAGAACTCCTGCGCCCCTGCCAGACGATGGGCCGCATTATACATCGGCCCTCTGCTTCGGGCAAAGCTCGCTGGGGCGTTGTCTGCTACTGATCAGAAGCAGCCATTTCGCAGGGCAGGACGACGATGAAGCGGCTGCCGCGCTCGGGGTCGCTCTCCCCCCACACGCGGCCGCCGTGCAGCTCGACCAGCCCCTTGACCACCGATAGCCCCAGGCCCATGCCGCCGTGCCGCCGTGTCATGTGGTCTTCCACCTGGTAGAAGCGATCGAATACCCGCTCCAACTCCTCTGTTGGGATACCGATCCCTGTATCCGCCACCTCGATCTCGACCTCCTGCTCGGACGTACGCAGGCTCAGCCGAACGCGGCCGCCCTGTGGAGTGAACTTAACCGCGTTCGAGATGAGGTTATCGAGCACCACCCGCAGCTTCTGTTTGTCCGCCACGATCTGAACGTCGTGATCCGGCAGGCTGGTTTCCATCACCAGCGCCTTGGCGTGGGCCAGGTCACTGTAGTCCCGGCAGGCCTCCTGGAGCAGCTTGCGCAGGTCGATGCGGGCCGGAAGCAACTCCATCTCGCCGGTCTCCAGATAGCGCAGATTGAGCATCGTCTCGATGATCTGCTTCAGCCGCATCGCGGCCCGAAGGACAGCGTTGACCTGCGGCTCGGCAGACTCGTCGACCCTCTCCTGAAGCATACCAGCGTAGAGCAGTATGAGGCTCAGCGGAGTGCGCAGCTCGTGCGAGGCGACGGAGATGAAATCGGACTTCAGCTGGTCCAGCTTGCCCAGCTCGTCGTACGCTTCCCGGAGCGCCCCTACCAGCCTGACATTCTCGATCGCCACCGCCGCTTGAGAGGCGAGCGTCGCCAACGTCTCCACATCTTCTTCGTCGAATCGCTCTCCTTCTCGCTTGTTGATCGCCTCGAGCACGCCGATGTGCCGCTCCTGAAGGCTGAGCCGGACTGCCAGGAGGGAACGGGTCTCGAATCCCACGTGCTGCCCGACCAGGTCGTAGTGCCGCTCGTCCGTCTGCACGTCCGATACGATTGCTGGCTCCCCTGAAAGGAGCACGCATCCAGCGATGCTGCCATCGACCGGAACGGGGATGTCGCGCAGCCGGCCTCTCTCGTCCCCAGTCGCCACCCGGAAGCGCAGTTCGCCGCTCCTCTCGTCCAACAGCAGAAGAGAGGCGACCTCGCTTTCGGTCAGCTCGGCGGCCGCGCCGACGATCTTGTGGAGCAAAGGCTCCAGATGCACCGTGGAAGCAAGATCGCGGCTTATCTCGAGCATTCTCCCCAGCCGGTCCGCCTGCGCCTTGCCCTCACTCATCGCCAGTGCCCTCCGCAAGACAGGCATCGATCGCCTCCGCCGAATCGAGCGCCTCCGCCCCCAATGTCCACCAGGAAAGGTACTCCACGTTGCCTTTCGGCCCGAGTAGTGGCGACCGCATAAGCCCGCGCAGCCCCAGTCCCAGTTCCGCAGCCGTCCCCAGAACTCGCTCCAGCACGCTGCGCCATACCCCGGGGTCCCGAACGACTCCCCCTCTACTTACGCGAGCCCGCCCGGCCTCGAACTGCGGCTTGATCAGCGTGATCACCTGGCCCTCAGGCTTCAGCCACCGGACGGCGGTTGGCAGGATGAGCCGCAGTGATATGAACACGACGTCGGCGACGGCCAGGTCGACAGGCTCGGCCAGGCTCTCCAGGAGGCGGGCGTTCGTCCGCTCCATGACGACGACGCGGGGGTCATTCCGCAGGCGCCAATCGAGCTGGCCGTACCCTACGTCGATCGCATATACACACAGCGCTCCTCGTTGGAGCAGACAATCGGTGAAACCGCCCGTCGATGCTCCCACGTCGGCTGCAATCAGTCCTTCAACATCTACGGCGAACCGCTGCAGCGCCGCCTCCAGCTTCTCTCCGCCGCGGCTGACGAAGGGAGGGGGGTGCTCCAAGGCGATCTCGGCAGAGCCGGCGACTCGAGAACCGGGCTTGTCCGCGATCTGCCCATCCACGCGCACCAGGCCTGCCCGTATCAGCGCCTGGGCCTGCGAGCGGCTCTCGGCAAGCCCAAGGTCAACGACAAGCATGTCCAGACGTTCCTTGCCGGACTTCTTCGCCATCCCACCCTAGGATACTAGAAAAGCGGCGCGAGAACAAGACCCGGCAGCATCAGCCCCCGGTCGCCTGGATGTCGACGGGGCGCTGCCTGTCTCGTCTCGGGAACGTGCCGATGCGGTATCCCGCATCGAAGATCGGACCGCGCTCCCCCGAACCCTGCTTCACACGCTTGCCCAAAGCGGCCATCTCTGGTATGATCGGCACCACTCTCAAGGCGGCCCGGAGGGCAGCGCAATGATCCTCTCTCTTCTGAAGTCCATGCGACCCAAGCAGTGGCTGAAGAACATCTTCGTCTACGCCGCACTCGTGTTCGACCTAAAGCTGACCAGCTTGCCCCACCTGCTGCAGACGACGGGCGGGTTCGTACTGATGTGTCTGGGGTCAGGCTGTGTCTATCTGATCAACGACCTGGCGGATATCGAGAAGGACCGCCAGCACCCCCGTAAGCGGAACCGTCCGCTGGCGAGCGGAGAGCTCGGCGTGGGCACGGCCAGAGCGGCCGCCATCGCCATAGGCGTCATCTGCCTGGTTCTGGCCTTCCTGCTGAACACAGGCTTCGGCATCGTCCTGGCCATCTATCTCCTGCTCCAGGTCGCCTACTCATTCTGGCTGAAGAACCTGGTGATCATCGACGTGATGGTTGTCGCCGCCGGCTTTCTGCTTCGCGTGGCGGCTGGTGTGCCCCTGGCCGATGCCGAGCGTTTCTCACCCTGGCTCTATATCTGCATGATGCTGGGAGCGCTGCTGGTCGGCTTCGGCAAGAGGCGCCATGAGCTGACGCTGTTGAAGGACAACGCCAACGCGCACCGGGAGAGCCTGCAGGAATACAACCTGCCCCTGCTCGACCATGCGATTAGCATCGTCACGGCCTCCATGCTTCTTGCCTACGCCCTCTACACCTTCTCGGCGGACAACCTGCCGGCAGGCAATCTGATGATGCTGACTATACCGTTCGTCTTCTATGGCATCTTCCGCTACCTGTACCTCCTACACGTGAAAGGCATCGGCGGCGCCCCCGAGGAGATCATCCTCTCAGATCGTCCACTTCAGGTGACGATCTTGCTCTGGGGTGTGAGCGTAGGCGTGGTCATGTACGTGCTGCCCTGGATGGAACGCCTCGCGCCCTAGTGCTGAACTACCTTGACGAGTAACCTGGCCACGGCCGTTCTTCTCTCAGTGGGCCAAGCGTCGCTTCGATCGCGACCCGCCGTGGGGACGGTGGCCGCAAGGAGTATGAGATGAGCACATTAGAGAATCGCTCGCTGCGCCTATTCCTGACGCTTGGTCTGGCCGCCTGCGCTGTCGCCCTGGTTCTCGTGTCCCTGGCCAGACCGCTGCGCGCTGCGCCAGGCGACTACGCATTCCCGGCAGGAGAGAAGCTGACGCCCCTGGGCGCCGGGCAGACCGGCGTCGTCGAGCGCCGCAACGCCTACAAGGAGCTGTGGCGCGCACTGCATCACGACGATCACCCGGACCTGGCCTGGACGGCGGTGACGGCCACCGTGGACGCGGCAGACTACGCTCCGGGCGCCGTGCTCGGCCCGCTGAGCGGTGACTTCAACTCCGTTCTCGCTACAGCGTCCTTCACCGTCGGCCGCTCCCTGGCCCTCCATCCGCGGCAGGTGGCTATCTTCTATGGTTCCGCGACCGATCCCTACGATCAACTGGTCGTCTGGGAGGAGGGCGATTTCGAGCAGCTCTTCCGGGTCTACCTGTGGTGCGAAGAGACCCCCCAGGGCTGCCCCTACTTCGACACGCTCACGGAAACCCAGATCCTCTCTGACCTGGATGACTACGACATCCTTATCCTGCCCGCCATGCGCATCGGATACGCGGACGACGTGGCGGCCGGGCTGGGAAGCGCCGGCCTCGATGCCATCCGCGATTTCGTAGAGGCCGGCGGCTTCCTATACGCGCAGTCGAACGGCGCCTACATTGTGGAGGCAGCCGGCCTGGTCGCTGCCGGCACCGTCGACCTGAGCACACGCGTTACCCACCCCTCGAACGAGGGACAGTTGAACGTGCTGCTGCCGGATCATCCGCTCACGTTCTCCTGGGTTTCACAGACGACCTACGTCCTCGACGAGCCGGCGATCATGGCGACGGCTGGCATAACGGCCATCGCCACGTTCGCGGACACGTCACAGCCCGGCTCCGTGGCCATCGGCCTGGCGACGCCTGGAGACGGGCGGGTGGTGTTGTTCAACGGCCATCCCTCTGACGATATCAACCACCACCCTCAGGTGCTGGACGCACTGCTCTGGGCGATGGGGGAGCGGGGTGGCATCTACGGGACGCTGTGCCAGCAATACACGGACGCAGCCGGCTGCAGCACGATCCCGGCCTACGAGCCCGGCGTGCCCATCGCCATCACCACCACCTTCAAGGACTACTGGGACGGCCCGTTGGCCGAAGTCGTGATCACTGAGACGCTTCACCAGGGCTTCTCGACGACACTCTCTTCCTTCTCCCCTGCCCCGGACTCGCTCGTCGCCAACCCGGACGGAACGACGACGATCGTCTGGACTGCCGCCGCGGTATCTCCCGGCGACACGGACTTCAGCTATGTCGCCTACACCGAGGCACCCTCCGGCACCGCGGGCGCCGCGCTCGTATCGACCGCCGTTGCCCACTACGTCGACTCCTACTGGACGACTGAGCTGCACCCGGCAGGATTGCCGCGCCACGTGGTCCGCAATGAGCTTGAGATCGACGCCTTGATGGCGGCCCGATTGGTGGGGGACAGGGACATCGAGCTCGACGGCATCTACCCGCTATCGAGCGACGGCAGCTATTTCGATATCGCTCTCACTCTGGAGAACAAGGAGGAGACCGGGGCCAAGTCGATAGTGGTCACGGACGTGGTCGCGCTCATATCCCCCATCGTCGACGTAGACGACCAAAGGCTGGTACCACAGGTGATCACAGACGCCTGGGGCGCGAGCACGACAGACTCTCTCTCGGACACGCTGTGGGCCTTGAACGAGGTCTTCTTCTACGAAACACCGGCACCCGTCTACCCGCTCCCCGACGAGATAGATGGGGCGACGACGATCGCCGCCGGCACCTTCTACAGTCTCAACACCTGGGAGAACGGCCCCAGACACGTCTACACCTATAGCGGCAGCTTCACGACGACGCCCGGCTTCACCAACTCCGTGCTTATCCCGCCCGGCTACGAGCAGTACATCACCGTCACCACCGAGGGAGATATCCTCCTTCCGGCGCTGACGATGGTCTGGGACTTTGGGCCGCTGCCGGGGTACGACTACCAGGAGCCCGCGGTCCGCTACGGGCTGTTCAGCCACGAGCTTCTCAGCCGCACGGTGTCCTTCGCCAGCGACCCGATCAGCCCCAGCCTGGTACTCGATGGCTCGGGCGGCTCGGTCTACACCAACCTGGGCGGCCACCCCATCCCCTACCACGAGTATCTCGCCAGTGGCGTGATCCACATCCCGGTTCCCCACGAGATGCCCCGCGTGGCCTACCAGGACATCTGGGATCGCCCGCAGGAAATGGAGTTGCGCACCGTCTTCTACGATATCGTCCCCTTCCCGCCGCCTGAGTATCACGCCGTCGTCAACACCACTTTCGAGATCAAGGTGGATCGCGATGACGACGGGCGCGGCGAGGTGCGTGTGCTGGAGTTGCCCTGCCGAGAGGGAGCGGACTTGCAGCTCTACCTGAAGACATGGTCCGATTTCGACCCGGCCATGGACCCTCTCCAGAAGGACGAGACGCTGATCGCCCAGGGCATGTTCCGCGGACGTGGATTCGAGTTGCTGCCAATGTACGGCGACTGGGAGAGCTCCTGGGACTCGCTCCACCTGCAGGGCTACCTCACGGACACAGATCTGATCACAGTCGTCACCGTCCCAGCCTACGACTACCTCTACTTCCAGCAGTACCTGGAGAGCCAGGCCCGTGAGGGCCTGCTTATCAGCACCACGCTGAGCACCTACCCGGACTTCCACCGCGAGGGTGTGATGAAGATCGATGATGGGGCGCGCTTCGTCTACCACCAGAAGGCAGTGGGGCCCAGCAGATACGAGGTCTACGACACCCACGTCCAGGCGGTCTTCGGCCTTTCGGCTGACGCCCAGGTGAACAAGGCGGTAGAGCCTGTTCTCGTAGCCACCTTCGACGACGAGGTCTACCACTTCCTGCGCATCGAGGATCCCTGGGACCCGCGCTGCGTGGGCTGGGACCCGTTCATCAAGTCGTACGGCTTCGGCGACATGGCCGCGACCGTCTACGTAGGCGGCCGCCACGGGCCCGACCTGTTGTGGTCCCGCGTCGCTCCCGGAGAGGAGACGCAGGTCCGGCTGGAGATACGGAACAACCACGGCGTTACGCTGACCAATCTGATCATCACGCCGACTGCCCCCTCCGGCATCACTGTCACCACCCGCAGCGTGACGGAGACGATGTCAATCGAGCCGCTCTTCTTCGACTTCCCCTTCCTCCACCAGGCTATCGTGACCGATGCCTGGCGCACGGTGTGGTACTACGACGTCGAAGTCGACCCGGCCTTCGCCGACGTGGGCGAGGTACACAAGATCGAATTCGCCGTGACTGCAGACGGCCTGCCGGCCTACTTCGAGGTACCGGCTGCCGAGATCGGCGTCGGCTCCCACGGCTACTGCGACGTGCAGACCGTCTGGGGCCAGGCGATCAACCTAGAGCTGGAGGATCTGCTCCCTGGGTGGACCACCCCGATCGAGGCAGGGCTGGCCAACGCCGCCGAGGCGGCTGCCCTGCAGGCCGAGCTGGCCGTCGGCCATGTCTCCACGGGAACCGCGCTCTTCAGCGCCCTGACTCCGGTATCGTTCGTGACCAGCACGGTCTCAGGCGGCACAGAAGTGGAGTTCACGCTGCCTGTATCGGCCACGCTCGACGCCAGCCAGATGCCCTGGCTGGAGAACGGGGAGCGCCAGGGCGAGTTGTTCGTGGTCCTCCGATCCAAAGCTGCGATCGACGGCAGCGGCACGTTCGTGATCGACTACGCACCGGTGATAACGTATACGGACGACTTCGCCCAGGTCTACACAGACACGGGGAACCTGCAGACGGTCGAGGTGCACGGAGCGAACCTGGTGGTCTCCTACACGGTCCAGGCGGTGACCGATACGACGACGGGCCGCCGTATCGACGGAGTGGCGCCCAATGTGCTGAACCAGGCTGCGGTCGACGTCGGCGTCTTCAACCAGGGTGACTACATCGCCAAGAGCAACCTCATCACCGTCGCCTTCACGTCTGGAGTGACGCTGACCTCCTCCACCGTGCCCACAGCCGCGCAGGGCAGTGACTGGGCCTCTTTCGCCCTGCCGGACATGCCGCCAGGCGGGCGAAGGACGGTCGGTCTCGTTCTCGAGTTCGTACCGGGCGATACCGGGCCCTGGGCTCGGGCGCCGTTGGCGCCGCCCGACTCCTATCGTATCATCGCCTACACGGACGGGCGCTTCGTGCACGAGTTCCCGCATGCGGGGCTCACTCCGCGCCAGGTTGTCGTAGAGGACCGGCTGGGAGGCCCGCTTGAGATCAACGCCACGCTGCGAACGAACTTCGCCTTCCTTCCGTTGGTGATGAGCAACTACACCGGCTGGTGGCCGCGACAGGCAGCCATCAAGGACAAGCTGCAGTAGTACGCGCAGCCGGATGCGCTTGCGCCGGAATCGCCAGGCGTAGCCGGGCCGAATGGCCCCAGTGAACAGGAGGGACTGATGAAGCGACTACTCCTCCCCCTCTGCGCGATCGCGCTTTGTGCAGCTGCCCTGGGCACGACCGCCGTGGCGCAGAGCCACCTGAGCGTCGGCCCGGACCAGAGCGTCGGCGTCCTTTCGGAGGATCCTGGCTCTGGCGAGCGCTGGAGCGAGACGATCCTCCCCTTCGGCAACTACGTGGGCCCCGACACCGGTAGCGACGTCTTCTGCCGCACCTACCTGCGCTTTCCGCTTGGCGCGATTCCCGCAGACGCGACTATCGAATCGGCTACCCTCCAGGTCTACGTGGACGACTGGTCACCCGACGCCGGCAGTGCTCCGATGTCCGTCTACGGCGTAAGTGCGGCCTGGAGCGCTGCCTCGATCGACTGGAACAACATGTCCGCCTGGCCCGCGCTGGACGCCGCCTTGGCCACGACGGACGTCTCCTCGGCGGCCGGCTGGTACAGCTGGGAGATCACCGCGCTGGTGCAGGCCTGGCGGGCCGGCACGCCCAACAACGGTCTGGCCGTCACCTCGGCCGATCTGAGCTCTACGGCGGACGATTGGGCCGCCGCTCGCCGGCTAACGGCGGGCGATCCCACCACCAGCCCCTACCTGGACATCGCCTACCGCACTCCCGAGCCGGTGCCGGAGCCGTACGAGCCGGAGGCCCCGCTCTTGCCTGTGACTGGTGAGGACCCCACTGAGCCGACTGACTGGCTGTTCCTCGCCGCGGCCGGCGCCGTCCTGGGAGCCAGCCTGGCCTTCTTCATCGGTCGCCTCAGGTCTGCGGCACAGGGCGGATAGGGCTAGAGCAGATGAGTCAGTCCGCCCGCCCCAATTGCCGGGCAACCGGAATCGGCAGTACTCCACACAAGGACGCGGCGGCGGCTGTCGCGCTGATCTTGGAGACGTTCGAGGACATCCCCTTCTGGCCACAGCTGCCGCGCCGCGACTTCTGGGAGAACATGTACGCCCAGTTCTCGGAGTACCTGCCGGGTATTGTCACAGATGGAGAGAAGATAACTGTCCAGCTCAGCGATGGCTGGCTGGACGCCGCGGAGCCCTTCTACGCCGCGTTCCTCGAGGAGGAGCCGGAGAGGTTCGCCCTCACCGCCAAGTACGCCGCCGGGTTCCACCGCTTCGCCGCTGCCGGACCGCTCGATGGAGCGTGGGCTGTCAAGGGGCAGGTAACAGGACCGATCAGCTTCGGCCTGCAGGTGACGGACCAGGAGCGGCGACCCAGCCTGTACGACGACATGATGCGAGACATGATCGTCAAGAACGCTCTCCGTCACGGCCAGTGGCAGGAGAGAGAGCTGCGCAAGCTGTGCCCGCGGACGATCATGTTCGTGGACGAACCGTTCCTGTCGATGGTGGGCAGCGCCTACGCCAGCCTGCCTCGGGAACAGGTGATCGATGCTCTGGAGGAGGTCCTCTCCGGCCTGGAGGGCTGGACCGGCGCGCATTGCTGCGCCAACACGGACTGGAGCCTGCTCCTGGGGACGTCGGTGAACATCCTTTCGTTCGACGCCTACGAGTACGCCGAGACGGTGGCCCTATACCCGGAGGAGCTGCGCGGTTTCCTGGGGCGCGGCGGTATGCTGGCCTGGGGAGTGGTGCCCAGCTCCGGCGACGCGGCAGCGACGATCACCGCCCAAGAGGCGCGCGAGGTACTGGAACGGGCGCTGGCGCTGTTCGAAGGAAAGGGGTTCGAGCGCCCTGAACTGCTCGCTCAGTCTCTGGTTACCCCCGCTTGCGGCACAGGCACGCTGTCTGTTGCAGTGGCGGAGCACGTCTTTCGCGTCACGCGCGAGCTCTCCGACAGGCTGCGCGAGGAGTACAGGCTCTACTAACGCCGCGCTCAGTCCGGTGAGAAAAGGCTGCGCGCCGCTATCCCAGTGATTCCACGCGCCCTGCGGCCGCCCGTACTTTGGCCGGGTAGGGCGGCGCTCTGCTACGGCTCCAGGCAGAATGGAATAGAGTCCGAAGGACCCTCGGGCACCTCAGTCTCGCCCGAGTCGTCGTAGATCTTCACGTGCTCCACCTCGTCGAACTGCCGCAGGTTCTTCGTTATCGGCTGGGCTATGGTGTACGTTGCGCCGTTCGACGAGCAAGCGCCGTTCAGATAGACGCGCGCAATACCACCCTCGATACTGAGCCAGCTGAAGCCGGTCGCGCCGCTCGCGATCGCCACCAGACCTTGCGCCTGCTCAGCCGGAGTGGGCCCCGCGAAGAACTCGGATAGGACCACCTCGGGCAAGTATGCGTCCGCGGAGACGGACCGGGCAACTCCGACCTCGTACGGCTCCAGGCCTGCAGCGTAGCGATCCTGATCTGTGAAGTATACCGTCACCTCGACCAGTTCACTCCCCGTGGGGCTGGGCGTGGGTGAGGCGGGCGGCACACAGGTTACCAGGGACGGCAGGCCGACAAGGAGGACAAAGACAAGACAGACAGTTCGCGTTCTCATGGTCACCTCATCTACGGATTGCTCGCTCAGTCTGAGTCGCTGTGGCCAACCGCATCAAGACAGACCGCGCAGGTAAGCACATCCCCCTTCGAGCGAAGGCTGGGCAGGGCCTACGGCTCGACCCTCACCACTATACCCTCCTCGGCAGCGCAGGATGCCCAGTACGCGGGGCCCGGATAGCCGAGGTGAGCCTCGAAGCTCACGGAGGCCTCGAGCCTGACCAGGCCGGCCTCCGCCGCACGCAGCGTGAACTCGGCAGAGTCACCATCCCCCGGCGCGACGGCCAGGCTGTGGACGACAGAGGCGGGATAGACTGGATCCAGGGGCTCCCCACCCTCCTCAGGTATGACGAACAGGCGGTATTCGGGCAGCCCAAGGCGCGCGCAGCCGGTATTGGAGAGATAGACCGTGACCGTTAGCTGCTCCCCCCTGCGCACCGTCGTCCTCGCCACGGACAGACCCAACGCGGCGTCGTGCAGCTGGCACTCAGACGTAGGCGTCGGCGTTGGCTCCGCCGCCGAACAGGCCACCAGCGAGCAGAGAATCGCGCTCACGAAACCCATCATCACCTTAGTAGTCATTCCCGTCCCTCTGCATCGCCGACCTCTATCCGGCCGGCCGCCACGTCCGCCGGCGGCTGCGACCATTCGGTCTGCCTGTAATGACGAAGAGGGGCGCCTTCTTGTTCCCCCGCCCTCGCGAAGCAGGGTAGCAGAAGAGCAGCGCGCTGTAGTCAGGCCGGGGCAATCCAGCTGGAGAGAGTCGCTTCGTCGTTGCGCTGAGACTAGCGGAGGGCCAAGGCCTTCAGGCTCCGGCGAGCCAGGGGATTGGAGCAAGAGCGCGGCATCCCGCCCCCTCTATCCGTCCCCCTGCTCAAGTCGAGCCCGTAGCCTTTCCCACTCCCAGGCAGGTTTGTCCCCCGCCTCCTTGTCCGCCAGCACGGCCCGCAGATCGATGATCCGGTCACGGAGGAGCGCTGCCTTCTCAAAGTGCCATTCGCCGGCGGCTTTCTTCATCTGTCTCTCCAGCTCCAGGATCAGGTGCGAGAGTTCGTCCTTCGGCAGATCCTCCAGGCTCAACCCCGCCTTCGGCTCGGGAGCTCCCTCCACACGAACGCGATCGGTCAGGTCCCGTACTTCCTTCACGATCGTGGCGGGCACGATCCCGTGCTCTTCGTTGTAATCGATCTGAACCCGTCGCCGCCGCTCCGTCTCCTCCAGCGCCCGCTTCATCGAATCAGTCACCTTGTCCGCATACATCACCGCCGTGCCTTCGACGTGCCGCGCGGCCCGGCCGATCGTCTGGATCAGCGCCGTATCCGACCTGAGGAACCCCTCCTTGTCTGCGTCGAGTATGGCCACCAGGCTCACTTCGGGCAGATCGAGCCCCTCGCGCAGAAGGTTGATGCCCACGACAACGTCGTAGGCCCCGAGCCGCAGGTCCCTCAGTATCTCCACTCTCTCGATCGTATGTACCTCGCTGTGCAGGTAGTGCACCTTGATGCCCAACTCGCGCAGGTAATCGGCCAGGTCCTCTGCCATACGCTTCGTCAGCGTGGTAACGAGCACGCGCTCGCCGCGGGCCACGCGCTCGTTGATCTGCCCAACCAGATCATCCACCTGGCCGCTTACCGGCTTGACGATAACCTGCGGATCGACGACGCCCGTGGGCCGGATGATCTGCTGCACCACCTGCTCGCTCTTCTCCAGCTCATAGGGGCCCGGCGTGGCGGACGTGTACACCACCTGGTTGATCCGGGCTTCGAACTCCTCGAAATCGAGCGGCCGGTTGTCGAGCGCTGAGGGCAGGCGGAAGCCATACTCGACGAGCGTCTCCTTCCTGCGCCGGTCGCCGTGGTACATGCCTCGCACTTGCGGAATCGTCATATGCGATTCGTCCACCACGAGCAGGAAGTCCGCCGGGAAGTAGTCCATCAACGTCCACGGGGGCGACCCGGCCGGCCGCTGCTGCAGGTGGCGCGAGTAGTTCTCGATCCCGGAGCAGTAGCCAACCTCGCGGATCATCTCCAGGTCGTACTTTGTGCGCTGCTCAAGCCGCTGCGCCTCCAGCAGCTTGTCCTGGCTGCGCAGTTCCGCCAGCCGCTCCTCCAGCTCCGCCTCGATGTCGACCTGCGCCGCCTGCCTCTTGTCCTCTGGGGTAACGAAGTGCTTGGCGGGGAAGATCTGCAGCTCCTCCATTTCGCCCAGAAGCTCTCCGGTAAGGGGGTCGATCTCGCTGATGCGCTCCACCTCGTCGCCGAAGAAGCCGATGCGGTAGGCTGTCTGGCCGTACGCCGGGGCGACGTCGAGAGTATCGCCGCGGACACGAAACGCTCCCCGCTTCAGGTCAAGATCGTTCCGCTCGTAGTAGATGCTCACCAGGTGTCGCAGGAGGCTTTCGCGCCGATGGTGCTCACCCCGGGCCAGCTTGACCACGACCTTGCCCCATTCCTCGGGATCACCGATAGCGTAGATGCAGGATACGGAGGCCACGATGATCACGTCCCGCCTGGAGAGCAAGGAGGTCGTTGCGGCCAGCCGCAGCCGGTCGATCTCCTCGTTGATATCGGCATCCTTTTCGATGTACAGATCGTGCCTGGGAACGTAGGCCTCGGGCTGGTAGTAGTCGTAGTAGGAGACGAAGTATTCGACCGCATTGTTGGGGAAGAAGTCGCTGAACTCGGAATAGAGCTGGGCTGCCAGCGTCTTGTTGTGAGCAAGCACCAGTGTGGGCTTCTGCACCTGCTCGATGACGTTGGAGATGACGTAAGTCTTCCCGGTGCCAGTAGCGCCCAGGAGCGTCTGATGCTTGAACCCATCGCGGACGCCCTTCACGACGGACTCGATCGCCTCCGGCTGGTCGCCGGTAGGCTGGAACTGGGAGACTAGCTCTAGTCGCGCCATTGGCACAGCCCTATAGAACAGGTGTTCGGTTAGTATTATACACCAGCTGAGGCTGCCGCGCCAGGTCAAGTGGGGGCACACCCCTGCGCCTCCTGTACGTGCTCAGGGGCAAGTCCCCTCCCGCTCTGCCGGTAACGTAGCTGTAACCGTACCGACACCGCCGCCAGGCAGCCGATGTGCTAGACTGAGGCTAGCTGAAATCGCAAGAATCCGCAAAAAGCCGCAACAACGCCCAAGCTTGTGCGTTCTCTACACCCGCTCGTCGAGGACTGTGTGTATGGACAGGGTTGATCCGCTCACTACAGGCCAGGCCGCCGACTACTGTCACGTCTCCCAGGCAACGATCGTCAACTGGATCAAGAAGGGCGAGTTGAAGGCCTACGCCACTCCGGGCGGCCACTACCGCATCGTGCTCGCCGACTTCCTGTCCTTCCTGGAGGAGTACGGGATGCCGGTACATCCCTCGCTCGCCTCGCAACCCCGTCTCCTCGTTCTCGCCGATGGTGTTGTAGCGGGGCAGCTGCGCCGCGAGCTTGGAGGGAAGACCCGCTTCGACGTGCTGTGGGCGCAGAGTGAGTTCGAGGCCGGCGCGCTGGTCGAGCGCTTTCACCCGGACGCCGTGCTGGTCGACGTGAGCAGGACCACGCCCGGCTGCGCGGCCTTCTGCAGGTGGCTGCGGGGCCTTGACGATGGCCGTCGCATCCTGGTGCTGGCAATCGGCAGCGCAGATCAGAGGAGGTCGGCCCTGGCAGCCGGCGCGGACTCCTTCGTGGCGCAGGGAGCGACGGCGGACGGCCTGCTAGGCGAGCTGGAGGCGCTGCTGGCCCTGACTGAGCCCAGGTAGCGCGCCGTAGGAGAGCTAGACAATGGGCAGCGGCGAGAGGAGCAGAATGGGGAAGAGGCCGACTATTGCGCTACTCATCGACGTGATCCTCGGCCTTGGCGGGTACCAGTCCGCGCTGTGGAGAGGGGTCAGCCGCGCTGCACGCGAGCACGACGTGAACCTGATCTGCCTGATGGGCGGCTCGCTCCGGGTCTCGCCGACCAACCAGTATGAGTACCAGCGGAACGTCATCTACGAGCTGGTGTCGAAGGAGAGCGTGGACGGTGTGCTCATCAACGCCTCCGTGCTGGGCCGCGGAGTCGGCTGGCAGGAGTTCGCGGAGTTCTGCCGCAGCTTCCATCCGCTGCCAACGCTGAGCGCCGGTTTTCTCGTCGAGGGCGTCACCAGCCTGATCGTAGACGGGATGGCCGGGCTGCGCCGCGAGGTGGAACACCTGGTCAAGGATCACGGCCGCCGGCGCATCGCCTTCATTCGTGGACCCGAGGCCAACAAGGACGCTGAGACCCGCTACCAGGCCTATACGGAGACGCTCGGCGCGAACGGAATCGAGTTCGATCCAGATCTCGTCGTGCCAGGCGACTTCATCTTCCACACCGGCGCCAAGGCGGTCAGCGTGTTGATCGATGAGCGGATGGTCGAATTCGACGCCCTGGTCGCCGCAAACGACGTTATGGCCATCGGGGCAATGCAGGAGTTGGAGTCGCGCGGGCTGCACGTGCCCGAGAACGCAGCTATCGCCGGCTTCGACGACGTTGCCGACGCTCGCGTCTCGCTCCCGCCTCTGACGACCGTTCGTCAGCCCATCGAGGAGATGGGGGAGCGGGCGGTGGAGGTGATGATCTCGATGCTGGCAGGCGAGGAGACGGCTCTGGAGGAAACACTCCCCACCGAGCTGGTCGTTCGCCAGTCGTGCGGATGCCCACCTCGCGCTCCGATTGAGGTCTCAGTTGTAGCGCACACCAGCGAACAGAGGGGGAGGGCAGGTGCGGCCAAGCCGGTGAAGTCACAGATCTCTGAGATATTCGGCGGCTCAGGCGTGCAGGATACTGCATTCAGCCGGGAGGCACCGAAGCTCCTTCGGGCGTTCCAGGATGACCTGGAGGGCCGCGGCCCGCCGGAGCGCTTCCTGGCCGCGCTCGACAGGACAGCCCGGCAGGACGCGGCGCTTCGCCAGGCGCTGGCCAGAGGGGTCGACATCGGACCTTGGAACCGGGCCGTGTCGGTGCTCCGGGACCATACGCTCGGCCTTCCCACCGACGTGGATCGGGCAAGGAGAGCCGCAGTCATCTGGCTCTTGGCCAGCGCCCATTTCGACGACCTGGCCATATCCGCAGACGCATACCGCAGGATCGAAGAGGAGCACGAAGCCGCTCCCCGGAATGCAGCCGCGCAGGTCCTGCTCACGTCCTTCGATCTGGCATCCCTGATGGATGAGGCGGCCGAACACCTGCCAGCGATGGGTATCGAGAGCTGCTACATATCGCTGTACGAAAACCCTGGTTTGCCGGGGGACGGGGCCAAACTGATGCTGGCCTACAACAATAGTGGCCGCAGGCAACTGGGGCCCGCTGGGCTGCGGTATGATGCCCGCCTTCTCCTGCCCAAGGACATTCTCCGCGGTCACGGGCGATTCGACCTCTGCATCAACTCCCTCTATTTCCGGGAGAGCTGCTTTGGCTTCGTGGCCTTCGGCATGGAGGAGCCCAGGCACGAGCTGTATGAGACACTGGCGACCCAGATCAGCACTGCGCTGCAGGGTGGAAGGGTAGTCAAGGAACTGCGAGAGACGGAGGAGGAGCTGGCCCGCTCCAATACGGAGCTGGAGCAATTCGCCTACGTTGCCTCCCACGACCTCCAGGAGCCCCTCCGTATGATCAGCAGCTACCTCCAGCTGCTCGAGCGACGCTACAAGGGCCAGCTCGACGACGACGCCGACGAGTTCATTGACTTCGCCGTCGATGGCGCCAGCCGCATGCAGACGCTGATCAACGACCTGCTCACCTACTCGCGCGTCGGCACCCGGGGCAAACCCTTCGAGCCTACCGACACCGGCAAGGTCCTGGAGCTGGCTCTCCTCAACCTGCGCGTGGCCGTCGAAGAGAACGGAGCCAAGATCACCCACGACGACATGCCCACTCTGTCCGTCGACGCTACCCAGATGACCCAGCTCCTCCAGAACCTGATCGGCAACGCCATCAAGTTCCACAAGAAGGATACCCTGCCCGAGGTGCACATAGGCGCAGAGCGCAAGAACTCGAGCTGGATCCTCTCCGTACGAGACAACGGCATAGGCATCGACCCGAGCGACTTCGAGCGCATCTTCATGATCTTCCAGCGCCTTCATACGCGAGACGAGTACGACGGCACAGGCATCGGCCTGGCTGTGTGCAGGAAGATCGTCGAGCGCCACGGCGGCCGCATCTGGGTGGAGTCGGAGCCCGGCCAGGGCTCCACCTTCAGCTTCAGCCTACCGGACAGAGAAGATTGACTAATCGGACCACGAAGCACACAGAAGGCAGGGCTGCGCACTCGCCGGCGGAGATCGACCGCTGGCGCAGCCAGATGCTCTCCCATCTGCTCCTGGCTGCAGCAGCGGTCGGACCGGTTGCGGTGGTCGCCTACTACCTCTCCCTTACGGACGCACCGCACGCCCCTGCTGGAGGGTCTGCCCTGTTGGCCATAGCCCCCTTCATCGCCGCCTGGCTGATCGTCCTGGTCGTTGCCCTCGCAAGGGGCCTGCATCACCAGGTACGGGCCATCTCGCTTCTCGTGGTCACCTACTCCATTGCGCTCGTTGCCTTCGCCAGCGGAGGACTGGCGGGAAGCGGCCGCCTGTGGCTGCTCTTGCTCACTGCCCTGGCCCACGTTCTGCTGGGCGCTCGTCAGGGGGCCGTCGCCGGCCTGATCACGATGCTGACCTACGCGGGCTTCGTGGTCGCTATCAGCCGGGGCTGGATCGTCCCGCGCTACGCCGGTGACCTCAGCGCGCTCGCCCCGCTCGTCGCTGAGGGTGCGTTCTTCCTGTTGGTGACGGTCGCCACGACAGCGATCCTGGCCTCATTCAGCAACGGGATGCAGGCGGCGCTGACGGCCGCGGCAGAGGCGAATGCGCGGCTCACGGACACCAACGAGCTCCTCCGCCACCAGACCTCGATACTGCAGTCCACAGCCGAGCTATCCCGAGCCAGCCAATCGATACTCGATCCGGAGACACTGCTTGCCGAGTCGGCGGATAACACCCTTGAGACTCTGAGCCCTGTCGGGGTGTGCCGTGTGGCGTTGTTCATCGCCGACCAATCGCTCCGAGCAGCGACGCTGCGGGCCGCCAGCGGAAATGGCCACAGCGTGGCCGTGCAGATAGGCCAGCAAGTGACCATAGACGGCCGGACCGGCGTAGGCAGGTGTATCGGCAGCGGCGAGCCAGTCATCACGCCGGTCGGTACTCTTGGCGCCACAGTCGACGATCGATCCGGGCCTGCGCAGCGTGCCGAGATTGCCCTTCCTTTCCGGTCCCGTGGCCGCATGCTTGGCGCCCTGAGCATCGAGGCCGTTGATGCGACCGGGCTGGCAGCGAAAGAGGAGGCAACCCTCCAAACCGTGGCAGACCACATAGCCGTGGCCATCGACAACGCCCAGCTCTACCAGGCCCAACAGCGGGAACTCGCGGAGCGTGCGCAGGCGGAGATGACCCTGGCCCGCCAGGCGGAGGAACTGGCCCGGGCCAACGCCGAACTGGAGCAGTTCACCCACGTATCATCGCACCATCTCCAGGAACCGCTGCGGATGGTAGCCAGCTACAGCCGCCTGCTCGAGAGGCGCTATGGAGATAGGCTTGACGCAGACGCCCGGGAGTTCATTTCGTTCTGCGTTCAGGGCGCCGTTCGCCTGCAGAGGCTGATCAACGACCTGACCCTCTACTCGCGCGTCACTTCCGACGGTGCCCCCTTCGAGCCGGTGGATACCGTCGAGGTCATAGAACGCGCTCTGACGAAGGTGAGGGGGATCATTGAGGAGACAGGCGCGGTCGTGAGCCTGGGGGACCTTCCCACGGTCCACGCTGACGCCAGGCAATTGAGGCAGGTCTTCCAGCACCTGGTGGAGAACGCGGCAAAGTTCCGCCGTGAAGAGAGCCCTCGTGTCCACATCAGCGCGCGCCGCCAGGTGGATTGCTGGCTCTTCTCGGTCGAGGACTGTGGGATCGGCATTGAGACCCAATACCTGGAGCGAGTGTTTCACATCTTCGAGCGGCTACACAGCACAGACGACTATCCCGGGACGGGAATAGGGCTGGCCTTGTGCAAGAAGATCGTCGAACGGCACGGAGGGAGAATCTGGGCGGAGTCGGAGCCCGGCAAGGGGTCGACCTTCAGTTTCACGATCCCCGATAGAACCAGCAGCCGGGGAGGAGCATCCGCCCGATGAGCGCGAAGAAGAGACGTAGGCAGCAGAAGGAGCGACAGACGATCGGCCTGCTGTTGGACCGCATGGGAGAGCGATACCAGGCTCACGTGTGGCCGGGCGTCGCGGACGCAGCCCAGGAGAAGGGCGCCAATCTGATCTGCTTCCCCGGCCGTTCACTGAGAGCTCCGTACAGCCACGACGCACACCGCAACGTCCTGTATGACCTGGTGGGACCCGAGAACGTGGACGGGCTCGTCATCCTCTCCGGCTCACTGGGCAACTACGTGCCCCTCAAGGAAGCCCAGGCCTTCTGCGACCGCTTCCGCCCGCTGCCGATGGTCAGTATCGCCCTTGGACTGGAGGGCATTCCCAGCCTGGTCGTCGACAACTACTCAGGCGTGCGCCAGGCAGTAGACCATCTCATCGAGCGCCACGACCTGCGCCGGATCGCCTTCATCCGTGGCCCGGAGGGGCACCAAGAGGCTGACGAGCGCTTCCGTGCCTACACCGATTCCCTGGCCCGACATGGAATCCCACTGGATCCCCAGCTCGTAGCGCCCGGAGACTTCGTCGAGCTGACCGGCGGGGAGGCAGTTCGCATCCTGCTGGACGAGCGGAAGGCGAGCTTCGAGGCAGTAGTCGCAGCCAACGACGACATGGCCTTGGGAGCGCTCCGCGCCATGCAGCTCCGGGGCATCCGGGTCCCGCGCGACGTGGCCCTGGTAGGATTCGATGACGTCGAGATGAGCAGCCTTGTGACACCTCCGCTGACTACCATCCACCAGCCTCTCTACGACCAGGGGAGGCGTGCGGCTGAGTTGCTCCTGGATCTTCTGGCAGGCCGCTCGGTGCCAGAGCGCATCGTGCTGGACACGCGGCTGGTCACCCGCCAATCGTGCGGCTGCCCGCCGGAAGTCGCGATTCGCGCCTCGGCTCTCAGCGGAGACGCTGTGCCCGCAGCTCCTGACGACACCCTCGCCGACCACAGAGCCAGCATTGTCGCCGGGGCGGCGGAGGCGCTTGGCGAAAGGCTCGCGAGTCGACACGCGCATCTGGTTGAGGACATCGCGGAGGCCTTCGAATCCGACCTGGAAGAGGGCTCGGCGACCGCGTTCCTGGCCGCGGTGAGCACGGCTCTGGACAGGGTCGTGGCAGAGGGAGAGAGCGTGGGGGGTTGGCAAGACGTGTTGTCTGAACTGCGGCGTAGAGCCCTCCCCTTCCTAGCCCAAGAACCGGGCCGCTCTGCCGCTGAGGACCTGTGGCAGCAGGCGCGCGTTCTCGTCGGCAGAGCAGCCCAGAACGCACAGGCCTTCGCCAGGCTGCAATCGCAGCGGTGGGCGCTGGATGTGCTCGAGGGAAGCCATGTGCTGATGACCACTTTTGACGTTCCGCAGCTACTCGATGCCGTGGTCGACCAGCTGCCCCCGCTCGGCGCCAGGACTGTCCTCCTTTCCCTGTACGAGGGGCAGGGGTTGCCCAGCGAAGAGTCCCGCCTGATCCTGGCCTACGACGAGAACGGCCGCAGGGACCTAAGCCCAGAGGCACAGCGCTTCCCCTCACGCCAGCTCATGCCGGAAGGGCTCCTTTCTCCCGACCGGCAGCGCACGCTCTTCGTTGAACCGCTCCACTTCAGAGAAGAACAGCTGGGCTTCGCCGTGGTCGAGATGTCGCGCGAGGGTATGCTCCATGAGATGCTGTGGCGGCAAGTGAGCACCGCTCTCAAGGGAGCGCTCCTGCTGCAGGAGAAGGAGGAAGCTCAGCAGGAAATGCGCCGCCTGATGGAGTTCAACGAAGGCATCGTCCAGACGATCGCGGAAGGGATCGCCCTACAGGATTACGAAGGCCGTTTCCTGTTCGTCAACCCCGCCCTGGCGTTCAGGCTCGGCTACGAGGTCGACGAGCTCGTCGACCGCGACTGGACGATCGTCGTGCCGCCCGACCAGCACGCAGTCATCGAGCAAGCTGACGACCGGCGCAGGCGAGGGGCGGCAGACCGGTACGAGGTCGAATTGCTGCACAAGGACGGCAGGCGAATCCCGTTCCTCGTCAGCGCTACTCCCCGCTTCGCAGACGGCAAGTTCTCTGGCTCACTGGCCGGCTTCACGGACATCTCCGACCGCAAGGAGGCGGAGCGGGTGCTGGCCCAGCAGGCTGACGAGCTGTCTCGCTCCAATACGGAGCTGGAGCAGTTCGCCTTCGTGGCGGCCCACCATCTGCAGGAGCCGCTGCGCGCAATCGCCGGCCACGTGCAGATGCTTCAGCGCCGCTACGCGGACAGGCCGGGCAGCGACGCCGGCGAGTACATCGACCAGGCCGTGAAGGGTGCGATATCGATGCGCCGGCTGATCAACGACTTGCTCGACTACTCGCGCGTCCAAACGCACGGCCAGCCCTTCCGCCGCACGGATTGCTCCCGCCTGCTCAAGCAGGCCCTGTCCGTCCTGTGGCCGATGATCGAAGAGACCGAGGCGACCGTCACCCACGACACCATGCCCACGGTGATCGGCGACTCCTCCCAACTGAATCGCGTCTTCCACGAGCTGGTCCTCAATGCAATCAAGTTCCGAAACGATCAGCCGCCCAGGATCCACGTTGGGGCAGAGGAAGTCGACGGCGAGTGGCGGTTCTCCGTCCAGGACAACGGACCGGGTATCGAGCCGCAGTACGTGGAGAGAATCTTCAAGCTTTTCCAGCGACTGAATGCTGGAGACAAGTACGAAGGCACCGGCATCGGGCTGGCGCTGTGCAGGAAGATCGTCGAGAGGCACGGCGGGCGCATCTGGGTGGAATCGAAGCCCGGCCAGGGCTCGACGTTCCGTTTCACCATTCCAGCAAGGAGAGAAGGGACCTATGAGTAGTCAGATGACGCAACCGGTTGACATCCTCCTCGTCGAAGACAATCCGGGCGACGTCCGCCTCACCAGGGAGGCGCTGAAGGAGAGCAGCATGCTCAACACTCTCCACGTCGTTCCGGACGGTGTGGAGGCCCTCGCCTTCCTGCACCGGGAAGGGGAATACGCCGATGCTCCGCGCCCCGATCTCATATTCCTCGACCTCAATATGCCCAGGAAGGATGGCCGCGAGGTGCTGGCGGAGATCAAGGCGGACCAGGACCTGGCCCGCATCCCGGTAGTCATCCTCACCACGTCCCAGGCGGAGGAAGACGTGATCAGAAGCTACGATCTCCACGCCAACTGCTACATCACCAAGCCTGTCGACCTCGAGCAGTTCATCAAGGTAGTGACAATGATCGAAGGCTTCTGGCTGAGCATGGTCAAGTTGCCCGTCGACTAGGGGAGAGTGGTATAATGGCCACCGCGGACCGCTTCGGTCAGGCAGCCAGGCTCAACACGAGCAATCGAAAGGCCGCTCCACAGAGAGGGTAGACCATGCAATCCCGAAGGATACACAGACCGATCGAGATCCTGCTCGCGGAAGACAACGCCGGCGACGTGCGCCTGACCCAGGAGGCCTTCAAGGAGGGCAAGATCCTCAACCAGCTGCACGTCGTCGGTGACGGCGTGGAAGCCCTCGCCTTCCTTCGCCAGGAGGGGGAATACAAGGACTCCCCGCGCCCTGACCTGATTCTGCTCGATCTGAACATGCCCCGCATGAACGGCCGCGAACTGCTGGCTGTGATCAAGCAGGACGAGCAGCTGCGGCGCATCCCGGTGGTGATACTCACGACATCGGATGCTGAGGAGGATATCGTCCGCAGCTACAACATGCACGCCAACTGCTACGTCAGCAAGCCGGTTGACTTCGACCAGTTCATGCGAGTAGTGCGGTCTATCCAGGCTTTCTGGCTGACCGTCGTCATGCTGCCAATGGAGTAGAGCCCATGGAAGACAAGGCCGTCAGGGTGCTGCTGGTCGAGGACAACCCGGGAGACGCCCGTCTCCTGCAGCTGACCCTGGCTGAGGCCGGGAGTGAGGCCTTCGAGCTCGTGCACGTCGATCGCCTCTCGGCAGGGCTAGAGCGTTTGGCCACGGGAGACATTGAGATGGTCCTGCTCGACCTCTCGCTCCCGGACAGCCACGGGTTGAACACGTTCTCCTCCATCCAGGCCGCGGCACCCCAGGTGCCGGTCGTAGTCCTCAGCGGCCTCGACGACCGGGAGTTGGCGGTGACTGCGGTGAGGATGGGTGCCCAGGACTACCTGGTCAAGGGCAAGGTCGATGCGGACCTGCTGGTGCGGGCCATCCGCTACGCCGGCGAGCGGCACTCGGCCAGGCTGGAGATCAGGAGACGGACGGAGCAGCTCGAGGAGGCCAGGCGTGAGCTGGAAGAGCGGGCCGACGCGTTGGAGGAGGCGAATGCGCGCCTCCAGGAGCTGGACAGACTGAAGAGCAGTTTCCTGGCCAGCATGACCCACGAGCTGCGCACGCCGCTCAACTCCATCATCGGCTTCTCCGAGGTGCTGATCGACGGCATCGTCGGCCAGGTGACTGAGGATCAGAGGGAATGCCTGGAGAACATTCTCTCCAGCGGCGAGCATCTGATGGCGTTGATCAATGACATCCTCGACCTATCGAAGATCGAAGCCGGCCGCCTCACCCTGGAGCCAACTCCCTTCAGCGTTCGCGACCTGCTGGGCAACGTGGAGTCGACGATCAGGCCCTTGGTGGACAAGAAATCCCAGGTATTCCAGATCGAGCGGCCGGAGGATCTCCCGCAGTTGAAGGCGGACATCTTCCGCATCAAGCAGGTGCTGCTCAATCTGCTGAGCAACGCCCACAAGTTCACGCCGAAGGAAGGGACCATCACGCTATCCTGCCGGCTTGCCGATCCCACCGCAATGCTCTTCTCCGTATCGGATACCGGAATCGGGGTCAAGCCCGAGGACCAGGAGATCATTTTCGAGGAATTCCGCCAGGCGGGTAAGAAGAAGCCAGGCGAGGAGATGACCGGCACAGGCCTCGGGCTGGCCATCAGCAAGCGACTGGTGGAGCTGCACGGCGGCAGTCTTTGGGTGGATAGCGAGTTTGGCCGCGGAGCCACATTCCGCTTCCTGCTGCCGGTCGCCGGCCCGCCGGAGGCCGCGGCCGGGCAGCCGGACGATGTCGAGCCTCCCGAGCAGGACCTGGCCTTCGTCGTTGAGAGCGACCGCCTGTTGTGCCACCTCCTGGCCCTGCACCTCAGAGAGGCGGGCTACGTGCCTCTGCCCCGCTACACCGACTCCGGCGTGCTCACGCTGGCGAGAGAACTGCACCCCCGCTTCATAGCGCTCGATATCACATTGCCGGGCCAGGCAGCCTTGCGCCTCCTGACAAGCCTCAAGTCACACCCGGGAACCAAGAGCATCCCCATTGTGGCCATGTCCGGCCGACCAGCCGGACCATCTGGCTTCGCCATCGGCACTGCCGACCTGCTGGCAAAGCCACTGCGGCTTGACGACGTTCGTGAGCTGATGCGGCGCGTTGCTGCGGCCGGAACGAGCGAGGACGGAATGAAGGCCCTGCTCGTGGACGACGATGCGGCAACAGAGACGGCGATGCGCGAGGGGACTGCACCTGGCTGCTCGCTGACTACCGCGCAGGATGCGGACAAGGCAATTGAGCTTGCCCGCAGCGAGAAGCCGGACGCCATCCTGGTGAACCCCGCCGTCGCCGACATGGCGGGACTCGATCTGATCCAGCAGCTGCAAAGCGACGCCGAGACCGGCAGCATCCCCGTCATCGGGCTGGCGCCGGCCGAGCTGAGCCCAGAAGAGCAGGAGCGCTGCAGTGAACGCATCATGGCGCTGGCCGATGAGAGAGCCGTCAGCCCCGCGGCTCTGGCCGCGGAGCTGGCCCGACTGGGAGAGATGGCTGCGGGGCCCTCACCCGCCGCCGAGACCGCCGCTGAGACGGGCTAGGGTCGTAGCCTACAGGCTACCCGGTAAGTGAACGCGGGCCGGACTCTTCATCCGGCCCGCGCATGCTGCGGATCAGTATAGCCACTGAGAGGCACTACCAGCCGTCGAGGTACTTGGCCCACGAGCCCTCGCCGTCCCCGTAGCGACCGAAGAGGTATTTCGCTGTAGGCCTGGGCTCCGCGGGCGGGCGCAGGAGTGCCATCCTCGATTCCTGGAGCGTCCTCCCACCCTTGCGCCTGTTGCACTGCGGGCAAGCAGTGACTAGGTTCTCCCACTCGTAGCTGCCGCCTCGGTAGCGGGGCACGACGTGATCGATTGTCAGGCGGCTGAGCCTGCTGCCGCAGTACTGGCACGTGTGGGCGTCGCGGCGCAGGATCTCCCGCTTGCAGAGCCGCACGCGGGGGCGAGGCCTGCGCACAGTGTAGAGGAGCCGGATGACGGAAGGGCGTTCGTATATTGCGGACACGGTGTGCACGTACCCACGCCCGTTCTCCAGCACTGTGGCCCTGGACGCCAGAATCAGCCCCATCGCTCGCCGTGTGGTGCAGACGTTGATGGGCTCGTAGTTGCCGTTGAGCAGCAACACAGGCTCGTTCATCGAGCCGTCTGATCGTCGCTTCACTCCCTCGCTGCCTCGCTCACTGCCGATTTCGGCGGGGAGTATATCACACCTGGCGTGCATGGTCAAAGTAGGTGTTCGAGGCCCAAGCCTGCAGAGAGGCGGTTCCTCGAGCGCCGGAAAGGCCCTTTCCCTTTGAGGATACAGGCCTCTAGCGCACCAGAAGTGCCCTGCGTCTACCCGCTATGCCCTCGACCTCCACAGCCGGGCCAGCCTGCCGTACTTCAGCGCCTCGTAGTAGGCGGTCAGCAGGCTCAATCGCAGCCCATGCAGCCCGTCCCGCACGCCCCGCAGTCGCACGAAACGGAACCAGAAGTGACGCAGGAACTGGGAATAGGGCGTATAGAACCTGGGGCGCACACCTTGTTGCAGGAGAATGCCGGCGTCGATATTGGTGTACCGCTCCTGCCGGCTGACGAAATCGGCCACGTCGACGTAGTTATGGTGGATGAGTGGGTTCCGCAGGTATCCCCCTGCACCCTCTATCACAGCTATCTCGTGCACCGGCCGCTCCCAGTGGACCTTCCCCGGGCGCACCAGGCGGACCTGGTAATCCGGATACCAGCCCGCTCCCAGAGTGAGCCGGCCGAAGATGTAGTTATGCCTGGGTACCGACCAGGCCGCCTCTTCGCCGTCGCCCGAGGTGACTTGGCCCACCTCCTCCGCCAGTTCCGGCGTCGCCCGCTCGTCGGCGTCGACGAAGAAGACCCAATCCGCCTCAACCACCTCCAGCGCAGCGTTCCGCTGCTGGGCATAGTCCTCGAAGGGATGTTGGATCACTTCGGCACCGGCCTGGCGCGCGAGAGCTACGGTGTCGTCGCCGCTGAAGCTATCGAATACAACGCGCCGCTCCGCCCAGGCCAGGCTGTCCAGGCACGGAAGGACGTTCTTCTCCTCGTCAAGCGTCAGGACCACGGCGGTCAGGCTCATCGAACGTGCCCCCAGGCGCGGAGCACTTCCCGGCAGGCTCTGGCTTTGTCTTCCCCTTCGCCCGGAGCTTTGCGGCAGATCCTCGCCCGTACGAGAGCACGGGCCAGGCGCCGCTTCAGCCTGCCCTGTAGGCGCGAGTAGAGGCGCGCCCTGCTCGTCCACAGATCGACGAACGACCTGGTGGCCGCCTGGGTGGTCGATCCACCCGAATAGTGGACAACCCGGGCTTGCGGAACGCAGATCGCACCCCACCCGGCCCTGCGCATCCGCCAGCACCAGTCGATCTCCTCGCAGTAGAGCCGGTACCCTTCGTCCATCAGCCCTGCCTGCGCCACGGCCTCGGCCCGCACCATCATCGCCGCGCCCAGAGGGTGGTGGACCTCGAAAGGCTGGTTTCCATCGTATCGCCGGCGACCGTAGCGGCCGTTCAGCGGCGTGTCGTACAGGCGCGCCGGGAGCGCGAAAAGCTCGAAAAGAAGCTGCGCCAGGCCGGGAAAGCGAAAGGCCGACTGCTGGAGAGAGCCATCGGGGTACTGCAGCCTGGCCCCCCCCACCCCCACCCTCGGCCGCACCTCGAGCGCCGAGACTAGCGCCTGGGTGGCCCCGGAAAGGACCTCTGTATCCGGGTTGAGCAGCCAGACGTAGTCCGGGCTTCGCCCCGAGGGGACAAGCGCCTGGCGTAGAGCCAGGTTGTTCCCCGCGGCGAAGCCCAGATTCTCCTTATTGGCGATCAGGCGGACGTCCGGAAAGGACTCCGCCACCATCTCCGGCGTACCGTCGGACGAGGCGTTGTCCACAACCCAGACCGCTGACTCGGGCTCCGAGCGCTCCAGGTCTACATACAGCGACTTCAGACAGCCCGCCAGCAGGCTTCGCACGTTCCAGCTGACGATCACTACCGCCAGGTGGGACATACGGGCCTAGGTGATCTTCTCCCGCGCCTTCGCGCTGGCGTAGTCAAGCGCAGCGACGACGATGGCGATCGCCAGCACGGCGACCCCGGCCTCGCGGTATTGCAGCAGGTTGATCCATTGCTGCAGCACAAAGCCGATGCCGCCGCCGCCGACGAAGCCGATGATAGTCGACATGCGCACGTTGATGTCCCAGCGGTAGAGCGTGAAGGCGATGTAGGGCGGCACGATCTGAGGCACTACGCCATAGCGAATCATCTGCAGGCGAGTCGCGCCGGTGGCCGTGATCGCCTCGATGGGTCCGGGGTCGATGCTCTCCACCTGCTCTGAGTAGAGCTTGCCCAGCGCGGCGATCGAGTGGAGAGCGAGAGCGAGCACGCCGGCGAAGGGACCGATGCCCACCCAGATGACGAAGACGATGCCCATGATCAGAGGCTCGATCGACCGTAGACCGTTGAGAATAGTACGCACTACGTAGTAGATGATCAGGCCGAGAGGCAGCGAGTGGTCCGCCCCAAGCACGAGACCGCCAATCCCACCCAGGACGCCGCCAGCGGCTGTGATCTCCCAGAGGAGGGGCATCGGATCCCCCGGGTTGTAGAAGTTGAAGATCGCCGTGTAGCCCAGGTAGAGAAGCAGGCCGCCCGCAGCAGCTCCCAGCATGAGGCCAAGGGCGCGGCGAGCCGCTGTGCCCTGGAGCCTACCGACGAGCGACTCGACCAGGCCACTGAGCAGAGTGCCAAGGACAACAGCGAACACCAGCCCTGTGACGCCGGGCAGCATCAGCACAACGAAGGTAGATACGGTGCCCACAACGCTGCTCAACACGCCGCCCAGGACGCCGCTGACGGCGATAGCGAGCTGGTTCCCGACGCCAGACGCAATCGCCGCTCCAGTCAGGAGGGAGCTTGCCCCCAGCGCCAGGCGCAGGTAGCGCACTGTCTTGCCTCGCCTTGAGACGTCGTGCGGGTTGGGCAGCAGCCTGAAGATGATGACGTATGATCCGGCCGCCAGAACCAGGAGGATGCCGGCGCCGATCCAGCCCATGTTGCCGAAGTTGTACGCCTGCTCGATCAGGGGCCTGAGCGACAACCAATCCACCAGCACGTCGGGCGCTCCCAGCGCCTTCAGCCTCTGTATCAACAAGGCATAGAGCAGCAGCGGCAGCAGCGTTGCCAGGAGGCTGCCCAGCGGCTTGCGGATGGGGCGCATAAGATTGAAGGCAGCCAGGAAGCTGACCGGGATGGCCACTACCAGGCCGAGCGTCGTCGCCATGAGCGCCAGGAAGATCGTCTCGATCATGCGCTCAATGGTGGTTGTAAGCGCCTCGCTCGGCCTTGGCGCTCCAACCGGCCACTGCACCTCCACCTCGATCACTTGCAGCTCGTCGCTCTCGCTGGCGGTCGGGACCCTAAGCTCGCTAGATCGGAAATGTCCGTCCCCATCCGTGCGAAACCTGTTCCGCGTCTGCGTCGAGCGCCCCGGTGGAGTCCAGCGTATGTACCCATCACTGTACGGCCGAAAGCCGAACACCTCGACGGTTATCAGATCGCTCGCCTCGCCGCAGTCCGGCGTGAGCTCTACGTACGGCTCTCCCTCGACCACGTCAGGCTGTTCGGGCGATTCGTCCGTACAGGGCACCAGGAAGTAGGCGTAGGCCACTTCGCTCTCGGTGTCCCGCTCGAATAGAATAGGGTTCAGCAGGCCCCGCAGGGCTCGAACCACCCGCTCCTGGCGGCCCTCGTCCTGGGCAACGTCGAGGTCGATGTCAGTGGCCTGCCACCCGTAGGCATAGATCAGAACACCAATGACGACGAGGGCGATGAAGCCAATATTGCGCGCTTTAGACCTAGGGCTCTTGGTCATCTGATCTCCACCTCTTCGGCATCCTCGCCGTAGATCTCGCGGAAGCGCACTTCGTCGATCTCCTTGGGAGGCCCGTCGAAGACCATCTCCCCATCCTTGAGAGCGACGATGCGGTCGGCGTAGGCGCGGGACAGGCTGAGAAAGTGGAGGCTGCACACGATCGTCACCTTGTCCTTGTCGTTCACCTCCTGCAGGTAGCGCATGATCGAGTGAGAAGTGGCCGGGTCCAGAGCGGAGACCGGCTCGTCCACCAGCATTAGCTCAGGATCCTGTACAAGCGCCCGGGCGATGCCGACCCGTTGCTGCTGCCCGCCGCTCAACTCGCTGGCCCGCTTGTAGGCCTGGTCCGCGATGCCCACTCGCGCCAGGCTGCGCTGCGCCAGCTCCTCGTCCTCCTTCGAGAAGCGATTGAGCAGGCTCAAAGCCGGGTTCGTGTACCCCAACCGGCCGGCCAGCACATTGGTGATCACCTTCGACCGTTTGACCAGGTTGAAACTCTGGAAGATCATGCCCATGCGGCGGCGGATGAAGCGCATCTCCTCCTGCGGCGCCGCCGTAACGTCCACGCCGTTCCAGATCACGCGCCCCTCGGTCGGCTCGATCAGCCGGTTGATGCAGCGCAGCAGCGTGCTCTTGCCCGACCCGCTCAAGCCGATAATGACCAGGAACTGCCCATCCGGTACTTCGAAGCTGACGTCGTTCAGGGCGCGCGTGCCATCGTCGTAGACCTTGGTGAGATGTTCCAGTCTCAGCACAGGCCACCTCCTGCCAGGCGGTTGGCGGGGGACTGGGCAGGGGGGTCAGATCCTCCCCTGCCCAGTCGTTCTACTGATCGATCAGCTACTCTTGTGTCTCGAGGATGCCGACGATGTCGTCCATGTCCAGGCCACCCGCTTCGATGTAGTCGCGGATGCCATCGTAGTAGGAATCGTCAACGTCGACCAGGGCATCGTAGTTGTAGATGACCTGGAGCGTTGCACCCCAGGTCTCCTCGTCATCCTGGAGCGCCGTGATGGCCCGCTCGATCTGCGCCCGCAGATCGGTCGGGAAATCGGCGCCGAAGGCCATGCAGTCGTTGGGGATCGGATCGGTGATGTCCAGGAGACGGACCTCTTGGACCACATCCGGCGTGTCAGCCCGGACGCTTCTCCGGGCATCCTTCGGGTACCAGTCACCGCACTGGATATCGCCGCCGCTCTCGGTCAGGGCGCAGGTGTCCACGTCCGCAGCATAGGGCTCAACCGGATCGCCGAACTGCCACGGGTCGACAGAACTGCCGGCCGCCGGCTGCGGGGGGTTGAAGAAGACAGTGCCGAAGTCGACGTCGCCGCTGTAGACCGCAAGGACGGTCTGGTTGTGCCCGCCCGTGCGGACAGTATCACCCGGCTCGACGCCATTCGCCGGGAAGATGATCGAGGGCACGATGTAGCCGGACGTCGAGGTGACGTCGCCATAGCCCCAGGTCAGCCCGTCCAGGTCCTCGAGGCTCTGGGCGGAGCTATCGCGGGGGACTATGAACCCGCCGTAGTAGAAGTCCTCCCCATAGCGCACGGAGATCATCGAGGCGTCGACGCCGCAGCGGGCGTTGGCCACGACGTAGGCCATGGTGGCCGGGAAGCCCATGGCGTCCCCGCCGGCGGCGCACATGCCCTCGACGAAGGCGCCGTACGAGGTGGGCACGAAGACCTCGAAGTCGAGGCCGGTGGCCTCCTCCAGCGCCGCCTCGAGCACCGCCCCGCCGGTGACGATCGTATCCGCCTCTACCGACGGGACGAAGTAGACCTGGATCGGCCGCTCGGCCGAGCCGAGCTCGGCGGTGGGCGTCGCCGTGGGGAACATGTCGCACCCGCTCAACGCGAATGACACGAGCACTAGCGCACAGATACTCAAGCGCTTGACAAGCATCTTTGTCTCCTCCTCTTGTCTGCTGACTACGCTTCGATGGTCAACTGCAGCCGGCGTGCCTAGTCTTCTGCTATACGCTCCCCCTTTCACCGCGCCCAACCTGCGTTTCCCCTTGTTCCTTCCACCAGAGCGGCTTGAAGGAAGCCGCTGAAGCACGCTCGACCAGGGCCTGCGCTAAGGCGCCTCGATGGTCACCCGCAGCGGGTCGACATGCGAACTGACCGCCGATATCTCCACATCCTCGTGGATCAGAGCCACCCAGCAGTACTGGGGGTTCCGGGCCTCTGTCACGTCGACGAAACGGATACCGCCGCTGACCACCGCCCGGGCGCCAGCTGGCAGGAAGAGGTGCCCCTCACCGTCTGAGATGAGATCGTCCGGCCCACCCACAGCCCAGCGCCAGGGGAGATTGGTGATGCTGTTCTCGCAGTGGACCCCGATGCGAAAGACGCCAGACTGCACGTACTCCCCGAGCGTGGAGTAAACCTGATCGCTGTCGTACACAGTGCCGGGAGGGGGCCCGCTCGTCCGGACCGGAACACCGCTGTCGTTGAAGACCGTGAGCGAGAACCAGAGCGTCTCCCCCAGCGGGATCGAATACTCCGGGTTGTCGATCGGCCAGTCGACCTCGCCGTTCACTATGTACACGCGGGGCACGCCGCCATCTTCTATCGTCAGAGTGCCGGTCACCGCGGTCCACTGCCCCACGGCGTCGCGCGCCCGCATCACCACGTCGTAGGTCCCATCGGCCGGAGGGTCAGCGCCGTGATCGACACCGGCATCGTAGTCGAACTCGTGCGGCCCGGCCTCGTTGTAGGCCGTCAGCTTCTCGTTCCACTCCACCGGATAGCGGGTCGGCTCCCAGCCATCGTCCTCCGCCTCTCGGTCCTGACTCACCAGGTAGACGTCCATCTCGTCCACGTCCTTGGTCAGGAAGACGTTGATCGTCACCCGGTCGGCCAGCCCGTCCCGGTTCGGCGTGAAGACGGGAGGCACAAGGGAAAAGCCGCGCAGCTCAGGCAGCGCTACGTCCGCGTCCTCGATTGTCAGCGTGCCGCTCACCTGCTGGCTGGCGCCTGATTCGTCGACCGCTTCGACGACCCAGGTGTAGGCCCCGTCCTGCAGCACCCGCTTCTCGACCACGAAGCCCTCGAAGTCGTCTTCGCGGAGTTCGTAGCCCTCGACCACGCCGGCGAAGTAGACCCCGTACGGCCCCTCCACGGACGGCCCTCGATAGGCGTCCTTCCGGAAGTAGTAGCGCTCGCCTTCGGCTCCGTCGAAGTAGATGGAGATGCGCGCACTCCGCCCCAGTCGGTAGTTGATCAGGAGGACGTCGTTGTCTCGATCCGCGTTCGGCGTTATCAGATCGGTTGAGAACGAAACGTCGCTTAGGAGCGGTTTGCCGCGGCAAGAAGTGAGCGCCAGCAAGGCAGTAGTGACTATCAGCAGTGGATACCGGCTTCGCAATACCACCCTCCCTGGGGAGCAGCTTCTGACATCAGTGTACCACAAATCGGCCGAGGGTGCAACGGCCGTCGGAGGAAGGTCTCATGAACCAGGTATCAGGGGTCAGGGACGCGGAACAGCGGCTCGGGCTCAGTGCCATTCCGCCGCCGCGGCCCTTGTCGCCTCGCACCTGGTCTCTGATCCCTTCCCCCCGCTTGCATTTCCCCCAGAACTATGTACAATCCGCAGCCGACTAGGAGGCGCCGGGCCAGTTGGACTATCGAGCAGCAATCGCCTACCTGCACAGCCTGACCGACTACGAAAAGACGCGCATCGAACGGTATACGCCCGATACGCTCGATCTTACGCGCGTGGAACGGCTGCTGGAGGCCCTCGGCAACCCCCACCTAGGGTTCCGCTGCTTCCACATCGCCGGGACGAAGGGAAAGGGCTCCACTGCTGCTATGCTTGAGTCCGCCCTACGCGCGGCGGGCCACGTCACCGGGCTCTACACCTCACCCCACCTGCACACCTTCCGCGAACGCGTCCAGGTCGCCGGCGCTCCGATAACCCGGGAAGAAGTCGTCGCTCTCGTCCGCGAGCTGCAGCCGTCGATCGAGCAGGTAGAGGGCGTGACGACGTTTGAAGCGGCCACGGCCATCGCCTTCCAGCACTTCGCCCGCAGGAGCGTGGAGATCGCCGTGGTGGAGGTCGGCCTGGGCGGCCGGCTCGACGCCACGAACGTGGTGAGGCCCGAAGTATCGATCATCACTTCGCTCAGTCTCGACCACACCTACTTGCTGGGAACCACTCTCGAGGCAATCGCCGGCGAGAAGGCGGGGATAGTGAAGCCCGGCATACCGGTGGTGAGCGCACCGCAGCGACCGCAGGCTCTCGCCGTCATCGAGGAGGTCTGCCGGCAGCAGGCAGCCCCGCTCACCAAGGTGGGCACTGACTGGACCTACGAGGCGGGCCCTGCCGATATCGACGGCCAGTCATTCAGCGCTCGCCGGATTTCCGGACGGATGTCTGAGCTGGAAGGCGAGTACCGCATTCCGCTCCTGGGCCGCCATCAGCTGGAGAACGCCCTGTGCGCGATCGCCGCGCTGGATATCGCCCGCGGGCCCGATCTACCGGCGTCCGCCGAAGCCGTGCGCGCGGGTCTGCGCCAGGTGAGCTGGCCAGGCCGGCTGGAGATCGTGAGCCGCCAGCCGCTCGTGGTCGTCGACTGCGCCCATAACCCCTACTCGGCGCAGGTGCTGGGCCAGGCACTCCAGGAGTGGTTTCCCGGCCGGCGCTGGGTGCTGATCTACGGCGCCTCGGCAGATAAGGACGCGGCCGGGATGCTCGAGGCGCTGCTGCCGCTGGCCAAGTACGTGATCGCCACTCGCTCCGACCACCCGCGGGCCACCGCGCCGACGGAGATCGCAGACGAGGTGGCTACGGCCGGAGGCGGCGCGGAGGTGAGCGTAAGCGTGCAGCAGGCGATTCGCCGCGCATTCGAGATCGTCGAGCCGGAGGACGGCCTGCTGATCACCGGCTCCATCTTCCTCGTGGCCGACGCCCGCGAGGAGTTGGCGAGATGGAATGGACAGCCGGTGCCGGACTGTGACGATCCGGCGGACTGACGATACTGAGCAATGAGCCGGTTTAGCGCATACGAAGATTGGTGGCCGGGCCTCGGCCGCGGGCCGGGAATCCCCTTCTCGCTCGACGACATCGACTTCGCCGACTACGACGAGCCGCGAACCGCGCCGGGCGACGTGATCGAAGGACCGCTCCTGCCGCTGCGCGACTTGGTCGTCTTCCCCCGCATGGTGACGCCCCTGTTCGTCGGGCGCGATCGCTCGATGGAGGCGGTAGAGGCGGCGAGCGAGAACGACGAACCGCTGATCGTCGCCGCTCAACGGGACGCCGACATAGAGGAGCCCGGGCCGGAGGATCTCTACACCTTCGGCACGGAGGTCTCGGTCGCCCGTACACTGCGCCTGCCGGACGGGACGATCAGCCTGCTGACGCAGGGTCGCCAGCGAGTGCAGATCGTCGAGTACATCCATCTCGAGCCTTACATCCGCGTTCGCGCCGTACCCATACTCGACTCCTCAGAGCGGACACAGGCAACCGAGGCGCTGATGCGCGCCGTGCTCGCCCTCTTCGAGAAGGTGGTCGAACTCGACCGCAACCTGCCCGAGGACGCCTACGTCTTCGCCATGAACATCGTCGAGCCGGGCTGGCTGGCCGACCTGATGGCCCAGACGCTCAGCCTGGACACGGACAAGCGCCAGGAGCTGCTGGAGACGATCGAGGTTGGCGAACGGCTGCAGCGGGCCAGCGTCTACCTGGCGAACGAGCTCGACGTCCTGGAGCTGGAGGACAAGATCCACTCCCAGGTACAGCAGGAGCTGGATAAGACCCAGCGCGAGTACTTCCTGCGCGAGCAGATGAAGGCTATCCAGACTGAACTGGGAGAGGGGGACGTCTACACGCAGGAGGTCAACGGCCTGCGCGAGCGGATCGAAGAGCTGGCCCTGCCCGAGGAGGTATCCGCCCGGGCCAGGAAGGAGCTGGACCGGCTGGCCGCCATCCCCCCCCTTTCCCCCGAGGTGGGCGTCGTGCGCACGTACCTCGATTGGCTGATCGAGCTCCCGTGGACCGAGGCGAGCGAGGACAACCTGGACGTGAAGCACGTGGAGAAGGTGCTTGAGTCCCGCCACTATGGCCTGCCCAAGGCGAAAGAGCGTGTTCTCGAGCACATCGCCGTCCGCCGCCTGGCGGGAGACAAGATGCACAGCCCTATCCTCTGCTTCGTCGGCCCGCCGGGCACGGGCAAGACATCGCTGGGCCAGTCTATCGCCGAGGCGCTGGGGCGCAGCTTCGTCCGGGTCAGCCTGGGCGGCGTACGGGACGAGGCGGAGATTCGGGGCCACCGCCGCACCTACATCGGCTCCCTGCCGGGGCGCATCCTGCAGACGATGCGCCGGGCCGGAACCGTCAACCCGGTCTTCATGCTGGACGAGGTTGACAAGCTGGGGCTAGACTTCCGGGGCGACCCCTCCGCAGCGCTGCTCGAAGTGCTCGACCCGGAGCAGAACGTCTCCTTCTCCGATCACTACCTGGAGGTGGCCTATGACCTCTCCAAGGTCTTGTTCATCACCACAGCGAATACGCTCGAACCCGTCCCCCCGGCTCTGCGCGACAGGATGGAAGTGATCGAGTTCCCCGGCTACGTCGACGAGGAGAAGATCGAGATAGCGAATCGCTTCCTCATCCCCCGCCAGATCGAGCAGACCGGCCTGGCGGAAACGCCGATCTCCATCACAGAGGGAGCGCTGCGCTCGCTGATCCGGGACTACACCTACGAGGCCGGGGTGCGCAACCTGGAGCGGGAGATAGCGAGCATCTGTCGCAAGGTCGCCCGCCGGGTGGCAGAGGGCAAGCCAGTGGTGAAGCGAGTAACTGCCGCGTCGCTGCCCAGGTACCTGGGCCCGCCCCAGTTCATCAGAACGCTGGCGGAGGACCACGAGGGTATCGGCATCGCCACCGGCGTGGCCTGGACCGAGGGGGGCGGCGATCTCAACCCGGTCGAGGTGGCGCTCCTACCGGGTAAAGGGACGCTGCTCCTCACCGGCCAGCTGGGCGAGATCATGCAGGAATCGGCCCAGGCTGCTCTGAGCTACGCCCGGTCGCGCAGCCAGGAGCTGCACCTCAAGCCGGACCTGTTCGAGGCAATCGACGTGCACGTCCACCTGCCGGAGGGGGCGATCCCCAAGGACGGCCCTTCGGCGGGCATCACCATCGCCACGGCGCTTGTATCCGCTCTCACTGGCCGCCCGGTCCGCCACGACCTTGGCATGACCGGCGAGATCACGCTGCGCGGGCGCGTGCTCCCGGTGGGTGGGCTGAAGGAGAAGCTGCTGGCCGCCTATCGAGCCGACCTGAAGGCCGTGCTCGTTCCCAAGCGGAACGACAAAGACCTGGTGGAGATTCCCCGCCGCGTGAGGCGCCATCTTGAGGTGATCCTCGTCGATACGATGGACGAGGTACTCGAGGCAGCCCTACTCCCCCCGCCGCAGCCAGCAAAGAGGCGTAAGTCGTAGCTCCGCCCCCCCCCAGTTCAAGCGAGCCGCCATCGAGCCACCTCGGTACTCCGGTACTATGGACACCTCGCCTCTCTGTATGGTATTATGTATGTGAGCATTCCGTAGGGGTGCTCTCGCCGCCCGGTCCTGCCCGGTGCACCCACGCACACCACCGCCACGAACGGGAGCCGATTCGGTTCCCGGCTTCTACCTGCTACCCGCGCACCACTGATCGTGGAGTGCCCCTTGCGCGCGCCGGCCAGGCTGGCTCGATTGTATTGGGGCTCTCACATTCCGAATTGGAGGTGACCCATGTCCGTCCCTGGAATCGTATCCTCATCCCGTTCCCAGGTCCTTCGTAGCAGGCGAGCTGTGGTCGTTTTGCTCTGCCTGTCGCTGCTGCTGTCCACCGCAGTCGCCGTCAACGCTGAGGGACCAACCCCTCCCGGCGGTGAGGAGGGAGCGAAGGATCGGGCCCGGAACTTCGCCGCTCACTTCCCGCGTCTGGCCGACTTCCTGGCCGCCAGAGGGCTGGGGATCGGCCACCAGGAGGCCGAGCCGCTGGAGCTGATCATAGACACGGATCCTGGAGTCGACGATGCAGCGGCGATCGTCTGGCTCCTGAGCCAGCGCTACCGGCCGGTAGACGTGATTGGCATTGTCACCGTCGTCGGCAACTCCGACGTCTACAACACGACGAACAACGCGCTGGTGCTGCTGGACGCGCTGGGCAGACAGGATATCCCGGTGGTGATGGGAGCCGCAGCGCCTCTAGCCCAGCCCCACAGCATGACCTCGGCGCTGCTGCATGGGCCCGATGGGCTTTGGTTCGTGGGCATGCAGAACCCGCACGACCTGAGCGGGATCCCGATGGACCCGGCCGCCTTCTACTGCACCGAGGCTGCGGCCCATCCCGGCGCCACAGTCCTGGCGCTGGGGCCGCTGACCAACCTGGCCCTGGCCGCGCAGCAGTGCCCGGCCGAGATGGCCGGGCTGGGGCAGATCATCGCCCTGGGCGGCAGCACTACAGCCAACGCGCCGATGACCGACTACAACGTCTGGCAGGACCCAGAGGCGGCGCAGATAGTGCTCTCCTCCGGGCTGCCGGTCACGCTCGTCCTGCTCGAGGCCAGCTCCCAGTTCACGCTGGGTGAGCGTGACCTTGCCCAAATGGCTCGCCGCGGCAACGCCGCGGCGCAGCTGATCGTCGGGCCGATGACGATGTATGCGGAGATGCAGGCGGGGCTGGATGGGCAGACGGAGGGCGTGTACTACGACGTGGCTGCCGCCGTGTACGCAGTGCGGCCTTCGCTCGGCCAGGCAGAGACGGCGCTGGCCAAGGTAGTCACAGAGCAGTCGCTCTCTCGGGGGCAGACGGTCATAGCCAGAGACATAGTCAGCAGGATCACGATGATCGCGCCGCAGTGGGAGATAGACTACCTGATCTACCAGTTCTACACTGTGGAGGGCTTCGACCTCTACGGCGCTATGTACGCCATCCTGGCCAGAGAGCCGGACAACGCCCAGGTAGTGCTCGATATCAACGAGCGCTGGATGTCTCTCGTCTTCCTGGCCGGGGTCCGATAGCAGTACAGCCGCGCGACCCGGTCGCGCTCAGAAGCGTCAAGAGCACAGCCGCCTTGCGAGCCCCGGCCGCAGGGCGGCTGTCGCATATCGGCCGTGCGCAGTACCAAAGGCCTATGGATAGCCCTGCCTGCCTGTGATATACTGTGACCAGTAATGGTCGGAAGTGGTCGCTAGTGAGCGTTTATGTTGTTGGAGGCAGAGATGACCGGGCAGGCGGCTGGGGAGACGAACGCGGCCGACGAGCAGCTGTTGACCACACAGGAGGTCGCTGACCACCTGAAGGTCTCGATCCAGACGGTACGCCGCTGGATCAAGGACCAGAATCCGGAGAGGAGGCTGCCCGCGATCAGGGTCGGACCGCGCATGTGGAGGATCAGCCGCAACGAGCTGGAGCGCTGGCTGCAGCGGCGATCGACGAGCCGAGAGGCTAGTAAGAGCGCCCCCTAGCCCGGAGTAGGGGGAGAACGGAGAGAGGCCCGGACCGCCGCCACGGAGCCTGGTCCGGGCCGGTGCCCCTCGCGGGC
>CAZHAX010000001.1:141293-396069 GCA_964530325.1 uncultured Anaerolineales bacterium | reverse complement strand
TCGTGACGCTCCAGGGCAAACATGCGGCCGGTTCGACCGAAGCCGGTCTGCACCTCGTCGATGATGAACAGCGCGCCGCGCTCCTGGCACAGCTGCTGCACGCCGCGCAGGTACTCGCCATCGCCCACGTTCACTCCGCCCTCGCCTTGGACCACCTCCAGGATCACGGCGGCGGTCTCCTCGTCCACTGCCTCCCCGGCAGCCTCGAGGTTGTTGTAGGGCACGAACTCGAAGCCCGGAACGAGGGGCTCGAACGCATCCCTATACTTCTTGCGCCAGGTGGCGGAGAGCGCGCCGAACGTACGGCCGTGGAAGCCGCGCATGGCGGAGATGATCTTCGTGCGCCCGGTGGCGGCGCGGGAGAACTTCAGCGCCGCCTCGACCGACTCTGCGCCCGAATTGCACAGGAAGGCCCGGTCCAGCCCCGGCGGCGCGATGCGGGTAAGCTCCGCCAACAGCGCAGCCCGGGCGTCGTTGTAGACGCCGTCCGCGCAGACTATGAGGCGCTCCATCTGGGCGACGACCGCTTGCAGGACCGCGGCGTTGCCGTGCCCGACGTTGCCCACTCCGTGGCCTGCCACGCAGTCGATGAACTCCCGGCCGTCGACGTCCCAGACCAGCGCCCCTTCGCCTCTGACGATCACGTACGGCTGGCGCTTGCTGACTCCGCTGTCGTGACGATCCTCCAGCGCGATTACTTCCTCGCGTGCAAGAGATACCATTCTGCTCCTCTGTCCTATGGCCGCTCGGCCACCAGTATCCAGCTTATGTGATGGTGCAGCTTGCCATTGGCGTGCGGCTCGATGTACTTGTGTTCGTAGAGCTCCTTCACGTCGAGGCAGCCGAACACCTGCTTCAGCTCGTCCTCGCTGGAAGGCATCACCACATGCTCACCACTGCGTCCATCGCACTGCTCCGCGCCGGCCCCACCGAAGTGGTGGGGATCCCTCGCCGAGACCGCGTTGAGGAACAGCAGACCACCGGGCTTGAGCAGCCCGGGGACCGCTTCGGCGAGCCGGCGCCGGTCCTCGTCGCCAAGCAGGTGATACAGGTTCGAGGCCAGCACGGCATCGTGACGTGCCTCGTCCACTTCAGCGAAGTCACAGCACCTATACTCCACAGCGCCGCCATCGCGGGCGCCGTCTCGCGCCATGTATATCGCTTCCGCCGAGGAATCGATCCCCAGCACGCGGCAGCCCAGCCGGCCGGCCAGGTATTCGGCGTCGCGCCCATAGCCGCACCCCAGGTCAACGATACTCTCCGGGCGGCCTGGCAGGCTCTCCGCCGCGATCACAGCCAGCTCGCTGGGGCCATCGCCCCAGATGCGGCTGCGCTGACGGTACCTCTCATCCCAGTCCAATGCTCTTCGGCGAGGCCCCGCTACTTCCAGGGCTCGTGCTCCCAGTCTTTGACCTGGCCAGTGAGCTCCCCGTAGATGAGCATCAGCTCCTTATCGAACAGGGGTCGCTTAAGCTCGACGGCGGCAGACCGCACGCGCTCCAGAAGCTGACTCGCCGTCTCCCCGTCCAGCTCAACCCCGAACTCGTTCTTGAACTTGTGGATCAGGGCCTTCGAGCCGGAGTGCTTGCCGATCACCATCTGCCGCTCCAGCCCCACGGACTCGGGGCGGAAGGCCTCGTAGTTCTCGGGATTCTTCAGGATGCCGTCCGCGTGTATGCCGGACTCGTGGGCGAAGACATTCGTGCCGATTATCGCCTTCCAGATCGGGATAGCCCGCTGGCTGGCGCCGGCCACGTACTCCGCCACCTCCCTGAAGCGGGTGGTGTCGATAGGCAGGTCCATACCCTCCAGGTGCTTGAGGGCCATGACGACCTCCTCAAGCGGCGAATTCCCCGCCCGCTCCCCCAGCCCGCCGATAGAAGCGGCAACGGAGCTCGCTCCGGCGCGTATACCCGCCAGCACGTTTCCCGTGGCCATGCCGAAGTCGTTGAGCGCGTGCATCTCCACCGGCACAGACAGCTGGCCGACCAGCTCGTGCACGCGGGCGTACGTGGTGAAAGGGCTGTCCGTCCCCAGCGAGTCCGAGTAGCGCACCATGCGTGCTCCGAGGCTCTCACCAAGGCCGAAGAACTCACCCAGGAAGCCGAGGTCGGCCCTCGCTGCGTCCTCCGCAGCCAGGGTGAAGGCCAGCCCGCGGCTCACGGCCTCGTCCGCCGCCTCCTGGACCTGCTCCAGCACCCATTGGCGCGTACGCTGGAACCGGCGCTCAATCAGAATGTCCGAGGACGCGATAGAGAGCACGATCCCATGAACGCCGCACTCGGCGGCGTCCATCACGTCCTCGCGCCTGGCACGGGCGAAGGCATACACCTCGAGAGGTTCCCCCGCCTGGCCGTTCTGGCGCACCTTCAGGTCTGCATCAACCACTGCCCGGACGCAGGCTTTCTCCTCCGCGCCCAGTGCCGGGAACCCAGCCTCCACCGTCGTCACGCCGATGGCAGCAAGGAGGCTGGCTATCTGCCGCTTCTCGCGCCGGGTAAAGATCACGCCGACGGCCTGTTCGCCATCCCGAAGCGTCACGTCAGTGAAGCGGATATCGCGGTTCTCGCCCATGTGGTCCTACCTCCTCTCCTGCAGTGCGGTGTACTCCTCCACGACTTCGTTGTCGAACAAGGAACGCTTCAGCGCGATTGACCGAGTGCGCAGAACCGGAGCCAGCCTCCGCACCTCCTCCTCAGAGGGGTGGTACCCGTACTCCCGCAGCTTCTGCCTGATCACACTCGGGCCTGAGTACTTGCCCACGTTGAAGCGGCGCATGAGACCGACCTCGCCGGGCAGAAACACCTCGTGCGTAGCCGGATCGCGCACGGCACCGCTGGCCCGATCCTCCGACTCGTAGACGAACAGCCCGCTGCCGACGATCGTCTTCCAGGCGGGGAGAGGGCGGCCCGAGGCCAGGGCAACGTACTCGGAGAGCTGGCGGAACAGGGAAGTACGGATCCCCAGATTGACGCCCTCAGAGTACTGCAGGGCCATGACCAACTCCTCCATCGACGCGTTGCCCGCCCTCTCTCCCAGGCCGTTGACGGTGGTGTTGACGTACGTCGCTCCCGCCTTGAGGCCGGCGATGGCGTTCGCCGTCGCCATTCCGAAGTCGTTGTGGGTATGCATCTCGATCGGTATGTCGACCTCGCCCATGACCATCTTCACACGCTCGTAGGTCTGGAACGGGTCCAGAATGCCCACCGTATCGCAGTAGCGCAGCCGGTCCGCCCCCGATTCCTTCGCCACCCGGGCGAACTCGACGAGGAACTCCGGATCCGCCCTGGACGAGTCCTCGGCGTTGACAGACACGTACAGGTCTTTGCTCTTCGCGAATTCGGTCGCGGTCTTCACCGAATCAAGCACCCACTGCCTGTCCTTCTGCAGTTTGTGCTCGATATGGATGTCGGAAGAGGAGATCGAGAGAGCCACCGCATCGACGCCGCAGTCGAGCGAGTGCTTTACGTCGTCGACCACGGCCCGGTTCCAGCCCAGAATGCTCGTATCCAAGCCCAGGCTGACGATCTCCTTGATCGCCTCTTTCTCATCGCCGCCCATCGCCGGCACGCCGGCCTCGATCTGGTGCACGCCGATCTTGGCCAGCATCCTGGCGATATTCACCTTCTCCTCATTGGCAAAGACAACGCCGGCGGTCTGCTCGCCGTCTCGCAGCGTCGTATCGTCCAGATAGACTGGCCCCTCGACCTTCCCCACCAACATCTCCTGCAGGTATCCGTTCCCGTCGCCGGACTCCTTCTGCTTCTTCTTCGCCATCTTGTCCACTCCCTCAGTGTGGTCGGGGTCGCCAGATCCCGACTGCCTGCTACTACCGCCGCTGCCACCCTCTCGGCTGCGGCAATCTCGCCGGATTCCACCCTCCCAGCTGATCGCTGCCAGCGGGCCAGCTGGTCACCCTACCCAATGATTGTACCCTCGCCGGCCAGAGCACGCCGCACGGGCTGCTCCGCCCGTCCGTCAGCGATTATCACCTGGCCCACGCCCTCGGTCAGCGCCTCAATTGCCCCCAGGACCTTCCTCTTCATCCTCCCCTCCGCATACTGCTCAAGCACCTCCTCCGCTTTCCCCTGGGCCACCTGGCCAATGACAGAGGTCTCGTCGTCCACATCCCGCAGGACACCGGGGACGTTCGTCAGGATGATCACCTTGTCCGCATCCAGAGCCGCGCCGATGGCCGCTGCCGCGCGGTCGCCATCCACGTTGAGCCCCTCGCCCTCGTAGCTGATCGCCACCGGGGCAATGACAGGCGTGTAGCCCGCGTCCAGCAGCGTGCGCAGCAGGCTGCCGTTGATTCGCTCGATCTTGCCGCTGTACTCGCCGTGCAGCACCTTGCGCTTGCCATCTTCCACTATGCGCAGCGACGACTTACGCTGGCCCTCCATCAGCCGGCCGTCGAGGCCGGACAGCCCCACCGCATTGACGCCCAGCTGCTGCAGCTGCTCGACCACCAGCTTGTTGATGCGCCCCGCGGTGACCATCAGGAAGATCTCCAGCGTGTCCCGGTCCGTGTAGCGGCTGGAGTGGCCGGATACGGAAGTGACGAAGCGGGGCGGATGGCCCAGCTTCTCGGAGATTATGGTCGTCTCGTGGGAGCCGCCGTGCACTAGCACGACCTGCTCGCCTTCCTTGACCAGCGCAGCCACGTCCGCCACCACTGCGCTCATGTCTAGCCCTTCACCACCGCCGGCTTTGACGACGATCATGTCTCTACCCGCCTCAGATCGGGTGCAGTCCCGGGAACTCCAGCCCGGTTCTCTCCGGCCAGCCATACATCACGTTCATCGACTGCACGGCGCTGCCCGCCGCACCCTTCATCAGGTTGTCGATGGCGGAGATGACGATCAGCCGCTTGTTGCCCGGGTCCGCCTCGAAGCCGATGTCGACGTGGTTCGAGCCGCTCAGCAGCTTCGCCTCCGGGTAGCGGAATACGCCCCGCTTGGCCCGCACGAACCTGACGAAAGGCTCGTCGTCGTAGTCCTCGCGGTACAGCCTCCAGGCCTCCTTCTCGTCCAGGTCGTCCTTGAGCAGGCAGTGGCAGGTGGCTGTGGCTCCGCGCACGGTGCCTACGGACGTTATCGAGAAGTGAAATCTCGGCTCCTGGGGATCGAGAGCCAGCTCCTGGATGATCTCAGCGATGTGGCGGTGGCCCTGCGGCATGTAGGTCCGCACCACCCCGGCGCGCTCCGGGTGGTGGGAGTACGGGCTCTCCTTGTTGCCTCCTTCAGACGAGCCCACCTTGACCTCCACCACCGTCTCCCGCACCAGCCCGCTGCGGATGAGCGGCCACAGGCCAAGTATCGTGACCGACGCGTTGCAGCCGACGCCGCTCACGTACTTAGCCTTGGCGATCTCGTCCCGATGCAGCTCCGGCAACCCGTACACGAACTTGCTCAGCCACTCCGGCGCGGAGTGCTTGTGCCCGTACCAACGGTCGTAGTCGGCTGGATTGCGCAGGCGGAAGTCGGCCGAGAGATCGATCACCCGCTCCGCCTTCTGCGCCCACTCCTCGATGCGCCCCATCACCTGGCCGTGAGGAAGAGCAGGAAAGAGAAGGTCGCAGGGCTCGAGCTCCTTCAGGCTGGTGAAGCGCAGGTCCGTATGCCCCCGCAGGTTGGGGTGAATGAAGTGGGCATACTGCCCGGCGTTCCTCTCCGAGGTGATCTGGGTGACCTCGACCTCCGGGTGACCCAGCAGGAGCCTCAGCAGCTCCCCGCCGGCGTAGCCGGATGCGCCCGCTATTGCAGCGCGTATCATCTACCCTCCTCCGCCACCCGCAGCACGTAGTCGATGATCTTGCCCGGGATATCGATACCGACGACCTGCACCGAGGCGTGGAACTCGGGCGTGTGGTTGACCTCGTTGACCAGCAGCCGGCCGTCCTTCGTCTCGAACAGGTCGATGGCCACGACGCCTCCACCGACCGCCTTCGCAGCGGACAGGCAGGTGTCCACCAGCTCGGGGGTTGGCGGGCAGATCTCTGCTCTCCCTCCGCGGGCGGTGTTCGTGATCCAGTGCTCGGCGATCCTGTAGATGGCGTAGACCAGCTCGTCGCCTGCCACCATGGCCCGGATATCGCGGCCGGGCTTGTCGACGTACTCCTGGATGTAGAAGATGCCGTGGATGAAGCCGCCCAGTGTGGTCTTGTGCTCGAGCAGCGCCTCCGCCGCATCGCGGTCGTTGACCCTGGCCAGCAGCCGGCCCCAGGAGCCGAACGGTGGCTTCAGGACCACAGGATAGCCCATCTCCTCGATCGCCTCCAGCGCCGCCTCCGGCGTGAAGGCGATTACGTTGCGGGGTATGGGCACGCCCGCCTCCTGCAGGGCGATACTGGTCAGGATCTTGTCTCCGCAGGTGGCAATCACCTGGAACGGACTGACGGCCGGCACGCCCACCTTGTCCAGCCAGCGGGCCAGGTAGTAGGCCCGCGAGTGGCTCAAGCAGCGCACCAGCACCGCGTCGTACTGGCTGAACTGAGCGCCCGCCAGGTCGAAGTTGACCTCGCGTGTATCGACGCGTTCGAAGTCTACACCGCGCTCCTCCAGCTCCTTGAGGAGCTGCTTCTCCTCAACGCGTACGCGTGAGCAGAACAGGCCGATCTTCACCGGCTACTCCCCCCAGTCCTCCTCGACCTCGGGGGCCAGCTCCAGAGCAATGGGATCGCTTCCCACTACCTCGAGCTCTGCCCCGCAGTCGGCGCAGACCACGATCTCACCTACTTCGACGTCGTCAGCCAGATCGAGCTCGCCTTCACACTCCGGACACTTCGCCATTTCGTACAGCCTCCTAAGTTGATATGCGTACTGCCGAACGGAATTCTACCGCAGAGAACGGAGAGACCATGCCAAGAAGCGCCCGCCGAAGCGCCGCCCGTCGTCCAAGAGGACTCTGCGCCCTGCGCCGGGCAATTCCCCCGTGTTAGCCGTGGGCTGAACCCCACGGCTCACAGCAGAACCCTGCTGCGCAGGCTGCGGACCAGGCCAGAGATGAAACGCTGGCTGCCGGCGCTCTGCGTTCTCCGCAGTCTCAGCGGTCATTCCCCCAGCAACCCCTTTGCCTTCTCGATCTGGGCCCGCACTGATCCGGGTGCAGTGCCTCCCATAGCATTCCTCGCCGCAACGGAGCGGGCGAAGTCGAGCACCTCGTACACGTCCTTGCCGAAGCTCTCGTGGGCGGCCTGGTACTGATCGAGCTCCAGCTCCTTCAGCGAGACGCCTGTCTCCTCCGCCTTCAGCACCAGCTGGCCCACAATCCGGTGCGCCTCCCGAAAGGGGACGCCCTTGGCCACCAGGTAGTCGGCCAAGTCAGTGGCCAGCATCCCCTCGTCGAACGCGGCAGCCATCCGCTCCCCGTTGACGACGAGCGTACGGATCACCGCGGCGACGACGGGCAGCTCCAGCTTCAGCGTGTCGATGACGCCGAAGAGCGGCTCCTTGTCCTCCTGCAGATCCTTGTTGTAGGCCGAAGGGAGCCCCTTGAGCGTGGTCAGCATCCCGGTCAGGTGGCCCACCAGCCGGCCGGTCTTTCCGCGCACCAGCTCGAGCGAGTCCGGGTTCCTCTTCTGCGGCATCAGGCTGGAGCCGGTCGAATAGGCCTCGTCCAGCTGGACGAAACCGAACTCCCGACTGGCCCAGACGATCAGCTCCTCGGCCAATCCGCTGAGATGGACCTGCAGCAGCGAGGACCAGGCGAGGAACTCGACGACGAAATCGCGGTCGCTCACCGCGTCGACGCTGTTCTCGGATGCGCACTCGAACCCCAGGTCCGCCGCCAGCTGCGCCCGATCGATGCCCAGCGGGTTTCCCGCCACCGCGCCCGCGCCGAGGGGACAAACGCTGGTCGACCTGACCACGCCTGCCAGCCGCCGCCGGTCCCGCTGCAGCTTCCAGAAAAGCGACATCAGCCAGTGCGAGAACAGAACCGGCTGCGCCTGCTGCAGGTGGGTATAGCCGGGCATGACGACCTCGATCTCCGCCTCCGCCTTCTCCACCACTGCTCTCTGCAGGTCGATCAGCACGGCCTGCAGAGCCTCGATCTCCTCCAGCAGATAGAGGCGCAGGTCGGTGGCCACCTGGTCGTTGCGCGAGCGGCCGGTGTGCAGCTTGCCGGCGAGGGGGCCCACGATCTCCCCCAGCCGCCTCTCCACGGCGGTGTGGATGTCCTCGTCACCCGGCTCCATTTCGAACTTGCCGAGCAGGAACTCCTCGCGCACCTTGGCCAGGCCATCCACCAGCTTATCCCGTTCCTTCTCCGTGATGATCGCGGCCCGCTCCAGCGCCCTGGCGTAGGCCAGGCTGCCGCGCACGTCCACGTCGTAAAGGCGGACATCGAAGCTTATCGAATCGCCCCACCGCTTCATCATCTCGTCCGGCTCCGCGTGGAAGCGGCCACCCCACATGCCCATCGCCTGATCCCTGCTGACCTAGTCCCTCTTGAACTCGTCGTAGTCCGGCCCCGCGGCGGGCTTGGGCTTGCCGTGCTCCCTGTCGACCAGCGCCCGCACCTTGAGCGGCAGGCCGAACAGGTTGATGAACCCCTCCGCGTCGCTCTGGTCGTAGACGTCGTCCTGGCCGAACGTGGCCAGATCCTCCCGGTAGAGGCTGTAGGGCGACCTGCGGCCGACGACGGTGCAGCTGCCCTTGAACAGCTTGACCCGGGCGGTGCCGGTGACCCTCTTCTGCGTCTGGGCCACGAAGGCTGAGATCGCCTCCCGCAGGGGAGTGAACCACTTGCCGAAGTAGACCAGCTCCGCGTAGCGGTGGGCGACGACCTCCTTGTAGTGGAGCGTGTCCCGATCCAGGCAGATCTGCTCCAGCCCTTGATGGGCGGTGTAGAGAATCGTGCCGCCGGGCGTCTCGTAGACGCCGCGCGACTTCATGCCCACCAGGCGGTTCTCCACCAGATCGGTGCGGCCCACGCCGTGAGAGCCACCGATCTCGTTCAGGAGCGTCAGCAGCTTGACCGGCCCCAGCTTCTTGCCGTCGACCGCCACGGGGACGCCCTGGTCGAAATCGACCGTCACGTACCGCGGCTCGTCCGGCGCGGCGGAAGGGGCGACGGTCAGGAGAAACATGTCCTCTTCCGGCTCGCTCCAGGGGTCCTCGAGGATCCCTCCCTCGTGGCTCATGTGCCAGATGTTCCGGTCCCGGCTGTAGATCGATTTCTTCGTCGCCGGGACGGGGATGCCGTGCGCCGCGGCGTAGTCGATGGCGTCCTCACGGGAGCGGATGTCCCACTCCCGCCAGGGGGCGATCACCTTAAGCGAGGGATCGAGCGCCTTGACCGTCAGCTCGAAGCGCACCTGGTCGTTACCCTTGCCGGTGCAGCCGTGGGCCACACCGTCCGCCTTCTCCTTCTGGGCCACGGCCACCATGTGCTTGGCGGTGACCGGGCGGGCGAAGGAGGTGCCCAGCAGGTAGAGCCGCTCGTAGATCGCCCCGGCCTGCATGGTGGGGAAGGCGTAGTCGGTGAGGAACTCCTCTTTCAGGTCGACTACGTAGGACTTGCTGGCCCCGCTCGCCTTCGCCTTCTCCTCGAGCCCGTCCAGCTCGTCCTCGCCCTGGCCCAGGTCGGCGGTGAAGGTGATCACCTCGCAGCCGTAGTTCTCCTTGAGCCAGGACAGGATCACTGACGTATCCAGGCCTCCCGAGTAGGCCAGGACAACCTTCTTGAACTTGCCCTTCTTCCCCATTGTCAGTCTCCCGCTCAGCCTGGTGTGTCTCCGCCAACCGGTAGAGTAAAGCGCGACGGGCTGCGCCACATCGCGCTTACAGAAAAGCCAGCCCCGGTCTGGGGCTGGCTGATGAACGAATGCGCCACCAAACGCCTCTACCCAGACAGGTAGGCTAGCTCCTCGTTCGGTCGTCGGGCCTGCAGATGCGCCGTTGCCATCATGCTATCCTTGCTGTTGGCAGCAGTGTACCACACCAAGGGGAGATTGTCAAGCAGACACTAACGCAGCCAGACCCTAAAGGTCTCCCAGACCTTTAGGGTCTCCACCGGCTGATGCCTGGACCCTCCTCCACAGGCTGCCCCTTCCTTCCGCAGCCCGCAGAGCGGAAGGCGCGCTGACAGCCCGCCCTACGTACGCGTGGGGGGACGAGGCGGTGCCTCGCCGCTACGCTCAACCCTGGGCCCCACGTACCTCCGCCTCCTAGGACAGCGCGAAGTCGTTCAGCATGACAATGTCGATCACCGGCACCAGCCTGCTCAGCCTCTCGTCGTTGGTGACGAACGCCGTGGCGCCGTGCACAAGTGCGGTAGCCGCCTGGAGCGCGTCTGCCGGGCGGACGTCGTACCGCGCTCGCAGCTGCGCTGCACGACGGGCGACGTCACGCGTCACGTCCACCAGCAGAAGATGAGGGAAGTGCACAAGCAGCGCCTCATATTCTCGCGCTGCGCCGGGCCGGCGCTCCCGCCAGGGACGGACGGTGAGCTCCATGAGCGTCACCACTGACGTGACTGCCAACGGCCTGCCGCCCTCGACCGCCCGCAGGACCTCCCGCGTCAGCGGCACGTACTTCTCGTGGGCCTCGACGTGGTAGATGAAGACGCTGGTATCGAGGCCCACGCGCTCGTGGGAACGGAGCTGTTCGCTCAGCCCGTCCACGCATCCCGCTCCCCGTCCAGGTAGGCATCCGTGTCCAGGCCTGCCCACAGATCCCGATGCAGGCCGGCCAGGCGTTCGGCGTACTCCTCCGGCTCGGGAACCAGAACGAGCAGTCCATCCTGCACGTCGACGAGGAGCCGATCCCCGCTCTTGATATCCAGCCTATCGCGGGCGATCCGAGGCACGGCGATCTGATTGCGGCTGCTGACTTTGACCGTCACCGGGTCGGACATCGCTCTCCTCCCTGCTAAGCATGTGTGGTTCTATGCTTAGTGTAGCATGGAAGCACCAGGGACGCAAGGGACGGCGAAAAGGCGGCTAGGATTCCGTGTAGGGGCGCGGTGACCGCGCCCCTACCGCGGGGATTGCCCTGGATCGGACGCTTTTGGAGGTGGCCCTGCCCGCCCCGGGCCCTCGCCAGCCCACGGAGGGGGCGCTATGACCCGGACGGCGGGCTGACAGCCCGCCCTACCCCCCCCGCCGACATCGGCGGCAAACTCAGCCGCCCAGCCGTGGGCTGAAGCCCACGGCTGACAGCTGACCCCTACTTCGCAGGCTGCCTCTTCTGGAGCCCAAGGAGGGGCGGGCCTTGTGCCCGCCCTGGGACCTTCCGCACCCCGCGCAGCGGAAGGGGGGCTAACAGCCCGCCCTACACGCACGGTAGGGGCGAGGCGCTGCCTCGCCCCTAAGTTCGGCCCAGGGTTGGGCCGCTCCACTAGTCCGGTTCCGCGATCCCTGCGTCCCGCAGCCTCTGCAGGCCCACTAGAAGCGCCCGATAGTTGGGATGCCGCTTGGGCGCGACGAGGAGCACGTCTTCTCGGTCGTCGTCCCCGATGAGGTCCCCGATGGAGACGTGCCACCAGGTATCCGAAAGGTCGACGTCCCGCCACTCCCCCGAGATCACCTTGTCCCGCTTGACCACCACCTGGGACGCTGGGTCTCGGCGTATGAGGTGCGTCGGTACACCGCGGATCTGGCACTCCCGGAACCGCGCCTCGCTTATGTCCAGGGCCCAGTCCGTCGCAGCGTAGAACTGCGCATTCGCCTCGTCGAAGGCCTGCTGTTCAGCGGGCGTCGCAATCCCTGGGAGAACGGTCGGACTGATCATGATCCGCCCGATGTCGCCTCGCAGCACAACGTGCCTGAACACAGCCGCCCAAGTCTGCAGCAGCTGACCGCGCGTGTCCAGACCATTGATCAGTGCATCCTCGATGATGCCCGTGTACATGGTGCAGCCCTGGGCAACACAGCCCTCAAAGCGAGCGCCTCGCAGCGTCGAGCGGCGCCGGGGCTTCCTCGTTCCCGAAAACGAACAGCCGACGAACCTGCAGTTCACGAACTCGAGGTCATAGTACGTCTTGCCTCCCCTGTCGATGAAGGAGGCGAACTCCTGATCCCGATGGGACTTGCTGGACATCAGCCGTCTCCCTCAACAACCTCGTATCTCGGGCAGCCACCAGTGCAGTACCCACTGCCGTGCACAGCCAGACGCAGCTCACTCGAAGATCGCCATGAACCCTTGCGGCCTGTTGTACAGCCCATACAGCAAGCCGTTGCCGTAGGATCGAGCTGCGTGGCTAGCGATTGAACCAACCGTATTGGTCGTTATGTCGAAATCCAGTCCGCTGAAAACGCCTCGGCCCACAAAGTCGGGGTTACCTGCGCCGCCGACAGGCCGGAACAGACTTCTGAGCACACGCGACTCCTGTATGATGTTCCGCGCTTGGCGCTCGACGGCGTTGCCACATTGCATTGGCGCCACCCTGACGTGTCCTTGAGCGGCAGCCCTTTCCGCATCAGACAGCAGTTCTCTACCCAAGGACGAATTCCGCGCGAGGTCTCCAACGGCCCGATCCGTGGTTCGCTGCATCAGCCGCTGAGCGACCCCGCTCACCGCTTGCTTGGCCCCGTATACGAGCGACCCCGACACCGCCCCGAGCGCCGCATCAGCGAGTATGTCCCCAGGATTGTATACGTCCTCGAATAACCCTCGCTCCGGGTCGAGCGCGTTCTCGGTCAGCCTCCTGGCCCGGCCAGCAGCGACGCCACTCACCGCTCCAGCCGCGGCGTGCGCGGCGAGCCCAGTGCCGAGGCCTACAGTAGGCGCCACGGCCAGTGCAGCGCCAAAGGTAAGACCGCCAACAACTCCGGCAACCGCGCCGACGGCCGCCGCCTTACCGACCTCGACCGGATCGATATTCGCCGTGAGCGGCTCGCCGTCGCGTATGTTGTTGATCATCTGCGGGACCGCCACGGTCGCCGCGCCTATGACTGCCCCGATGGCTCCACCTATGAGCCCAGCCACCAGGTTGATCAAGTGTCCACTTGGATCGTTGTAGACCAGCGGGTTGTTCCGCACATACGAGTAGCGGTTCAGGTCCTGCGGCCGCCCCTGCTCCGGCACCACCGTATCCGCGCTGATGAACCTCCTGATCAGCGGCGAGTAGAACCGCGCCCCGTAGTGGTAGAGCCCGATCTCCCCCACTTCCCGCTGCCCGGTGAACAGCCGGTCGGTGCCCGCGTACCCGCTCGCGTCCCGCATCGCCCCGTAGGCGAAGTAGCGCATCTCGCCTTGGACGTTGCCGCTGGCGTCGAGCGTCACGCTGGCCGAGCCCAGGTGGTCAGCCAGCACGTAGGAGATCTCCCCCTCCACGCGCATGATCCGCGCGCCGGCACTCTTCGGTTGTCAATGTGCTGCCGTCCAGTATACCACGCTCTCGCCTGCAGGGCGATTGCGAATCCGCCGCCCTGCCCGCAAGGAGAGGACGGTACGTCAAGGAGGGGCGGGCCTTGTGCCCGCCCGAGGTCCTTCCGCAGCCCGCGGAGCGGGGTTGGGCTATCAGCCCAGGGGTATGGGTCCGGGCGATCCGGCGGCGGGCTGGCAGCCCGCCCCACTGGCGCGCGTAGGGGCGAGGCAGCGCCAAACGTCGTCGCCGCATCAGCCTTGCTCCCCCCGTTCGTGTCCAGGTATTGCAGCACTGCCCCCTTCGCGCCGCCTCGGGGTTCAGCCTCCTCAGCTGCCCGCAGTCGATGCGGTTCCCAGGACCGATACGCACTCCAGTCGCGAGTCTGTGCCAGGCCAGCCGATCCTACCACACGCTCAACGCATTCAGAGTAGCCGAGACCCATTAGGTATGTAACACGTGCTGGACACCCGGCAGCCCTGACTTGCAGATTCCCTCGGCTGAAGTATGATTGCCGGGTGTCCTTCGGCCGGACGCCCCGTGAAGACCACCCGGGCGGACCGGTTGGGATCTTCCCGCTGGCAGACAGGAGGAGCAGGGCATGAGCACAGACAGCCGCCGGCGCCGGATGGCCCTGGCGACGCTTGTGTGTATCATGGGTGCCCTCTACCTGGGTCTGGCCCTCACAGCTGATCAAGACCGGCCCGTTGCCCCTCTCGACGACGCCTACATAACGTTCCAGTATGCCCGACAGATAGCGCTCGGCCACCCCTACCAGTACAACGACGGCGATCCGCCCTCGAGCGGCATGACCAGCCCACTGTATGGGATGGTCTTGGCCGCCTGCTACGCAGTGGGCATAACGGGAGAATCGCTATCCGCTGTTGCGGTCGGCATGGGTGTAGCCTGGCTGGGGCTCTCTGCCTGGCTGAGCTATCGGCTGGCCCGCCGCCTCATCGGCCGCGGGTCGACGGCGTGGGCCCGGGCTGCGGCAGGCCTCGTGGTCCTGACCGGCTCCCTGCAGTGGGGGTGCTTCAACGGCATGGAGACTGGTCTGTTCACGGTGCTCACCCTGGGTGCAGTCGAGGCCTTCGTCGCCGGTCGCTGTGGGAGATGCGCCCTGCTGTCGGCGCTGGCAGGTCTCACTCGACCGGAGGGACTGGTGTTGGCCGTCCTGCTCTGTATTGGCCTCCTGCTCGATGGGCTGATCTTGCGGAGGCCCCTGCAAGGCAGAAAGCTGCTCATGCTGTCGGGGGCCGTCCTGGCTGGGCTGGTCCCGACGACGGTCAACTGGGCGCTTACCGGTACGCCTGCCTCCTCGGGTCTTCTGGCCAAGTCCTGGTCGCTCAACGTTCCCTTCTATGCTGGTGAGTTCATCCGCTCTACTCTCTTGTCATACCGGGACGTTGTTGGCACGTTTCTCGGCTGGCAGCCGTCCGGGCTATGGCTCGTTGCTCCGGGGATCCTGCTGCTCGCTCTGGTGGGGTGGACCGGCCTGGCAAGGGGGCGACGCTGGGCGGATCTCTGGGCAACATCCTCCTGGGTCTGGATCGGTGCGCTCTCCACCGCCACACTGATGACTGCGACGTGGCACTTAGGCCGCTACCAGGTCCCGTTTGTTCCGGTCGTTGTAGTCCTGGGAATTGCAGGCCTGGCGCATCTGGGCACCGAGGCGAAGAGGACCTGGCAGCGGCGCTTGCCCCGGCTCATACTGATCTTGCTGCTTTCCTTCTCGTTCTACTCCACTGTGCGCGCCGCAAGCCTTTACCGCCGCGCGCTGGTGACGGTTGCTGGTCAACAGCTGGTGTTGGCCGATTGGCTCCGGGAGAGCCTTCCGCCGCAGGCCCGGGTCGGGGTTCACGACACTGGTTCCCTCCGCTATGTCGGTCAACGGCCGACCTACGACTTGATCGGCCTGACGACCGCTGAGGCCGCTACCGCCTGGCGGCATGGCCCCGGCAGCACGTACGAGCTCATGGAGCACTCCCCAATGCGGCCCGAGTACTTCGCCATCTACCCGGACGTGTTCTTCATACCGTATCTGGCGGAGACGAGTCTGTTCGACCAGGAGCTGTTCCGAGTCGAGATGGCCGAATACGGCGTCGCCAGCGCGGGGCCGGTTCAGGGGGTATGGAGGGCCGACTGGGGTTTGGCCGACAGCGGAGCAGACTACTATCAGCCCGACGTTATGTCGCGCACGGCCGGGCTGGAGCTGGTCGACCGACTGGACGTGGCGGACCTGACCGACGAAGCGGCACACGACCTGGAATGGTGGCACGAGGTGAGACGCTCCGCCTATCCCACCGAGCTGCGGCAGCTGTCCTATCGGGTTCTGCCCGAGCGGGAAGTGCTTGACGGCGGGAGGCTCCTCACAGGGGGCATGTCCTTCAGTGTGGCGACCAGGCCGGGTGAGCGACTCTGGCTGGTGGCTAGACTGCATGCGCAGGAAGCCGGCGCAGTGGAGGTTGAGATCGACGGCAGAGACGTCGGCCGCTGGGCCTATCCCGCCGTGCCGGGTCAGTGGCTCGAAACCTTGTTCGCCGTGCCCGGCGGCGCAATCGCTGCTTTCGAGACCCGCATCACGCTCCGGGCCGACAACTCAGTCCCAGGCTTCGAGCACTATGCGCCCTACTACTTCTGGTTCCTGGCTGGCGACCCCTCCGGTGAGCCGGCGGACGTGGGCCAGAAGGTCGACATCCATTTCGCCGACGCCATTTCCCTGGTCGGCTTCGATGTTCCCGTCACCGAGTGGCACGGAGGTGATGTGGTGCCGGTTACCCTCTACTGGCAAGCTGCGCTGCCGACATTGACCTCTGCTAAAGTCTTCCTCCATTTGTACAGCTCGGACGGCCGGCTGGGTCCGCAGTCCGATGGCTGGGCCTACTACGCAACCCGTCCTCCATATACTTGGTTGCCCGGCGAAGTCGTTGTCGACCCGCGACCGCTAAGCCTGCCCGCGGACCTGCCCACCGGAACCTATTCGCTTGAGGTTGGGCTCTACGAACCCGACACCGGTGTGCGGCTGAGCGCCTATCTCGACGGCAGTCGACAGAACGAGGACCGGGTTCGGCTGGGGCATATCACGTTGTCGGAGCGCACTGTGCACTAGACGCAGTTGAAGCAAGTGCCTACCCAGCGTGTGGCATCCTGATCTGCCAGTAGGTGGCGCTCAAGCCGCCGCTCTCTGAATGGCGCGAGCGCCCAGGGGGTTGCCGGTGGGCGACAGGAGGTGGTGGGCCGATCTCAGGCAGGGAGCTGCGGCTGCTAGCGCGCCGCAGTTGGTGATCTTGCGGACTGCGGGGCTCAAGCACAGCTGACAGGTTGTTTCGACGATCACACCATCTCCCATACCACTGGCCATCCACTCAGCGGGCCCGGGCTGCCAGACGCTGTCGTTCGATCAGCCGGCCAGAGGTGGCGCCCACAACGCCATTCGATGAGCTCAGCCGGTCTTCTGTCGGCCTCTTGCGGACACTGTACCATGGCACGGCTCAGTGACAACCCAATACGCACCGCTGTCTGCAGAAGGCCCTACACCATTCTGGCTATCTTTGACACTGAGGTGCAGTAGTCTCAGCATCCTTGGCGCGCATTCTCACTGTCTCTGACACGAAGGCGCGCATTCAGGCGTAGCCGTTCTGGTCGTCTTTGACACCCTACACACCCGGACCCGCCTGCTTTCGTATTCTCTAGCGCTGTCCCGTCAGGCAGCGTGGCTCAAGCCAGGGAACCCCGTCTTCGCGCCTCGTCGAGCTACCCCATGCTCACCTTCACTCCTCTGAGATCGGCGCCTCGCACGTCCGTCTCGAACTGCTTCGCCCCCCGCAGGTCCGCACTGCACAGGTTCACGCCCTGCAAGTCCGCCCCTCTGAGGTACTTGCCCGCCCGCGCGCCTCTCCGCGCGCCCGCACTATCACCCCTGCGGCCCCACCCGCGCGAGGCCCTCCCGTCCTATCATCTCGCGCGCAGCGCTGCTTGACAGCTTTCCTACGCCTACCCCGCACCCGCCATACGAGAAGACCCTGAGGGTCTGGCAGACGCTCAGGCTCTCCCCATCCTCCCCCACTGCTCCACCCACCCTCCACACTTCCTCCATCATTCCGGGGTATAATCAGCCCAGCAAAACCGGGAGGAAATCTGTGAACAGGAAGAGATGGATCATTGTCGCCGCTGTTGTGGCCGTCATATGCGTGGTCATAGCGGCGGTCAACCTCTGGCAAGGGATCGCCGCCCGGCGCGACTTGCTCGCCGAGCTGGCCCAGGAAACCGCCACCGCCGAGTACGGCACGCTGCTGGTCACCGTCAGCGCCAGCGGCGGCATCGTCCCGGAGACCGAGATCGGTCTGGCCTTCGCCGCCGGCGGCCAGGTAGAGGACGTGCTGGTCGAGGAAGGAGATCACGTGCAGGCAGGCGATCCCCTCGTCCGCCTGGACAGCTCGGAGCTGCAGCTGCAGGTGACGCAGGCGGAGATCGCGCTGCGCCAGGCAGAGATCCAGCTGGAGGAGATCCTCGAAGGCGCCGACGCGGACCGGATCGCCCGGGCCCGCGACCTGCGGGACCAGGCCGCCGCCTCGCTCGAGCTGGCCCAGATCAGCTACGACGCGGCGCTGGACAGCGCCGCCGCCAACGAAATGCTCGAGCGCGCTCAGCAGGCCTACGACGACGCCCAGGGCCAGGCCAACTACTGGTATGACAAGTGGACCAACGGCGAGGCGGACTACTGGTACTACCAGAATGCTCTTGACCGGCTCGAGGACGCCGAGCTGGCGCTGCGGCGCGCCCAGCAGGCGGCCGATCAGCAGCTGCAGGCGGCAAGCCTGGAGCTGGAGAGAGCGCAGGCCAGCTACCGCCAGGCTCAGAACGATCTAGAATCGCTGCTCGCCGGCGCGGACGAGCGGGACGTGGAGCGGGCACAGCTTCAGGTCGATCAGGCCCAGGCCTCGCTCGACCAGACGCTGCTGCGTCTGGAGAAGGCAACGCTGAGGGCGCCTTTCACCGGCACCGTCACCGCGATCAACGTCCAGGTGGCAGAGATGGCCGGCGCGGGGCAACCCGCGGTCGTGGTCAGCGACCTGGATGCCCTGGCCGTCGACATCGTGCTCGACGAGGAGGACGTGGCCCTCGTCGCCGTCGGCCAGGATGTGGTCATCACACTGGATGCCATCCCCGGCCTGGAGCTCACTGGCAAGGTAGCCTACATCGCGCCCGTGGCAGATACGCGGTCCGGCGTCGTCCTCTATCCTGTCACCATCAGCGTGGACTCGGGTAGCGCCGCCTCCCAGAACGGCGAGGAGACGGGTGTCCGCAGCGGCATGACCGCCGACATCGAGGTCATCGTCGACTTCCAGGAACACGCCCTGGTCATCCCCCTCCGCGCCGTACGGAGCGACAACGGCACTGACTACGTCCTGCGCCAGACAGCGGACGGCCGCGGCTTCGACCAGGTCGACGTGACTCTGGGGCTCATGAACGACACACAGGTCGAGATCACCAACGGCCTGGCCGAGGGAGACGTCGTCAGTGTGGTCGCCCTCCCGGATCAGAGCCGGGATGGCTTCTTCGGCATGGGCTTCGGCCAGATGTTCGGCAATGACTGAGGACAGAGGCATGATCCAGCTGGAGAACATCACCAAGGTCTACCAGATGGGCGAGGTAGAGGTGCACGCGCTGCGCGGCGTGTCGCTGGAGATAGAGCGCGGCGAGTGGGTCTCCGTAATGGGACCATCCGGGTCCGGCAAGTCCACCCTGATGCACCTGATCGGCTGCCTGGATGTGCCGACCTCGGGCCACTACAGGCTGGATGGAGTCGACGTCAGCCAGATGGACGATGACCAGCTGGCGGAGATTCGCAACCGGCGCATCGGATTCGTCTTCCAGACCTTCAACCTGCTGTCTCGCGTCGATGCGCTGACGCAGGTGACGCTGCCGCTCCAGTACACCAGAAACGGCCGGGGGAACGGCGTCGCCGAGAGGAGGCGGAAGGCGCAGGAGGCGCTGGAAATGGTAGGGCTTGGAGAACGGCTCACGCACCGTCCCACCGAGCTCTCCGGCGGCGAGCAGCAGCGCGTGGCTATAGCGCGAGCGTTGATCAACGATCCGGCCATCATCCTCGCCGACGAACCCACAGGCAACCTCGATTCTAAGGCAGGCGCCCAGGTGATGGAGATCATGCAGCGCCTGCACCAGGAGCGAGGTATCAGCATCGTCGTCGTCACTCACGACGAGGAGATAGGCGGGCTGGCTCAACGCATCATCCGCCTGCTCGACGGGCAGGTTGCTGCCTAGCGAGCGGCCGGCGGTGCCGGCAGCCTCTTCGAACTGGAGAACTAGCTAGATGATAGGTAACATAGTCGAGAGCCTGCGCGCAGCCTGGGACGGGCTCTCTGCGAACAAGATGCGCTCGGCGCTGACGATGCTCGGCGTGGTCATCGGCGTCGGCGCAGTTATCGCCTTGCTCTCGCTGGGCGAGGGCGCGCAAGCGGAGATCACCAAACAGATCAGCTCGATCGGCACGAACCTGGTCTTCGTCGCTCCCGGCTCATTCCAGTCCCAGCGGCCCGGCCAAAGCGCCGGCGGACTGGCCGCCACGCTGACCTACGAGGATGCTCTCGCCGCGGCCGACCCGCGCAACGTTCCCGATGCGAAGCTCGTCGCGCCGGAGTACACGAGCAATGCCCAGATAGTCTTCGGCGACGCCGACATCAACGCCGCCGTCACGGGAACGACGCCGGAGTATCTGGAAGCCTTCAACCTGGCCGTAGAAAGCGGGCGCTTCCTGGAGAACACGGATGTGGACGGCAGGGCCGGCGTGGCCGTGCTGGGAAGCGATGCTGCGGCAGACCTGTTCGGCGGCTTCGATCCGCTGGGGCAGAAGATCAGGGTGACGATTCCAGGCACGAATGGGGGTCGCGTCTCCCTGACCGTCGTCGGCGTCCTGGCGGAGAAGGGCGATACGTCAATGGGGACGACGAGCAGCGACGACACCGTCTACGTGCCCATATCGACCGCCCAGACCAGGTTGTTCAACGCCCGCAACCCCTTGGGTGAGCTGATCGTCACCCGGATCAACGCCGTATCGACCTCAGAGGACACGGCCGAGGCCGTCGAGCAGCAGCTGGAGGACCTGCTCAGAGAGCGCCACGGCTTCGACGAGGACGAGGAGCTTGACTTCGTGGCCCTGAGCCAGGCGGACATCCTCAACGTCGCCAACCAGGTGACGGCGATCATGACCGCCTTCCTGGGAGCGGTCGCCGGCATCTCCCTGCTCGTCGGCGGAATAGGGATCATGAACATCATGCTTGTCTCCGTCACCGAGCGGACGCGGGAGATAGGCCTGCGCAAGGCCGTGGGCGCCCGCAGGTCCGATATCCTGGTCCAGTTTCTCACGGAGGCGGTCGTCCTCAGTCTCCTGGGCGGCCTGATCGGCGTGCTGTTCGGGTCCGGACTGGCGACGCTCGTGGCGCTGACCGGCGTCGTGGACGCGGTCATGACCGTCGACTCGATACTACTCGCGGTTGGGTTCTCATTCGCCGTAGGTCTCTTCTTCGGCATCTATCCGGCCAACCAGGCGGCGCGACTCAACCCGATCGAGGCCCTGCGCTATGAGTAGCTGCGGCGAACCGCCCGACGGCTGCGCGCGGGACAGCGGATAGGCCGCATGGTACAGTAGGCGGCAGCGGGGGCGAGTAGAGTGGCCTATCAGACAATCCTGGTCGTGGAAGACGAGCCGCAGATCGTCGAGCTGGTCAGGGACTACCTGAAGCAGGCAGGCTTCCGTGTGGTCACCGCCGGCGACGGGCAGACCGCCCTGAGCGTCGCCCGCAGCGAGCGGCCGGACCTGGTGATCCTGGACCTGATGCTGCCGGGTGGGATCGACGGGCTCGACGTCTGCCGTGCCCTCCGCCAGGATCCGGTCCTGAGGGCCGTGCCCATTATCATGCTCACCGCCCGCACTGAGGAGACCGACCGGCTCGTCGGGCTGGAGCTGGGCGCCGACGACTACGTCACGAAGCCATTCAGCCCGCGCGAGGTCGTCGCCCGGGTCAAGGCCGTCCTGCGAAGGGCACGAGGTGAGGCAGACACGGCCGGCATTTTGCGCATCGGAGACCTGGCCATCGATCTGGCCAAGAGGTTGGTGACCGTCGCCGACGGGGCGGTATCCCTTACGCCCACCGAGTTCGACCTGTTGGCAGTCCTGGCCCGCCACCCCGGCCGTCCCTTCACCCGGGCCCAGCTGCTCGACCTGGTCTACGACGTGGCCTACGACGGCTACGACCGGGCCATCGACTCGCACATCAAGAACCTGCGGCGCAAGATCGAGCCGGAGCCCGGGGAGCCGCGCTACGTGATCACGGTCTACGGCGTCGGCTACAAGCTGGGGGACTAGGAATGGCAAGCGGCGCGGAAGCGCAGGGACGGCGGCGGCCGGCGATACGCTTCTTCTGGCAGCTCATCGCCTCCTTCGCGGTGGTCATCCTGCTGGTCGGCGTGGGCATGTTCATCGCCGGCCGGGTGGCCCTCTACGGCCTGGCCCGCTTCGGACCGATGCCCACGTCCACGCTGTGGGCTGACCGATTGGCCACCTACTACGAGGAACACGGCAGCTGGGACGGCGTGCAAACGCTCATCGAGACCTACCCCTGCGGTGCCGATTGGGGGCCGTGGGACGAAAGCTGGGAGGTGGGTTACCTGCTCGCCGCTGCCGATGGCAACGTCATCGCCGCCAGCGAGGATGGATACGGCGAGCCTGAGCCCCGGATCGGGGGCGGGTTGAGCCCGGCCGAGCTGGCCCTCTCCGCCCCCATCGTAGCAGGCGGCGAGCAGATCGGCTTCCTCTACGTCTCCCCGCTCCAGCAGCTGCGGGTCGGCTTCACCACCATGATGAGCCACAGCCTGCGCGGCTTCCTGATCGCCGGCGTGGGCATAGGCGGAAGCAGCCTGCTCATCGGCCTGCTGATCTCCCGCAGAATGGCCCGGCCACTAGTCAGGCTCACGGAGGCGACCGGGGCCATCGCCTCCGGCAACCTGGACGTGCGGGTCCCCGAGCACCATCCCGGCGAGCTGGGGGAGCTGGCCGCCGCCTTCAACCGCATGGCGGAGGACCTGGCCCGGGCGGACAGCCTGCGCCGGGACATGACCGCGGACGTGGCCCACGAACTCCGCACGCCCCTGGCCGTTATCAGGGGCAAGCTGGAGGGCGTCCTGGACGGGGTCTACCCCGCCTCGCCAGAGCATCTCGAGCCGATCATCGAGGAGACGGAGCTGCTGAGCCATCTCGTCGAGGACCTGCGCCTGCTCGCCCTGGCCGAGACTGGGCAGCTGGCGCTGAGCATGAGCCCGACGGACATCGGCGATCTGCTCTGCGACGCGGCAGTCAACTTCGGCCCGCAGGCGGACGACAGGGGGATCGCGCTGCAGGTCGAGGTAGCCGACGGGCTGCCCAAGGCCCTGGCCGATGCCCGGCGTATCGCCCAGGTGCTGGGGAATCTGCTGACGAACGCCCTGCGTCACACGCCGCGGGGGGGAACGGTGATCCTGTGCGCCTCCTGCGGTGACGGCGTCATCGAGCTGGCCGTAGCGGACACGGGAAGCGGCATCCCGCCGAAGGACCTGCCCTACATCTTCGAGCGCTTCTGGCGCGGCGAGAAGTCCCGCTCCCGGGCGATGGGCGGCAGCGGCCTGGGGCTGGCCATCGCCAAGCAGCTTGTGGAGATGCACGGCAGCGCGATCACTGTGGAGACCGCGCCGGGCCAGGGCTCCACCTTTCGCTTCTCCCTTCCCGTCGCCCCGGACACGCCCTAGAGCTTCAGCCACAGGGCGCCAGGACAACGACTCCCTGCGCCCAGCCCTTCGTCCGTCCGCGCCCCGGCTGTTCGCCCCGAGACACCCGATGGTATAATGGTGGGCGATGGACAGAGTCCGTCGTCCCGGCGTCCTCCTGGCCTCGCTCGGGGCAGCTAGCGGAGCCTCCTATCTGGCCTATGTTCTCCTATATCCGCTCACCGTCCACGGTCAGGCTCAGCGGCTCTATGACGTGGAGAAGCTCTCCCGAGCGCGCCCCTGGTCCGCTGCTGTCTACGCCGGCGGGCTTGTGGTACTGTTCGCCGCCTACTGGTTGGCACTGAAGCTGGCCCAAAGAGCACAGCTATCGATGCGCGCGGTCGCCAGCTTCGGCCTCGCCTTCGGCCTCATCCTCGTCTGGCTCTACCCGATCACCGCCATCGACCTCTTCCAGTACATCGGCAGGGCCCGCCTGACCGTCGTGTACCAGGTTAGCCCTCTGGCCGTCTCGCCGGACCGGTTCCCGGACGATCCCTTCCTGTACCTGACGGGGGGCTGGAAAGACGCCCTATCTCCATACGGACCGGCCTGGGAGAACCTGGCTGCCCGTGTCGTCCGCGTCAGCCCGGACGACGCCGTCGGGGCCGCGCTGGCCTTCAAGGCCCTGGCCTTGATCGCCTACGCGGCCTGCCTGGCTCTCCTGGCCTGGGGCTGCGACCGGGACACGCACGCCCTGCTGCTATTCGCCTGGAATCCGCTGGTGCTGCTCCAGGGCGTGGGCAACGGCCACAACGACCTGGTGATGCTGTTCTGGGTCCTCCTCGGCTTCCTGCTATGGCAGCGAAAGCGGCTGTCGATTCCCGCGATCGCAGCCATGACGATTGGTATGCTGACGAAAGCCACGGCAGCCCTGCTGCTGCCGCTCCTGATGGCGGCGGTATTGCGGGAGCAGGAGAGGCGCCGGCGTCTCGGGTCCCTCGCTCTCGGCGTCGCGGTCGTGTTGGGCCTGACGCTGATCGCCTTCCTGCCCTACTGGCCGCCCTGGGAGAACGTGGGAGGCATCCTGACCGAGATGGGCCGCAGCTCGTTCTCTTTGCCCTCGCCGGCGGCCGGGCTGCTGCGCTGGCTGCTTCCCTTCAACCTGCCGGGGTGGATCCTGAACGCGCTGATGCTGGCTGCACTGGCGGGGGTCTACGCGTGGGCCCTGGTCCGGGTGTGGCGCGGGCGGATGGGGCTGGCCGAGGCCGGCCTGCTTCTCTTGTTCCTCTACCTATTGATGCGTTCCAGCTATCGAATCTGGTATCCGATCTGGCTCGTGCCTCTGGCCGCGCTCCATCTCACCCGCCGCACCCGCCTGCGCACCTTCCTTCTGTGCCTGACCTCGGAGCTCTCGGTGCTTACGCTCACGCTGGGCTATGGCTGGCTCTTCGACAGCCTCGGCCTACCCGGGATGGACTGGGCGGCAGCCGTGGCCATCACCGCTCCTTGGCAGTTCGGATTGCCGGTCGTCCTGCCGCTGCTGACGCCTCGAACCTGGACAGGCCGCCGCAAGTGGGGTATACTTCCTGACCGCTCGGCGGAGAGGACGGAGGAGCCATGACCAAAGAATACCCGGGCCTCGGCAAGGTCGCCGTACTCAGAACTACGCCTGAGACGGTTCTGGAGGACTACGGCCGCCTGATGGAGCTGGCCGGCTTCCGCCAGGCGCTGCCTGCGGATAGGGAGACCATCCTAAAGATCAACATCTCCTGGCAGACCTGGTACCCCGCCTGCTCGACCGCACCCTGGCAGCTGGAGGGAGTCATTCGGGCCCTGCAGGCTGCGGGCTACGACAACCTGATCGGCGCTCAGAACAACACCGTCGTCGTCAACGCCTACGTTGGCGAAAGGAACAACAAGCACAAGTACGTTGTGGATAAGTACAGGCTGCGCAACGTACACCTCTACGAGCCCGAGTTCAAGTGGGTGCGCTACGAGCCGAAGCAGCCCTTCCTGGTGCTGGACAAGATCTATCCTGAGGGCGTACACATCCCCGAGCTGTTTTACGGCCGCAACATCATCCAGCTGCCCACAGTTAAGACGCACGTGTTCACCAGGATCACCGGTGCGATGAAGAACGCCTTCGGCGGCCTCCTGGGCACGAAGCGCCACTGGACACATTCCCAGATCCACGAGACGCTCGTCGACCTGCTGATGATCCAGCAGGACGTGCATCCCGGCCTCTTCGCCGTGATGGACGGCACCTTCGCCGGCGACGGGCCCGGGCCGCGGGCCATGCGCTGGCACCAGAAGGACGTCATTCTCGCATCGGCAGACCAGGTGGCCATCGACGCCATGTCCGCCCGTATGCAGGGCTTCGATCCCCTGTCGATCGACTTCATCCGCTTGGCACACGAGGCCGGGCTGGGAATCGGGGACCCGGATCAGATCGAGATCCTAGGCGAGGACAGGGAGTGGGTGCTCTCCCAGGACTGGCAGTTCGTGCAGGAGAACACCTTCGCCAGCAGGGGGCAGAAGATGATCTATCACGGCTGGCTGCACCCGATCGAGCCCCTTCTGCTGCGCACGCCGCTCGTCCCATGGTCCTATTTCGCCAGCAATCTCTATCACAACGTCTACTGGTATCCGTTCGTCGGCCGCAAGCGGGTCCGGGAAGCGTTGAAGGCCAAGTGGGGCCGGCTGTTCCATCAGTACGGCGCCGACGCCGGGCTGGCCGGCGCGGTGATGCCGGGCATGGAACCGAAGACGGTCATCACCGCCATCGTCGGGCTGGCGATAGCGCTGGCGGCAATCGCCGCAATCGTGTTGACCGCGCTGGGCGGCTAGCGCTCCGGCCGGCAGCTACCCGATAGGCTGCCAGGTGCAGCTGGAGGGGACACCTGATGGAGTACGAACCGGTCATCGGCCTGGAGGTCCACGCTCAGATCCACACTGCCTCCAAGATGTTCTGCTCCTGCCCGGTGAAGGAGGATACGGGCGACCTGGCTCCCAACAGCTTCGTCTGCCCGGTGTGCACGGCGATGCCCGGTGTGCTGCCCGTGATCAACAGGCGGGCGGTAGAGATGGCGATCATGACCGGGCTGGCACTCAACTGCGAGGTGCCGCCTCTCAGCCGCTTCGCCCGCAAGTCCTACTTCTACCCCGATCTGCCCAAGGGCTACCAGATCTCCCAGTACCCGCCCGTCTTTGCCCCGCTGGCTCAGAACGGCTATGTCGAGATCGAGACTGAGGCGGGCAGGAAGAGGATACGCGTCAACCGGGCCCATCTGGAGGAGGATACCGGCAAGCTCCACCACGTTGGCCATGGCAAGAGCCTGGTCGACTTCAACCGGGCCGGCGTGCCGCTGCTGGAGATCGTCAGCGAGGCGGATATGGGCTCGGTCGAGGAGGTCAAGGCCTACGCCACGAAGCTCCATTCCATCATCGTCTACGTCGGCGTCAACTCAGGCGATATGGAGAAGGGCGTCATGCGCTTCGAGGCGAACGTCAGCGTCCGCCCAGCCGGCTCGAAGGAGATGAACGCCCGCCATGAGGTCAAGAACCTCAACTCCTTCCGGGCCTTGGCCCGCTCCACGGCCTACGAGATCGAGAGCCAGATAGCCACGGTCGAGGCGGGAGGCCAGGTCGAGCAGCAGACGATGGGCTGGGACGAAGGGAAGGGCGTCACCGTGGCGCAGCGGGGCAAGGAGTTCGCCGACGACTACCGCTACTTCCCCGAGCCAGACCTGCCCTTGATCGAGATCAGCCGTGAGTGGGTAGAGAAGCTGCGCCGCCAGCTGCCCGAGCTGCCGGACACCAAGCTCGCCCGCTTCGTGGCGAAGTACGGACTCAGCGACTACGACGCCGGCGTCCTCGTCGCCGACAGGAGCACAGCAGACTACTACGAGCGGGCCGTCCGCGCCGGCAAGGCGGACGCCAAGACTGTCGCCAACTGGGTAACGGGCGAGTTCTTCCGGCTGGTGAAGGAAGGCGAGCAGGCCATCGAGAAGGTGACGGTCGAGCCGAAGGCCCTGGCCGAGTTGGTGGACCTGGTGGATGCCGGCACGATCAACGCCAGCACGGGCAAGCAGATACTGGAAGAGATGTTCGCCACGGGCGAGCAGGCCGGCGCCATCGTGGACAAGCGCGGCCTGGCTCAGATATCGGACGAGGCGGCGCTGGAGCGAGCCGTGGCGCAAGTTCTCCAAGACAGCGCAGACGAGGTAGCCAGGTACCGCGCCGGCGAGGAGAAGGTGCTCGGCTGGCTAATGGGCCAGGTGATGAAGGCGACCGAGGGCAAGGCCAACCCCCAGGTCGTACAGCAGGTGCTGCTGCGGCGGCTGCAAGAGTAGACCCCGGCCCCTACTCGCCGGTGAAGCGGTACTCCAGCCGCACCCTCCCGGCCCAGTCGATGATCTCCTCCAGCGAAGGCAGCCCAGAGTCGCTCTGGAAACCGTACAGCAACTCGAACAAGCCCTGCGGCTGCTGCAGCTCGACGACGTAAGGCTCACCTGCTATCCCACCCAGCTCAGCCGCCTTGGCGATCGCGTCGTCAAGCGTGCCCAGCCCGTCGACCAGCCCCAGCTCCAGCGCCTGTTGTCCCGTGTAGACCCGGCCGTCAGCCAGCGCACGCACGTCGGCCAGCGGGAGATCGCGAGCTTCGGCGACGATGGACACGAAGCTCTCGTAGGTCTCGTCGATGACCGCCTCCCACATTCCACGCTCCTCCTCGGTCATCTCCCTGTAGGGGCTGCCGAAGTCCTTCGTGGGGCCGGAGCTGATGACGAAGACGTCGACGCCGATCTCGTCCAGCAGCTCCTCCAGGTTGTAGAACTCGCTGATGACGCCGATCGAGCCGGTGAGCGTGCCCGGATGGGCGAGCACGTAGTCGGCCCCGCAAGCGATGTAGTAGCCGCCCGAGGCGGCCATCTCGCCCATCGAGATGACGATCGGTTTCTCGAACTCGAGGAAGGCCCGGTAGATCTCGTCTGAGGCGACCACACTTCCTCCCGGGCTATTCACTCGGACCACCACAGCCTTGATTGACCGGTTGGCGGCAGCCTGCTCCAGCGCTTCGGCCACTCCCGTGGGAGAGACGCCCGTCGAATACAGGCTCGTGCCCCCGGAGGAGGCTATCACTCCGTTCAGCCTGAGCACGGCAACGGAATCGCCCAGCGCGGGGAGCGCCTGCGGATCGGTCGGCGCCATCCCGGCCAGCCCCCGCACGGCCAACCACCCGGTGCCGACGCAGCTGCACACCGGTAACATGAACCCGAGCACGAAGGCCACGAATACAGCCACTATCGTCCGCACCAACGTTCGGTCTTCCATCGTCAACTCCTTGCCGCCAGACTGCTCAGTCAATGCTGGATGCTCGATGATCGGTAAGCAAGGCCTAATCAGCCAGGACTGCTCGCAACCGAGCCCTCAAACCTTGCCCTACCGAGAGACGAGGCGCAGAAAGCGGCGCTTGCCTACCTGGAGCACCCTCTCCTGGCCGCCCTCGACTCCGATATCGTCATCGATCGATCCGACATTCACGCCGTCGAGCTTGACCGCACCCTGCTGCACCAGGCGCCGGGCCTGACTCTTGCTGGGCGCCAGTTCCGCCTCGTAGATCAGGTCGACCACGTTCTTTGGCCCATCCAGACCCAGGGAGGGCATGTCGGCCGGCAGCTTCCCCTCCTGGTGTACTCGCTCGAAGCGGGCCGCGGCCACATCGGCAGCCCCGTCTCCATCGAATATGGAGACGATCTCCCAGGCCAGCTTCTTCTTCGCGCTCATCGGATGGATCTCGCCGCTCTCCACGCCCGCCATGAGCTCATCGATCTGCTTCTGCTGCCAGCGGGTCACCAGCTCCAGCCAGTTGCGCATGGCCGAGTCGGGGATCGACATCGTCTTGCCGTACTTGTCCTCCGGGGCCTCGTCGATGCCGATGTAGTTGCCGGTGCTCTTCGACATGCGCACGTGGCCGTCAGTGCCCACCAGGATCGGCAGCGTCAGGGCAACCTGCGGCTTCTGGCCGTGGGCCTCCTGCAGCTTGCGGCCCGCCAGGAGGTTGAACAGCTGGTCGGTACCACCCACCTGCACGTCGGTCTCCAGAGCCACCGCGTCGTAGCCCTGCATCAGCGAGTAGAAGAACTCGTGCAGCCAGATGGCATCGCCGTTCTGGTGGCGCTTGGAGAAATTGTCCCGGGCCAGGAATTGCTGCACGGTGAAGTTGGCCGCCAGGCCGATTACGTCCTCGAACGTCAGCTTCGCCAGCCACTCCGCGTTGTACCGCACCTCAGTCTTCTCCGGGTCGAGAATACGGTGCGCCTGCTGAACGTAGGTGCTGGCATTGTCCGCCAGCTCCTCCGGCGTGCGGCGCGGCCGGGCCCCCTCGCGGTCGGAGGGGTCTCCTACCAGGCCGGTGAAGTTGCCGATGAGGAAGATCGCCTGATGGCCCAGCTCCTGGAACTGGCGGAGCTTGCGCATCGTCACCGTGTGGCCCAGGTGGATGTCCGGGGCCGTCGGATCGTAGCCACAGTATGCCCGCAGCGAACGGCCTGTCTTGGCCGACTCGGCCAGCCGATCCCGGAGCTCCTCCTCCATGCGCTGCCTGATCTGTTCGTCGCCGAACTCGGCGCCGCGCATGAGGATGGCTAGATCATCCTCAACCCTCGCCTTGCCCATCAGTCCCCGCTCCTCCCGGCTGTGTCGACGCGCTACGAGGACAGGATTGTACCGGAAAGGGCCCTCTGTGGCAAACGGTCACGATCGTTGGGCCCGACGTCGCTGCCAGTTCGCTGACGTTGACCGCGCCGGCGCCTCAGCACTCGGAGCCTGTGGCGGGGGGTGAATCCCTTGGCAGCGGGGACAGGCCCCTCTAGGTCCGCCCACCTTCGAGTCGCTGCCGGCAGCCCTACTTGCCCGGGGCACTTCGCCCTGGTATAATCGCGCCTTGGGGGCAGGGAGCAGACTGCGTGAAGGCCTGGGAGACCGACAAGAAGCAGGGCACCAGGGTTGGCGCTGCGTTTGTTGCGGCGGCAGTACTGATCATCGCCGCGCTGGTTGTCCTGGCGACCTCCCTGCCGGTGTCCATACTCACCTTCGTCATCGGGCTCGCCATCCTATTGTGCCTCTTGCTCGTGGGCCTGCTCGTCTTCTGGCTCCACGGCTTGACCCGCTCCTCCTACGCCGTCGACCGCAACGCACTGGTCATCCGCTGGGGCGCGACGAGGCACGTCATTCCCACCTCACAGATCGAGCGAGTGCTGACCGCAGCCGAGATCGAGGGGCCAATCCGTGTCCGGGGCGGCGTGTGGCCGGGTCACTGCGTAGGGTATGGGAGCTGTAGTGGGACTGGACAGCTGCTCTGCTACGCCACGGCTCCCACTGACGCCCAGATCTACGTCGTCACCGCCGGTCTGACCTACGGCATCTCGCCCGCCGATCCGGAAGGGTTTGTGGAGACGCTCGTCAAGGCGCAGAAGATGGGTCCTACCAGGCGCGTTGAGCCATCTTCGAGCAGGGCCTCGTTCCTGGAATGGACGATCTGGAAGGACCGCTTTGGTCTGGCTCTTGTGGTCGCGGGCTTCCTAGCCAGCCTGATCCTTACCGGCCTCGTGTTCCTCTGGTACCAGTTGACGCCCTCGAACGTGCTCATACCCCTCCACTTCGACGCAGCCGGCAACCCAGACCGCCTGGGCGGGCGCGGCCAGGCCTTCTTCCTCCCCATCATTGCCTGGACCGCCACGATCGCCAATGCAGTATTCGGCAGCTCGCTGCACCGCACCGAGCGCGTGGCCGCCTACCTTCTCTGGGGTGGCACGATTGTAGTACAGGTGCTCGTCTGGGGTGCAGCCCTGGGGATCGTGCGATGGGTTTGAGCCCTCTGCAGGCCGTGCTGGAAACGATAAGCCTGGCCGAGCTCATCGGCGGCCTGGTCCTTTCCGCCGCCATTGCCGTCGCAGGTTATCGACGCGGCGTGCTCGATGAGAGCGGCGTGGTCGGCGGAATACTCACCGGAACGTTGACCTTCGGACTGGGAGGATGGGAATGGGGCCTGCTCCTGATCGCCTTCTTTGCCTCTTCCAGTGCTCTCTCGCTCTTCGACGCGGGGAAGAAGGAGGAGCTGGCGGACCGGTTCGCGAAGGGCTACCGCCGGGATATCGGGCAAGCTCTGGCCAACGGCGGTGTGCCGGCGCTGCTGGCGGCGGCCTCGCTGATCTGGCCCCACCCCGTATGGTTCGCTGCCTGTGCCGGAGCGCTGGCCAGCGCGAATGCAGACACCTGGGCAACCGAGATCGGCGTACGGAGCACTCGCCGGCCACGCCTGATCACGACGGGAAGCCAGGTCGACGCCGGCACCTCGGGCGCCGTCAGCAGGCTCGGATCCGCGGCTTCGCTTGCGGGCGCGCTGCTGATCGCCGTCCTGGCGGCGCTCAGCGGGCTGCTGCAGGGAGCAGGTGGCGCGGCCTCGATGGGCCTGCTTGGCGCGGCCACGGTCGGGGGATCGGCTGGCTCGCTCGTTGACTCTCTACTCGGCGCAAGCGTTCAGGCCGTCTACTGGTGCGACGCCTGTGGCAAGGAGACCGAGAGCAGGATCCATCGCTGCGGCAAGCGCACGCTTCCTTTACGAGGCCACAGTCGGATCGGCAACGACCTGGTCAATTTCCTCTCCTCCTGCCTCGGCGCTGCCGTCGCCGCTGGCTTCTACGTGTCCGTCCTATGACCGGATGCGGGGCGAGTTAGGGTGAGATCAAGGCATTCCCCCGTCCACCCGAGCCTCGCGGCGTGGCTCCGACCATTGCGCACCGCTCATCCGGGGCTGGCGCTGCTGCTCTGCGCAGTTGCGGCGCTGGCAATTCACTCCTGCAGAGCGTCCTCCCAGGCGCAGTCGGACAGCGGGGCGCCGGGGCTATCGATTCGGGCCGCCGGGGGACTGGCCCAGCAGGGCGGAGAGGCCTTCTATCAGATCACCATCCTGAACTCCGAAGACGGCATCGTCGACAGTGCATACGTCACCCACACGCTCCCCCTGGGCCTGAGCTACGTCCCCGGCTCGGCCGTACTCTCCGCTGGAGGCTGGCCAGTAGATCTTGTTGAGCCGGTTGTGCGAGGGCAAACGATCGTCTGGGGACCGCTGCAGCTTCCGTCGGCCGGCCACAGCGAGGGCAACCCCTACGGTATTCATACCTTCGTGCAGGACTTCTGCGACTTCGATTTCGTCGAGCTCCACCTGGACCAGGCTCTGGAGCTGGCCGGCAGCGGCGGCTACGTTACACAGATGTTCTACTCGATCTCAGCCGACACAGCCGGCCCTGACCCCTGCGCGGTCCACTTCATCAACTCCGCCTATGACCGCAATCTGATCCCGATCCTGCGCCTGCAGGGCGTCTTCGGCGATGGCATATGGAAGAAGCCCGATCCCGGCCCGGGCGGCGCCTACGAGGAGATCGCCGCCGCCTTCGCCCGCTACGTGGCCGGACTACCTCGCCGCAAGGGTCTCCCGCTCTACGTCAGCATCTGGAACGAGCCGGATGTGCCACGCGAATGGAGCAGCGCGCCGAACGCGGAGGAATACGCTCGGTTCTTCGTAGCCACCTCGGATGCTATCCGACGCCTTGGAGATTCGCGCATCAAGATCCTCAACGGGCCGGTAACCCAGTTTGTGGAAGGGCTGGAGTTCATCGGCCGGGCGATGGAGGTGCCGGGGTTCGCCGACGCATTCGACGCCTGGGCCTGCCATTGCTACCCCTACAACCACCCACCGTCCTACAACATCCACGACGGCACGGCCTTCTATCTCGAGGTGACCATCGACTGCTATCTAAGGCAGCGGGAGGTGTTGGCTCACTACGGCCGGGGCGACGTTCAGTTCTTCATCAAGGAGACTGGCTACGATCTGGGCGAGGAAGGATACTCGGGAGAGGGTTTCCCTGCGATCGACGAAGAGAGCCGGGCCCAGTTCACCGTCTCCGCCTTCGAGGACTACTGGACCCAGTGGCCGGAGGTCAGCGCCGTGACTCCCTTCTACCTGGGAGACGCCTGGAGCGGCGACGAGTGGCTTCCTTGGGAGTGGATCGACTACTTCAATCCTGAGCTCGAGCCCTCCTTCAGCATCGATTGGCGAACGCACCCAGTGTTCGATGCCGTAGCTGCCCTACCCAAGCCGCATGGCAATCCCCTGCCGCGCAGCCTGGAGATTAGCTTTCGGGCCCTGGTCGGCTCCTACGTGACTCCCTGGGTCTACCGCAGCAACATCTCCGTCACAGCCGGGGAGGCGACCGCCACCTTGCCGGCCGGCGCGACGGTGCTGGTCGTCAATCCCCTGCTTCAGTTTGGACGTTTCCGCTTGTGGTGATTGGTCGGATCCGTCCTCACGCCAGCAGGCCCAGGTGGTCCGAGGGCAGGCGCCACTTGACACGATCTGCGGTGCTGGTGTATCATAGGCCAGAGCGAGGGGGACGGCAGCCCGTACAGGCGAAGAGCCGACTTCGACATTCAGGCGAGAGCGGCTCGCACCGGAGTTTCAACAAGGCGCCGGCAGCACGGGACGGCATAGGGCACGGGTCCGACCGGTTGTTCCCGCGAATTGCGCTCAGCACGCCCGCAGATAGCTGGCGTGCTCCCGGGAGGCGGCAGGTCCCACAGAAGCCCGGGATACTAGTGGCCTCCCCGCTCTGACCCGGCACACGCAGCACGAGCGAGCCTGCCGCGGCGCTTGCATATCGCAGGCGCAACGTCATCCCGGCAGAGATCACACCTGGCGCTCAGCACCCGACAGGGCTGGCGCACGGATAACCAAGGAGGTACACCCAGAATGGATTTGACTCGAAGGGACTTCCTGAAGCTCAGCGGGGCTGGCGCCAGCCTTCTGCTTCTGCCATATGGGCTGCCCGCCGGCAGATTAGCGAATCGCTTTCCGTTACACAAGCCGGTGGGTGAGACCCCTACGACCTGCTGCTTCTGCGGCGTGGGATGCGGCGCGATCGTCGCAGCCCAGGGCGACAGGGTGGTCAATGTGGAGGGGGATCCCGAACACCCTGTGAACCAGGGCTCGCTGTGCAGCAAGGGTATGGGACTGGCCCAGCTCAACACGGTCGATGGAAAGGTCAACCCCAGTCGCCTGCAGAAGGTAAAGTACCGCGCAGCCGGATCTTCCCAATGGGAGGAGAAGTCCTGGGACTGGGCGATCGACGAGATCGCCAAGCGGCTCAAAGACACTCGCGACGGTAACTGGGTGTCGGAGGACACGGACGGCCACACCGTCAATCGCACCGAGGCGATAGCCGCGCTGGGCAGCGTATTCATCAACAGCGAGGAGGCCTACGCGCTGACCAAGCTCGTGCGTGCGCTGGGCATCGTCTGGAACGAGAACGAGTCCCGGATATGCGTCACCTCCACGGTGACAGCGGGATCGGAGTCGGTTGGCCGTGGGCCGATGACCAACCATTGGATAGACCTGCGCAACAGTGATTGCATCATGACGATCGGCAGCAACGCCGCCGAGACCTTTCCTATCTCCTTCAACTGGATCACTGACGCCGTCGAGCAGGGCGCCACGCTGATCAGCGTGGACCCCCGCTTCACCCGCACGTCGGCCAAGGCGGACCTACACTTACCCATCAGGACGGGGACGGACGTGGCGCTGGTAGGCGGAATGATCAACTACGTGCTCGAGAACGAGCTCTACCACCGGGAGTACGTGGCCGAGTACACAAACGCCTCCTTCCTGATCGACCCAGGCTTCGGCTTCGAGGATGGTCTTTTCACCGGGTACGATGCCGCGACGGGCAGCTACGACAGGTCAACCTGGCAGTATCAGCCGGACGAGCAGGGCCTTCCCATGAGGGATGACACGCTTCAGGATCCCAACTGCGTGTTCCAGCTTCTCAAGGCCCACTTCAGCCGCTACGACCCGGAAACGGTGTGCAGCGTGACCGGCGCGCCCATGGATACCTTCCTCAGTGCCTGCCAGGCCTTCGGGGCTACGGGGGCCAGAGGGAAGGCCGGTGCGATACTCTGCTCTTCGGGTTCCGCCCAACACACACAGGGCACCCAGAACGCGCGCAGCTACTACATCCTCCAGCTCCTTCTGGGCAATATCGGCGTCGCCGGTGGAGGCGTCAACGGCATCGCCGGTGCGAGCAACGGCCTCGGCTGCACTCTGCAGGGCAGGCTGTTCCACGTATTGCCGGGCGACCTGCCGATGCCGGCCAGCGGGGATGAGAGTCTGGAGGCGTATCTTGACCGCGTCACGGCTCCACCATCCCAGATGGAGAACACGATTAGCCCCTGGACGAGCCGCCCCAAGTACATTGTCAGCCTCCTCAAGGCCTGGTATGGAGACGCGGCCGCCGAACGGAACGGCTTTGGCTGGGAGTTCCTGCCCAAGCTCGGCGGCAACTACAGCTTCGTCAATCTCTTCGAAGCGATGGACGCAGGGACGATAAAGGGGTTGCTCTGCTGGGGAATGAACCCCGCGGTCAGCGGGCCCAACAGCGGCATGGTGCGGGAGGCGCTGGGCAAGCTGGACTGGGCGGTGGTGGTAGACCTCTGCGAGACGGAGACCGCTGACTTGTGGAAAGCACCTGGCACGACCCCATCGGACAGCCAGACCGAGGTCTTCCTGCTCCCTGCAGCTGCTTCGCTCGAGAAGGAAGGGAGCCTGATGAGCAGCGCCCGCTGGATGCAGTGGCGCTACCAGGCTGTCGATCCCCCGGGTGAGGCACAGAGCGATCTGTGGATCGTCGACCAGCTCGTCCGCAAGCTGAAGTCGCTCTACGGGGCGGACGGCGGCCCCAACGCGCAGGCCATTACTGAGCTGGCTTGGGATTATGGTGATCCGCCTGACGCTCACAGAGTAGCGCAGGAGATGAACGGCTACGATCTGACGACCGGCGAATTGCTCCCAGGCCTTGCCGGCCTCAAGGAAGATGGCACAACCAGTTGTGGCAACTGGTTGTGGTGCGGAAGCTACACCGAGGCAGGCAACATGATGGCCCGCCGGGACAACACAGACCAGTCGGGCATCGGCCTCTTCTCGGACTGGGCCTGGGCATTCCCCTGCAACCGGCGCATAATGTACAACCGGGCCTCGGTCGACCTCCAGGGCAACCCCTGGAATCCAGATAAGCCGGTCATCAGCTGGGACGAGCAGAGCGAAAGCTGGGCCGGGGACGTGCCCGACGGCGGCTCTCCGCCAGGGAAGGCTTACCCATTCATAATGAAGCCACACGGGCGCGCCCTTCTGTTCGGGGCAGGCCTCGTCGACGGCCCGCTTCCCGAGCACTACGAGCCCTGGGAGAGCCCGGTGCGCAATCCGATGACCTCCGTCCAGTCCGATCCTCTCCTCAAGACCTGGGGGGCCGTCAAAGGCGAACCGGACAACTATCCCATTCTGGCTACCACCAGCCGTCTCGTGGAGCACATGCACGGCGGAGGCATGACCAGGAACATGCCCTACTCGGTCGAGATGATGCCGGACATGTTCATCGAAATGAGCGAGGAACTGGCAGAGGCGGAAGGAGTAGTGAGCGGCGATAGGGTCGTCGTCGAATCGCCGCGAGGCCAGATCGAGGCGGTGGCGGTTGTGACCAAGCGCCTCCGTCCCTTCAGCATCGATGGTCAAGTAGTCCATGAGATCTCCATGCCGTGGCATTGGGGATACGCGGGGCTATCTCCGGGAGACAGCGCCAACTGCCTGACCGCCCGGGTAGCGGACAGCAATACCATGATCCCGGAATACAGGGCCTTCCTGGTCCGGATTACGAAAGGCGGTGCGCGATGAGCAAGGCCGTATTGGTGGACCTAACTCGCTGCGTCGGTTGCCGCAGTTGCCAGGTGGCCTGCAAGGCCTGGAACGATAATCCGGGCGAGGACACGGAGTGCTCCGGCTCCTACGGCAACCCTCCGCACCTGAGCGGCGACACGTGGACGCTGATCAAGTTCGATGAAGTGCAGGACGCCCGCGGCAAGCTGCACTGGGTCTTCACCAAGCAGCAATGCATGCACTGCGAGCATCCGGCCTGCGTCTCTGCCTGCCCGGTCTCGGCTCTCCACAAACGGGATGACGGGCCGGTTGTGTACGACGCAGAGAAGTGCATCGGCTGCCGCTATTGCATGATGGCCTGCCCGTTCCACATCCCCAAGATCCACTGGGACCGGGCGCTGCCTCTGATCAAGAAGTGCACCTTCTGTGCAGATCGAATAGACGAAGGGCTCGAGCCGGCGTGCGTCAAGGCCTGCCCCACTGACGCGCTCGTCTTTGGAGAGCGCGACGAGTTGATCGCGGATGCGGAGGCCCGCATCAGAGCCCGGCCGACGGAGTACGTGAACCACGTCTTCGGCCAGCACGAGGCCGGCGGAACCTCTTGGATGTACCTGTCGCCGGTTGACTTCGACCAGCTGTGGTTCCCCCAGTCAGACGAGCTGGGCACCGACCCGATACCGGCGCTGAGCGAGGCCGTTGCCGAGGTGGGCACGCCTTCGATGCTCGCCGGCGTAGCAGCGCTTCTCGCGGGGATCTACTGGGCGACGAAGCGGCGGCAGGAGGCTGGCGCGCAGCCACCGGCCGCTGAGCCGGAGGAGGGCTAGCCATGACAGCAAGAGCGGTAACGAAACGCACCGTCGCTTCCACGGCCGCCTACGTGATCCTGGGCGCATTGGTGCTGCTGGCACTCGCAGTCGCGATCACTCGCCTGGTACTTGGACTCGGCGCTACGACCAACCTCAGCAACAGCCATCCCTGGGGCCTGTGGATAGCCTTCGACGTATTTGCGGTCCCCTTCTCCGCGGGCGCGTTCACGCTGGCCGCGATCGTGCACATCTTCAACCAGCACAAGTATCACGGCGTTGCTCACTTCAGCGTACTGGCCGGGTTCTTGGGCTACCTTCTGGTGGTCCTCGTGCTCATGATCGATCTGGGGCGCTGGGATCAGTTCTACAGCGTGCTCCTGCCGTGGCGCTGGAACCTGCACTCGTTCATGTTCGAGGTCAGCATGTCGATAACCGTCTACTTCGGCGTTCTCGTCTTGGAGCTCTTCTACATCGTCTTCCAGAAGAAGGACTGGGCGCCCGCACGGCTGGTCAATCAGCTCATCGTCCTGATCTCTGCCGTTGGAGTGCTCCTGTCCACCATACACCAGGGATCGCTGGGAGCGCTCTTCCTGCTCCTGCGCACCAAGCTCAATCCTATCTGGTGGACCCCAATTCTGCCGGTTCTGTTCCTCACCTCGGCGCTGATCAGCGGGCTCTCGGTGACGATCCTGCTGGCCATAGTCAGCTGGCGGGCCCTTGGCAGACCCGCCCCCGCCAGGCTCTTGTCTGGTCTGGCCAAGATCGCCGCGGTGCTCCTGGGCACGTACCTGGTCCTCAAGATCAGTGATCTGGTGTTCGCCGGGGAGCTGGGGCTCGTCTTCACCAGCGGGACGCTGACCCTGCTGTTCCTGGGGGAAATCGTCGTGGGCGTTATCGCGCCGCTGATCATCTTCGCCTCGCGGGCCAGGGAGACTACAAGGGGGCTCCTTGCGGGCGCGATCTGCGTCCTCGTAGGGTTGGCCATCAACCGGCCCACCGTTGCCTGGTTCGCGCTCGAGTCGCCCGGTCCAGCACCGTACAGCCCGTCCTGGATGGAGTACGCGCTGATCGCCGGCGCGATCTCCTTCGGCATCATTGTCTTCTCGCTGGCGGTGAAGAGAATCCAGCCTCTTCGGCAGACGGTGACCGGGGGAGAAAGCTGAGTCAAGGTCTCAGGCCCAAGCTGGCGGAGCGTCAGGGACAGGGTGTGAAAGCAGCACGCTCGGCAGGGTGTCCCTGCCCGGACGAGGAATGATCCAGCAAGCGCTGGCTGAAGAGGCAGCAAAGGACCCGGAACTGGCCCGCTACTACGAGCTGCACGGCCGGCTCCTGCGGTTGCGGGACGAAGCTAGAAGCGGGATCCGGGCCGCTCTTGAGAATCCCAAGAATGACGTACTGGAAGCACGCCTAGACGAGGGCAAGCCACTGATCGACTTCAGCCTGCTTCCGATCCAGGCCGAGCGCTTCGCCGAGCTGGCCACCTCAATCGCACACGTTCTCCGCGAGTTCGGGGTTGGAGTTGCGGATGCACCCCTGCCGGACGATACGTCGGAGTGGTTGGCGCTGGCGCGGGAGCGATTCGAAAGGGGCCAGGCCCTGACCGCGCAGTGCACACCCGTTCTGGAGGGTACCCTCCCTGAAGCGGCTGCCGACCTGGCGCTCGGGCCCTATCTGGGCTGGGCCGCGGAGCGGCTGCTGCCCTTGGTTGATCTCGCCACGTGGAAGCGGGGAGCGTGTCCAGCATGCGGCGGGGCGCCCGATTTCGCCGTGCTCGACGAGGAAACCGGATCTCGCCAGCTGATGTGTTCCCGCTGCGCCAGCCTATGGCCGTTCAGGCGCCTCGGCTGCCCCTTCTGCGGAACAACCGAGCATACCAAGATCGCTTACCACATCAGCGAGGATGGTGCGTACCGGCTTTACTTCTGCAGGGAGTGCCTGCGCTACCTGAAGACTCTCGACCAGCGTCAGGCAGCATCGGACGTGTCACTGCCTTTGGAGCGGATCAGGACCCTGCCCATGGACCTGGCCGCCAGAGAGGAAGGATACACGTAGGCGAATCCGTAGAGCCCCCGCCGCCAAGCTCCTTCTCGGCCGGCCTGCAGCCAGCCTTCGCCCCGGTACTTGCCGCTCCACCGCATGCGTGGTAGAATGCCCAGCACGCCGGGCGACGTAGCCAAGTGGTAAGGCGGGGGTCTGCAAAACCTCTATCGCCGGTTCGATTCCGGCCGTCGCCTTCGTTGTGTCTTTCCGGCGGGCGGCGAGCGGCTCTGGCGCAGGGCTGCACGCCACCTCCTGGGGGCGGTGGCGAAACGGTAGACGCCGGGGACTTAAAATCCTCTGTCCGAAAGGACGTGTGGGTTCGAATCCCACCCGCCCCATGAGCGGGTACCGGCCGAGCGCCCCCTCGCCTGCGGGGCGCTCAAGCTGTGGCCGCTCACGGAAAGCAGGCACCCCCACTTCGCTGGAGGTTGAATATCGTGAAGATCGTTCTGACACAAGACGTGCAGGATCTAGGTCATGCCGGTGACGTGAAGAACGTGGCCGTCGGCTACGCACGCAATTACCTGATTCCTCAAGGCCTGGCCACAGCAGCCACGCCGGCGGCGATGGAGCAGGCCGAGCGGCTGCGCTCAGCCGGCGCCCGGCGGGACGAGAGGATCGCGGTGCGCGCCGCGGAACTGGCCGAGCAGCTGGCAGCGACTACGCTCACCTTCGAGGCGAAGGCCGGCGAGAAGGGGCGCCTCTACGGCTCCATCACCACCGCCGAAATCGCCGACGCGCTCAGCCAGCAGATCGGCGAGAGCTTCGACCGCCGCAAGCACATCCTGAGTGACCCCATCCGCCACGTGGGCGAGCACATCGTCCCCGTGCGTCTCAGCGCCGAGGTAACGGCCGAGGTCAAGGTCCTCGTCAACCCAGCGGGGGGTCAGGCGACCGAGTCAACTGCGGCGAGCGAGCCTGAAGAGGAAGCAGCCCCTGATCAGCCGGCCGGCTCAGCGACCGAAGCCGCGGCCTCCGAAGAGGAGGCAAACGAAGGCGCAGCCGGGCCACAAGAAGACCGGCAAGAAGAGTAGACCGGCCGGCATAGAATGGATACCCTCGCCGCGTGGCTGCGGAAGACGCGAGAGGCGCAGGGCGCGTCGCTTGATCAGGCCGCGGATCTAACCCGCATCCGCCTTCACCTCCTGCAGGCGCTAGAGGGCGGGGACTTTGCCGCCCTGTCTGGCGGCGAGGTGCAGATCCGGGGCTTCCTCCGTATCTACGCCCGCTACCTGGGCCTGCCGGCTGACGCTGTGCTGGCCCGCTACGATTCTGAGGTCCACGGCATCGCCCCCGCGCCCGAGCCGGACACTGCAGCCAGCGACCAGCCCGCCGAGCCTCCGGAGCGAATGACCGCCGAGGACGTGGTCAAGACACGGGGGCTGCCGATATTCGGATCGGCACCCGGATGGGTCACTCAGCGGCGTGCCGTCGTCGCTGTCGCGGGGCTGATTGTCGTTACTGCAGCCGTTCTGGGGGCGACTGGTGTGCTCAGGCGAATCGGCAGCGCTCCCGGGCCGACCGCCACAGCGACTGTCTCCCAGGCAGCGTCCCCCACTGAAACAGCCGCCACGCCTACGTCGACGCCGGGCTATCCTATCGATCCCCTCGGAGTAGTTACGGTCACGCTGGAGGCCACGGAGCACGTCTGGGTCCGAGCAACGACCGAGGACGCTGTCCTGCTCGAGGGGATGATGCAGCCGGGCGAGACGGAGACCTGGTCCGGCGAGAAGACGATCTCTGTCGAGACAGGGAACGGCGCCGGGCTCCTGGTCACCGTGAACGGCGAGCTACTCGGCCGCATGTCGGAGCGGCGCGACCTGTGCCACCGCGCCTGGGCGCCGTGGGGAGAGATCGACCTTACGGTGCCTTGAACCGAGCTCGCAGCCGGCTCCAAGCATGACTAATCCGCGCCGCTACCATCTGATCAGCCTCGGCTGCCCGAAGAATCTCGTCGACAGCGCCGGCCTGTCGGCTCTCCTGGAAGCGGCAGGGTTCGAGGCCTCGGACAGGCCCCGGGACGCCGGTCTCCTGATAGTCAACACCTGCGGCTTCATCGAGTCCGCTCGCGAGGAGTCTCTGGCCGTCATCCGGGACCTGGCGCGCCACAAGAAGGCTCGCCAGCGCCTGGTGGCGGCCGGCTGCTACTCACAGCGCTGCCCGGAGGAGCTCGCCGAAGCGGTGCCCCAGATCGACGGCCTCATCGGCACCCGGCGCTGGATGGAGTTCCTGGACCTCGTGCGCAGCCTAGATGAGGCCGACGCCGGGCATCCTGTTTGCCTGCCGCCGGAGGTTCCAGCTGCACAGGAGTGTACGCCTGCCCTGCATCGCGTCGCCGTCCAGGGGGCAAGCGCCTACCTCAAGATAGCCGACGGCTGCCGGCGCTCCTGCGCCTTCTGCGCCATACCGCTGATCAAAGGGCCGGCCATCAGCCGCCGTCCAGAGGACATCCTGGCCGACGCCCGCTGGCTGGCAGAGAACGGTGTGCAGGAGATCATACTCATAGCCCAGGACACCACAGACTACGGACGCGATCTTGATCGGCAGATCACACTGGCGGGCCTGCTGGAGCCCCTGGTGCAGGCGATCCCCGCGGTGCCGTGGATACGCCTGATGTACGCCTACCCGGGGCGCATCACCGAGCCTCTGATCGAAACGATGGCCAGCCATGCTCAGATCCTACCCTATGTCGATCTCCCCCTGCAGCATGCCCATCCGGACGTCCTCAGGCGAATGGCCCGGCCGGCGGACGTTGACCAGGTCCGGCGCACCCTGGCCAGGCTGCGAACCGCTATGCCGGGGGTCGCCATCCGCACCACCCTCCTGGTCGGCTTCCCGGGCGAGACGGAGGCGGAGTTCGAGGCGCTGATCGACTTCGTGGCGGAGGAGAGATTCGACCGCGTCGGCGTCTTCACCTATTCCCACGAGGCGGGAACGCCTGCCGCTCGTCTTGCCGACGATGTCCCGGCAGAGCTCAAGGAGGAGCGGCGGGCGCGCATCATGCAGCTGCAGCAGGGCCTGTCGCTGGCTCAGAACCAGAAACTGGTGGGACAGACGCTCGATGTCCTCATCGAAGGCCAGGGCGAAGGGATCAGCGTGGGGCGCTCCTACCGCGACGCCCCCGAGATCGACGGCCTGGTGCTCGTGCAGGCGGAGCTGAGTGTGGGCAGGATCATTCCGATTGTGATCACCTCCGCATTGGAGCACGACCTGCTGGGCAGGCCGGCCTAGCCCGCCCGCACCCTGCCCTTTCCCGCTCATCGGGACGGACGCACTTGACAGACCCCACTTCGATGTGGTATACTATACCCTAGTATGGTATCAGGGAGGTGTGCCTATGCCCTTGTACGAATATGAGTGCCAAGACTGCGGTGAACCGTTTGAGCTGCTCGTGCGATCGCCCGGGCAGCAAGTCGAAGCCGTGTGCCCGAAGTGCGGCAGCTCGAGAACCCGCAAGGCGATATCGCTGTTCGGCTGCCGCACGCCGGCTACGACGAAGCCGCCGGGAACGCGATCGTGCGGACCGGCCCCGACCTGAAGCTTGAAGCGCTAGGAGGCGGTACGCCTCCGCACAAGGAGCGCGATGGAAACGAGACTTGGAGAAGCGCCCGCCAGAGAGGATCTCCTGGGGCGCATTCGGAAGGTCGAAGGACAGGCCCGCGGGATCGCGCGGATGATCGAGGAGAACCGGGACTGCGGCGAGATTCTGCAGCAGCTGGCAGCCGTGCGCTCGGCGGTGCACAAGGCCATGGTGGAGCTTGTCCGGGCCTACACGATCGAGTGCGCAGCTTCCGACAGATCGCCTGAGGAGGTCTCCGAATCCTTGGCGATGGCGCTCTCCAGGCTGGCATAGAGGCAACCGAAGAACGAGCTAACCAGATAGCAGGGAGCAGATCAGATGCCGATCTTGGATTCGGGAACTGCAGAGGGCGTGAAGCAGGAGCTGGCGGACCTGGGTGGACCGGTCCGGCTGGTGATGTTCACCCAGGAGTTCGAATGTGATCTCTGCGCGGAGGCGAGAGCACTGGTAGAGGAGGTCGCTGCGACCTCGGAGCAGCTCGCCGCTGAGATCTACAACTTCGTCACCGACAAGGAGAAGGCGGACTCGCTGGGCATCGACAAGATACCGGCGATCGCAGTCATCGGCGCTGAGGACTACGGCCTGCGCTTCTACGGCATCCCCAGCGGCTACGAGTTCGCTTCCCTTCTGGCCGCCATAAAGGCTGCAGGGTCCGGAGGGGCACACCTGGAGGACGATACCGTCGCCTTTCTCCAGGCACTGCGCGAGCCGCTCCACATCCAGGTCTTCGTTACGCCCACCTGCCCGTACTGCCAGTCTGCGGTCATGCTCGCCCACAGACTCGGCGTTGCCAGCCGCCTGGTGAGGGCGGACATGGTGGAGGCTACGGAGTTCCCGCATCTGGCGGTCAAGTACAGCGTGATGGGCGTGCCCCGCACTGTGATCAACGATACAGTGCACCTCGAGGGGGCGGTGCCGGAGGCGAGGCTGGTAGATAAGCTTCGCGAGGCAGCGGAAGCGGCCGGCCAGTCCTAGCCAATCCGCCTGTCCGCTCGATTAGAGGGAACAGAGTCAGATGGAGAGCATATCGCTCGGCGCGGCAGGCGCTCCATACGACCTGATAGTGATTGGCGGCGGGCCTGCCGGCTCGACCGCGGCTCTCTACGCAGCCCGCGCCGGGCATCGCACACTGGTGATCGACAAGGGACTTGCTTCCGGGGCGCTCGGCAAGGCCAGCCAGATCGTGAACTACCCTGGGGCAAAGGGTCCCCTCACCGGGGCTGATCTTGTGCGCTCGATGCGCGATCAGGCCGCCTCCTTTGGCGCCGAGTTCGTCACCGAGAAGGTCCTGCGGGTCGACCTGAAGGCGGAGCCAAAGCAGGTCTGGGCAGCAGAGCCCTATCAGGCGCGCGCGGTCGTGATCGCCACCGGCGCCCTGGGGTGCCAACAGCACGTACCTGGTGAGGAGCGGCTGCTGGGCCGGGGAGTGAGCTACTGCGCCACGTGCGACGGCGCCTTCTTCCAGGGCCAGCCGGTGGCCGTAGCCGGCAACAACGACGAGGCGGTCGACGAAGCGCTGACGATGACCCGCTTCGCCACAAAGGTGCACCTGCTCTCGCCAACGACCGAGCTGGAGGCGAATGAGGAGTTGGCGCAGGAGCTCGCATCTCACCCCAAGGCCGCTCTCCATCTCGGCGTCCGGGTGCTCGAAGTACTCGGCGAGAACCGGGTCGAGGGGGTGCGCTTCGCTGCCAAGAAAGGTGACCAGGAGGAGCAGACCATTCCTGTAAGCGGGGTCTTCTTCTACCTTCAGGGCACGCAGCCCATCACCGATTTCCTGTACGACCAGCTTCCCGTCAGCGAAGGCGGCTGTCTGATCGCCGGTGAATACAGAGAGACCACGCTGCCCGGCGTATTCGCCGCCGGCGACGTTGTGTGCAAGCACCTGAAGCAGAGCGTGGTGGCGGCGGCTGAAGGGGCCCAAGCTGCCATGGCGGCTGATCGCTATCTGAGTGGTCGCGAGAAGCTACGGCCCGACTGGAGGCACTCGTAGGCGAGGGCCAGGGCGACCACGCGGTGAACCGGTCGGCGGCCCCGCTGGTGCCGACTGGTGCAGGAAGGAGCAGCAGGAATGACCAAATGGCGGCATAGGATAACCATTCACACGGGCGAAGAGGTTCTGGCCCTCCTGCCCGACGTCGTCGAGGAAGTGCCTCCGGCGATCTTCTGCAGCGACGAGGGCGCCTGCTTCTTCGACGCCGGGCCGAACCCCTTCACGCAGGCTATCGAGGCCCTGCTCGATGTCGAGGGTGATTCGGGCTGGGAGCTCGTCCAGGTCGCATTCCGGCCCGATCAGATGGTCTGCTTCTGGAAGCAGCCCCGCTGAGAGGGATCTCTCCGGCTATGGACTTCGACGCGATAATCGTGGGAGCAGGCCCCGCCGGTGCCTCGGCAGCCTATTGGCTGGGCGAGGCGGGACAGCGTGTGCTGGTCCTCGAAAAGGAGCGAGTGCCGCGCTACAAGGCTTGTGGCGGCGGCGTGCCCACCGCCCTGCTGCGGGCGTTCCCCTTCGATTTCTCTCCGGTGTTGGAGCAGACCGTACTCCAGCTGCGCCTACGATTCCACGACGGCCGCGAAGTACTGGCGGCGCTGCCGCCAGGAGCAGTCGCCACAGCGATGCGCGATCACTTCGACTACCACATCCTGCAGCAGGCGCGGGCAGACGTTCGCGATGCTACCGCTCTGGCGACGCTCAGACAGAACGAAAACCACGTGGAGGTGACGACGGCGGCGGGTGATGCATTCTCCACGCGGTATCTGATAGGTGCAGACGGCGCCAACTCCCTCGTCGCCCAGATCGTGCGCCTGAGAAGAGGCAAGGTCATGGGGGGCGCCATCGAGGCGGAGGTACCAGCCGGCGATGGGCTCCTGTCGGAGTTCGAGTCCACGGCGGTCTTCCTCTTCGGCACCCCCTATCAGGGCTACCTGTGGGTCTTCCCCAAAGCCGACCATCTCTCGGTGGGCATCGGCTCCTTCGGCCTCAAGGCAGGCCAGATGAAGGGGACCCTGAAGCGGGAGATGGCCAAACTGGGGATTGACGTCGACGGATCCGAGCAGCACGGCCACCCGCTGCCTATCTACGTGCGCCGCGAGCCGCTGCACAAAGGCAGGGTACTGCTGGCCGGGGATGCCGCCGGCTTGATGGACCCGCTATTGGGAGAGGGTATTCGCCGCGCAGTGGAGAGCGGCCGCATCGCGGCGGAGGCGATCCTCGCCCAGGACCTGGCTCGATTCGACCGCCGCATCCACAACGAGATCGGCTCCGACCTGCGCTGGGGGCGCCTATGGGCTCGCGTCTTCTACGGCTGTCCGCGGGCCTGCTTCGAGTGGGCTGTGAGAAACCCTCGCTTCATCGATCGCTTCCTCCAGCTCTTCGCCGGCCGTACGACTTACGGTCGTATGGCCCTCCGCGCCCCGCTCGACCTGCTGTTGGGTTGGAGCAATAGGCTGCCGGCCACGGAGCCAGGCCGCCGGGAATAGGAGAGAACGATGCTGGGTCGAGACTACCACGACACGCCGCCTGAGCCTTTCGCCGAGGGGATCACCATCCGCTGGGTGATCGGGCAGCCGGAGGGTGCGCCCAACTTCGCCATGCGCATCATAGAGTTCGCTCCCGGCACGGCCTTCGGCCCACACGAGCACCCATTCGAACACGAGATCTTCATTGTCGACGGAGAGGGGGTGGCAGAAGGACCGGATGGCACCGTCGAACTCCGCGCAGGAGTGGCACTCTACATCCCACCAGGGGAGCCGCACGCCTACCGCAACATTGGGGAGAGCCCTCTCCGAATGGTCTGTGTGATCCCCCATCAGCCCGCATAGGCACGAGGTGATCGAAAGATGAGAGCAGAAGCTAGAGTAGCCTGGGTTGGTCCCGGCCTGAGGCTGGTGGCAACAGGCTCCCAGGGCCCGGGTATAGTGATCGACCATGCGCCGCCCGGCGAAGAGCGAGCGGAGGCCGGCCCTCGCCCGATGGAGCTGCTCCTGATAGGCCTGGGCAGCTGCACGGCGATGGATGTCGTCTCCATACTGCAGAAGAAACGGCAATCCTTCTCCGGTGTCGACGTGGAGATCACGGCCGAGCGGGCGGAGGACCACCCCATGATCTACACAGAGATCCATCTCCAGTACGTCGTTCACGGCCGCGGCGTCGAGGCCGCCGCGGTGGAACGGGCTATCGAGCTCTCTCAGACCAAGTACTGCGGCGCAACGGCGATGCTGGGCAAGGCGGCGAGCATCAGCACGTCTTTCCGCATCGTGGAGGATTGAGGATTGCTCAGGCTGGGCGCCCACGAGTCGATCGCCGGGGGCCTGTACAAGGCCTTCGATAGAGCCGCGTCGGTCGGCTGCGAATCGCTCCAGATCTTCGTCAAACCGAACAGGAACTGGGCGGTCAAAGAGCTGACCGAGGAGGATATCTCCCTCTTTCGGGCCAAGGCGGAGGAGACCGGCATCCAGCCGGTGGTAGCCCACGCCTCGTACTTGCTCAACCTGGCCACGCCGGACGAGGAGCTGTGGGTCCGGTCACGCGACATGCTCGTCACCGAGTTGGAGCGATGCGAGGCGCTCGGCATACCCTATCTGGTTCTTCATCCGGGCTCGCACGTCGACAGCGGCGAGGAAGCGGGAATGGCCAAGATAGCCCGCGCCCTCGGCGAGGTCCATGCGGCCACGCGCGGCTTCTCGGCCCAGGTGCTGCTGGAGACGACCGCCGGTCAGGGCACGAGCCTGGGCAGCAGCTTCGAGCAACTGGCCTGGCTGATGGAACACGCGGCTTCTGGCGAGCGACTGGGGGCCTGCTTCGATACTTGTCATATCTTCGCCGCAGGCTACGAGATGAGGACAGAGGAGGGATACGGCCGGACAATGGACGACTTCGACAGGATCGTCGGCCTTGACCGGCTCCGAGCACTACACCTGAACGACTGCAAGGGCGAGCTGGGAAGCCGGAAGGACCGCCACGCCCACATCGGCCAGGGGGAGATCGGCCTGGAGGGTTTCCGCCTGTTGGTAAACGACACGCGCCTGGGGGGCCGGCCCGGCTTGCTCGAGACTCCCAAGGGCGACGACCTGGCCGAGGACAGGATGAACCTGGCCACACTCCGGTCGCTCGTCGATTGACTGGTATCGAGGCGATCGGGATATCCGGCCGCCGCTCATGTGAGTCCGATGATGGAAGAGACGAAAAGGAAGAGCTTCTGGCGCGAGAACTGGGCTACCCTGGCGCTGATTGCGGCGCTGCTGGCCGGCTACCTCTACCTGTACACGCCGGGGGACAGGATGGCCTCGACCGAGGAGTTCGATGCTCTCGTCAACCAGGGCCGCCCCACCCTCGTCGAGTTCTACTCGAACACCTGAATATCCTGCCTGGTGGCGAAGCCCGTCGTCGACGGGCTGGAGAAGGAGCTGGAGGGCAGGGCCGCAGTGCTGCGCGTATCCGTCGCGGATAGCATAGGCCGTCAGCTGGCGGCTCGGTACAGCGTGCGGGCCGTCCCCACCTTCGTTCTGCTCGACGGCGACGGAAGCGTGGCCCTGACGCATGCCGGAGCGCCGGACAGGGACGAGATCACCACCGCACTCGACCGGCTCCAAGACCAGTAGCTACGCAGCGCCCATCTCGTCGCCGTTCTGCCGCGCAAAGCGGAGCAGCTGCTGCAATCCCCTGGGTCTCACTCCTTCGCCGCTGCCTTCTTCCGGCTGAACACCTGCCCCCAGTCGACCTTGGCGGTGACGTGCATCAACACCGCCAGCGTTATGACCGCTCCTACAGTGACGACGAGGCCTGTGTACCCCTCGAAGAAGAAGGCGTAGGAGAAGAGCACGAGGAACAGGAACTGAGATACGGCGGCCTCGCGAAGGGCGAAGCGGCGCCCCGCGGCTCTCCACAGGTAGCTGATGACGAGCCCCATCGACACGACGGCGGCGATAGCGAAGGCCAGTTCCAGGGCCAGGTGGTCGACCAGGTAGGCGAACAGCAGGTGGAAGGCGAAGAAGGCGGCGCCGAGGAAGAAGTAGTGCATGGGATGAAGATTCGTCTCCCTGACGACGCCAAAGACGACGAGCACAGTGAAGAAGAACAGCAGTGATACTGGGGCGAAGTAGCTCATCCTGCTGGCAACCGGCCCCGGGTTGAGACGACGGGGCATCCTGACGCCCACGTCGGCGTCTGAGACCATGTTGCTGAAATGCCACTCCAGCCGCCAGCCATCGCCAGTCGCTGTCTTATCCGAGGCCGAGATCGTGTTGTCCGGGAAATCGTACTCGTCGAAGTCGGTGTTGACGACGAGGTCGAAGCTCCTCACAGTGGCGATGCCGTCGCCGAAGCTGTACTGCCAGCTGTCCAGCCCGCGAGAGTTGTAGGCTACGCGCACCTGGATCACTTCGGAGCGCGCCATCTCCACCTCTGCGCTGAGAAACCGTCCCGACCCGCCCGCCGGAGTGGCCGAGACGTCCCCCACGCGGAACTCGAAATCATCGTAGATCACGGTCGACGATGGGAACTCGTACTGGACGGTGGCCGTGGCCCTCTCGTCGAACGGATTCTGGAATGTGTAGTAGGCCTCGAAGCCCACTTCGTAGGTGGCGTACCAGAGCAGCCCCTTGCGGCGATGCTCGAGCTGCAGGTCGACTTCAATATCGCTGGAGAGCAGCTCCACCTCCTCCGCTTCGTTGTCGCTGGCCACGTAGACTACGGGAGCAGACTGGTGGTGAGGAGTGCCCCACAGCTCCTGGACCTGCTCCCCGAGCGCATCGTAGCCGTACTCGGTGCGGGCGACGATGCTCGTCCCGAGAATGCCCCAGCAGAGCGCCACGCAGCCGAAGATGAGAACGATAGCGCCAAGCCTTACTACAGTCATTGCTGACCTCCTGACAACGCAGTCTCGGGCAGGTGACTCTGGGCGCGAGCCTGCGGCTGGCTCGGTCCCTCAACACCTGCTCTGGCGCCAGTATACCACAGCTCCTGGGCCGCAACCTGACGGCAGCCCGACGCCATCCCTGCGCCATGCCTGCGCATCAGGCAGGGGAGAGCCATGCCGGGCAGTCCCGCCAGCAGGTGCGTGCTCACGAACGGAGAGGCAACGGACCCGGCGTCGAAGCGGGGAAGTGGCCGAGAAGGCCAGCCCCGCAGCGCAGAACGACTAGGGAAGATAGAGATGGGGATCCACAGGCCGGCCCTGATAGCGAAGCTCGAAGTGGATGTGCGGGCCGGTAGAGTAGCCGGTGCTGCCCGCGCCGCCCAGGAGATCGCCCTGACTCACTTCCTGGCCATCCTCAACTACGATCTCGGAGAGGTGACCGTAGTAGGACAGCCAGTCCCCTTCGTGTTCGACGACGACCAGGTTGCCGTACCCCCCTCCCCACTCGGCGTAAACCACCACGCCGTCGTCGACCGCCACAATCGGGTCCCACATCGCGGCGGCGATATCCAGGCCAATGTGGCCCGGGTTGCGCGGATCGTGGAAGGTCCACCCAGATATCTCACGGTTCTGGCTGGGCCAGATGAACCTGCCCTCTACTGCAGTCGCAGCTCCCGAGCCCGAGCCAGGATCGGCCAGCTCTGAAGGTGCGCCGCCGCCGGCCGCGCCCGATTGAGGCGGATCAGACAGAGCCAGGGCCAGCGAATAGCGGCCCGCTGCCCCGGAGACGGGAGCGACTTCCACCCGGTAGACGCCGCTGTTGGGCAGGCTCGGCTCGACGACGTACGGCAGCATGAAGACGGAGCCCGCCTCGCTGGCCAGGACGGTCCCATCCGGAGCGGCAAGCCGGAGGGCCAGCTCCGCATCGACGTCGGAGCCGGCTCCCGGGTGGAGCCACATCTCGATGACGGCGATCTGGCCCCGTCGGCCGCTGAAGAGCCACTCATCGCTTCCTGCGCAGTCAAGACTACCCTCGACCATGACACCCGGCGGCAGCTCGGACGGCCCGGCAGCATCGTCGAAGACGAGGGATGTGAGCAGCGAAACCGGCGGCGCCCACACGTGGGCCAGTGCTGCGCCCAGTATGTAGCCGGCGACAGCCAGCGCCGCGGCCAGCGCCGACCATCGCAATAGAGAACGGGGGCGCTTGCCGCCCCCTTGAGCACTATCCGACTTGTCTGTCATTATGTAACTACGGCAGGGCCGAAGCCCGCCGTCCTGCCCGCCCTAGCGGCTCAGATCAATTCTACCACGGGGGGTCATGCTGTCAAGGAGACGCTGGTACTAGGCCGGGCATGCGTGGCTGCTAGACATAAGCTCCTGGCCGTAGGAGAACGGGTTGAGCCTGTCGACCCATGCAGGGGACGCTCAGGCAGGCTCCCAGCGCTCCATCCGGAGCGCGCCCGCGTTCCACAGCCGCGCGACGATGAGCAGGAAGATGGCGTGGCCAAGGATCAGGCCCAGCCACGGCAGCACTCCGCCCCCGGCCACCCAGGCGACCGGAGGGAGGACATCCAGCGCCTGCTCCGTCGTCGCCGCCAGCTCGCTGGAGGGGAAGAAGGTGAAGACGACCAGAGCGCAACTCAACCCGGTCAACAACACAGATACACCGGGAAGCAGGATGCCGAGAAGCTGAATCGGTATGGGCATCCGCCGCGTCTCTTCCTCGACAGCGAAGTCGCCCGCCAGAGCACCGATCGCCGGTCCGACAGAGCCCACCTCCGCCAACGCCAAAGCCAATGCCCCGGCCAGGATCGATACCTGCAACACAGTCAGCTCCGTAAGCAGGCTGGCCACAGCCAGCACAGGGAGCCAGGCCAGCCAGGCAGGCATCCAGGACACCCAGAACTTGGCGGCCAGGATCGTCCTCATTCGGACGGGCAGCCTGCGCAGGAGATCGACATTGCGCCCTTCCCCGACGGTGGCTGCCACCCCCAGGTGGAAGACGGCGCTCGATCCCATGAGAACGGCGAAGAACAGGACGTTCCAGAACATCAGTATGCCCAAGGGGCCTTCCGGTTTGAGCATGGTCACGGAGAAGCCTATGACGATCAGGGGAGTGATGACCAGGTTGATCAGCTGGCGTGGATCGCGGCGCAAGGAATGCCACTCCTTGAGTAGAAGCGAGCGCCACTGCGGCGATAGCACCTGGCCCACCCCCGCCCGGACAGCGCCCTTTCGCCTCCGGGTGGCCGCGCTCGGCCGGGGGACAGCTGCCTGGGCGAAGCTACTCCAGCCGTAGTAGAAGGCACGCCTGAAGATCAGGTAGCCCCCCAGCGCCAGAACGAGCGCCGCGGCGCAGGATACCACAGTGGCGACCGCCAGCCGGCCCGTATCGAGCACGGCCTGGGCGATCACCGCCCAGTTCTCCCAGACGACCGACTGCTGCAGCAGCGACTGTTGCCCGAGGGCCAGCGCCACGCTGACCACGCCCAGGGCCGCCGGAATCCAGACACGCAGCCGCTGGGGGGGAATGATCCGCACCAAGAGCATCACCAGCGCGGCCATGACAGAGGCCACGCTGAGCGTCGAGGCGAGCACGAGAAGCACAGCCAGCGGGAAGAAGGCGGCAGGAGCGCGCTGTCCGTGGCCCAAGGCAATCAGGAAGACAAGCACAAGCGAGGCCGGCAGCCAGAGCACGCGAGTACACTCGAAGAGCTTCACCAGATAGATTGTGCGCAGGGGAACGGGCGCGGTCATCAAGAGCTCAAGATCGGAGGATAGGAACAGACGCTGCAGGATGTCGCCGATCCCGAGCAGAGCGGCAATCACCAGGAAGAATAGCCAGATGGGCACCATCCCGGCTGCAACTGCGGCTACCTGATCGATAGCCAGGGCACTGACGACTTTGGAGTAGAGCCATCCGCCGCCTGCAACAAGGGCGGCGAGCAAGACGAGCATGCCGGCGCGGACGGCAGGAGAGCTCTCCCGCACCCATCTGCGAAGGACCCACAGGCGTGGACGGAGTATCTTGCCAACCATAGCGCTAGTCCGCCCTGCCCAGCATCGCCGCCGCTTCCGCCGTCTCCCCGTCGCCCGTGAGGCGGAGGAACATCTCCTCGAGCGTCGCTCCGGCCGCCGAGTGCGCTTGCTGCCGCAGCTCATCCATCGATCCTACGGCGATCAGGCGCCCCTGGTCGAGAATGCCAATGCGGTCACACACTCGCTCCGCGATCTCGAGCACGTGCGTGCACATCATGATCGTCACTCCACGACTGCACAGCTCGCGCAGCACCTCCTTCGCCCGGGCGGCGCTGCGGGGATCGAAACCAGCCAGCGGCTCATCGAGCAGGAGCACCTGCGGCTCGTGCAGCAGGGCTGCAGAGAGGCCCAGCTTCTGGCGCATACCACGAGAGTAGCCCTGGACAAGCTGGTCCTTCTTCTCCTCCAGGTCGAACAACCCGAGCAGGCGCTCCGCCCGCTCGTCGCTCTCGGCATCCGTGAGGCCGTATAGGCCGCCTACGAAGCGAAGGAACTCCGAGCCGGTGAGCTTCTCGTACAAGTAGGGCACCTCGGCCAGATAGCCCACCGCTCGTTTGACTTCAAGAGGCTCCTGCAGCACGTCGTGGCCGGCCACGATCGCCGTCCCGGCCGTGGGCTGGAGCAGGCCGACGAGCATTCGCACGGTCGTCGTCTTGCCCGCCCCGTTCGGGCCCAGGAAGCCGAACAGCTCGCCGGACCCCACGGTCAGATTGAGGTCGCCCACGGCAACCAGGGAGCCAAAGCGCTTGGTGAGACCAATCGTCTGGATCACGATGCCCCTCCTGTTTCGCCCACCCGGCCGCGCTGCTTGGGGTCGCCGCTCACCTCAAGGCTGATCCCACCGCAGCCCGGCCGCTGAAGTCCCGCCAGCGCTAGTCTACTACGGAATCCTGGCCGCGGCAACAACTCTGCGCCCGCCGGCGCTGGACAGGCAGGGGAGAATGAGTACAATCTACGACTATGAGCCAACCAGCCACCGCTCAATCGTCAGGCCGTTCTGCCGGACTATGGACGGGCCTTCTCCTGTTGGTGACGCTGATCTGGGGCGCCTCGTTCGCCGCGATCAAGCACGTCGTCTCCCACGTGACACCGCTGGAGCTGGTCACCGTTCGCTTCATTCCCGTGGCTCTGACCTTCGCCGCGCTACTGCTGCCGACACGCGCCAGACAGGTGTGGCGGATTGTGCGGGCCGAGTCCTGGCGTCTCCCCCTCATGGGGCTGATCGGCGCCGTGCTGTACAACATCTTTCTCGGTTGGGGCGAGACCGGTGTCGCGGCGGGGACGGCCAGCCTGATCATTGCCCTCAACCCCGCCTTCACCTACGTGCTGTCCATCGCCTTCCTGAAGGAGCGCTTTCGCTGGCACCGCCTGCTGGGCATCCTCATCGCCTTCGGTGGGCTCTTTGTCATCGTCCGCTGGGGAAGCGGCAGAGAGGTGTCGCTCGATGATGCCGGATACGCGCTCGTCACCATGCTGGCCCCGCTGTGCTGGGCGATCTACACCGTGGGGGGCAAACACCTCGTGGCGCGCCATCCGCCGGTACTCGTTACGGGGATCACGCTGATCTACGCTGGCATCTTCTCCCTGGCCTTCGCCAGTCCGTCGCTGGTCACAGCCCTGCCAGACCTGCCCCTCTCGTTCTGGACCTCCACACTCTTCCTGGCCCTTCTGTGCACAGTGCTCGGCTACAGCATCTGGTACTCGGCACTGAATCACATGGCAGCGGGCAGGGTCGCCGGATTCGTCTACCTGGTACCATTGTTCGCGGTCACGATCGGCGCCCTGGCATTCGGTGAGCCGGTCACTTCAGCCCTCGTCGTGGGCGCGGCGATCCTGATCGGCGGCGTCTACCTGGTGAATCGGCACTAGCAGGGAGCAGACGGCCGCCCGTCTCGTGCCGAGGCGAGCGCGAAGGACAGGTGTACAGGCTGCGGGGCGTGCGCCTGGTTCAGGGCTGTGGAGCGATCAGCGGCTGCAGCAGAGCGGGGACTGGTTCCACGTTGTCGGCGACGGGCGGAAGGATCATCGGATGCTCATTGCGCTGCATGATGCCCTCGCCCTCCGGCCCGACGAGGAAGGCGATGAACTCGGCCGCGAGCTCGGCGTTCGGCGCGTTGGTAGGGATGGGCTGGCCTGGCTGTCTAGATTGTCTCTGGCGGAGCGCCCATTCCCGCTCCGGGCACCGTCGCGGGCCTGGCCGTGAGCAGTCCCGCCGCGACGAGGCCGAGCAGGCTCACCACAGACGCGGCCCAGGGAACAGCCCAGGCTACGGCCGTGCCGGGCTCGAAGGCACCGGCCACGCTGAGTGCCAGCGCTATCAGGGCGGGCAGCCCAATCAGGGCGCGCCAGAGCCGAATCGGGCGCTCGCCGCGCAGCAGCCCGCCATCTTTCTGCATCGACGCGACAGCAAGCGCGATGGCCCACATGGGCAGGAGCAGCAGGCTCTGCAGCGTCAGGAAGCGGATCCCCAGCAGTCCAAGCAGGTAGTGCAGGTAGGTCGCCGGCACGAGCGCGTATAGGCCGGCGATCAGGATCGGACGGAATCCAGTCCCCGAGCGCAGGAGCGAGACGACCCCCCAGATGACCAGGGCCACCAGGGCCACGTAGGCCAGGTCAACCAGCAGGTTCCACCCCAGGACGAAAGCGAAGACAAGGACCGCAAGTATGCCCGAGAACGAACTCCACGCGCCGGCCACCGATCCGCCGTCGATCACGAGCGGATTGGCGTTGAACATGGCCTGCAGCTCGGAAAGCGGTATCTCCTGGTAGCTCCCGTCTGCGCTCATCACATGGAGGCTTGTCCGCGTCAGCAGGAACCCCTGGTCGTGTGTGGACGGGTTCAGCTCCTCCATCTCACCAGTCGTGTCTATGACCACTATCATACCCTGCTCGTCGACCAGGATCAGCGGCTGCTCCGCCTCCACACTTGCCACTCCGTCCTCGATGACTATGACCGGGATCTCGCCCGTCTCGAACGCCTCTCTGATTTCGCTGCTGGCTGACGCCAGGTCACCCCCAACGCCCACCGTGAACAGCACGCTCACAACGAACGCGAACAGAGCGAAAAACAGGATGGCCAGGCCTACCTTGCGCCGTGCAGCCCGGCGATAGAAAGTGAGGCTGCCGCAGGGTAGAACGAAGCCTGCGCCCAGCCAAGCCAGCTCGCGCAGAAACCCCTGCCCAGACTCCGTTTCCGTTCCCGCAGTGCGTACTTCGCCTTCGACTGTCATGACCCTCCTCCTTCAAACAGCCCGCCTTTGACTGTGACATTGTACCACAGGGGCAGCTCCACCGACAGCGCGCCGCACTACAATCAGCGCGGGACGCATCACCGCCCGACGGCAATCCGGCCAGCAGCCGCCTAGCAGATCCGCGGAAGAAGCTCGCCAAGAGGCATATCCACGATCTTCCGGCCGCCGATCGGCGTGCGGGCCAGCACCCTGCCCTGATGCTCGTCCGTCACCGCTCCGATGCGCGCTGCACCCTGGCCCAAATCATGGCTTTTGAGCGCAGCCAGTGCTGCCTCCGCCTCGCCTTCGGGCACGAAGCCGACCAGCCGGCCCTCGCTGGCCACGCTGAGCGGATCGAGGCCGAGCATCTCGCAGGCAGCCGAGACAGCAGGATGAATGGGCACGGCCGCCTCGTCGATCTCGACTCCCACCCCGGCAGCTTGAGCGATCTCGTTGAGCGCCGCCGCCAACCCTCCCCTCGTCGGGTCCCGCATACAATGCGTCCGCGGCGCCGCCTCCAGCAGCGCCTGGACCAGGCCGTTCAGCGCCGCGCAGTCAGACTCGAGCTCGGACTGGAAGGCCAGCCCCTCCCGCTCGCTGAGGACGGCGATGCCGTGGTCGCCTACGGTTCCGCTCACAAGCACCACGTCACCGGGACGCACCTCGTTCGGGCCAATCTCCACGCCCGCCCCCACGATACCCACTCCGGCTGTCGTGACGTAGACGCCATCCCCGTGGCCGCGCTCGACGACCTTTGTATCTCCGGCGACGACCCGCACCCCGGCGGCGCGGGCAGCGGCGGCCATCGACTCTACGACCCGGTCCAGCACACTTAGCTCGAGTCCCTCTTCCAGAATAAAGGCCGCGCTCAGGCCCAGCGGTTGAGCGCCCATCATCGCCAGGTCGTTGACCGTCCCGTTCACGGCCAGCATCCCTATGTCGCCACCAGGGAAGAAGAGGGGCTGGACGACGAACGCGTCTGTGCTCATAGCCAGCCTTCCGACACCCTTCCCCTGCCCTTCCGCTTCCAAGCCAGCCAGCCCCACGGCCTGGAATACGGCGGCGTCAGCCCAGCGGCGGAGTATCTCGTTGTCCAGAGGCGGAGCGAATACGTCGCGGATCAGGTCAGCCATCAGGCGACCGCCCGCCCCGTGTGCCATGCGGACTACCTCGCCCATCAATCCTCCTTCCCCACCCTGCAGACCACCATCTCCAGCCGCAGGTCTGTGACGAAGCTGATCTCCTGGCCGGCCTCTTCCGCGGCGGCGAGAGCAGACTCGATCCGGCGCAGTCCATCCTGATATGCCATCTGGCTCAGGTTAGCCAGTTGAGAGCAGGAGTCCTTCCTGAGGAACAGGGCATCGAGCACCTCTCGCCCGACCCGGCGATCCTGGATGGGCTCCAGCTCTGTGCGCTCGACACTGCTGAAGTTGGCCTCCTCCGCCCAGTCCGTCAGATCGGCAAGTGTGGGGAATCGCTCCAGATCGCTCACGAGCGTAGTCTCGAAGTAGTCGTGGATATACCAGATGTGCCGCGGACTGCGGGGGTCCATCCCCACAACTGCGAGCGCCCCACCGGGCCTGAGCAGGCGGCGCGCTTCGCGCACGAAGTCGCGCTGCCACTCGAACTGGTGGATCGCGTTGACGCAGAAGACGAGATCGAAGCTCGCGCTCCTGAGGGGCAGCTGGCTCGCGCGGCCCCGCATCAACCGAAACGACCTGTCCCGCCGGCGGCCCTCCTTGAGCATAGGAGATGAGTAATCGAGCCCGAACGGTGCTCTCGCCCCGGAGGCGAACTCGGCCAGCCAGCGGCCGGTGCCGCATCCCACTTCGAGGATGGACCGCGCCTCGAGCGCCCCGGCCAGCTCTACCAGCGCCTGCGCCACGCCCTCCAGAGCGTCCGCTTCATAGCGCTGATCGAAGATTGGCGCTATATCGCCGTAGTCTGCAGCTCGCGAGGGCATCAGCTTGCTCCGAGCTCGCCGCCATACGTATAGTAGGCAGCGCAGGCCCCCTCACCGCTGACCATGCAGGGGCCGACCGGGCTCGCCGGGGTGCACTTGACGCCGAACAGGCCACACTGGGTGGGCAGCAGCACCCCCCTCAGTACGTCCCCGCAGCGGCAGCCAGGAGGCTCCCGCGCCGGTGCCAGCTCCACTTCGAAGGCCGCCGCCGCATCGAAGCCAGCGAATGCGGGCCTCAACCGCAGGCCGCTATCGGCTATCCTGCCGAAGCCACGCCACTCCACATCGGCCACCTCGAAGACGCGCGCCATCGACTGCTGGGCAGCCATGTTGCCACCGGCCTGGACCGCCCGCTCGTAGACGGTGACGACATCCGGGCGGCTATCCTCCGCCATCTCGACTAGCGCCAGCACCGCTCGCAGGATGTCCAGCGGCTCGAAGCCGGCAACTGCGCAGGGTATGCAGTACTCGTCCGGAAGGAAGCGCCAGGCGTCGGAGCCGATCACGGTGGTAACGTGCCCGGGGCCGATTACGCCGTCCAAATCGACCTCGCCGCCCTCGAGCACGGCCCGGGTGGCCGGCGGCGTCAGTTTGTGGGTGGAGAAGACGAAGTAGTTGTCCAGACCCTCAGCATCGGCAGCGAGGATCGACGAGCCAACCATGGGGGCCGTCGTCTCGAACCCGACGCCAAGAAAGACTACAGGCCGGAGCGGGTTTTGGCGAGCCAGCGCCAGCGCATCGAGCGGGGAGTAGACCAGCCTAATGTCCGCACCCTGTGCCTTGGCGCCGGCTAGTGTCGGGCCGGGTCTGCCTCCATCGCCGCTTCCGGGGACGCGAATCATGTCCCCGAACGTAGCCAGGATCACATCCGGCACTTGGGCCAGAGCAATCGCATGATCGATGTCCGCAGCAGAGGTAACGCAGACCGGGCAGCCCGGCCCGGCGCGCAGCTCGATCGTCTTGGGCAAGAGATAGGGTATACCGAAGCGGCGAATGGCGTGCGTGTGACCGCCGCAGAACTCCATGAAACGGACCTGGCGCTCGGAGCGAGCGCGGACTTCTTCTACGACAGCCGCAGCCGCGGCCGGGTCACGAAAGCGGCCCGCTGGATCGGAGGCGCGAGCTGGATTCCGGTCTTCGTTCACGCTCGGCAGCGCCTCCCCGGCGCCGGTTACATGACTCGATGTACAGGCAGCCTGGCTTTCTTCGAGGCATCACGCCGGATATGCACAGAAAGACAGGCCTGCTACTGCTGGCTAACGGTGACGATGCCGACGCCCAGGTCCAGGTCCAGGTCCACCTTGCACTCAGCCGTCTGGTAGCCCGGCGTGTAGTAGTAGTCGCCGCGGCGCTGGAAGTTGTCCGGCAAGCTCCTCACAACCAGGCCGGTATCGAAGCGGACGCGGACCTCCACACCCTCGGGGACATCGATCGTGACGAGGCCGACGCCCATCGAGAGCCGCACGTTGGAGGCCGCTGCCTCCGGCAGAGTGAGCGTCACCTGGCCCACACCGGCATCGAACGCCAGGTCAGTGAGCATCATCCCGGCCAGGTCCAGTTCCACCTGCCCGACCCCCAGGTCGATATCGAGGGCGACGCTGACATCGGAATTAAGGCCCAGGTCCCAGGCCCGCCGGCCGGGGAAAGCGAATGGCACAGGTGTGGTCTGCTCGCTGGACAGCTCCAGCTCGGCAACACCATCGTCGACAGAGAAGCTCCTCTCTATCGACTCGCCGCCTCCGATGGCGATGTCACCGTCGACCAGATACGACGAATCGGACAGCCCGCTCAGCCGCAGCCTGGCCACGGACAAGCTCAGCCGGACCTCCGCCTCCTCCGCCCCGTCCAGACTGTAGCTAATCCGCTCGCCGCCCGCCGCCGGCCGATCCTGGGCGCCTGCCGCCAGGAACAGCGCGCCGGCAACGACAGCCACGATGAGGACCAGGGCGACGATCGAGCCCAGCGCGGATCGGTAGCCAATGAGCAGATCGATGCCGGCGGCGATGAGCAGCACCGGCCAGATGCTGAACAGCGTCCACCAGATGTCCCATTCCAGCGCGCCCGTGTTGTTCAGAAGGAACACCACGCCCAGCGCGATCAGCAACACCGGGCCGACGAGCCCTCGCCGGCGCCGCCACCTAGGTCTGTCTTCTCCACTGCTCTCCATGTTAACCCTCCTGAGACGAGCCGAACACCAGCGCCAGATCCGTCACTCGTACTTGAACCGCCAGACCGCCAGGACAAAGAAGGCAACAGCGTAGATGAGAACGATCCCTGCAGGAAGCAGCACCGAGTCGAGCCCTAGCCCACGGACGACGATGTTCTCCAGGCCATCGATGGCCCAGGCTGTAGGCATCAGATGGCCGATGGCGGCGAAGGTCTCCCCAGCAATATCAAGCGGGAACCAGGCGCCGCCGAGCGCGGAGAAGACGAACATCGCTATCATCGCCAGCGTTACTGCCTGTTCCGGCTCCCTGGCGATAACGCTGATGAGCAATCCCAGGCTCGCACCCCACAGCGCCAGAACGACTGCCAGCAGCACAGTGGCCACGGGCTGGGCTGCATAGTCCAGGTCGAGCACCAGCTGGCCGAAAAGGATGAGAATCGCTATCTGCAGGAACACGACCACGAACATACCCAGTATGTGGCCGGCAATCACAGCCGTCCTGCTGATCGGCGTGGTGAGCATGCGCTGCAGAGCGCCGCACTGGCGCTCCAGGACGAGCACAGTCGCAGGCATGCTGAGACCCATTACTACAAACTGCACCAGCATGCCAGCAGAGGCGTGGCCGTACGGGTTCCAATCGCCCTCCGCCTCTTCCTGTGAGTCGCCCGAGTGCTGAACGGATACAGTCACAGGCGGATTCAGCCAGGCATCGACCGCCAGAGCCAGCGCCTCGTCAACGTACTCCTCCTCCTGCCCGGCCTCGAAGCCAGTGAGGCCGTCGTAAAGCCCGGCGCTGATCCGTGCTACCTGGGCAGAGGCAAGGAGCCGGTAGAGCGCAGCCTCGACTGCGCCCGCAGCCGTCTGCCCGGCCTGGGTCGCCTGATCGACGATGAGCGTGGGCTTCACCCCTTCCATCTCGACAGCCTGCTGCGAGGCGAGCGCCAAGACCTGCTCGCTGAAGCCCGCAGGGAGGACGAGGGCTGCGGCATAATCACCCTCTCCCACTGACTTGGCCGCGTTGGCTGCATCATCGCCCTCCAGCAGGACCGGACGGATCGCCTCCGAGGCCGCCAGCAGCTCGCGCAGGGTCTCCGCCAGAGAACCGGAACCTTCTTGCAGAACGATACCGACAGGGAGGCGAGGATCCTCAGTATCACCAACAGTTCCGAAGATCAGGCCGAAGAAGAAGGTGAAGACCATCGGCATCAACAGCAGGAACAGGAACGACTTCCAGTCCCTGCTGGTCTGCATGAGATCCTTCAGTGCCACATCAAGAACGCGCATGCAACTCCTCCTGACGGAGTGTACGATTCTCAGACTAGGCGAACCGCCGACGGATCACAAACGCTCCGGCCATGAAGGCCACCACACCGAATGCAAGAGCGACGCCGGCCGGCACCAGCACCTCCAGTGGTACGCCACCCGCCCGCGCCACATTCCAGGCCCGTAAGGCCCAGCCCTGCGGCGTGAAGAGCGCTATCGTGTCGAAGGCCTTCGGCATGTTGGCGAATCCGGTGGTGTACAGGCCGCCGGCCATGGCAGTCACAGGTATTATCGAACCAAGCACAGGACCAGCCTGGCGGGTGGTCCTCGGGAACGACATGATGAACACGCCGAATCCCGCGGAGGCGGCGACAAGCCCCAGCACCGCCAATGCGGCGGGGACTGCCTTTCCCCAGCTTAGGCCGAAGATGAACCCGGCCATCAGCATGCTGACCAGCACTTGGACGATGACTGTGAAGAACACCGCCATCAGCTTCCCGCCCAGTATCACCGACCTGGGCGTAGACGTCGTGAAGAGACGGGCCAGCGTGCCCTGCTCGTCCTCCCTGATGATCGACTGGGCGCAGTGGCCGCCAGCCAGGAAGGCGTAGAAGACGAGCATCCCTGTCATCACGTCGCCCAGTATCTGGGTCATGAAGTCTACCGGCGCCGTCTCCCCGGGCGGGTCCGCCACATCGAGCAGCCCGCCCTGGCCGAGTTCCTCGCCCACAGCTGCCGCCCACGCTCCGTACTGCGTGCCGGCTTGACTCAGAAGCATGGCGTCGGCCGGCAGACCGCGCTCAGCGAGCTGGCCCGAGGCCACCTGCGCAGCGATCCCGGCTCCAGCGAAGCCGTCCACGAACTGGCGGACGATCTCTTCCACGACCGCCGGGCCGAGCGTCAGCGTGGGGTCAGCGTAGAGCGTGACGGCGGCCTCGCCCTCAGGCGCCAGCGCGGCGCTGGTGAAACCCGCCGGTATGATCACAGCCACGCCAGCCTCCCGCCGGTCGACAGCGGTTCGAGCGCTCTGCTCGTCCCCGGCGGCCGCTACCTCGATCAGGTCGGCCAGTGTCTCATCCTGGAGGAAATCGGCCAGCATCTGTCCGGCTGAGAAGCCGCCGTAGGCCGCAGGCGGTTCGTCCAGGTTCACGACCTGAACCCGCGTGACCTGCACGTCGAATCCTTCTCCCCCTCCGGCGATGGCGCCGAAGGCGAAGTAGAGCAGGCCATTCGTCAGCAGCGGCAGCAGGAACATGATGAACACCATAGTCCCGTTGCGCAGATTGTGACGGAGATCCTTTAGAGCAACGTCGAGCACTCGCATAGTTGGCTCCGTGACATGTGACTACTCAGACACGAACGTCGATGACGTGATAGGCCACCTAGTCGCGCAGTGCGCGGCCGGTCAGGTGCAGGAATACAGCCTCCAGGTTGGGCTCCTCAATTCGCACTGAGCTGATACGAACGTCCGCCTTGCCAGCCGACTCAAAGAGCCGGGGCAGAACTGTGTTGCTGTCCTCGACGAGCAGTGTGATCTGCCCGTCCTCAGCGCTGATCTTGTTCACGCCCTTCGTGCTCTTCCAGGCCTCCATCACCCGCGCCGACTCGACGTTGATGCTGAGGTCGATGCGGTCGAATTCCCCTACGATCTTGACCAGCTCGTCGTGGCTGCCCATGGCGATGATCTTGCCGTCGTCCATAATGGCAATACGGTCGGAGATCTCCTGGGCCTCCTCCATGTAGTGGGTGGTGTAGAGAACAGTAGCCCCTTGCCTGTTCAGCTCCTTGACGCTGTCCAGGATCGCTCGCCGGCTCTGGGGATCGATGCCCACAGTCGGCTCATCCATGATCAGGATGCGGGGCTTGTGCAGCAGGGCGATGCCGATGTTCATGCGTCGCTTCATCCCGCCGGAGAACTTGCCCACCCGCCCCTTCTGGCGCTCCGCCAGGCCGATCACCTCGAGCACTTCATCCGCTCGCTCGCGCAGTTGGTCGCCGCGCAGCCCATACATTTTGCCCCAGAAGTTGAGGTTCTCTCGCGCAGATAGGTCTTCATAGAGCGCAATGTCCTGGGGCACGACGCCGATCGCCTCCTTCACGTGCTGCTGGTCGTTGCTGATGGAATGACCGAAGACCTGGACATCGCCCTCGTCCGGCCGCAGCAGGCAGGAGATCGTCGAGATCGTCGTCGTCTTACCTGCGCCGTTGGGCCCCAACAGGCTGAAGATCTCCCCGGCCTGGACGTCGAAGGAGACGCCCTGCACAGCATGGATCTCCCCGAAGTCCTTGCGCAGGTTCTGCACCCGAATAGCTGCCTCTTCCTTCACGGTCCCTCCTTGCTACTCAGCCTTCCCATCTCCGCAACAACAGGCGAAGAGCGTGGTTCAACAGATGTCACCTAGCGCACATCGTCAATTATACCGCCAGTTGGCAGGGCCGCTTATCAGTCACCTATCGGCGAGCCACCAGTATTGTCTACGTGCCAGCGGCCGGACGGTTGCTCCGCCGCGCTATGAGCCGGTGCCACCCCAGCGGGCCACGCCCTTGCTCCATATGAAGTATGCCAGCCCGAAGAAACCAACTCCAATCACCGGCGCCAGATACGCCAGGTGCGTCGCCTCGCCGGGTCTCAGGAAGAGATGGGCCGGATAGAAGGCCACAAATCCGATTGGGATCATGTACGTGAACATGAAACGGAAGAGGCCATCGAATATGGTCGTCGGATACTGCGAGAAGTCCCGCAGCTTCAGGGCCAGATCCACCACAGGGAAGGAGTTGGTGATCCAGAAGGCCGAGCAGGCTGCTATCACGAGCAGGGAGATGGCAACGAGCGACGAACTGACCAGCGCGCCAAGCAGGAGCAGCACCTTGGGAACCGTCCATACCAGGCCGAGCTTGCTGGACGAGTAAGCCAGAGCGGCGATGCCGAGCGCGAGCTGGGTGAGGCCCTTGAGGTCGAACATATCCGACATGTAGTAGAACATCATGTTCATCGGGCGCAGGTAGTACTTGATGAAGGTCCCCTCAATGACGTGGTACCGCAGCTGCCAGACGTGGTCGAAGAACAGCTGAAGCGGAACGATCGACAGCAGGTAGAAGGCGTAGATGAAGAGGATCTCTTCGAAGCTCCAGCCGGCCAGGTTGGGAATCGTATCGAACAACACGCGGAAGACGAAGATCGTGGCGATGCTCGTGAACAGCATCCCCACCGTGCTGATGAAGAAGTCGGCGCGATACTGCAGCCTCGACTTGATGTACTGCGTTTCGATCAGCACGTAGAGCCTGAGATAGCGGGCCAGCGTCCTCACGTCCTCAGCCTCCGGCGACGGTCAGCACCCTGACCGCCCTGCTGTAGAAGAGCCGGCTCAACCCGAACAGCACGACCACCCAGATGGCCTGCACTCCCAGCATCTGCACGCACATGCGTGCGTCCAGATCTCCCGAGGTGAGGAGCGTAAGCGGTATGTGATAGACCGCCTGGAAGGGCAACAGCTGCAGCACCTTCAGCGCCGCCGGAGGGAAGAACTGGAGGGGGACCAGCGCGCCGGAAAGCGCCGAGACGATGATCTCCTTGGTCATACTTATCCCCCACAGCGACTCCGTGTAGAACGCCGTCAGGCCGACCATGTAGTCCAGGTTGAAGTTGACCAAGAAGGCCTGCAGCATCGCCAGGGGGAAAAAGAACAGCCCAGCTCCCACGTTCAGCTCGGCGCCGAAGACGAGGAAGACGACGATAGCGGAGGGCACGGTGATGGCCAGGAGATTGGAGAGGGCGAAGCCGGCACTGGTGAACATCATCTGCAGCTGGAAATCGAGCGGCCGGATAAGATCTACGATGATGTCCCCGTCCTGGATCTTGTGCAGGATGAACCAGTCGGTCCAGGTCTTGAACAGAACGAAGATGGAGCTGGCCAGCGCCAGATAGACGAAGGCCTGGTCGAAGGTCAGCCCGCGGATCGTCTCCGAGCCCGCGTATATCTTGCCCCAGAGGAAGCGGACGAGGACGATGTAGAGCAGGTTGCCGGCGAGTGTAAAGAAGAGGCCGAAGCGGTAGACGATGAAGGCCATAAACATGCCCTTGGTGAACGCCAGGTAGCGCTTCATCCCAGGGCTCCGTCGTAGATCTTCTGCACCACGTTCTCCATCGCGATCTCTACGATGCGGACATCCCGCACTGGGAACTCGGTCATCATCAGGCTGAGCACGTCCAGCAGCGGGACCTGATCCTGGTTGACCGTGACGTCCGTCCAGCCCGGCTGCGTGTGTTGGACGACGATGGGGGTATCGCCTCCGAAGCGCTGGCCAACCCTGGCTCTCATCTCGTCCATCATCTCTTCCCTGAAGCCGTGCAGCTGCACCTGGAGCGTGCGGAAGGCGCCGAACATCTTGGTAACGTGCTCGGTGTCGCCGTCGTAGATGATCTTGCCCTTGTCGATGATGATGATCCGCTCACAGAGAGCCTCGACATCGCCCAGGTCGTGCGTGGTCAGGATGATAGTTGTGTCCTGCGCCTCGTTCAGGTCCTTGATCAGCCGCCTGATCTTGCCCTTGACCGAGATGTCGAGGCCGATCGTTGGCTCGTCCAGGAAGACGACCTTGGGATTGTGCAGGAACGATGCTACGATGTCGCAAAGCGTCCTCTGGCCCAAGGAGAGCTTTCTGACCTGCACCGGGAATAGGGACTCGAGGTCGACCAGCTCGCGGAAGAGGCCCATCCGCTGATCGTACTCCTCGTCGCCCACGTCGTAGATCTGCTTGAGTATCTTGAACGACTCGACGACGGGCAGCTCCCACCAGAGTTGGGTGCGCTGGCCGAAGACGGCGCCCATGATCTGGGCGTTCCGCCGCCTGTCCTCATAGGGCACCCGGCCGTCGACGACGATGCTGCCGCCGCTGGGCTTGAGCACGCCGGTCATCATCTTGATCGTCGTGGACTTGCCAGCACCGTTCGGCCCGATGTAGCCGACCATCTCGCCGGCTTCGATGTCGAAGGAGACGCCGTCTACCGCCTTGACCGTTCGGTAATCGGTCGAGAACAGGTCGCGCAGCGCTCCGCCCAGGCCCTCGCGCCGGTTGAGCACCCTGAAATGCTTGCTTAGCTCTTCCGTTTCGATGAGACTCACGTCAACACCCTCGTCCTTCAGCTCGCGCTCTCAGTCCGCGCCAGACCCCTTCTGCCGGTAGGCCACGAAGCCGGTCTTGACGCCCCGCTCGAGCCCGGCCTGCTCGTAGAAGCTGAGCGTGGCCTCTTCCTTCGAACTCGTCAGCAGCATGACCTTGTAGCAGCCCTCGCCCCAGGCCTTCCGGAACGCTGCCCGGAGGACCTGCGTTCCCAATCCGCGCTTGCGGTAGTCCGCGTGCGTCACTACATTCTCCAACACGGCGTACGGGCTCGCCCCGCGCGTCAGGTTGGGCACGATGACCAACGTGCACGTCGACACCACCTTGCCGTCCAGCTCACCAACGAAGACGTGCAGGCCAGGTTGGCTGAGCAAAGCCTCCCAGGCTTCCTGCATCCTGTCTGCAGGCAGCGGGGCGTCCTCTTCGTGGAGCTGCGCGTAGAGCTCGAGCAGCTGCGGAAGCTCGTCGCTGCGGATGGTTCTCACGTCGAAGCCTGACGCCATGTTCCCCCCGCTCGCCTGGACCGATACTGACTTCTGCACCGCCCACCGCCCGCGCTGGCGGGCGGCAGGTGTTCGGCCACTTATACCACAGAACGGATACAGCGCAAGCTAGCCGGAATGGAGAACGATTGAAGGGAGAGTCCCACTGCCCCCCCGCTGCCGGCTACAAGCCTGGCGCTGCTGAATGAGGTTCCTGCCACAACTTGTCAGGATATCCTGGTATGATACAATCAGCCGGGAAAGGAGGCGCACATGAGCAACGTGGCCACACGGCTCCTCTCCCTGATCCTGATGCTGCAGTCGCGGCCCATCTGGAAGGCCGCCGGCCTGGCCGTAGAGCTCGGCGTATCCGAGCGCACCGTGTACCGCTACATGGGGATGCTGGAGGAGATCGGCATCCCCATCTATTCCGAGCGCGGGCCATACGGCGGGTTCTCCCTCGTGCGGGGCTACAGACTGCCGCCGCTCCTCTTCACCGCCGAGGAGGCGACCGTGCTCTACATGGGTGCCAACCTGGTGAGAGAAGTATGGGGTCACACCTATGGGGACGCGGTCACGGCGGCCACCGCCAAGCTGGACAACGTCCTTCCAGACGATCTCCGCGGTGAGGTGGCCCAAGCGCAGCAGAGCCTGGCCGTGGGCGGGCTGGCGGCACGCGACTACAGACCTTGGGAGGCGACGATACACTCCCTGCGGCAGTGCATAGTTGACCACCGCTGCGCGAGGCTCGTCTACCGGACACCCTCCCGCCAGCAGCCGACCGAGCGCGTTGTGGAGCCGTACGGGCTCGCCTTCCAGTGGGGACAGTGGTACCTGGCCGCCTTCTGCCGTCTCCGCGGCGAGATGAGGACGTTCCGCGTCGACCGGATCCACTCGATCGCAGCGCTCGACGAGCCAACTGCGCCTCCGCCCGGCTTCGACGTTCGAGAGTACATGCAGCAGGCAGTGCGCTACGAGCCTGCGTACACCGTCGCCGTTCTGCTTGAGGGCGATGCCGCCCAGAGCGTACGTGATTGGGACGAGGAGAATCGTGAACTCGTCGAGCACGGTGACGGCTCGGTGACCGTGCGCTTCGGCACGGACAACCTGGCCTGGGCCACGCGCTGGGTGCTGGGCTACGGGACCGCCGCCAGGGCGCTGGAGCCCGTGGAGCTGGTGGAGAGTGTGCGCGCGGCGGCCGAGCAGATCCTTTCGTACTACGCCGGCCGGGATTGCACGTAGCCGCTGCCCAGGCGCTGCCCACGGCTCAGAGCAGTCGCTGCTGTTTCGCCCCTTCTGGCCGGTACGGTTCAAACCCCGTAGCGACTCCCAGTGAAGCACACTCATCTTCGAAGAGCCGGCGCAGGCCATCGGCGTTGTTGGCAGCGCACCCGTAGCGGTTGCCGAAGCGCGCCTCATACTCCGCTCTCAGCCCGGGGAACAGCTGATCGAGCGATTTGTAGTAGTGGGCCCGCTGCCTATCGCGCAGGCTCATTCCGAACCAGGGGATGATGTAGCTGCCGCCGTGCTGGTGCGTCAGCCGCACGATGGCCCGCACGTTCTCCTCATTGTCCTCGATGAAGGGCAGGATGGGCATCATAGCCACGCCCGTCCGGATGCCGCTTTCGGCGAGGGCCCGCATGGCTGCGAAGCGTCGAGAAACGGGCGGCGCACCGGGCTCTACCTTGTTGCCCAGGTCATCATCGGCCGTCGTGACGGTGAAGCTAACCGCGGCGAAGCGCCGGTTGATCTCCTGCAGGACCTCGACGTCGCGCAAGACGAGATCGCTCTTCGTCAAGAGATGGACGGTGAAGCCGAAGTCGGCTATCAGCCTCAGCGCCTGCCCCGTCAGGTTCATCTCCCGTTCGAGGGGCATGTAGGAATCGTTCATCGATCCCAGGCCGATAGTACCCTTGACCCGCTTACGGGAGAGCTCCCGGCGCAGAAGATCGATCGCGTTCGCCTTCACCAGCACCTCGCGGTCGAAGCCGTCGATGCCGTAGCACTCGCTGCGCGAGTCACAGTAGATGCAGCGGTGCTGGCAGCCGCGGTAGAGGTTCATGTTGTACTTCAGCCCGAACCACGTGTCGGGCTGCTTGACGTGAGACAGCAGCACCTTAGCCTGGATCTCCCGGATCATGGCACCTCAACCTCAAGCAAGCCCTGCCCAGGCTGACCCACGCCGCCCGGCCCACCAGCCCAGAATGCGGTACCTGCTAGCCAGCGAGTCGCCGCAGGCGTTCCAGGGCAGTCCTGTGCCGCTCCTCGCTGTCCGCCCCCTCGTCCTCGTGCAGCCAGCCCTCCCTCCGCCACCAGTCTGCCAGCAGCTCGGCGGCCTCGCCGTTCCTGAGCGACGCGCTGAGAACGGGGCATTGATTACGGTCCAGACCACAGACGGCAGCCATCTCCTGGCTCATCACTCGCCTGCTCCGTTCTTGCTCCGCTGCAGCCGGCCTCCGAATCGGCCTACAGCACCGACCAGTCTAGCACATCTGTTCTGCCTGGTCAAGCACGTTCTCTCTCGCAGCCGCCCAGCGGTTGGCGAATGGTCACCGACCCGAGGGAATGGGTGCAGAAGGGGAGTGGGTCAGCTATCGAGCTGGGCCGTTGGTTGTTCGCCCAGGCTCTCGACGTACGCGAGCGACTGGTGGCGGAAGTAGGTCTCGTAGAGTTGGCAGTAGTGGCCGCCCTGCGCCAGCAGCGACTCGTGCGTCCCCTCCTCGATGATGCGGCCGTGGTCCATGACGATGATCCGGTCGGCGTGACGGACGGTCGACAGGCGGTGGGCAATGACGACGGCAGTCCGGTTTCGCATCACCGTCTCCAGCCCCTGCTGGATCTGTGCCTCGGTGAAGGGATCGACACTCGCCGTCGCCTCATCGAGTATGAAGATGGCCGGGTCCTTGAGAAGCACGCGGGCCAGGGCGATCAGCTGTCGCTGGCCCATGGAGATGCTCCCGCCCCGCTCGCCGACGTCCGTCTCCAGGCCGTCCGGCAGATCGCCCAGCCAGTCGCCCTCGCTGATCTGCATTGCCGCTCGCAGCACTTCCTCGTCATCCGCCTCCGGACGGGCATAGCGGATGTTGTCGGCGACCGTGCCGGAGAAGAGGAAGGGCTCCTGCGGGACAAACCCTACGTGCTGTCTGTACTGCTGCAGATCCAGCCGTCTGATGTCGTGCCCGTCGATCAGCAGCTGGCCGCCCTGGAACTCGTAGAGGCGGCCGATCAGCCGGGCCACGCTGCTCTTGCCAGCCCCAGTATGCCCCACAAGGGCAACCGTCTCCCGGGGCGCGATCTCCAGGCTGAAGTCATCCAGCACCTCGTCGCCGGCCGTGTAGGCCAGCTCGACGCTCTGGAAGCTGATCGCTCCCTCCAGCTGTGAGACACCTTCCGAAGCAGTCTGCACGACGACCGGCTCCGCGTCGATCAAGGCGAAGACCCGTTCGGCCGCCGAGAGCCCGTCCTGGAACTGGCTCCAGAAGGAAGCAACGTTGAGAAGCGGCCACCAGAAGAACGTGACTGCCTGCATGAACAGGTACCAGTCGCCAGGGCTGAGGCGCCCCTCCCGTGTCACCAACCCGGAGACATAGAGCATGGCCGCCATGCCTGCCCCAGAGGCCAGGTTCATTACAGGCCAGATCGTGTTGAGCGTCAGGCCCCGCCGGAGCCCCACCCGGTAGGAGCGGCGATTGTCGACGTCGAACGCCGCGTACGTCGAGTGTTCCTGGCGGAAGCTCTTGGCCACGGCGATGCCGCTGATCGATTCCTGGATCTGGGCGTTGATCTTCGCCCTCACCCGCTTCGCCTGCTGGGTCACCCTTCTGGCCACCCGCCGGAAGCGAAGCGCGATGAACGCCGCTATGGGCGCCATGCCTACAAGCAGGAGCGTGAGCCCCACGTCGACGGCGAACAGCCAGACGGCCAGGATGGCCACGAGAAGCACCTGAGCGACCAGGTCGAGAACGAGGGTCACCACGTTGGAGAAGTCCTGCGTATCCGAAGTGACCCGGCTGACTATCTTGCCTGACGGATGCTCGTCGTAGAACGAGAGATCGTGACCAATCGTGGCCGAGAATACGTCCTCTCGCAGGCGCAGCACTGTGTCGCCGATCACCTGGGCAGCGAGGGCACGGTGGACGTAGTTGAGGACCCAGCCCAGGCCACCCAGAAGAAGCACTCCCCCGACGAGCAGCAGCACCGCCCCGGTCTCAAGCTGATCCTGCACCGCGTCTATAGCCATCGATATCAGGATCGGGCCGGCGCTGTTGGCGGCGGAGCTGAGCATTATGGCCGCGGCGACGACGATCATGCGCCCGCCGTGGGGCCGGAAGTAGCTGATGATGCGACGCACCAGCTCGCGGTCGCTGTACTGGCGATCGTAGCTTTCGCTATCCAGGCCGTCCAGTATGAAGCCCATCTTGCCTCAGAGATCCTGAGCAGCGCTCGCCGGCCCCGCCCGGCAGCCGCTGTCATAGCGGGAGAAGATCCTCTTGTAGTCAGGGCTGCGCACCATCAGTTCCTCGTGCGTCCCCTGGTCGACGAGCTCGCCCCTCCGCATGACCAGGATGCGATCGGCCCAACGGATCTGGCTGAGCCGGTGGGTGATGATGAACGTCGTGCGCTCCTGGCTGATCCGCCGCATTGCGCGCTGGATGTGGTCCTCAGTTTCGCTGTCGATGGCGCTCGTCGAATCGTCCAGGACCAGGATGCGCGGATCGGTCAGAAAGGCGCGCGCTATAGCGATGCGCTGGCGCTCGCCTCCCGAGAGCGTCACCCCTCGCTCGCCGACGACGGTTTCGTAGCCATCGGGGAAGCCGGTGATGAACTCGTGGGCCTGTGCCTGCCGAGCTGCCCGCTCGACATCCTCTGGGGACGCATCACCGCAGCCGAAAGCGATGTTCTCAGCCAGCGTCCTGGAGAAGAGGAACACGTCCTGTTCTATCGTCGATACCTGGGAGCGAAGCGCCTCCAGGCTCCAATCCCGCACGTCCACGCCGTCGACGAGCACCCGGCCGCTGTCCACGTCGTAGATGCGATTGATCAGCTGCGTTAGCGTGCTCTTGCCAGAACCGGTCTGCCCTACGATGGCGATAGTCTCCCCCGGCTGGGCTGAGAAGCTCACCCTGTGCAGCACTGCCCGGTCGCCGTGGGCGAAGGAGACGTTGTCGAAGACGACCCGGCCCTCGATCTGTCTGGCTGCCCCGTCCTCATTCTCGTCCAGCTCCGTCTCGGCGTTGATCAGCTCCAGGATCCGCCGCGCGGCAGCCACGCCCAGCTGCACCAGGTTGAAGGAGAAGATGGAGATGAAAGTCGGGAAGCGCAAGGCGCCCATCAGCCCGGCGAAGGCCACAACGTCACCGGGGCTAACGATGCCCGCCCTCCACAGCAGCAGAGCGTGGAGGAAGCCGCCGGCCCAGGTGAAGACGAAGACGAGCATGGGCAGGTAGCGGGCCTGGATCCGCCCCTCCTGCACGGAATAGTCGCGGAACAGGCGGGCGTTGCGGGCGAAGCGACGGTGTTCCCGGCGCTCCTGGGCGCTCGTCTTCACCACCTCAATGCCGGCCACGGTCTCCGCCAGTGCAGCGTTCATAGCGCCGAACTGCTCCCGCTGGGCCTCGCTCACAGGCTTGAGGCGGCGGTTGTAGTCCGCGACGGTGATCGCCCAAAGGATGACGAAGATGGCCGGCGCCAGCAGCAAGCGCCAGTTGACCGCGCCGATCAGCGCCACCGGCAAGACGATAGCCATGAACGAGGCCACGATCAGGCTCAGGCCCGGGCTGAACATCAGGTTCACCTGGCGCACATCGTTCGTGGCCCGGGCCATTATGTCGCCGATGCGCTGCCGGCCATGGAAGGTCTGGCTCTTGCCCAGCAGGCTGAGATAGAGCTCGTCTCGCGTATCGCGCTCGATGCGCTGGGCGAGCGTCTCAATGGCGAAGGCGGACAGCAGGTCGGCGAGCGCCGCCACGACCGTGGCGCCGACGGTCCCGAGCGCCAGAGACAGCAGGGCCGAGAGCTCCCATGAGCCACCGGTGAGAAGGTCAAAGGCCCGTCCTGTCAGAACCTGCCTGAAGCTATAGAAGAAGTTGTCGAGTGCCTGCATCACGACGACCGCCAGCGGAAGGAGGGAATAGCGGGCAGCATGCGAGACCAGCCAGCGCACAGGACTGGCGCGGTTGTACGAGCGGGCGCTTTCCAGACGGAACTCGCTTTTCCTCAAGCTCTGCTACTCACTCGGGTGCTATCGGGATAGAGGCACCGGTCAGAGCCTCTCTATGCATGGAGAGAGGCGTTCAGCTGGTCCAGCAGCTTCCTGGCGTCCGGCACCTTGCCGAAGAAGCTCTCCAGCTTCTCGCAGGCGTAGTCGGCGCAGTGGGCGCAATTGCCGACCCCGTGCTCCACGCCACAGGCGCGGATCGGACATCGTCCGCAGTAGCCTGCCTTCCGGCCATCGCCGATGCATCCGTCGCAGACCACCGACTCGGCCGTGGCGTCGGGCGCGTTGTACTCCTCCCGCCACTGGGCTGCAACCCGCTCCAGCGCCTCCGGGTCGCCAGCCTTGGTGGCCTGGTAGGCCGGGCAGTCGCTACAGACCAATCCGCAGTAAGAGACCATCCTGTCCATTGCACTCCCTCCGTATGAGTGTAGGCCGGGGGGTCCGGCCCCCTTGGCCTACGACAGCGGGATGCGAAGCTCGATGCAGTATTGTATCACACATCGCCGCGCGCCGCAGGCTATCTTCTGCAGGCAGGCGCAGAGCATGGCTCAGACGTGCTCTCGATGCGCCCGCCGATCCGTAACCTCCAGAAAGTCCCGGTAGCTCTCGCCGTCAGGTCCGTACTTCCACAGCGTCGCCCTGGTGACCTCGATCCGCAGGACGACCTCACCCGCAAGAGCGGAGTAGCGCTCGAAGGAGCCTGGATGCGCCGCCCTGAAGAGATCCGCAAACTGTCTGTTCGTCTTGGACAGAGGGTGGCCCGCTATGGAGGCGCGCCCTTCGATCTGTACATTGCCAGCACAGAGGGCCACGCTCGGGTTCTCGGCGATCTGCCTGCACTTGGTGTACGATTCGAGCGTCTGACAGTAGACGGTCAGGCCATCGCTGACGGTGCTCATCGTCCGGGCGGTCACCCGGCCGCCGGCGCAGGTGGCGAGCACCATGTGCTTTGCCCTACTCAGCGTGCGCACAACATCATCGCAGAGACCGTCGAAGGCAAGCTCTTCAGTTTGCCCACTCATATGCTATCCCTCCAGGAACGGCCCAAAGGAGCGGTTCGGCCAGACTGCTCCACCGGCGTACCCGACCTTGCAGAAACGTCCAGAGTATAGCACACATACTTGCCAGGTTGTGTCATATTAGCACCCGAGGATGGCAGCGATTACGGCAGCGACTCCCAGCTCATGGCCGGACCCGTATCTCCGATCCCCAATCGCTCACAGCGTCCAGCAGACCTTCCCCTGATTAGAATTCCCGCCTTAGCGGGTATATGGGGACAACCACTTGACACACGGGCAGGAACATGGTACAATGCAGTCGAGATACCCGGTATAGTGGGTACACTGGCCGAGATAGATTCAGTTGCCGAAGGGAGCGCGTTATGGAGAAGCTAAGACTGGCCGCGCCGCCGCAGACGGCCACGGTGTCCTTCGCCCTCGAGCCGGCGCACAATGCGGCAACAAGCTTGATGCTGCTCTGCGATGCTGATGAAACCTCGGGACTCGATGAGTGGGTCTACGAGACGGCCCGCTCTCTGGCACCGGAGCTCGCCCGCGTCAACTCGCTGGTCATTGGCAGTCTGGGGGCAATAGACCGCCTCGGCACCAGCTCGTGGCCCAGCTTCCCCGCTTGGGTGGACGACCTGCAGGCTCGTGAGGCCGTGAGTATGCGCGACTCCTTCCTGGAGGACTTGATCGCCGGGGCGACGAAGATGCTTGATGAGCAGCCCCCTGAGCCTGAAGAGCTGCTAGCCGATCGAGACGGCTACGTGGCATTCGTGGAGCGCATCCACGCCTGCAAGGACGCCTGCTGCGACCCCGTTCTGACGGCCGAGGCGCACGATCTGCTGACCGAGCCGGCCGCGATGCAGGAAATGATCGTTGGCCACCTGCGCACGATGTGGACCGACGTGCTGGCCGACGAGTGGGAGCGACGGCTTCCCTTCCTGCAGCAGTCCGTGGCTGCATTCGAGGCCCGGGCGCTGCCCGATCTCTCGTTGGACGAGGCGGTTCAGCTAGTTGCGGGCCGCGAGCTGCCCGGCCCCTGGGCCGAGTGGGAGGAACAGACCGAGCAGATCATATTCATCCCCTCGCCCCACCTCGGTCCGTACCTGAGCACTTCTGGCCCGATAGAGGGCATGATGCGGATGGCTTTCGGCGCGCGGGTACCTGAGCGAGTCCAGCCGGGGTCCCAGGCTCTGAGCAGGTCCGAGCTTCTAATGCGCCTCAACGCTCTGGCCGACGACACTCGGCTGCGCATTCTGCAGCTCCTGGCCGATGAGGGCGAACTCTCGGCCGCCGAAATCCTGGCCAGGCTGGAGCTAAGCCAGTCGGCCACCTCGCGCCACCTGCGCCAGCTGACCGCGACCGGCTACGTCGGCGTGCGGAAGCGGGAGGGCGTCAATCTGTATCACCTCAGTCGCGCTGGAATCGGAGGCACTCTGGACACGCTCCAGGAGTTCCTCGGCTAGGCTACGGCGCCACGTCAAAGGGAGAGAGAAAGATGCAGCACCTGCAGCCTGGATTTGCCCAGCCTGAATCCGCAGTGGCTATTGCTAGCGAGCGTCACCGTCAACTGGCCGTGGCGGTGCAGCAGGCCAGGCAGGCGCGCCGCTCCGCGTCCGGCGGAATAAGCTGGCGCGACGCCTTCCTGGCCCACATCGGCACCCTGCTCATTGGCTTGGGGCGGAAGCTGCAATCGCCCCTTCTACGCCGCTTTCCAGGCAGCGCCTCCCGCGAGCCTTATCAGCGGCGCCTGGTACTCGCGGCGACGGCCTCCCCGAGCTCAGCCGACTGCGGCATGTGCACAGAGCGCGGAGCCTGACTCCGCCCTCTGTCTGCGCCTGGCAGCTGACCGCCCTACCACCACTCGCGGCCCAGTCCGCCTACTCCCCCTCTTCCAGGCGGTGCCCCTCGTCCGGCATCCACTCCGGCCATCCGGCCATCCACTCGGGAACGCGCACGTCTTTCACCCGGTCCGATGCCGGGATGTACGGCTTGAGGTCGAGCACCGGCGTACCGTCGTAGGCGTCGATGCTGACAATCTCAACAACGCCCTCTTCATCATCGACGCCGACGATTTCGGCCGGCGTGAGCCCGATCGGGTTGGGACGTACAGGCGAACGGCAGGCGAAGACCCCCAGCACAGGCGCCTCGTAGGGTGCATGCTCGCTTTGCATGATCTGGCGGTACATGTCGTCCTGGAATCCGCTGAACCACCACAGCACCTGCGCGTGGCTGAAACGGTCGAGCTCCTTGAGCGCCGGCACCTAGGGCGCGAGTAGCTCGATGTAGGTCCGGCCCTCTCTCCTCCGGATGAACCCTATAGGGAAGACCTCGAACGCCTGTTTCTGATCTCTCAAGCCCGCCTCCTTTCGCGCCCGCCATCTCCACCCGCCCTGGCGCCGGCTACGGCTGCCTGCCCCAGCGACACGCCGCCGTCATTTGGCGGCACAAGGCGGTGGGTGTAGACTGTGAAGCCAGCCGCCTCCAGCATGGGGACGGCCCTGCCGAGCAGAGCCACGTTCTGGAAGACCCCGCCCGAAAGGGCAACCTCGTTCAGCCCGCTTTCCTGGCCCAGGCGCTTGCAGACCTGGGCGATCATCTCCGCCAGGCCGTTGTGGAACCTGGCAGCCACTACGCCGATCCCGACACCGCCCCGGACGTCATCGACGACCGCGCGCAGACAGGGCACCGGGTCGATCTCCTCCTCTAGGCCGAAGCTGTAGCCCTCGTCGACGCCAGGGTCAACCGCCATCTCCAGCTCGATCGCCGCCTGGGCCTCGTAGTTGACAGCCTGGCGCAGGCCGGCGAGGGCAGAGACCGCGTCGAAGAGCCGGCCTGCGCTGGACGTGGGCACGACGTTGAAGCCCGTCTCCAGCTGACGGGCCAGTACTCTGCACTCCTCGGAAGAGGCGGCGCCAACCGGAGCCAGGTCCTCTCCCCACTCTACGCCGCCGTCCCGCAGATAGGCAAGCGCCGTGCGGTAGGGCCGGCGAATGGCCTCGTCGCCGCCCGGCAGGGGCATGTACTTCAAGTGTGCCGCCCTCGTGAACGACAGATAGTCAGCAATCAGGAACTCGCCACCCCAGATCGTCCCGTCCGTCCCGTAGCCGGTACCGTCGAAGGCCACACCGATCACTGGCCGCTCACCGCTCAACCCGTTCTCCGCCATGCAGGAGGCGACGTGGGCGTGGTGGTGCTGAACGCGTACGAGCGCCCGGCCGTCTGCCAGCTTCTCCGCGTACCTGGTGGCCAGGTAGCCCGGATGCATATCGCAGGCCACGATCTCCGGCTCGACTCGGAACGTCTCCTTCAGCTGCTCGACCATCGATTCGAAGAAGCGCAGGGCCTCGTAGTTCTCCATGTCGCCGATGTGCTGGCTGAGGAAGGCATACCGATCCCGGGTCAAGCAGAACGTGTTCTTCAGCTCGGCGCCGACGGCCAGGACCTGCGGCACGTCGAATGGAAGATGCACCGGGTAGGGCGCATAGCCCCGCGAGCGGCGGATGGGCAGTTCCGCCCCGGCAAAGACCCGCGTCACGCTGTCGTCACACCGGGCGTGTATACCCCGATCGTGCAAGAGGAACGCATCGGCCAGACACCCCAGCCGCTGCAGCGCTTCCTCGTTGCTGGAGGCGATCGGCTCCTCCGAGTAGTTGCCGGAAGTCATGACCAGCGCCGCCGGGAAGCCATCGACCGGCTCCAGCAACAGATAGTGGAGCGGCGTGTATGGCAACATGACTCCCAGGTACCGGTTGCCGGGTGCAACGGCCTCTGAGATCGGGCAATCGGGCCGCCTCCGAAGCAGGACGATCGGCCGCTCCGGAGAGGTGAGCAATCCCCGCTCACGATCGTCCACCTCGCACCAGCGCTCGACCATCGCCAGGTCGAACGCCATGATCGCGAATGGCTTGTCCACCCTCCCTTTCCGCTCCCGGAGCAAAGTCACCACCTTGTCGCTCGTCGCATCGCAAGCCAGGTGGAAGCCGCCCAGCCCCTTGACGGCGACGACTGCACCATCGATCAGCATCTGCCGCGCGCCCTGCACGGCCTCCTCACCGACAGCGATCTGGCGTTCCTCGCCTGACGCCTGCAGCCAAACCTGGGGGCCGCACTCGGGGCAGGCGTTCGGTTGGGCGTGGAAGCGCCTGTTGGAGGGGTCTTCGTGCTCGGCCTGGCACTCGCCGCACATCTGGAACGGGGCCATTGTCGTTCTCTGCCGGTCGTACGGTATCTCGCGGATGATGGTGAAACGAGGACCGCAGTTGGTGCAGTTGGTGAAGGGGTAGCGATAGCGCCGGTCCCGCGGATCGAACACCTCCCGCAGGCAATCCTCACATACAGCCACGTCCGGCGAGATGGGCAGGAACTCGCCCGGGCGCCCAGCAGAATGGCGTATGACGAATGCAGCGCGAGGCTCCCTTTGCCCACTTGATGTTGGGCGCTGGACAGCGGATGGAGGCAGGCGCTCTTCTACGACCTGCTCGATACGGGCCAGGGGAGGCGCCTCAGCGCGAATCCGGGCCACGAAATCGTCCAGCACGGCGGGCGGCCCGGATGCCTCGATCTCGACGCCGGAGGAGCTGTTCCGCACCCAGCCGCTGACGCCCAGCCTGGTGGCCAGGTTGTAGACGAAGGGGCGGAAGCCGACGCCCTGCACCACTCCGGTGATACGCAGGCGGCGAACACGGTTGGCCGTCTCTCTACTCATCGCCAGGCACCCTGGACAAGCCAGGTATTCTACCACGCGCCCGGCGGGCCTTCAACCCGGCCTTCCGGCCATTACGCTCGCGCAGCCTGCCACTCCTCCACTGTGTTCACGTTAACGAAGGAGCGCAGCTGAGGATCGAAGGCCTCCACCTCCTCGCGAGTCACGTAGCGGACGGACACGTCTGGGAAGAAGCTGACCACGCGCCGCTCGCCGGCACGGATGGCCTTCTCTATCGGCGCCAGGCAGGTGCGGCGATAGGCGCCGTGAAGAGGTTCCACCTGCTCTCCCTGCCGGAGCAGCGCCGCATCGTATCCCTCTGCCCAGGAGGCAAAGGCGAGCAGCAGGTCCGCATTGAGGAAAGGCATGTCGCAGCCGACCGCGAGAGCAAGCTCGCAGCGAGCGGCCTGGAGCCCCGCGTGCAGGCCCCCAAGCACACCGACTCCGCTGAAGACGTCATCTATGAGCGTGGCGCCGAACTCCGCATAGGCGTCCGCATCGCCGCCGACGACCAGCACTTCCTCGCAGATGCGCGCCAGCCGTTCGACGACCAGGCGGATCAGCGGCTTGCCGTCGATCTCCAGCAGGGCTTTGTCCCGGCCCATCCTGAGGCTCGAGCCGCCGGCAAGCACCAGCCCCGTGAGTTCAGCCGCCACGAGAAGCGATCTCCTCGTGTGCCTACCGCCGCGCGCCACCGGCGCGGGGAGCGCAGGCCTCCCACTGGTCGCGCAGGGGCGGAAGCTGCCTCAAGCGCTCGGTGAACTCCTGCACCGTCTGGGCGAAGAGGTCGCCCTCTGATGAGGAGACCCACTTGGCCAGGAATCGCTCCGGCTCGATGCCGGTGAACTCCAGGAGCGCCTTGAGCACAGGGAGCCGCCGGGCGGTGCGATGGTTGCCGGTGCCGTAGTGGCAGTCGCCTATGTGGCAGCCCAGCACCATCACCCCATCCGCGCCCTCCCGGAACGTGCGGATCACCAGTTCAGGGGAGATCCTCCCCGAGCAGGGAACGCGGATGATCTTCAGATTGGGCGGATACTTGAGGCGGCTGGCGCCGGCCAGGTCCGCGCCGGCGTAGCTGCACCAGTTGCAGAGGAAGCCGATCACCTTCGGCTCGTAGCTCTTCTTGGCCACACAATCACTCCTCAGATAGACTCGCGGGTGCCCCGGCTGGCCAGGCCGGCTAATCCATGTCCACCACGCAGCGAAACCCCAGGTCCTCGTATCCGGTCGACTGGGGGTTAGCCCAACCCCGCTTGCTGCTCAGCGTTTGGGCTGGGACGCTTCTCCAGCCACCGCCGCGCATCACCCGCATCTCGCCAGACTCGGGCCCAAGCGGGTTCGTCTGCCTGTCCGCAGTGTACTCTCCATACCAGTCCGCGACCCACTCGGATACGTTGCCCGCCATATCGAGCGCCCCGCACCAGCTGGCCCCGCCCGGATAGGACCACAGCAGCGCAGTGTCCGGCCAGCCGTCGTCGAGCGTGCCGGCAGCATCTTCCGGGACGGCGCAGCTGGCGTCGCAGTAATTCAGCCGCGTCCCATCGAACTCGTCCCCCCAGGGGAAGAGGCGTCCCTCAGGCCCGCGCGCCGCGTACTCCCACTCCGCCTCAGTCGGCAGCCGCCCGCCCGCCCACTCGCAGTAGGCTTCCGCCTGCTGGTAGGCTACCCAGATAACGGGATAGCCGGAGTATTCGTCGGCGTAGTAGAACTGCCGGGTGCGGGAATTGCCTCTCACTGGCAGATAGCACTCCCCTGCCTTCACGCACAGGTCGTACTGATCAATCCTGACCTCGGTCTGATCGATCCAGTAGGCGTCCAGCTCCACAGTATGCGCCGGCTGTTCCATCTCAAACCACCACCGCTCGCACTCCTGGCCGTACTGTGCGCACAGAGAAAGCCCGAAGCCGACCTCCGCGTCGCTGCTGCCCATCTGGAACTCGCCAGCTGGGACATACATCATCACCATATGGTCCGCAGGGCGCACCCACGTATCACCCACTGCGGCCTCTGGCGGCACAGAGGGCGCGCATCCGCTCAGCAGCAGGCCACATTCCGCCAGGCACGCCAGCAGCGGAACTGGACGCATAGCCCTACTCAGCCTCCGCCAGCTCGTACATCACGCTCATCGCTCCCACCATCTCCGAGATAAGCTGGCGATCAGTGAAGTGGCGCAGCGTGATCGCCTTCGAAGGGCAAGTGCCGGTGCAGGTCCCACACCCCTTGCACAGCGCTTCCTGGACGTACGCCACCTTCCTCTCCTCCACGAACTCGATCGCCGCGTAGGGACAGGTCTCGATGCACTGGCCGCAGCCCACGCACATCATCTCGTCGACGACGGCGATGGCTGCCTCCGCCTCCACCTCTCCGCGGCGGATGAAGGTCAACACCCGCGCCGCCGCCGCCGAGCCCTGGGCCACGCAGTCGGGAATGTCCCGCGGCCCCTGGGCGCAGCCGGCGATGAAGACGCCCCCCGTCATCGTCGCCACCGGATCGAGCTTGGGGTGCTTCTCCTTGAACCAGCCATCTGCGTCGCAGCTGATGCCCATCATGTGCGCCACCGCCCGGGAATCGGAGCGTGGCTCGAGCCCGATGCTCAACACAACCATGTCTACAGGCAGCCGCATCGGCCTGCCGATGGCCCGGTCCTCCACGTAGACGGCCAGCTGGCCCTCCTCGGGCAGGATCTCAGACGGCCGGCCGTTGATGAAGATGGTGCCCTCCTTCTGCAGCCTCTTGTAGAACTCCTCGTAGGCTTTGCCGCCGGTCCGCATATCGATGTAGCACTCGTACACCTGCGCCCCAGTCTTCGAATGCACCAGGTGGGCCAGCTTCAGCGAGTACATGCAGCATACCTTCGAGCAGTACTCCCTGTAGTTCTCGTCCCTGCTGCCCACGCAGTGGATGACGGCGACGCTCTCCGGCTCGGTCTTTCCATCGCGAAGCACGACCCTTCCGCCCGTGGGGCCGGCTCCGCTCAGCATCCGCTCCACCTCCATACTGGTGAAGACGTTGTCGTGCCGCCCATAACCATACTGAGAGATGCGGCTGGCGTCGAACGGATCGTACCCTGTGGCCAGGATGACGTTGCCGACTTCCACCTCCAGGATCGTATCTTCCTGCTCGAAGTCGATCGCCCCGGTGGGGCAGACCTGCTGGCACACCTGGCACTTTCCCTTGGTGAAGAACAAGCACTCGTCGCGGTCGATCACCGGATACGGAGGCACTGCCTGGGCGAAAGGCCTGTAGATCGCCTTGCGCTTGCCCAGCCCGACCTCGAAGACCCGGTCGACCACCCGACGGGGGCACTTCTCCTCGCACGTGCCGCAGCCGGTGCACTTCTCCTCGTCGACTGAGCGGGCGCGCTTGCGGATGCGGGCAACGAAGTTGCCCACGTACCCGGAGACCGACTCCACCTCGCTGTAGGTCAGGAGTGTGATGTTGGGATGCCGACCGGCATCCATCATCTTGGGGCCGAGAATTCAGGCACTGCAGTCGAGTGTCGGAAAGGTCTCATCAAGCTGGGCCATCCTGCCGCCGATGGACGGCTCGCGCTCGACCAGGTAGACCGGGTAGCCCGCATCCGCCAGTTCCAGCGCCGCCTGGATGCCCGTGATTCCCGCTCCGACCACGAGCGTGGCCGGATTGATGGGCACGCGGTTCGCCGTCAGCGCCTGGTGATGGGCCACGCGGGCGACCGCGGCGCCGACGAGCGCCTTCGCCTTCTCCGTCGCTGCCTCGCCGTCCTCGTGCACCCAGGAACACTGCTCGCGGATGTTAGCCATCTCGAATAAGTAGGGGTTAAGCCCGACTGCGGCCACGGCGCGCTGGAAGGTCGGCTCGTGCATGCGCGGCGTGCACGAGGCTACCACGACGCGGTCCAATCCCAGCTCCCGGATGTCCTCCTGGATGAGCTCCTGGCCCAGGCTGGAGCACATGAAGGGGTAGTCCCGGGCGATCGCCACCGCGTCCAGCCCGGCCGCCCACCTTGCCACACCTGCGCAGTCGACGACGCCAGCGATGTTGCTGCCGCAGTGGCATATGTAGACGCCAATCTTCATCGGCCGCCTCCCTCGCCGCCCTGTGCAAAGAGCAGCCTCTCCACTTCCCTCAGCCGCTCCACTCCCTTGACCTCATAGGGCAGAAGCGGCAGCTTCGTGACCGTCATCCTGTTTCCGTATTCTTCCTCGAGCATCTTGATGTACGGTTGCTGCATCTCCCAGCGCCGCCGGTGGAAACCGCAGTCCGGCTCGACTATCACGTCGTTGATGATCAGATGCTCCACCTGGAGCCCGTGCTCCTCCAGCTCCTTGGTCACCCGCCTGCTCTGGTAGACGCCCAGCCCCTCGGGTATCGTGACCAGCACGAAGCCCGCGTTCCCCGGGTCGCTGAAAAAAGCGACGACCTGCCGGGCCAGCTCCTTCCAGCTCTCGATGATATCCAGAAAGGGCGCCTTCGCCAGGCCCAGCCGGTCGCGGACGCCCAGGTAGACCTTCGGCGCCACTCGCAGGTGCTCCATGAACCGTCCCGGCAGCCCTAGGAGCCGCAGCGTATCGCCGGCCGGCGCCGTATCCCAGACGACTGCATCGTAGCCACCCTTCACCTGTTCCAGGATGTAGTCTAACAGGAACTCCTCCTGAATGCCAGGTGCCATAGCGACGTAATCGACCAGCTCATCGTAGGGCAGGTCGACGAGCACGGCCGCAGCCTCGCACACCTCGGGGCCAAACTTCACCTTCCAGCGGCGCATCACCTCGTCCGGGTCGATCTCCAGGGCATGAAGCCCGGACCCGCCTTTCACCTCCCTCTCCGCCGGCCCGATCTCCATCTCGAAGATGTCGGAGAGCGAGGGGGCCAGGTCACTGGAGATGATCAGCGTCTTTCGCCCGGCCGCGGCGAAGTGAAGCGCCACCGCGGCGGAGGAGGTGGTCTTACCCACCCCTCCCTTTCCGCCGAACATCAGCACGCGCTTGTCTGTGCTGTCAAGGGTTGCCAGAGACATACTAATCCTCGGATACCGTGCCCGCCCGGCGCCGAACCGCCGGGCTCGCAGCTCAACCGCGCTCCGCGGGCTTCTTCCCAGCCTGCGAAGCAGGGTTCTGCTCTGAGCCGCGGGGCTTAACCCGCGGCGATGCGCCGCCTACAGAAACCCCTCCAGGAACCCCGCTATCTCGCTCTGCCAGAAGACGGGGCCGTCCGTACAGACGAACTTCTCCCCCATGTTGCACCGCCCGCACTTGCCGATGCCGCAATGCATGCGAGCCTCGAGAGTGGTCAGCAGCCGGCCCGGCGGGAAGCCCATCTTCTGCAGGGCCAGGAAGGCGAAGTGGATCATGATCGGCGGGCCGCAGGTCACGGCCACAGCATTCTTCGTCTCCGGCTCCACGTCCTCGAGCAGCTGAGTGATCAGGCCTACGTTGCCCTTCCAATCATCGTCCGCCTGGTCTACTGTGACGTGGAACTCGGAATCGGGAGCCGAGCCCCACTCATCGAACTCGTCGGTGAAGACAAGCAGATCGGGGCTGCGCGCTGCCCACAGGATAGTGAGATGGCCATAGTCGGAGCGGTTGTCCAGAATGGTGTGGATCACGGGGCGGAGCGGGGCACCGCCGATGCCGCCGCCAAGGATCACTACGTTCTGCCCCTTGAGCTCCTCCATGGGGAACCAGTTGCCCAGCGGGCCGCGAATCCCGACCGGCTCGCCCACCTCGAGGGTGTGGAGCGCGTGTGTCACGTGGCCCAGCTCCGCGACGGCAAACTCGATTGCGGAGGTCCGCGCCGGCGTCGACGTCACGCCGAAGGGCGCTTCGCCCGCGCCGAAGACAGACACGAAGGCGAACTGGCCCGGCTTGCAGGAGGCGAACGCCGCCTGCCCAGCTGGCTCGTTCAGCTCGACCTGGAAAAGCTTGATGCCGGTCGCCAGGTCCCGAACTCCCGCCAGGCGGCCTGTGTAGGGGCGCATCGGGTCGGCAGTCTGCGCGATCATTCTCCTATCCTCATCGCCCCGCCTCACCGCTCCCCGATAACGTCACTGCGGAGGAGCGAAGACTCCCATGTACTCCGCCTGAGCCACCGTGTGGCCAGCCATGGCCTCGAAGATCTCGGGCATCGCCCCGCCGGGAGCCACGTCGAGAACGGTGTCGAGGGCATAGAGGGCGAAGATGTAGCGATGCTCGTCTTCGGGGCAGGGCCCATCGTAGCCCACCAGCTTGGCGAGCGCGCCGCCGGGGAAGAGCGCTCCCTCTGCCGCAAAAGGCGTGAAGTCGTTGCTGCCCTGCGGGGCTCCGTCATCCAGCGTCGCCCCTGCGGCCACGTCCTCGGCATAGCCAGTGACCGTCGTGGGAATGTTGTACACCACCCAGTGGACGAATCCCGGGGGTATGGAAGCTCCCGACTGCGCGTCCGCGTCCAGATCGTAGACGAGCAGCAGCAAGCTCTCCGTCCCTTCCGGTACGCCCGACCACTCCAGCGCAGGCGAGACATTGTCGCCAAAGCACGTATGGCGCTCTGGAATCTCGCCCCCGATCTCGAAGGCGGCAACTGAGATGTCGAGCGAGGTCACCGGCACCGGGCCAGGAGAATCCGAGGTTGCCGACGGCTGGGCCGCCTCCGAGGTCGGCGTGGCCGTGGCATCGTCACTGGGCGTGCAGCCCACCAGAGCCACGAGCGCGAATGCCAGGATGATCAAACCGAGCGTTGCTTTCATGCTTCCCGCCTTCTCCATACCGATTGAGCGGTCGGCGGCGCGAGTAGATACCCCTGCTCCGAACTCGCTACTGCCGGGAATAGGTCCCCAGGAGCTCCGCCTGGGCCAGAACGTGACCCGCCATGGCACCCATCAGCTCGACTGTGGTGGCGCCAGGCGCCACCTGGAGCGCTGTGTCCAGAGCATACAGTATGAGGACGTATCGATGGGTGCCGCTGGGGGGACAGGGACCGCCGTAGTCACGCCGGCGCCAGCTGTTCGCCCCGTGGCGGCTGCCGTCCGGCAGCTCGTCCACGCCGGGCTGCCCCTCGGCGAGAGAGCGCGTCTGGCCCGGAATGTTGAAGAGGACCCAGTGGACCCAGGTACCGCCTGGAGCGTCCGGGTCATCGAACATGAGGGCAAAGGTGGCCGTCTCCTGCGGAACGCCAGTCCATGCCAGCGGCGGCGAGACGTTCTCCCCGTCGCAGGTGTATCGCGCTGGTACTGCTTCCCCATCCGAATAGGCCGTGCTCGTCAGCTCCAGAGCCACTTCACCCCCTCCTTCGTCCGCCGCGGCCGTCGTCGCGGCTGCCTGCACAGTCGCAGTGGGGGCTCCTTCCGCGGGCGCGTCGTCAGTCGAACAGCCGGCTGCGGCCAACGCAAGGCATATCCCCACCATTCGTAGCCATCGTCTGCCCATCACAACTCTTCCCCGCGCACCTGATTGCACCAGCCGATCCCGGCGACCGGCCGCAATCGTCTCGAACAGCCCAGCGCGCGCCGCCTCTACCGCTCCGCCACTTCCTTCATCACCTCGGTGATGTCGATATCGACCGGGCATGAGACGACGCAGCGCCCGCAGCCGACACAGGCCACGGGGCCGAAGTCCTCAGGGTAGTAGCAGAACTTGCAGAAGAAGCGGTTGCGCAGCCGGTCGGACTTCGTGGCGCGCGGATTGTGGCCGCCGGCCACGCGACGGTAGTTGGGACTGGTGCAGGCATCCCACACGCGCACGCGTTCCACGCGGGTGGCGCCCTCGCGCCTCTCCACCACCCTGTCTACAACGTCGAAGCAACGGCAGGTGGGGCAAACGTAGGTGCAGATGCGACAGCTGAGGCATCGCTCTCCGTGGCGCCGCCAGATGTCGGCCTCAAACAGCGGGCGCCACTTGCCGGGCTCCGTCACCGGCACCGCCTCCGCCTCCTTGGATGAAGCGACTGCCTTTCCTTTGCGCGTCTCCGTCTCCAACCCCTCCAGCAGCTCGGTGCCCTTGTCGGTGATCGCCTCGACGGCGTAGCCGCCGTCCACCTCGCGCAGCAGCACGTCCAGGTGGGTCGGGTCGTCCGGCCCGCCGCCCATCGACGTACAAAAACAGCCTTCCCACATTCTCGGGCAGGCCAGACCGACCAGCGTCGTCCTTTGGCGGTGGTGCTGATAGGATCGATCGACGGGGTCCTGCTGCAGCAGTAGAGCGTCGAGCACGGCTATGCCGTGCGCATCGCAGGGACGCACTCCGAAGACGACCTGCGGCCGGTCCTGCAGGTTATCCTCCAGTGCCGCCTCGCTTCCCCGCCGCTCTATGCGCAGAATGACCTCGGTGGCGGGAAGCACAGCCTCTTTGGCGGAGAGCTCGGGCCGCTCGTAGTCGAGCAGGACGTCCTTGGCCTCCGTCACTCGCCGATACAGCACGTGGCCATCGACGTCGCACGGCGCGATCAGATCGACGCTGTCGGCCAACTGCCCTAGCCAGGCCAGAACAGCATCTGGGGTTGCCACTTTCATATCGGCGACCCCTCGTCCCCCAGCTCGAAGAGCAGCGGCGTCAATTCCTCATCACGGCCGGCCCGGTGGCCGTAGAGCTCCTCGATCTCCCGCACGATGCGTCTATTCAGCAAGCTGAGAGGCAGCCCCATCGGGCATACCCGCTCGCATTCATCGCACTCCACGCAGCGCCCCGCCAGATGGAGCGCCCGGCCCAGATGGAAAACCTGCTTCGGCCCCAGCTCGATCCCCGCGTCGACCCACAAGCCGTCGTCCCGCTCGAACATACAGGTCGTACAGTAGCAGCCCGGGCAGACCTGGCGGCAGGCGTAGCAGCGGATACAGCGATCGAACTGGCTGAGCCAGAAGGCGAGCCTCTTGGCAGGCTTCATCTTCTCGACGGCCGCCAGGTCGGCGTACGCCTCCTCGACGGCGGGCGCGTCCGGCGGCTCGCCCACGAGAACGTCGTGCACCACAGGCACCCGGTCGCCGCAGCGGAGGCAGCGCGCAGCCAGACCGTCATCCGGCCCGGCCATTCCTTCGCAGACGACGCCGATCACGAACAGACGCTCGCGCTCGATCTGCCGCTCGGCCAGGAGGACGTTGATCGCCCGGCTGTCGCAGGGTTTGACCACAATGGCCACCCGCGGCGGCTCCTCACCCCGACGAGGAGCCTTCTTCTTGTCATGCAGGTACGTCACCAGGTTGTGGACGCACGTATCATCCCAGATCAGCCGGTCGACTTGATCCGGATCATATACGAAAACAGGGCGGGCCCGATCACGCGGACCAGCCTCGTAGCCAATCACGCAGTCCACCCGCCCGCTCTCCAGGAGCTCTCGCGCCTGAGCCCGCAGGCTCTGGGTCACCTTCTGTTCGTCCATGTCAGCGTCGCGCTCTCTCGAGCCGGCTTCCGCTCCCCTGCGGCGGTTCCCGCGCGGGCCGCACGGGAGCTATCCGTCGAAGCGATAGATGGGCAGCGTCACGGTGAACGTACTCCCCTTGCCCTCCTCACTGTCGACGTCGATCGTGCCACTATATCGCTCTACGAGGTCTCTGACGATGGCCAGCCCCAGGCCCGTGCCAGCCTCGTCGGCCGCCTTCGCATTGGGGGCGCGGTAGAACTCCTCAAACAAATGAGGGATGGCCTCGGCCGGTATCCCGATGCCCGTGTCGGCCACCTGGACAACTACTTCATCACCCGTGGCGCGCATCGTGACCAGCACACGGCCGCCTGAGGGCGTGTACTTCACCGCGTTGCTCACCAGGTTGGAAAAGACGCTGTCCAGCCCTTCCTCCGTGCCCCAGATGACCAGACCCTCACAGCAGGTCTCCTGCCGCAGCGAGACCCCCTTGTCGTCCGCCCGAGGCTGGAAAAGGAGCACGGCCCGGCCGACGCTCGCCCTCAGCATGACCGGCCCCTCCTTCTCGGCCAGCTCCGGCGCCCTTCCGGCCGCCAGGGACAGCAGATCGTTGACCAGGTTCTCCAGGTGATCGAGGCGGCCGGCGACGCGCGTGAAGACGTCCATCTGTTTCTCGCTCAGCTCCCCCGCGTAGCCCTTAAGGACCCCCCTGACGAGCGATTGCGCCACCGTGACGGGGGAGCGCAGCTCGTGCGTGGTCACGCGGACGAAGTGGGCCTTGCTGGCCTCCAGCTTCTCCCGGGCGTTGGCTGCTCTGGCCGAGGCTATAGCGGCCGCCCCAAGGTCACCCAGGGCCACGAGCGAAGCGACGTCATCCTCGTCAAAGGATCCCGGCTTCTTACCGTAGACGTGCAGAGTGCCAACCGGCTCACCCGAGTGGACTAGCGAGACACACACAGCCGCCCGGCATTGTTCGGGCACGCAGGCAGCCCGCTTGTCGTCCCGAGCGTCTACAACGACGACGGGCGCGCCCGCCAGCGCCTCCTCGTCCAGCGGACAGCCCTCGAGGGGGACGCGCTCCGTTCCCTCTCGCCCTGCCGCCAGACCGGATGCAGCGCCCAGCACCAGGTGCCTGCCGTCGCCGTTCAGCAATCGCACCGCCGCACCGTCTCCGCGCAGCGCGGTCTGGACCCCGGCGACCAGACGGTCGAGCACCTGTTCCAGCTTCTCCACGCCCGCGGGCTACCCCTTTCGCTCTTTCGCAGCTCGCGCCGGCCGGTTCACCAGCTGCCCGGCCGACCGGCCAGACCTACTTCGATCGTTCTAGCAGCCGCTCCATCTTCTCCACAAGCACGTCCGGGTCGATCGGTTTGTCCACGAAATCGTCCACCGGCAAATAGGCCTCGTCCGGCCCGAAGCGGAGGGACGTAGTGGTATGTATCGCGGTCAGCATCAGAATCGGGATATCCCGGCAATCAGCATACTCGGATTTCGGGTCGCGGCTGCGCAGCTCGAGGGACACCTGGAAGCCGGCGGTCGCCGTCTCCATCATCACGTCGAGGATGATCAGGTCAGGTTTCGACTCTTTGGCCTTCTTCAGGCCCTCCTCGCCGGTTGCTGCGGCGACGATTTCATAGCCGTTCGCCTCAAGAGGCATACGAAGAGCCGCCACCATGTCTGCGTCGTCTTCAATCACCAGGATCTTCGGCATGGCACTCTCCTATTGTCTCCCTTAGTACTGCATCGGCCAGGCGCGGGACCGCCGCCTCAACCACCTGGCTCAGCCCTTCGCCCCAGCCGACGTCGGCAGGCTGCACGCCATAGACCACGATCTCAGGTACGGTGCGCCCCAGCCGCCGGGACAGCGCCAGGAGCTCCGCCAGCCCCAGGTTGTGCAGCGACACAGGACGCCTGCTGCCAGCGCGCGAGCCGGCAGCCGCGCCGGCCAGATGGACCTCTTCCGGCCGGAAGCGGACGAACTCCCCGGGCTCGCGCGAAACGTCGGCCGCGTCGATAACGACAACTCGCCTCCAACCCTCGATCATCGAGAGCAGTCCCAGCCCGGCCGTGCCTCCGTCGAGCGCGCTCACGCCCTCAGGCAGGCCGCGGCTTGCCAGCTCCGCCACCAGGCGCGGCCCGACCCCATCATCCCGGCGCAGCGGGTTTCCCAGCCCCAGAACGAGCGCCTCCATCTGAGCCATCACACGAACTCCACAGTCAGGAAGTGCGCCGAACAGGATATGCAGGGGTCGTAGGCCCGTACCAGCATCTCCAGCAGCAGCGTGATCTCTTCCTTGGACCTGCCCTTGATCTGCGGCACCAGCGCCTCCATGTCGTGGTTAAGGTTGGCCATATTCTGGTTCGTCGGGATGACGCAGTCCGCTTCTTCGCATGCACCGTCGTCGCCGTAGACGTAGCGATGGAAGAGGATGCCGCGCGGAACCTCGCAGGCTCCAACGCCCTCCCCGGCCTTGACCTCGACCTCGGCTGGCGGCTCGGGCTGCACCGGCCGGGCGAGCAGCTCTTCGCTGAGCCGGATCGCATCCTCGATGCAGTGGACCATCTCCACAACCTGGGCGGGAGTGTTGAGGTAGGGGTTCGTAACCACCGGCTCCAGGCCAAGCTTGTCGGCCGCCTCCTTGGCCCTGGCGTGAAGCTGGTCGAAGTTGTTGTTGATCCGCGCCAGTGCCCCCACCATGTACGAATCCCTATTGTGATGGGTCCACTTGGCGGTAGAGCTTGGTACGCACTCCTCATTGGTCACCTTCCGGTATTCCTCCGGCGGGTAGGAGAAACCGTCGGAGGTGATGATGTCCCCATCGATGAACGCATACTCATCATCCAGGTGCAGGCTGACGTACTCCGTCTCCCGCTCGAACTCGGGCCACTCGAGCCCGGCGAACAGCTCAACCGTTGCGTCCATATCTGCACGCGCGTCAACCAGGCGAGCGTGCATTACCTCCAGCTCGTCAGTCGTCGGCGTGTGCGTGAAGCCACCCACGACAAGCGCGCAGGGGTGTGTGTGCCGGCCTCCAACCATCGCACACAGATCGCCGGAGAGCTTCTTGATGCGCAGAGCACGTTCGACCACCCCACGATGGGTCTCGGCCAGCGGGATCACGCTGTCCACGCCGAGCAGGTCCGGCGCAGCCAGGTAATAGGTGTGGAGCACGTGGCTGTCGATGATCTCCCCATGGAAGATGAGCTTGCGCAGGAGCAGCGCCTGCTCCGACAGCTCGACTCCCATGACCTTCTCGGTCGCCTGGACGCTGGTCGTGCTGTGGCCCACCGAGCAGATGCCGCAGATACGGGACGTAATGTGGTTCAGCTCATTGTAGGGACGGCCGCGAACCATCGCCTCGAAGAAGCGGGGCGCCTCGACGACGTCGAAGCGACACTCCTTTATCTCACCCTTGTCGATGTCGACGGCGATGTTGCCGTGTCCCTCGACCCGGGTCACGTGATGTACATCAATCTTCACCTTCCCACTCCTCCGAGCCCGACGCATGGCCAGCGTTGAACATAGTGATCCGACTCATCATCTCTTCCACTGTCAGGCCGGCCTCCGCCAGGACCTCCTTCATAGCGTTCTCGTTTGGGTTGGGGATCAGCCCCCGGCACCCCTCGCAAGCGTCCCCGTAGGTGGGGCAGATAGCGTCGCAGCCGGCGCGCGTGATAGGTCCCAGACAGGGGCGCGGGGGGTCGAGGAAATAGACGCACACGTTGCCCTTCAGCTTGCACTCGACACAGACCGGGTAGTCCGGTATGGGCGGCTTCTTCCCCACCAGCAGCGCCTTCACCACCCGCACGAACTCCTCCCGGTCGATCGGGCAGCCGGGGACGACTGCGTCTACCTCAACCACCGCCGTAATCGGCCTGACGTCGTAGGTATCGTACCAATCCGCCCTGTCCCCATACACCCAGCGGCGGACATCCGCGAGTGGATGGAGGCCTTTCAGCGCATTGATACACGACGTGTGAGCGCAAGCGCCCAGCGCCACCAGCACCTTCGCCTGGGCGCGTATCTTCTCGATCCGCTCTTCGTCCTCCGGCCTCGTAATCGAGCCCTCGACGAAGGCGATCTCGTAGTCTTCGTCCCGCCGCGAGCTCGCCTCACGCCAGTTGACGATGTCCACCGCATCCAGCAATTCCAGGTGTGTCTGGAGCGAATCGACTACGGTGAGCTGGCAGCCTTCACAGCAGGCGAAGTCGAAGAACGCCACCTTCGGTTTAGCTCGAGCCATCACAATGCCTCCGGCACGTTCTTGATCTCGGCGTAGGAGAAGACCGGGCCCTGCTGGCAGCAATAGAGGTCGTTGATCTGGCAGTGGCCGCACTTGCCCACCCCGCACTTCATCCGCCGTTCAAGAGAGAGATAGATATTGTTCTCGGCTATGCCCTTGCCGAGGATCTCCATCAGCACGAAGCGATACATTATCGGCGGCCCGACGGTCACGGCCACCGTATTCCGAGGATTGAGTGCTACATCGGCAAAGAGAGTAGTGATCACGCCGACATGTCCATCCCAGGTCTCGTCGCCCCGGTCGACGGTGATCCGGCATTCGACATCATCGCGGGCCACCCACTCGTCCATCTCGTCACGGAACAGCAGCTCGTCCGGCCGTTTCGCGCCGCAGAGGATGATGACCCTGCCGAAGGCATCCCGCTCGTCCAGCACCTCGTTAATGAGGGAACGCAGCGGCGCCAGCCCCAGACCGCCGGGGGCAAAGAGCAGGTCCTTCCCGCGCATCTTCTCTAAGGGGAAACCGCGGCCGAAGGGGCCGCGAATGCCGACCGTGTCGCCCGGCCCCAGCTCGTGAAGAGCATTGGTCACGTCGCCTACACGCCGGACGCACAGCTCGAACGATCCATTGGAGCGGCTGGGAGAGGAGCTGACCGAGATCGGTGCCTCACCGACGCCCAGAACCGAGAGCATGACGAACTGGCCCGGTCCGTGTCCCAGACTCCGCCCTTTAGGGAACTCGATGGTGAACAGCTTCTCGCGCGGCGCTATCTGCGCCGCGGATTCGATGCGGGCGACGTCGGGCGCGTAAGTGGAGGCCTTCATTCCCCACCTCCTCCCGTACACGTGCTGTACAGCCTGTTGAATCCATCGACGATGTTGATGTGCACCAGGCAGGTGCGAATACAGCGCCCGCACCCTACGCAGCCCAACTCTCCGTACTTCTCGTACAGATACTTGCCTTTACGCATGAAGCGATGGCGCTGTCTGGAGGAGCGTGCCTCCCGGAAGTTCTCACCTCCGGCCACCCGGGCGAACTCGTCGAGCTGACACGAGTCCCAGCGGCGCTTCCGCACGCCCTCCGCTTGAAGCATGTCCACCTCGTCGGTGACATTGAAGCAGTAGCAGGTGGGGCACACGTTGGTGCAGGATCCGCAGGCGAAGCAGCGCCTGCCCAGTTCCTCCCACAGAGGATGATCGTGAGCCGTAGCCAGCAAGGCGGGGAGCTCTGCGGAGTCGAAGAGCAGCCGGCGCTGGAAGCGCGGCCACTTGGCGCCCAGCGTCTCGTTGAGCTGCCGAACGTCCTGGTCGGTCGCTTCACGAGCACCCGCGCACTTCTCCAGCAGCGCCCTGCCCCTATCCGTCGCAGCGCTGGCGGCATATGCCTCGCCTACGTCGGTCAGATGGACATCGTACCCTTCGTCGGCGGAAAGAGTGCCCATGTCCTTGCAGAACGAGTTCTCGTCACACGGCTGCAGGCACTCGAGGCTGACGATCGTGGTCTGGCCCCGCCGCTCCAGGTAGTGGGCATCCGGAGGATCCGCGCCAAGCGCGGCATCCAGCAGCCTGATGGCGTGCAGATCGCACGTATGCACGCCGAAGAGGACGGTCTGCTCGGCCTCGATGATCGATTCGACACCGGGCTTGGCCGAGAGCCCATACTTGGCCAGGCGCTCTTCCGGCGGCTGCAGCGCCACCTTCGGCGGCAGGATCGTCGTGTCGTAATCGAGCCTCAGCCGATCGGCCCGGGCCAGTGGACCGAAGACATACTTGGGACCCTTGGCCTGGGGGCCCACCACTCGCTGCTCGGCCAGCAGTGCCTCGACCCACGGCACGAGCGCATCCTTTTGCAGAATCATCAAGCTCATAGCAGTCCTCAATCAATCCCCTGCGCTACCCCGCCCTACCGCTGGGGTAGACGATCACCGTCAAGTGTGTGCCGACGCCGACAGTGGACTCCAGCCGCATCTCGTCCGCGCAGGCCTCGATGTTTGGCAAGCCCATTCCGGCGCCAAAACCCAATTCCTGCACCCAGGGAGGAGCCGTGGAGTAGCCTGGCCTCTTGGCCTGCTCGATGTCCGGGATTCCCGGCCCCCTGTCTACAGCCTCGATCTTGATACGATCCGGCCGCACCTCGGCCACGATCTCACCACCATCGGCGAAGATGACCATGTTCATCTCCGCCTCGTACGTCGCCACGGCGACACGTCGGATCACGGCGGGGTGCAGGCCGAGCCGGCCCAGCGCCTTCTTCAGGCTGCTCGAAGCGGCGCCGGCCTTTTCGAAATCCTTGCCGGCCACCTGGTAGCCCAGCACAAGCGTGACCTTATCGGCAACGATATCCTCGAAGATGTGACTGGCCCGGTAGCTTTGTATCTCCTCGGCCCGGTAGTCCAGGTCCATCCTCTTCAGCATGGCCCTGGCTATGTCTCCCTTGGTCAGGATCCCGATCAGCTGGCCTCGGTCGTCGAGAACCGGAAAGCGACCGACGCTGGCACTGCCGAACTTGCTTACTGCGTGCACCAGGGGCTCGTCCGGCCTCAGAGTCACCACGTCGGTGCTCATTCTGTCGCCGACCGTCGCATCCGGCTCTCCTGACGCGAGCGCCCCGATCAGATCCTCGGTGCTGATAACGCCAGCGAGTCGTCCCTTGTCCACCACGGGAGCACCCGAAATGCGGTGATTGCGCAGCACGTCGCGGAACTCATTCATCGTCATGTCCGGCGGGACCGTGATCACGTCCCGCGTCATCGCCTGCCGAACCCTGAGCTCGTAGGCCAGTTCCTGAAGCTTGGTGATGTCCTTGGCGGACCTTGGTTCCACTTCACCACCTTCGCTACACCGGCCTGCTCGCCGGCGCGCAGGCGGGACGTCTCGGCCCCAGGGCGGCTCAGGCCTGGCCGTGCACCTCCCTGAGGTACTGACTGGCCGTGATGGCAGCGATCGTTGCCTCGCCGCAGGCGACGCCTATCTGCCTGATCCACTTCGAGCGTACGTCGCCCGCGGCATAGATCCCGGGGACGCTTGTCTCCATGGCCTCGTTGGTGACAATCCAGCCTGCCTGGTCCTTCTCTACCGCGGGATCCACGAAGGCCGTGTTGGGCAGAAACCCGGCGTAGATGAAGACGGCGCTTGTCTCGACGCGCTCGTTCTCTCCGGTCTTCAGGTTCGTCGCCACCGCCGCCCGCACGCGCTCATCGCCCTCAATAGCCGCGAGCTGGTGGCTGAGGAGGAGGCGAACACCGTCCCTCTTCAGCAGTCGTTCCTGCAGTATCATCTCGCCCCGTATGCAGTCCAGGCACTCGATGAAGGTCACGGACCTGACGTGCTTGAGCAGCGCTTCTCCCTCCTGCAGCCCCGAGTTACCGCAGCCAACGACGACGACGTCCTGATCCCGGTAGAGCGGGCCGTCGCAAGTAGCGCAATAGGACACCCCTCGGCCCGTGTACTCCTTCTCTCCGGGTATGCCCAGCTTCCTGGGCACGCTGCCCGAAGCGATGATCACCACCCGCGCCTGGTGCTCCTCGCCGCCCGCCTCGACGCGCAGGTAGCCGCTGGCCGGCGCAACCCTGGTCACTTCCTTGAACTCGGCCACCTCCGCTCCAAACCGCTCTGCCTGGGCTTTGAACTTCTCCATCAGCTCCGGCCCGTCAACGCCGTCCGGGAACCCGGGGTAGTTCTCAAGCACCTCTGTGGTCACCGGAAGACCCCCGCAGAGCCCCTTCTCCAACACCAGCACGTCCAGCCGATCCCGAGCAGCATAGATAGCGGCGGTTAGGCCGGCCGGCCCTCCACCCACGACTACGATATCCCGCAAACCGTCTTCCATCTCGCTCCTGGCACGCTGTACTCAATGGGGCGCCCGCAGAGGAGCGCCGGGCCTACTTCTTGTCTCCCAATGCCTCTCGCCACTGGCGCAGCGTCAGCTCGAAAAGGCCACAGCTGGGCAGCCCGGCGCCGTAGAGTCGCCCGCTCGTCTCGAACATGGTGTACTTGGATGCCAGCAGCGGTATGCCCTTCTCCTCGGCCAGGCTGACCGTCTCGGGGGGTGGGATCTTGGCCCGAACGAAGACGATAGCCCTTATGCCGGCCATCTCCGCCGTCCGCACCACCTGGGGGTTGGTAAGACCAGAGAGCAGGAGAGTGCCTTCGTGGGTGAAGGCCAGAACGTCGCTCATCAGGTCAGCGCCACATCCCATCTCGATCTCTAGATCGAGGTCGACGTCCTTCGATATCAGCTTGCCCTCGATGATCTCCAGTACCTCGCGGAGCTTCATTCGCTTCCTCCTCTGGCCCTCCGGCTCTCCACAGCCTGCGCCGCACGTGGCTCCCTGGCAGGTCAACGCGGTACCTCCGCTACTGCTTGCGGCCGCCGTTTGTCTGCCTTACCGGCCGGCCTCGGCTCTAGCGCGCCGCTCTGGGCGAGCAGTTCCAGCCGCTCCACCGCATCCCTCTCGTCCAGACGGCTGATGGCGAAACCGACGTGAACCAGTACGTAGTCGCCGACCTGCGCCTCAGGGACGTAAGCTAGGCACACCTGGCGCCTCACCCCGCCGAAATCGACCTGGCCCATCGGCAGCAGCGCCTCCGTTTGATCGATCTCAACCACGCGGCCTGGGATTGCCAGACACATTGGCAGCCACCTCACCTCGCAGCCAGGTCAACCACCCATCGAGCCCCTCGCCCGTCTTGCAGGAGACCGGCAAGAAGGCCAGGCCGGGGTTGAGCGCCTCCGCACCGCGGCGGAAGTAGTCGATGTCGAAGTCGAAGGCCGCGAGGACATCTATCTTATTCAGAACGAGCGCATGGACACCGCGGTACATCGGGGGGTACTTGTACGGCTTGTCATCGCCCTCGGGGACGCTGGCGATGAGAACGCTCCGGTGCGCCCCCAGATCGAATGCCGCAGGGCAGACCAGGTTCCCAACGTTCTCGATGATCAGCAGATCGATTTCGCCAAGGTCCAGCTGGGGAAGCGCCCCTTGGAGCATCACCGCATCGAGGTGGCACGCCCCGCCAGTGTTGATCTGCACCGCCGGCACGTTCAGTGCAGCGAAGCGGTCGGCGTCCACGGTTGAGGCGATGTCACCATCGACGGCGCCTATTCGCAGCTCTTCGCCCAGCGCCTGAATCGTCCGCTCTATCAGGCTGGTCTTGCCTGCTCCGGGAGAGGCCATCACGTTGATCGCGAAGACACCAGATGCGTCAAAGCGCTCTCGGTTCGCTGCAGCTAGCTGGTCGTTGGCGCTCAGGATATCCTCGACAACGGATACCTGCCTTACTCCGGTCATTCTATCTCAATGCTCTCCAGCCTGAAATCGTCGCCCCCAACTGCCACAACCTGCCTCTGTCCGCAGTCCGGGCAGACGTACTCCCGGCCCCCCAGTGCGAATTCGCGACCGCATCCCGTACAGCGCAGCCGCCCCGGCACTCTCTCGAAGCTCAGCTCGGCTCCCTCAGCCATGGTACCCTTGCTGACCAGGTCCCAGCAGAACTGCACGGATTCGTCGACGATACTGGCCAGCTCGCCGATCACCAGATTGAGCCGGGTGATTCGCTGCGCCTCCGCCTTCTCCGCGTGGCGCAGGGCCACATCCAAGAGGCTCTGGGTTATGGACAACTCGTGCATCAGTATTGGCCCGGCCGTCGACTGGGCGGCGGCCGGTCAGCCCGTCATTATACCCGAATCGACCCCCCGTTACAACCAAAGCCGGCCCGCACGCGTCGAGCAGCCGAGCCGGTGCTGCAGGCAGAAAGAAGGAGACCGCCTGCCCCGCAACGAACAGGGGACGGGGTCTCCTGGTGGCTGTCGAGCCAGGATCTGCCCTGACGGCACGTCAAGTAGTCAGGACAGGCTTCTCAAGTAAAACGTCTGGCCCCTGTACGGGGTCTCGACCAGGCGCTCCTCATCGAGCAGCCGGCGCACAACTGCCCAGTCCGCCCCGGCCGAGGCCAGGAACTCTCGTACAGCATCCTCTCTCATTGGGTGGACCGAGGTGATGCTCAAGAGATCGTCCTCGACGTCACCGGTGAGGGCGAAGGCGTCTCCCTCGTAGCCGATCAGGTACTCCACGCGGTCAACCCGCTCGCGCAGGACCTGCCAGGCACGGTTGATCGTCTCTTCGGCCGGCAGGGATACCCACTTCTCCGCCGGGGGCCTGATAGGGATGGATAGATAGGAGACATTCGGCCTCAGGCGGGCCAGGAAGCCAGCCACCTCCTCCATACGCTCCGCCCCATCGTTGATACCCTGGACGAGCATCGTCTCCGTCGCCAGCTGCCCCCCGAACTCTGCGCTGAACTCGACAGCACCCTCGAGAATCGAGGGCAGCTCCAGCGAGCCGTGAGGCCGGTTGATCCGGCGCCAGGTTTCTTCATGCACGGAGTCGATCTTCAGGGAGACCCAGTCTGCTTTCGCCAGATCATGCCTCACATCGGGGCGGGCGATGAGAGAGGCATTGCTGATCACAGCTATCTTGATCCCCATAGGCTTGAGCTGCTCGATAGCGCGACCCAGGTTCACGTCCAGCGCCGGCTCGCCGTCAGCGACGAAGGTCAGGTAATCGATCGGCTCGCCAACCTGGCCAGCCTCGTCGACCTTCCCCTTGACGCTGCTCACCACGTCCTGTGGTGGGTAGAACTCGCCCCTCTGCAGCTGCATCGTGCCGGTGCGGCCCAATTGGCAGTAGACGCAGGAGTAGGTACACACCTTGGGCGGTATGTTGTTGATCCCCAGGCTGCGACCCAGTCTCCTCGATGGGACCGGCCCGAAGGCGATCACGCCCCCTCCTCCCGCAGCAGAGCATTCAGTTCCTCGGCCCCCACATAGCCGGCCACTTCGATCTGCTGGCTGGTCACGCCTTCCACCCCGGCCACCGCCTCTCGGATTGAGAGGGCCAGCCGTACTGCCAGGGGACACAACGGGGAAGAGGGCCGGAAGGTGTACCTCACCACACCGCTGTCGTCCACGGCAAGCTCCTCGATCAGCCGCATGCGCACCACATCCACGCCGGTTTCGGGATCGACGACTGCGGATAGTCGCTCCCTGATAGCATCGAGCAAAGCTCCGGAATCGCTCATTCCCCAGCCCCGCCCAGCAGCAAAGCGTGCAGCCGCTCCCACACATCGGTCAGGGCGTGGCTCACAGGGCCATCCGCGAAATCAGTCACCGGCTGCCCCTGCACCATCGCCTTGGTGACGACGTCGTCGTAGGGAACCCGTCCCACCACCTCGACGCCGTGCTCGGCGCAATACGCCGCGATCTCGTCTGAGCGAGCCGGGTTCAAGTCCGCCTTGTTGATCACCGCCACGGAGCGGATACCGAAGTGGTTGGTGGTGCCCAGAATGCGATCCAGGTCGTGTGCACCGGAGACGGTCGGCTCGACGACGAGCAGCGCCATGTCCGCGCCGGCGCTGGCCGAGATGACCGGGCAGCCGATGCCGGGCGGGCCGTCGACGAGGAGCAACTCCGCGCCGCTGTCGATCGCCACCAGACGTCCCTGCTGCTTGACCAGAGTTACCAGCTTGCCGGAGTTCTCCTGCCCGGCGAAGAGGTGAGCGTGGAAGAGCGGGCCAAAGCGGGTTTCGGACCGAAACCAGAGCCCGGCCTGCTGCTCCTCCATGCGGATCGCCTCCCCGGGGCACTGGTAGTAGCAGGCGGCGCACCCCTCGCAGGCCACGGGATCCACGTGGTAAGCGTACACAAACGGCTCTTCAGGAGCACGTGCCGCGCCGAAGCGGCAGACACTCTCGCAGGTGCCGCAGGCGACGCACTTGTCCGCGTCGATCACAGCCACCTGCCCACTTCTGAACTCGTGCTCCTCCTGCCTGGCCGGATCGAGCACCAGTTCCAGGTTCGCAGCGTCGACGTCCGCGTCAGCCAGCACGATGCGCAGCTTCTGGGAGGCCAGATGGGCCAGCGCAGCGGCGATCGTCGTCTTGCCGGTGCCTCCCTTGCCGCTCAGAATAACCAATTGTCTCATGCGCACATGTCTCAGCTGTGATGGTGCTCGTGGTCCTGGTCGTGCTGAAGCGCGCCGCCCAATCCCTCCAGGGCCTCTCCCAGGCGCACGTTTGCCTCTTCTAGCAGGCGTGCAGCGTCCAGCAGCGCATCCTTCGCCGCACCAGCCCGCTCAGCCCAACCCCGGAACTCAGCGGCGTGCTCGCCATTGTGCTCGATCCAGTGAGGCAGTAGCACCCGAAGCTTATCGATCTCCCTCATCCCCCACCTCTTCCATGCGCTGAAGCAGCACTCGATGTTTCAGAAAGTCGATCTTGCGGACGGCGCCGGCAACCAGCCGGGGCTCTTCGAAGAACTTGGTCAGGACCACGCCCCCATCCGCCCGCTCCAGGCCGGTGACGTCCTCAGCGATCAGCTCATCTCCCAGGTACACCCTTGCCTGACACATCTCCACCCTCCTTCCCCAGCTAGTCTGCTGTCTTGAGCAAGCCGATCCGCTCCCAGAGCTCGACGAATCGCCCGCAGTACTGGGGCAGCACGTCTACCAGCGGCTTGCCTTCCGAGTAGGCCTCAGCGATGCGCCGATCGAGCGGGATGCGCATCAGAATGGGGATCGACTCCCCAGCGCAGTACTCGTCGACGCCGTGGTCTCCCACGCCATCCCGGTTCACCACCACGCCCACCGGCAAGCCAAGCTCGTCGCGAGCGACCTGGACGGCCATGCGCAGATCGTGCAGGCCGAATGGCGTCGGCTCGGTGACCAGCAGGACGAAGTCGGCTCCAGCCATGCTCTCAACGACCGGGCACGCGGTACCGGGGGGCGCATCCAGGATGACGGGCCGTCTGCCCGCGGCGGGCGGGATGGCCCACACCTTCAGTTGACGAATGATGGGCACGGCCATCGGCTCACCCACGTTCATCGTACCCTGCCCAAACTCGATCACGCTTCCCTGTACGCGCTCCACGGTGCCCGTCACGTCCAACACCTCACTGATGGCTTGCTCGGGGCAATTGAGCGTACAGCTGCCACAGCCGTGACACAGCTCGGGGAAGACAAGTACGTTCTTGCCCGCTACAGCGATAGCGTTGTACTGGCAGACCTCCGCGCAGCGCCCGCAGTAGGTGCACTTGTCCAGATCGACCCGCGGAATCATCTGCCCTACATCGCGCCGCTCCCGTACGGCCGGCGGCCGCAGCTGCTTCTCGAGGAAGAGAGCAGCGTTCGGCTCCTCCACGTCGCAGTCGAGCAGCAGCGGGGTGACCGAGTCGTCCGCCGCCGCCAGGCTCAGTGCCAGACTGACGGCTACGGTCGTCTTGCCGGTGCCGCCCTTGCCGCTGGCAACGGTGACGATCATTGCTGACGCCAATCCTTTCCGCCCGTCTCCGCATCCCGTGTGGCACGCACCAGGGACGCACCATGCGCTTCGCCCCGCCAGCTGCGCATCGCACGTGAGTAGTCTCGCGTGCACCCTGTATGGGCCGTACACAGCAGGTCAATCCCTTGCGCGGAGCCCAGCTTCCTGATCGACTGCTTCTGCAGGGCTGTGTCATTGTTGAAGAGACGATAGAAGGCGCGGGCTTGACGGTTTCGGAGGATAAGCGTATCGCCCGTGAAGAGCGCTCGGCCATTCAGCAGATAGGACATCGACCCAGGAGTGTGTCCGGGCGTGCTGATCGCCTGAACCTCGATTGCGCCAACCGTAACGATCTCGCCCGCCTCAAGCAGATGGTACTGGCGTGAAAGCACCGGGCAGTGATATAGCCCCAAGAACCTGGCGGTTGTCCCGTCGATCATCTGCTCTTCGTCCGTGGAAAGGTACACCTCAGCATTAGGAAAAGCGTCCAGGCCACCGGCATGATCCAGGTCAGCGTGAGTCAGGAAGACGTGCGTGACTGATTGCGGCGCTATCCGGAGGCTCCTCAGCTCCTCAAGCAGAGGCGCAGCCGCATAGGTGGCATCGATCGCAACGGTGTCCTCTTCGTCGGTGTAGATGAACGCATTGACGTCCCGCACCCGGACCGCGTACACGCGCTCCGCCACCTGACCGGTGTCGACCGGATACCACATCGTGCTGTATAGCCGCCAGAACCTGGGAAGAAGCGCATTGACCCTCTCGGCATACTCAAGATAGGGCTGCCCGAACTCCTCCCGCAAGTGCGCCTCCTCATGCTGGACGAGGAACCGGCCTAGGACGTACATCGCCACCGGCACGGCGAGCAGGATCCAGGAGCGAAAGAACAGAAGGATCCCGGGCACGACCAAGAACGTGGCAGCCCCGTAGATCGGGTGACGGCACAGGCCGCAGACGCCCTGAGTGGCCAGCTCACCGGCTTCGAACGCCCGATCTACCTCCCTGGAGGCGGCTACCCACAAGGGGATGCCGGCAGAGACCATGATCAGGCCGCATGCGGATAGGACGGCGTATGGTATTCCTCGAATGACGAACAGCGGATACCAGGCGTAGTGCGCGGCAAGCGCCAGGACGAAGCAGACAAGCGAGCCCACCGTGAGCTTGGGGCCGATGCCCCAGATGCTCATTTGCCTTTGCTTTGTCATCCCAGAACTCGCGCCAGAGACCGCAGCCACAGAACGCGCGCAGCGCCCCACAGGGCCTTGCAGAGCGCGCCTCCCGGCTACGGCAGGTACGCGACCCCCATCAGAGCCAGGAGGATCGCAAGCAGACCTGCCCAGAGCCACACCGGCCCAAGCATCCTTGTTCCCTTCCTGTATTCCTTGTACTCGGCCCGAAAACGCACACCAACGTCGCAGCTCTCTTCCACTGCCGCCTGGGCAACGTTGGCCAGAAGGACAGCGGGAAACGCAATCAGTCCGTCCACATTGCGCGTCACGAGAGGCAGGCCCAGTGATATCCACACAACAGCTGTGTAGAGCGGATGCCTGAAGAAGCGATAGGCACCCGACACAAGAAGCCCCGCTTCGACATCCTGACCACCGAGCACCTTCCTCTGCCGTAGGGCGATGACGTACACCAGAACGGCCGAGGCAATCAGCAGCAGGCCAACTACCGACAGCCCGGTCCTCGCCAGAGGATCAGTGAAGAAGGCTGCCTCCGACCCTCTGTCTGGTTCGGATGGCAAGCCGACTGCCAGGTAGCAGAGAAGCTGATACGCGATCACGAGCAGGTAGTTGAACGGTCCGCTCTCAAGACACCTCTGGTACCGGGTGCGGTGCCTCAAGACATGGCGGCCGACAAGGACGAACACGAACAGTGAGCCAACAAGCGCGAATCGCACTATCCACATTTGACAGCTCCTTACTGCAATTGCATCGCAGTCGCTATTCTACCCAGTCAGCGAATGCTGTCAAGCGTGAGGCTCTCTGTGCGGATCGGCAGCCTATGCGTCATACGAACAGCGCCGGCTAGCCGCTCATGCGCGGGCCATCTTCGTGCCGCACTTGGGGCACTTCTTCTGGTAGCAGGGCTGGCCGGCAACGTGATCCGCCTTGTGCCCACAGCTGGGGCAGACGCACTTGCCACCCGGCCCAGCAGCCTTGGGACCGCCCATCCGGCCGGGCCCACTCCCGCCTCCGCGGCCACCTCCACCTCCACGACCTCCAAACATGCAAATCACCTCCTATCACTAGGCTCGCCTGCACCCATTCCCTTGGGAGCAGGGCGGCGTATCGCACCTCTCCTCTCGGCCGCAGCAGGTACGCCCCGCCTGCCGGGCCGTCCGCCCGCTCAACGCAATCGGGGCGGAGAGCAGCTTCTCCAGCGAACTGCTTCCACACCGTGGGCAGCTAGCTCCATGCTCGCCTCGCACCAGGGCTTCGAACTCCTCTTTGCAGTCAAGACAGCGGTACTCGTAAACCGGCATTCAATCTACTCCCTCGTTGCAGGCAACCCCCTCAGTCTAGGCCCAGGTTATCACTCGGCCCACGCCAACCTCGAGGCAGTCCGCCCCGTATTCCTCTGCAAGCAGTCTGATTGCCTTGTCCCCCGTGCAGTGGCACGGAGCGATCCGCCGCACGCCGAGCTTGCGCAGGCCGGCGCCGACTCGGCCAACCTGCCTTCTGCTGGCGTCGCCGAGATGGAAGCCCCCAATCACCAGGGCCACCTCTCCGTCCACGCTCTCCTTCGCCCGGCGCACCATCTCCACCACGCCGGGATGGGCGCAGCCGGTCACGACGACCAGCCCATCGCCGCTCTCCGCCGCCAGCGCCTGCTCGGCAGGGCGCGATCCCACTGGCCCCGTGCTGTGCATCCCGGGCCTGATCTCCGCAGGCCCGTCCAGTTCAGCCACCTCAGTCACCGAATCCACCTCCGCCTTGAAGCGGGAGCGGAAGGAAGGGAGCACGTAGACCGTGGGACGGACCCCCATGCCCAGCAGCCCTGCCAGCCCTCCGGTGTGGTCGCCGTGAGCGTGCGAAAGGACGACTGCCTCCACCGCTGCCGGGTCGATACCCATCTCGTCCATGTTGGCCAACAGAGTCGGTCCATCGCCGCCGGTATCGAACAGCAGGTGGTCGTTCACCAGGCAGGCAAAGCCCCACTTCGAGACCAGGCGCGGAGAGAGCGACGTGTTGTCGTAGACAACCTGCAGCTTCATTCTGGTATCTCCAGTCGGCTGCCGGCGCCGGCGAGGATGCAATCATCCCTGTACGCTTCGCCGAACAGGCTCCGGGCCGCGTCACCCGAGCAGTGACAAGGCGCCACCTGATCCACTCCCATCTGCACGAAGGCATCGACGATAGCTCCGATCTCCGCCTCGCTCGCGCTGCCCAGGTGAAAGCCGCCGAGGACGAGATGAACGTCCTGGCCCATCAGTTCCTTGGCGCGTCTCACGATGCTTACGACGCCCGGGTGGGCGCAGCCTGTGATCACCACCAGGCCCTCTGACGTTTCCACGATCAGCGACTGCTCCCTGATCGCCTCGCCCATCTCGCCTGTCGAGTAGACGTGCTCGCAGATCTGCACCGGGCCGCCTACCTCGACCACCTGCGCCCCAGCGTCGCTGGTCGCGTCCTTCGTGGCCTGCGGTAGGGACTGGGGTAGATAGACCGTCACGTCGCCATTCTCCTCCAGGAAACCGGCCAGTCCACCGATGTGATCGCCGTGCACGTGGGAGATGACGACCACGTCGACTTCGTGGGGATCTAGTCCCAAGACACGCATGTTGCTCAACAGTGTGGGACTGTCGCCCCCGGTATCGAACAGAACGGCTTGCTCTGTGCCCTGAACCAGGCAGGAGAAGCCCCAAGCTGTCTGTACACGCTCGTCGCCCACGTTGTTGTCGTACACTATGGTGACCGTGACGCCGGGAGAAGCCTCTCCCAGAGTGGGCGTGGGCGTGTCCTGAGCCGCGCCAGCGGCCGTACAGGTTACCGTTGCCTCAGGGCGTGTGGGCGCCGGAGCATCGGTTCCCTCCGGCGGTAACCGGTCCGAGGCAGCGCACCCCGCCGCCAGGAGCACGAATAGGCCTATCGACAGCCATCTCTCGGCTCTCATCGAACCCCTATCCTCTCCCGCCTCGCCGCCGGCGACGTGCCCGGCGGCTTCCTCCACCGTCGCCCAGCCCGGCGTATGAGCGGTCCTCGGCGCCAGCCTGGCCCGTATCCGTGCCCGGCGAGCTCAGCCAGCCCCACACTGCCCTGGCCAGGGCTGCCCCCGCCTTCGCCAGCAGGCCGAGGCCCGCCCCGACAGCGACCGGCCCAGCGCCCTCCGCCAGTGAGCTCGGGCGGTACTCAGCCGGAACAGACGGCTCCGCCACTGTCACCAGTTCGCCCCGGAGCACAAGTTGAATAGCACCTTCCGGACACACATCGACACAGGCTCCGCAGCCGGTGCAGCCATCGTCCACTCGAGCCTTCCCATCCGCCACGGTGATCGCTTCGACAGGACACGCGGACATGCAGGTTCCACATCCCACGCAACGGGGTTCGTCTACCCACGCCATCTGGCTACTCATTGTTCCGCCTCGCGCGTATCTTCAGCAACGACCAGCGCCATTCCTATGAAACCTCCCCACGGCAGCCGACTCTGCGCCCAGGGTGCACAGCCCGGGTAGAGCGTCGTGCACCAGAGAACCCGCGCGCCTGCCTCACCGACCGAGCGCAACAGCCTCTTCAGCTCCCCAACCCCGTAGAAGCGTGCGCCGTCATAGACGGTAGATCGGAACAGCCCCGCCAGCCGCCTGCGCAGCCCGAGAACGCTCCAGCGATTGAGAACGCCCAGCAGGATGCCGCTCCGCGCCACCCGCAGCGCCTCTACGAGCGCCTCCCGCGGCCGGTTCAGGAACTCGATCGACGTCACGAATGCCGCCAGGTCGAACGATCGATCGGCAAAGGGCAGACTACGGGCGTCCCCCTGCACCAGCTGCACGCCGCCGACCAGCCCGGCCTGCCCCAGCATGGTCGACGAGAGATCCAGGCCGATCGGTGCTAGGTGCTGGCCGGCCAGCCAGCGGGTAAAGTGAGCGGTACCGCATCCGATCTCAAGAACGCTCCTCAGCTGAGGGAAGGCGCGGAGGAGCCATCCCAGCGCGGCCTTCTCCGCTTCGTCCGCCCGGCGCCCCTGCTCCGTCTCGTACCAGGATTCGTACCGGCCGGCTCTATCCGCGCTAAAGGTCAACTCGAAGATCCTCGGGCGATGGGCAGGCGTTGGTCAGGGTTATCAACAACACCATGTCGCCGCTCTCCGTGGCTCGATCGTACACCTCCCGCAAGGCTGTGAAGACGGTCTCTGCCTCTCCGCGGACGAAGGTGTTCATCTCGCTCATCCGTACCTCGAGACCGTGTTTGCGGAGGATGCTTACCGCCTCGCGGATCGGAGGCCCGATGGAGGCCTGGCGCAGCGGATAGAGACTCACCTGCGCAGCTGTGGCGCTCATATCAACCCTCTTTCCTGGCTGCAGACGACAAGCTGTCCGACAGCAGCCCCTTGAACCGGTCAAGCGTGACCGGATGGAACTCTACCTCCAGTCCTGTCCAGTCGAAGAGCTCCAGGATCTCCTCAGCGTGCTCCGCCATATACTCATCGGCAAGACCGAGCCCGTCCAGCACGATGATCTTGTCGTAGAAGCCGGGGAAGTTCGCGTTCGCGTCGGCCCTATCCCAGCCGAAGTACCTCTGATAGACCACCTTCCAGCTCCTCAGCCATCCCGGCGTGAACCAGAGCACCCTGTCTTCTCTTCCCCCGCTAATCCGCTGGCGATCCTCAATGCCGGCTACCATGTCGTAGCCATAGTCCCCCTGCACCCTGACTATGCCTTCGTCGATACGCGCCAGTATCGAGTCCACCCGTTTCAGCGGTTCGTCCATGCTGATGTGGCACTTCTTTCCATAGACGACGATGATCTTGTCGCCCGAGCAGGTCTCCCCGGCCTGCGCCACTCTCCTCACCAGGAACTCCTCCAGCCTGTCCGGCAGTGCATGCAGTCCCGGCGGGGTGAAGAGAATGCGGTCCACGTCCAGGAAGCCGCTCCGGACCAGGTATTCGATCTCAGGCCGGAGCATTCCGCATGATATGAGGCAGCGGTCCTCGAAGGTGAGACTCTGATTCTCTGCCATTGCCCGCGTCTCCCTGGTAACCGAATCCTGCCACGTCCTAGCGGAAGAACGAGCGGCCCTGGAACGAGAAGGCATCCCGTGCCTTGGCCACGCAGCAGGCACGCATGGGCGGCAGCTCGTCGTCCGGGCCGACGTAGCACGAGCCCACGATCTCCTGCTGATCCGGCTGCAGCCGGCCTCCTACCACGCTGCACTCGAAGAGCACGGTTACAGGCTGCACCTGGTCGCCGTTCGGATAGGCGAAGATGTACTCGGGCCCTGAGTAGATACCTATCAGGTCCACCGGCTCGACCTCTAGGCCGATCTCCTCACGCACCTCTCGAGCCGCCGCCTCGTCGGCCCGCTCACCAGGCTCAATCGCGCCGCCGGGGAATCCCCACAGGCTCGCGCCGTCGCTGCGGCGGACGAGCAGTATCCGGCCTCTCTCGTCGCGGATACACGCCGCCGCAGCGGGGGCGAGCAGCAGATCGTGCCCCACACATTTGCGAAGGCTGGCCAGGTATCCGGTTGCTCCCGTCGCACTCTCACCCCTCTGCCTCGCTGACCCGGTCATGCTCATTCCCGATCTGCCGTTGTAGCGGCCGCGGCAAGCTAGACGCCTACAGGCAGCCCAATGCGTATCCGGCCATCCCGGCGCGGCGGCAGCTCATCCACCCTCCGCCAGCAGCTGGAGCAGAATCACCGCCGCTCGCTCGACGAGCGAGCCGCACGATCCGAGGCCGCCTGGCCCATAGACCACCGTCTCCCGCAGCAATCCGCACTGGCTGTGGCCGAACTCTCCCACAAACCGCTTCCTGTACTGGCCGGCCAGCTTCAGGGCGGGCTGGTCGCTCTCGTTCAAGCTCGTCCGGCCGTGCAGCCCCCCGATGACCATCAAGCCGCCGCTCAGGGCGCCGCACATCTCCTCCTGGCTCTCGCCTACACCGCCGGCGAAGCCGGTCGCCAGGCGTATGCACTCGATGCTCCAATTCGGCAGCGCGTGCTCGCCAACGGCGAGCAGTATCGCCTCTGCTCAGTGGTATCCACCCGCAACCAGTCTGCCAGCACGTTGCGCGACCGCTTTGTCGCTCTCACCCGTCAATGGGATTCTTCTCCTCTCCTCCCCGCCGCTCCGCTCCGGACCAGTTGAAAAGCGCGTTGTGCAGCGTGCTCACCGCCAGATCGGCGCAATGCGCGCTCTCGTCGGGCAGCCCGTCGAGCACCCGGAGCAGGTCTTCCGGCCGGACCTCGCCCGCCTCCGCCAGCGACATCCCCTGTATCATCTTGGTCAACGCGCTGCCGCAGGCCACGCTCGGGCCACAGCCGTCGGTCACGAAAGTTGCCTCGCGAATCACCTCGCCGTCAAGGCGCAGAAAGACCTCCATGGTGTCGCCGCACCAGCCGTGAACGAGCCCGCGCACGTCTGGCTCCGCCATACGACCGAGGTTGCCAGGTCTATCGAACTCCTCAATCACCTTGGCCGAGTAGATCGCCCGGGCCTCGTCGTCGATCTCCCGCTGAAGCTCTTCCACGAAACGATCGAGATCTCCGCTCATACAGCGTCATCCAGCCTTAGTCGCCGTTGTGCCCAACCGGCGCCTGCCCCCTGGTCGCATGCCGCTCCGCTCTAGTCCGCTTCCAGCCTGCTGAGCCTTTCCACCGCCTCTTTCAGCTGGCGCTGCAGCGTGTCCACTTCCTCTCGCAGGCGGCCGGCCTCGTCTTCCTCATACTCCCCCTCGTCCGCCTCCTCCGCCCGGCCGTGGGCAATGCTCTCGCTGCAGGGCTGTGCGCCCTGCAGCGCGCCGCCCAGGTACTGCTCCAGGGCGTGGCGCACCGTTCCGCTGGCTCCGGTTGCCGCCTGAATCCCATACTCCTGGAAGAAGGAAATGGCCCGCCTGCCCATGCCGCCGGCGAGCATCACCTGCGCCCCCTGGCTGTTGATGAAGCCAGGGACTTGGCCCGGCTGGTGTTGCCCGTAGTAGGGGTTCTGCACGGCGCTGACCTCGGTCACCTCGCCGCCTTCCAGATCCACCAACACGTAGTAGGGACACCGTCCGAAGTGCGGGCTGACCACGCTATCCAGCCCCTTGCTGTCGTCTGCCGACACCGCTACGCGCATGTTCCTACTCCCTCTCTTCAAGCCGGTCCATCCGGTCCGTCACTTCGGCCAGCTGGCTGCGCAGGTCGGCCGCCATGTCCTTCAGGGCGGCGATTTCTTCCTCTGGGGACGCAGGCGCAGCTTGCGCCTGGTCTGGAGAGACGCGCCGGGCTCTGCCGCGCCCCATGCCTCGGCCCGTTCCCCGCCCGCGCCCTATCCCGGCGTGTGCCTGCACATTCGCGGTGCCCGCCTGAGAGAGCTGGCCCCCTTTGTGGGCCTCTATGGCCTGGCGTACGGACCCTCCGCCGAAGAGGTATACGGGAACGCCGGCCGATTCGAAGACGTCGAAGGCATTCGGCCCCAAGTTTCCGCTGATCACCGCCTCCGCTCCACGCTCCACGATGAACTGCGCCGCCTGAATGCCAGCCCCGCCGGCAGCGTTCATCGCTGGGTTGTCCACGCTCTCCGCCTCCATCGATTCCGGATCTACGAAGACGTAGGTAGGGCAACGCCCGAACACGGGGCTCGCCTCTGCATCCAGGCCGGCGCCATTCGAACTCACAGCTACTTTCATCTGACAGCCCCCTATCTCCTACAGAGTATCCGCAGCGCTACCGGCCGGGACGGGTCCTTCCCGTTCTCAGCCAATCCGAGTCCGCAGGCGGGTGCCTGGCTCTGGCAGCCGCCCCACCCGCCCGGGCATAGGCTGCGCCTACTTCTTGCCCTGCTTCTCCAGTTCCTTCATGCGCTCGCTGATAGCGTCCAGCTCTCCCTTCAGCATCTCAGCTTGCGACCTCAGGAACTCCGCCTCCTGTTCCGGCGTGGGCGGCGCTCCGGAGGGTCCGAACCCTGCAGCCGGCGGCGGTCCCCAGGCCTGCCCGTATCCGTAGCGGGCCCAGCCCGGAACGCCGCTGGCGTAGTAGGCGTGGCGCCATCCGCGGCCACGTCCCCAGCCGCCGCCCCAGCCCATGCCGAAGCCCCGGCCGGGCACCGGACTGGCGTACCCCGGCGCGTCGTAGCCGGCGCAGTAGCCGGCTCTGCGCCCCGTCATTGGTCCCATACCTCTCGGTCCAGTTCCATCTCCTGCTGGCATCTTGACTCACCTCCTCAGGTGTTGTTTCGTTCTGCTCTTGCCACCTAACCGGCAGCTACCATCGTCTGTGGCCCCGCCCCCGACCCCAGCCGCGACCGGGCCCTGCCCAGCGCCGCCTGCGCTGCAGCCATCGCCCGGCCCACATGCGGGCCCGGCGGCTCCGCAGCGGCGGGATTGGTCCGGGCAGAACCCTGTTTGCATACGCGCCAGGCGCAGAATCAGGCAGAACGACTGCACACTCCCCCTCACCGCGGCCGGTCATCGGCCCTTCGCCTCGCGGCCCTGTTCCATCGAATCCCGGCATCTAGCTCTCCTCCCTATCGCGCCTCTCCCCGTTTGACCAGTATGCTGCCCACCGGTACACCCGCGTCACGAGCGATGATCGGGCACTTCGCCTGCAAGAGGAAGAACACCTTTGGGCCTTCCTCGCTCAGGGTCTCGTAGTTCGCCTGTCCCTTGGCAATCACCAGCTCGGCTTCGTCATACAGCCGCCGGAAATGACTAGAGCAGGTACGCTCAAGCGATTGATCCAGGATGGTGCCCGGCGCATCGAGCCCAGTATCGACGATGTCCGCCACGTTGTCCAGCCCGGCAGCCACGGCGTCATCCCGCGTGGCATCGTTGAGAGCGGGGCCCCCCTTGACGGCGTAGGTTACGGGTACATCGAACGATTCGATCAGCACCCGGTCGAAGACCGTCTCCCCGGCATTGTCGCCCAGGAACAAGACACGACCCGTTCCACTGAGGGCCTCACGCAACGCTGGACCGTCGCCCACAGCGAATGGCTGGGCCAGCACTCGCTCTACCGTATCCCATAGGTCGTAGTCCCGGTTGGGACCCGCATCCATGATGTTGCCGGCAATGCTGAGGCGGATCCCCACATCCAGGGGATCATCGGCTTCAGCCATGAGCTCCTTCATTCTTGGATAGAGACGCAGTGCCTTCTCCGTGCTCGCCTCCTTAAGGCTCAGATACGGATCGCCGCCGGGAGTCTCGTCACGCACGACCCGATGGACCTGGTCGCCAATCTGCGGCGGCGTGCTCGAGGACGGAATCGACTTGAGCACGTCGCAGATGCGGTCGAGCACCGCCTTCTGCTGCTGTTCATCGGCCCCGGCCAGGCGCGCCGCGTCCAGCGCCTGGCGGAGAAAACAGGGGTAGCAGTCCAGGTAGGTCTTCATTAGGGCGGCTTCTGCGAGCCCTGCTCTTCAGGCAACCTTGACTTGATCTCGCGGGCGATAGGTTCGAAGACGCCTTCGCCGTACTTCTCGATCTCACCGGCATCGCAGCGGCGCGATAGCTCCGAATCGAGCGGAAGGCGGCCCAGGAATGGCACGTCCAGCAGCTTCGCCGTCTCCTCCGCCTGGCTCGGCCCAAACACCTCCAGCCGCTCCCCGCAGGCCGGGCAAATGACGTAGCTCATGTTCTCCACCAGTCCGATAATCGGCGTATTCATCTGGCTGGCCATCCTGGCAGCCTTCCTCACGACCATGCCGGCCAGATCCTGCGGCGAGGTCACCAGCACCACTCCGTCGAGCGGGACAGACTGCATGACCGTCAGCGAGGCATCCGACGTGCCGGGCGGGAGGTCGAGTATCAGGTAGTCCAGTTCTCCCCAAACGACGTCCTGCCAGAACTGCTTGATCGCCCCGCTGATCAGCGGGCCACGCCAGATCACCGCCTCGTCCTCCTTAGGTAGCAGCAGGTTGATCGACATCACCTTGATACCCGTCTCCGTCTCCGCCGGCAGAATGCCCAGCGGCCCCATCGCTGGCGGATCGTGCAGCCCGAAGATCTTGGGCTGGCTCGGGCCGGTGATGTCGGCATCGAGCACGCCCACGCTCTCCCCCTGGCGGGTCAGAGCCACCGCCAGCAGCGCCGCCACCGACGACTTGCCCACCCCACCCTTGCCGCTCAACACAGCCAGAGCCCGGCCTATCCTATTCATCGACTGAGCCGGCTTGGGACCGCCATCGACCTGCTCCATGAAGGCGGTACGCTCCTGCTGGTTCATCTCCTCCAGCAGGACTTCCACCTTGACGCTGCCATCCAGCGTTGTCACTGCCTCCCTCACGCTTCTGATCAAGTCGTCCTTGATGGGAACCTGCTTGAAGGGCAGGACAAGGGTGAGGGTGACTGTGCCCTCCTCAGCGCGTACGTCTCTGATCATGCCCAGCTCGACCAGACTGCGCTGCTTTATCTCCGGATGCTTCACGCCGCTCAGGGCCTCGACAACTTGTTCGTCTTTGATCATATCGTTCCCTGGTCCCTTGGCTGACGGACTCTCGACGGTTGATTCTGGAACTACACCGGCGCCGACATTCGACCGACCTCAGTGATGCTCGCCCCGGCCTTCCTCCATATGAATGCGATACGCACCCACCAGGCGATCGATCATCTCTCGCGTTTCACTGAGCTCGTGTATCCAGCTGGCCAGCACCTGGTCACCCGTGGAGGTTATGCCGTAGACGCGGCGCGGGGGACCCTGCGTCTCTTCCTCATCCCATGTTGAGGCGACCCAGCCCTGCTCCTCCATGTCACGGAGGGATCGGTAGACGATGCTAGGATCAATGCCCACCAGCCCGAACTCCCCCAGCTGCTCCAGCAGTGTGTAGCCGTGGGCCCGTTCCCGGTGGAGAAGCAGAAGAAGGGCCGACTGCAGCATCCCGGTCGCCCGGCGGCCCCGTCTCCGCCTACCCCGCCCTCTTCCCTGCATCGCAGTCACTCCAGCAGCGTACGGTCAGTCCCCTTGGCGCCAGGCAAATTGTACCATGCTAAGTGCATAATGTCAATAGTCCATCCGCATATAGGCCCAGCGTTCGTCTGCCCGACCGTCTGCATCCAGCATGGCTTGCCGTACAGCTTCCCGTTCCGCCGGCACGGCTGGTGCAGGCAGGCTCGCTCGCTCCGCCCGCCGGCGTCGTGCCTGCCGCCGACCCCCTCGCGCCGATTTGACAAATGGAGCGAAACGAGTAGTATCATCGCGGCGGCCGGGCGCGGCACTATTGCCGCAAACTCCAGGCCACAGCCTGACAGCCGGTATCCGAGGACAGTGGCACCAGAGCGCGCGGACCACAGCCCTCCATCTTGGTGGGAAACCGAGACACGTGATCCTCACAGCGCAGGCGGCAGCTCAGCGAGTTGCCCACGTCTTGCTTCGCGGCTGCGTGCCCGCCAAGAACGGCTCACAGATAGAGGCCCCATAGAGACTGCAGGACGGAGCCGCTGTCTCGCCAGCTCCGGGGCCTCCCGTCATCGGCCTGGAGAGGCCCCGAGGAGAGGATAAAGGAGAACGAAACATGGCCAGTTCAGACCTGGAGAGACGCCTCGAGCTGAGAGGCATTACCAGACGCGAGTTCGTCAAGTTCTGCAGCGTCGTGGCCGGCACCCTAGCTCTCCCCTGCAGCTTGGGAACCGTCATCGCCCGAGCTTTGGAGAACCCCAAGCGTACACCGGTCGTGTGGCTGGAATTCCAGGATTGCGCGGGCTGCACAGAGTCGTTCCTGAGAGCCTCCCGCCCTACTGCGGCCGAGGTAGTGCTTGACGTGCTGTCGGTTGACTACCACGAGACGATCATGGCCGCAGCCGGCCATCAGGCTGAAGAGGCGAAGGCTCGGGCGCTGGAGGCAGGCGGCTACCTGCTGATCGTCGAGGGGTCGATTCCCGCAGGAGACGGCGGCGTCTACTGCACTATTGGCGGCCGGACTGCCGTGGACGTCCTGGAAGAAGCTGCAGCCGGCGCGCTGGCAGTGATCGCCGTCGGCAGCTGCGCAGCCTTCGGAGGAATACCGAAAGCAGCTCCCAACCCCACGGGCGCCAAGGGCGTACGCGAGCTGGTCACGGACAAACCTGTGCTCAACCTGCCCGGGTGCCCTCTCAACGTAGTCAACCTGACCGCCACCGTCGTCCACTTCCTGTCCTTTGGCGAGCTGCCGCAGATGGATGAGCTGGGACGCCCGCTCTTTGCCCACGGCGCCCGCATTCACGACAACTGCGAGCGGCGGGGCCACTTCGACGCCGGGGAGTTCGTCCGCGAGTGGGGCGACGAGGGTCATCGCCAGGGCTGGTGCCTGTACCAGATGGGCTGCAAGGGTCCACTGGCCTTCTACAACTGCCCCACCGTGCGCTGGAACGATGGAACGAACTGGCCCGTCGGCGCCGGTCACGGCTGCATCGCCTGCGCCATCCCCGACTTCTGGGATCTGCCGGGAGGCATCTACGGCACCGCGGAGATGTTCGATGAAGCGGTTGCGCCGCCGGCGACCTTCCCGCCAGTCGAGCAGCCGGCAGAGGCGATCTCGCCGATCGCGGCCGGTTTCATCGGCGGGGTGGCCGGCTTGGCAGTGGGCGCGGCAGCGGCCGCGACGGTCAAGCAGCTCGCCAAGTCAGACGACACGGACAGCGAGAGGCCGGGAGAGGACAATGTCCCTCAATCGTAGACAGTTCATCAAGCTCGCCGGTGCCGGTTTGGGAGGTCTCGCTCTGTCCGGCGTGGGCGTGCACGCTTCCGGCGGCTCCTCGTCGGACAACGCGGTAGCTATGTTGTACGACGCGACCATGTGCATTGGCTGTAGGGCGTGCCAGAACGCCTGCAAGGACTGGAACGGCAATCCCCCGGAAACCGGCCCGGACGGTCTGTACGACGAGCCGAGGGATCTCTCCGCAGACTGTTGGACGCTGATTCAGCTCTACCAGGATGGCGACACGCATTCCTTCGTCAAGCACCAGTGTATGCACTGCCTGGACCCAGCCTGCGCCAGCGCCTGCCCGGTACATGCCCTGGAGAAGACGCCCGAGGGGCCGGTCACCTACGATCCGAAGCGCTGCATCGGCTGCCGCTACTGCATGGTGGCCTGCCCGTTCGGCGTGCCCCGCTTCGAGTGGGATGAGACGATTCCACAGGTGGCCAAGTGCACCTTCTGTGCAGACCGCCTGGCCGTCGGTGACGGCCCGGCCTGCGCCGAGGCCTGCCCGACCGGCGCCCTGATCTGGGGCACCCGGGGCCAGTTGCTGGCCGAGGCTCAGCAGCGCCTGGCCCAGAACCCCGGCAGGTACGAGGGTCTCTACGGCGATGACGAGGCCGGAGGCACCTCGGTGCTTTACCTGTCGCACGTCCCATTCGACAAGCTGGGGCTGCCGGACCTGGGGAGCGAATCGGTCCCGGCCCTGAGCAACACACTGGCACCTATACTCCTGCCCTCAATCTTCCTTGGCGGCCTGGCGATCCTGGCCAGCGCTCACTACCTCACCGGCAGCCAGGGCAAGGACAAGGAGGAGTGAAGTGATCGCGACGATGCGCGCTAAGCTGAATCTCTCGCGGAGCTCCTACGTCCTGCTGGCGCTCGGCCTGGTCGGCGTGGTCCTGGCGATAGTTCGCTTCGCGGTGGGGCTAGGCCCTACGACGAACCTGAGCGACCACTACCCGTGGGGGTTGTGGATCGGGCTGGACGTGTTCCTCATCCCGGCCGCCGGAGCGGCCTTCACCGTCTCCGCCATCAGCCACTTCTTCGGCCGGGAGGACTACCACAAGATTCTGCGACCGGCCGTCCTCGCTGGCCTGCTGGGCTATGTGTCTGTGGCCATCATCCTGATCATGGATCTCGGCCGCTGGCACCAGTTCTACTCCATCCTGATCCCGGAGAACATCAATCTCCACTCGTTCCTTGAGGAGGTAGCGCTGAGCGTTACCCTCTACACGGTAATCCTCCTGCTGGAGATCGCGCCGACCTTGCTGGAGAAGACTGAACTCGACGTGCCGCTCAATCTCATCAGGAGGATGACAATCCTAATCGCCGCGGTTGGCATCCTGATCTCCACCGTCCACCAGTCATCGCTGGGGTCCATGTTCATAATCCTGAGACAGCGGCTACACCCGCTGTGGTGGACGCCGATACTGCCGGCCCTATTCTTCATCCAGGCCCTGTTCGGTGGCCTGGCCACCGCCGCCGTCGTGGTGCACCTCGTCCGCCGTCACGTCAAGGCGCCGCCCGACGAGGGCCTCTCAGTCCGAATGGGCAGGCTGATCCGCGTTCTGCTCGTCCTGTACACAATCCTGAAGGTCGGCGACATCGCGATTGCAGGAGAGCTGCCGCTGGCCTTCTCCGAAGGCCAATACAGCCTGCTGCTGTGGGCAGAGCTGATCCTGGGATTGGCAGTTCCCCTGGCGATCCTGTTCTCCAGACGGGGAAGGAGTCGGAGCGGGGTTTTCTGGTCGAGCGTATGGGTCATCTTTGGCCTCTTCTTCAATCGCTTGACCGTTGCCTGGATCGGACTGGAGGCGCCGGCGTGGGCCACGTACGTGCCTCATTGGATGGAGGTGCTGAGCTCCATTGGCATCATAGCGGGCGCCGTGTTCGTCTACATCGTTGTCGCCCGTCTCTTCGAGCTGTTCCCGCAAGAGCACCAGGCACACGCCTGACACAAGGAGAGAGAAATGGCTAGAATCGTAATCGATCCCATCACACGCATAGAAGGCCACCTGCGCATTGAGGTCGAGGTCGAGGATGGCATCGTGACAAACGCCTGGTCCTCAAGCACGATGTGGCGCGGCATAGAGACGATACTCAAGGGTCGGGATCCCCGGGAGGCCTGGGCCTTCACCCAGCGATTCTGCGGCGTGTGCACCACCGTTCACGCCCTGGCTTCAGTCCGGGCGGTTGAGAACGCGCTGGGAATAGAAGTACCCAACAACGCCCGCATCCTGCGCAACCTGATCGCGGGCAGCCAACATGTTCACGACCACGTGATCCACTTCTACCACCTGCACGCGCTCGATTGGGTGGACATCGTCAGCGCGCTGGATGCCGATTCGATCGCGACTTCCGATCTGGCCCAGTCGATCTCCGATTGGCCCAAATCTAGCAGCGACTACTTCCAGGGCGTGCAGGACCGTATCAGAGCATTCGTCGACAGCGGGCAGCTGGGCCCCTTCGCCAACGCCTACTGGGGTCACTCCGCCTACAAGCTGCCGGCGGAGGCGAACCTGATGGCGGTGGCTCACTACCTGGAGGCGCTCGACTGGCAGAGGGAGTACGCCCGCATTCACGCACTGCTGGGCGGCAAGAACCCCCACCTGCAGACCTTCCTGGTGGGCGGCATGTCCACACCGATCGATCCCAACAGCCAGCACGCTCTCAACGCCGACAGCATCGCTCTGCTGCAGGGGCTGCAGGCCCAGGCGAACCAGTTCGTCCAGCAGGTGTACCTGCCGGACGTGCTCGCCGTGGCACCGTTCTACCTCGACTGGGCAGGCATCGGCGAGGGTGTCGGCAACTACCTGTGCTATGGGGACTTTCCGGACGCGGACGGCAGCCTGTGGTTCCCTGCAGGCGCCATCATGAACCAGGATCTGGCAAACTTGATTCCGGTGGACCACGAGGAGATCGCCGAGTATGTGACCCACTCCTGGTACAGCTACGATGACGACAGTCTGCCTAAGCACCCCTACGTTGGGGAGACGAATCCGAACTACACGGGCCCCCAGCCGCCCTACGACTACCTGGAGACAGACGGCAAGTACTCCTGGGTCAAGGCCCCGCGTTTCCGGGACGAGCCGATGGAGGTAGGGCCGCTGGCGCACATGCTCGTCGGCTACGCATCCGGGCAAGAGGAGATCCAGTCCACGGTGGGGTCTGTCCTCGACACGCTCGGGGTTGGACCCGAAGCCCTCTTCTCGACGCTGGGGCGCACCGCAGCCCGCTGTATCGAGACGGTGATCATCGGCAACAAGATGTCCGAATGGATAGGAGAGCTGGCCGGGGCGATGGCCGAGGGCGACTACGCCATCCACGAGAACAGCATGTGGGACCCCGAGAACTGGCCTGCGGAGACGATGGGCTACGGATTCCACGAGCCGCCGCGCGGCGCCCTGGGCCACTGGGTGCACATCAAGGACAAGAAGATCGAGAACTACCAGGCGGTCGTGCCCAGCACCTGGAACGCCAGCCCGCGCGACGCCAATGGGAAGATGGGGCCCTATGAGGCGGCGCTGATCGGCACGCCGATCGCCAATCCCGAGATGCCCCTCGAGGTGCTGCGCACGATCCATTCGTTCGATCCGTGTCTGGCCTGCGCCGTCCACGTACTCGATGCGGAGGGACGGGAGGTCACCCAGATCAACGTCTATCCGGGATAGACCATGGCGGACGAGTCGGCTCCTCGCACCCTCCTCCTCGGCGTGGGCAACCTCTTGCTCTCCGACGAGGGCGTGGGCCTGCGGGTGTTGGAGCGGCTGGTGACAACCTACGACCTGCCGGAGGAGGTTCAGGCCCTGGACGGCGGCACTTTGGGTCTGGACCTCCTCTACTATCTGGAGGGCGTAGAGAACCTGCTGATTATCGACGCAGTCGAGATGGGGAAGCAGCCAGGCGCAATCCTGCGGCTTGAGGGGGACGAGGTACCAGCCTTCCTGACCCTCAAGATCTCTCCCCACCAGATCGGCATTCCGGACATGCTCTTCGCCGCCAAGCTGCGCGACATCTACCCGCGCAATGTCGTTCTCTGGGGAGTGCAGCCAGGCTCGCTCGAGCCCAGCCTCGAGCTATCTCCGCCTATTCAGGCGCAGATTGACCCTCTGGTAGCCGAGGTGATCGGCCAGCTGGAGCAGTGGGGGAGTACGCCTTCGCCGCGAAACGTGTAGCGCCGGTCCGCAGCCGGGCTTGAGGTCTCTCGCTCCAGTGCCTGGCCTGCCGGGGATCAGGCCGCATTCCCGGGGAGGCAGCCGCGAGAACCGATCTCCGCAGCAGTAAGGCACACCAGACTACACCGGCAGGCAGGCCGCCAGCCGTGTTCCACGCCCTGGCTCCGAGGATACCGTGAACGTCCCGCCCAGGAGGCGTGCTCGCTCAAACATGCCAACGATGCCCAGCTTGCCCCGGGGCCCGAGCTCGCCCAGGTGAGCGGGAACCGGGAATCCCTGCCCGTCATCCTCCACGATTAGCTCGACCTCGCTCTCGCCGAAGCGAACCGTTACCACCGCCCTGCCGGCCCGGGCGTGCCTGCGAACGTTGCTCAGCGCCTCCTGGGCGATGCGGAACAGCGTCAGCTCCGCCTCGGGCTGCAGCCTCCGCCTCTCGCCCTCAACCCGCAGCTCAGTGACGGGACCGCCATCGTCCGCCTGTGCCGCCGCCATGCCTTCCAAGGCTGGCAGCAAGCCCAGATCGTCCAGCGCGCTCGGCCGGAGGTTATGACTGAAGCGGCGCACTCCGCGGAGCGCTCCGTCGACCAGCTCCTGCAGCTCCCCAAGGCGCTTTCGGGCTGCGGCAGGAAGGCTTCGGCCCTCTCCACCCAGTGCCTCCAGCCGGCGGGAGAGGGCGATCAGATCCTGGGTCGTCTCGTCGTGGAGCTCGCGGGCAATGCGCTTCCTCTCGTCCTCCTGGGCACGAGTGACTTGACCCACGTAGAAGCGCATGCTCTCGTACAGCCGCGCGTTCTCCAGGGCGACACCAATCTCGCCGCCGATCGCCGCCAGCACTTCCACGTCCTGTGATGTGAAGTGGCGCTCGGTATCGCCGAGCGTGAGCACACCCCGCACCTCGTCGCGCGATTTCAGTGGCACCGCCAGGAGCGACTTCATGGCGGGCAGCCCGCCCATCGGCGGCGTGGTCGAGCCGTTCGCCCCTTCTACCACCAGAATCGGCTGGCCGGAGCGCGCCGCCTGCCCAATGAACGTCTCATCGACGGGCAAGCGGCCATCCTGCTGCAGCGAGTTCGAGAATGGCCCGTGTCCAGCCGCCAGGGTCAGATCCCCTGATTCTGTGTCTACCAGGTGGATGCACCCGTTGGCGGCCCTGATCACCTCCAGTGCCCGCTCGAGGACGCCATCCAGTATCTGCTGCGGATCGAGCGACTTAGTCAGCATAGCAGTGATCGCGTTGACCGCCCGTAGGCGCTGGACAGCCTCCTGGCGCAGCCGCTTTTCCCGCTCCTGCGTCTCGATCATCCACACTATCAGATAACCAACCACGGCCACGGCCGCGGTTTCGGCCATCGCGTCGACCGGGTATGGCGAGACGAGCAGTGCCCGCGGCACCATGATCAGCAGCGAAAGAACCAGGGCAGTGAGTCCGCCTGCGCGGCCGAAGGCAAAGGTCGACGCCGCCACGGGGAGCAGGAAGGCGATCCGCTCCACAGCGTGGCGGCCCAGCGGGTCGGTCATGAAGGGTAGCAGCCTGATCTGCGGAGTGAGGTAGTGAAGGAAAGCCAGGCCGACAATCATGGCCGCCAGGGTCCAGAAGCTGCGCTGCCTGAGAGCATCGACCAGCCGCCCGGGACGCCGTGGCACCTGAATGTCTGCCGCTTTGGCGCTCATGCCGTGTCCTCGAGCGCCAGCCACCCCTCGCGCAAACCGTAGAGGACTGCCTCAGTCCGCGATCCGACCCCCATCTTGCCGAAGATGTTGCTCAGATGGACCTGCACAGTGCGCACGCTGATGACCAGTTCCCGGCCGATCTGCTGGTTTGTCATGCCCTTCGCCGCCAGTTTGAGCACTTCCAGCTCCCGTGGCGTGAGCTCGTCTGCAGCCCTCTGGCGCGCTTCCCCTCCGCCCTTTGCGAATCGGTCCAGGACTTTGCGGGCTATGGCCGGGTGCAGAATCGATTCACCCCCGTGCACGGCCCGTACCGCCTTGATCAGCTCAGAGGCGTGTACGTCCTTGAGCACGTACCCGGCTGCTCCCGCCTCCAGCAGGGCAAACACGTATTGGTCATCATCGTAGGCCGAGAGAACGAGGACGGCAACAGTGGGGTATTGGGCCTTGATCTGCCTGGTAGCCTCGATGCCGTTCAGTGTCGGCATGGCGACATCCATTATCACGACGTCGGGCCGGTGCGAGCATGCCAACCGCACCGCCTCCTCGCCGTCGCCGGCCTCCGCAACTACGGCGATGTCGCCTTCACGCTCGAGCAACTCGCGGGTTCCCTGACGCACCAGCGCATGGTCATCGGCCAGCAGGACACGTATCTTGCCCATCGCTCCTCCCGGCCTCCCCTGAGGCCCATTGCGATTATAGCCTCGGCAGGGCGATAGGTCAATGCCTGCCGGCTCTCAGACCGCCCAACCGGTGAGAGATTAGGCCTTATGAACGGTCTCGACTACGCGGTCTTACCTAGGGCACCCGCGGGCCCGCCTAGGCCCATCTTGCTGCGACAGGACAGGCGTTCCGGCCGATGTCAGCGGCGGGCAGATGTGGTATCGTATAGACGAAGCAGACAGGGGGATTCGGCCTCACAAGGGCAAGGTGAAAGGAAAGAGGAGCGATGGAGACGTTCAAGCTGGTGGTGATGTACGCGCTGGAGATCATTGTGGTCGGCGTCGTAGGCGCGACGGTGCTGGCCGGGATGTATCAGCTCGTCCGCGAGCAGGCGCGCGCAATGGGGCGGAAGGCAAGCCAGCGCCGGGTCGCCGTAGCGGCGCAGGTCCCGAAGGGCATGTAGTCGCCTTCTGGCGGCGCTCAGGGAGGGATGGAAAATGGACACCGCAATGCTGACGGGCAAGTACTTGATAATGCTGGCGCTGGAAGTGGTCGTCGCCGGAATGCTGGTTTCGGCACTTGTCGCGGGTATCTATCAGATCGTCCGCGACAAGGTCCGCCAGGCCCGCCTGGCCGACGCAGTTGCACCGGCCGGACGCGTGGCGGCGTCCGGAGCCGCACAGCCTGGCGCCAGCCCGGTTCCGCACTAGGTGGTGCAGGACGGGAGCGTGCGGAAGGCTCACTGCAGTCGAGGCTGGCGCAGATCGTAGGGGTGCTAGCTCTACAGGGAGGGACGGCCATCCAGGGGCAGGCGCATAGCCAGGAGGCCGTCCCTTCCGCTCGCCTGGCTGAACAAATCGGCGCGAAAGAATGGAGGCTACGACACAGATGGCAACCGAAATCCGATTGGACGCCTTCCCTCCGCAGGAGATGGCGGAGAGGGCAGAGAACGTTGGAGTCAAGAAGGCGAACCTGGACTTCTGGAGCATGCTGGCGCTGGCCGTGCTTGCCGGCGCCTTCATCGGCCTGGGCGCTGAGTTCTGCACGCTGGCAATAACCGACAGCGGCCTTGGGTACGGCCTGAACAAGCTCCTGGGTGGATTCGTCTTCTGTCTGGGCCTCATTCTCGTCGTCGTTGCCGGGGCCGAGCTATTCACAGGCAACAACCTGATCATGATGGCCTGGGTGAGCGGCAAGCTTCCCCTAGGGAAGGTAATGCGCAACTGGGTCGTCGTCTACGTGGGCAACCTGATTGGCTCCGTGGCCACTGCCACGCTCATGTACTTCACCAGGCAGTGGACATTCTCGAGCTTCCAGGTCGGAGCCACAGCCCTGAACATCGCCAACGGCAAGGTGAACCTATCGTTCGTCGAAGGGCTGACGCGGGGCATAATGTGCAACGCCCTTGTCTGCATTGCAGTCTGGCTGTGCCTCAGCGGCAGGAGCGTGGTAGACAAGATCCTGGCCATCATCTTCCCCATCACCGCCTTCGTCGCGTCCGGATTCGAGCACTCGATAGCCAATATGTACTTCATACCCATGGGCCTGCTGCTCAAGGGAGAGCCGGAGGTACTCGCTGCAGCCGGCAAGACCGCGGCGGACCTGGCGAACCTCACCCTGACCGGCTTCCTGGGCAACCTCCTTTCGGTGACGATCGGCAACATCTTCGGCGGAGCCTTTATGGTGGCGCTTGTCTACTGGTTCATCTACAGGCGCCCGCAGAAAGGCGACGGCTAGAGCCGCTAGCAGGGCCGGCGCGGCTTCGCCCGGCGCGCTCGGTCAGACCAGCAGGGCACGTGCAGGGGTGGGAGGCTTCCCTACCCAGCCCTGTTGTCTTATGCCAGCAGCCCGCGCCTCCACGATGGCCCGCCGCGTAGACGGACACCCGCCAGCGGCGACTTGACATCGCTTTCCGATTGCAGTATACTCCGGCCGACCTATGAACGATCGGCACCAGCCGGGCAGATCACGCCGGGCAGCAGGGGAAGCGATCGCTTCCCCGCCACACCGTTTCGACCGACCTTTGGCCGCCGGCCAAAGGTCTTTTTTTGTGTCTCTCCTGAGACCGAGAGGAGTGTATGGCCACCACGCTCAAGGGACGTGACGTCATCGCCATCGGCGGCCTGACAAAGGACGAGATCGAGCTGGTGCTCGCCCAGGCTGCGCGGTTCGAAGAGCGCTGCCAGGAGGCGCGCGAGCTCGACCTTCTGCCGGGCCGGGTTCTGGCAACCCTCTTCTACGAGCCCAGCACCCGCACCCGCCTGAGCTTCGAGACCGCTATGCACCGGCTGGGCGGGGATGTGATCTCAGTCGCCGAGGGAGCGCGGTCCTCTTCGGTGGCCAAGGGCGAGACCTTGGCCGATGCAACCCGTGTAGTGTCAAGCTACGCGGACGTGATCGTCCAGCGTCACCCGGCCGTCGGATCGGCCCAGGAGGCGGCTTCTGGAGCGACGGTGCCCGTGATCAACGGCGGGGACGGCGTGGGCGAGCACCCCACGCAGGCACTGCTCGATCTCTACACCATCGAGCGTGAGCGGGGCACGCTGAACGGGCTGCGCATCGGCCTGGTAGGTGACCTGAAGCACGGCCGCACCGTCCACTCCCTCTCCCGCGCCCTTTCGCACTGGAAGCCGGTGCTCACCTTCGTCTCCCCACCCGCACTGGCGATGCCGGCCGAGATCAGCGAGGAGCTGCGCAAGCAGGAAGTGACGGTCAACGAGACGGACGACCTGGCTGCAGCGATGCGCCAGTGTGACGTACTCTATGTGACCCGCATCCAGAAGGAGCGCTTCGCTGATCCCGCCGAATACGACAGGTTGAAGGGGAGCTACATCCTGGACCGGGCACTGGTCGAACGTACGAACCCAGAGCTCACGATCATGCACCCGCTGCCGCGGGTGAACGAGATTGCCGCCGACGTCGACTCGCTCGCCGGCGCAGCCTACTTCCGCCAGGCGGCAAACGGGGTATGGACCCGCATGGCGATCCTGGCCCTGGTGCTGGGGGAACAGCTGTGAGGTGAAGACGGTGGCCACCTTCATTGACAAGTTGGGCCGGGCCCAGAGCAGGAACGAGAGTTGGCTGTGCGTAGGGCTGGACCCGGTGATGGAACGTCTCCCGGCATCCGTCCGCGGCGCCAGCAGTCCTCTCCTCGCGTTCGGCCGGGCGATCGTCGAGGCCACAAGCGACCTGGCCTGCGCCTTCAAGCCGAACCTGGCCTTCTGGCTGGTCGAAGGCCCTGAAGGACTGCAGGCACTGCTGGAGCTGGTCGCCATCATTCCGGACGACGTGCCGGTGATCCTGGATGCCAAGTCGAACGATATCGGCCACTCCGCCGCCGCATATGCGAAGACGGCCTTCGAGGTCGTCGGCGCCGACGCGGTGACCGTCAATCCCTACCTGGGCATCGACGCGCTCCGGCCGTTCCTGGAGAGCGACGAGCGTGCCGTATTCCTCCTGGCTCGAACCTCAAACCCCTCCGCGCCCGATCTCCAGGATCTGGCAGTTGACGGACGCCCGCTCTACGAGGCGGTGGCCAGGCATGCCGTCCGGTGGGACGAGGAACTGGCCGGAGCTTGCGGCCTGGTAGTCGGAGCGACCTATCCAGAGGAGCTGGCGTCCCTGCGCGAGCTCGCCCCCGGCCTGCCCTTTCTGATCCCCGGCATCGGCGCGCAGGGAGGGAGCCTCGAGCCGGCGGTGGCCCACGGTCCTACCCAATCGGGGATCGGCCCGGTGATCAACTCGTCGCGCGGCATCATCTTCGCCTCATCAGAAAGCGACTTCCCCGAGGCCGCCCGTGCGGCAGCTCTGGCACTGCGGGATCAGATCAATGAAGCGAGGGCGACAACCCGATGAACGCCAAGAAGGAAAGCACCAGGGCAGAGCTGGCCGGCCGGCTGTTCGAGGCGGGCTGCGTCAAGTTCGGCACGTTCACCCTCAAGTCCGGGTTGACCTCTCCCATCTACATAGACCTGCGCCTGCTCGTCTCCCACCCCGCTCTCCTCCAGGCGGCAGCCCGGGCTATGGCGGGGATTGTGCAGGGGCTGACCTTCGACCGCCTGGCGGCCATTCCCTATGCGGGACTGCCCATCGGCGTCGCCCTGGCCCTGGAGATGGGCCGGCCGCTGATCTATCCGCGCCGCGAGGTCAAGGACCATGGAACAAAGCGGGCGATCGAAGGGGCATTCGAGGCGGGCGAAACCGTGCTGCTCGTCGACGACCTGATCACGCGGGGAGATAGTAAGCTGGAAGCCGCGGCTCCGCTCGAGGCGGCGGGGCTGAAGGTGCAGGATATCGTGGTGCTGATCGACCGCGAGCAGGGCGGCGCGGCCGATCTGGCGAGGCGGGGCTACACACTGCGCGCTGTGCTGCGGCTGAGCGAGATGCTCGACGCCCTACTAGAATCAGGCAGGATCAGCCAGGCCCAGCGCGACGAAGTGACAGCCTACCTGCAGGCGTAGTTGGAGAGGTCAAGGAGGGTAGCATGCAGATCCCGACCCACGCGGGCGAAGCACTGCGGGCCTACTACGACCGGCGTGCGACTGAGTACGAGAAGGTCTACAGGAGGGACGATCCGGTGAGGCAGGCCGAGCTCGGCCAGCTGGCCGCGGCGCTGAGACGAACGACGGCCGGCCGGCGTGTGCTCGAAGTCCCCTGTGGCACTGGCTACTGGACTAGCATCATCGCAGACGAGGCCGCGCACGTCACTGCCGTAGACGCGTCGGCAGCGATGCTTGCCCTGGCTCAGGAGAAGAGCCTGCCCCGGGACAAGGTCGAGTTCAGGCTGGGCGATGCCTACCGCCTGGAGGGCACGCCCGGCAGGTTCGATGCCGGCGTGCTCAACTTCTGGCTATCCCACGTACCGCAGGCCTTCCTGCAGGAGTTCCTACGCCGCTTCCACGAGCGGCTCTGCACGGGAGCAATGGTCTTAGTGGCGGACAACGTCTATCTGCCAGACGTGGGCGGCGAGCTGCTGAGCGAGCCGGGAAGCGATGACACGTTCAAGGAACGCCTGCTGGCCGACGGCTCCACTCACCGGGTGCTGAAGAACTACTACGACGCCGCCCAACTGCGCCAGCTGCTCCAGCCTCACGCGAAGCAGCTGGCGATTCACAGCGGCAGCTGCTACTGGTGGTCGACCTACGAGGTGGCCTGTCCGGCAGACATCGCCGGACGGCTGGCCTATGCGGATGGCAATGGGGCGGATTGACCTATCGACGACCCTCTGCGGGGTGCGACTTCCCAACCCCACAGTCCTGGCCTCCGGCGTCCTCGGACTAAGCCACGAGATCCTCATACGGGTCGCCGAGGCAGGTGCGGGCGCCGTCACCACCAAGTCGTGCAGTGTCAAGCCCCGGGCCGGCTACCACAACCCGGTCGTATTGGACTGGGGGAACGGGCTGATCAATGCCGTCGGCCTGTCCAACCCGGGCGTTGAGGTGATGGTCGAGGAGATCGAGGCGGCGAAGGGCCGGCTGGGCAAGCTTGGCGTGCCGATCATCGCCTCCATCTTCGCCGAGACGATCTACGACTTCGGCACCGTGGCCCGCTTCGTCTCGGAGGCGAAGCCGGACCTTATCGAGGTCAACATCTCCTGCCCTAACATCGACGACCGCTACCGCCAGATGTTCGCCGCCGACCCCTACGTCGCCGGGCAGGTGACGCGCCAGGTGAAGCAGAACACAGATATCCCAGTGCTGGTCAAGCTCTCGCCGAATGTGTCCGACGTGGTAGCCATTGCCCGCGCCGTCGTCGAGGCAGGCGCGGACGGCGTCACCGCCGTGAACAGCCTGGGGCCGGGCATGGTCTTCGACGTGGAGACTTTCCGGCCGGTGCTCGCTCACGGCACCGGGGGCATCAGCGGACCGGCGATGCGCCCGGTCGCCGTTCGCTGCGTGCACGATATCTGCAAGGCGACTGACGCTCCGGTCCTGGCCATGGGCGGTGTGGCCACCGGACGGGACGTGGTCGAAATGACGCTCGTCGGCGCCAGCGCCGTGGGCATCGGCACCGCGGCCTACCACCGGGGGATGGACGTGTTCGGCCAGGTGGTAGACGAGCTCCAGCAGTACATGGAGCGGCGCGGATTCAAGCGGCTGGCCGACTTCCGGGGCAAGGCGATCCCCGCGTCGGATTGAGATGAGCAGGCAGGCGTTGGCCAAGGGAAAGGGAGAAGAGGCTTGACGGGCCTACCGCAGACGGTGCCGATCAGCCAGGTGCGCCAGGAGACACGCACGATACGCACTCTCGTGCTCGAGGCAGACGTTCCGGACGCCGAGCCGGGCCAGTTCGTGATGCTCTGGCTTCCCGGCGTCGACGAGAAGCCAATGTCGATCGTTTCCCCTTCCCCACTCACGCTCACCGTCGCCCGCGTTGGCCCCTTCACAGAGGTCCTGCACAGGCGCAAGGCGGGCGATCTCGTCGGGTGGCGCGGCCCCTATGGCAAGGGATTCAATCTCCACGAGGATCAGCCCGCGCTGCTCGTCGCCGGCGGCTGCGGCGGCGCCCCTCTGCTCTTCCTGGCCGAGCGGGCTGCCGCGGCCGGGCTGGCCACAACCGTGGCTGTGGGCGCCGCGACGGCCGGCCAGCTGCTCTATGTCGATCGCTTCCGCCAGTCCGGCGCCGAGGTCGAAGTGGCCACCGACGACGGTACCGCCGGGCACACCGGGTTCGTCACCGAGCTGGCCGCCCAATTGGTCGAGCGAGACCCACAACCGGCCATCTACGCCTGTGGCCCCGAGCGGATGCTCGTCTCTCTCCACAACCTCTGCCGAGAGAAGAGCCTCGCCGGGCAGTTCAGCCTGGAACGCTATATGAAGTGCGGTTTCGGCATCTGCGGCCAATGCGCGCTCGACGGCTTCCTCGTATGCCAGGACGGGCCGGTGTTCAGCGTCGAGCAGCTGAACGGCGTGCGCGACTTCGGGCGAGCCCGGCGCACAGCAACCGGCCGCCGGCTCCCGATCAGGTAGGAGCAGTCCGTGTCGATGGAAGACCTGTGCAGCGAGAAGGAGAGGCTCCGCCTCAAGTATCGGGCCCTGAGGCAGGCCCTCACGCCACAGGAGGCCGCAGACGCGTCGGGTGAGCTGTGCCGGCGCCTGGCCGAGTGGGAGGTATTGCAGAGCGCAGAGCGTGTGCTCACCTACCTGGCCTTCGGCAACGAGCCTGACCTGATCCCGCTCTGCGAGTCGCCCTCCTGCCCTGGCATGGTCTGGTCCGCGCCGCGGATCGAGGGCCAGCGCTTGGTGCCCTGCCTGTACCATCCCCACCGGCTGGTTCGCCACCGCTTCGGGATGATGGAGCCGGACTCGGGCTCGCCTGAGCTCGATCCGGCCGCGCTCGACGTGGTCCTCGTGCCGGGCATCGCCTTCGACCGCGAGGGAGGCAGGCTGGGATTCGGCGGCGGCTTCTACGACCGCCTGCTGGCTACGACGGGCGCGGTGCGTGTGGGGATCGCGCACGAGTGCTGCCTGGCGGACCGGCTGCCATGTACGGAGACCGACCTGCGTATGGATTGGATCGCCACGCCATCGCAGATCATCGAGTGCTCGCATTCAGGGAGGGAAGCGTGAAGAAGCTCGTCGTCGTCCGCGGTGGGAAGCTGGTCACAGCCAACTCGATTGAGTCAGGCGAGATCCTGATCAAGGGAGATACGATCGCCTCCGTTGGCAAGCGAGTGGATGCGCCCAAGGGATCGGAAGTGCTTGACGCGTCCGGCCTTCTCGTGTTCCCTGGTCTGGTCGACCCCCACGTGCACCTGCGCGAGCCCGGAGGGAAGCACAAGGAGGACTTCACAACCGGCACCAGGGCGGCCCTGGCAGGGGGATTCACCACCGTTCTGGCGATGCCGAACACCAGCCCCCCGCTGACGAGCAGAGAGGCCCTATTGGAGGCCGCCGGGCTGGCTGCCGGGAAGGTGATGTGCGACGTCGGCTTCTTCATAGGCGCCACGCCAGATAACGCCCTCGAGGCAGCTGAGGCGGCGAAGGCGAAGCAGGCTGTGGGGCTCAAGATCTACATGGGCTCGAGCACCGGCAACCTGCTCGTCTCCGATCTTGCGGCCCAGCTAGCCCACTTCGAGAGCTACCCGAGAGTAATAGCCATCCACGCCGAGGACGAGGAGGCGGTAGGCTACTTCGAGGCACGCGGCAGGCACCGCCCACCCTTCTGCGCGGCTTTCGCCCTGGCCAAGGCGCTGGCGCTTGCCGCCCACTCGGGCCGCAGGCTCCACGTCTGCCACGTCTCGGCGGCGAGTGAGCTGGAGCTGCTCCGGGCCGCGAAGGCGCGGAACCTGCCGGTCACGTGCGAGGTCACGCCGCACCACCTGTTCCTGACGGAGGACGACGAGGATCGGCTGGGTGCGTTGGGGCGAATGAACCCGCCCCTGCGCACAGCTGCCGATCATGACGCTCTCTGGGCTGATCTGAAGCTATTCGACTGCATCGCCACAGACCACGCTCCCCATACGCTGGAGGAGAAGCGAGGACCGAAGCCGCCCGCGGGCGTGCCCGGGCTGGAGACCGCGCTGCCGCTCGTCCTCACCGCCTTCCAGGAGCGCGGTCTGCCCCTCACCGAGATCGCCCGCCTGATGGCCCTGGGTCCGGCCGCTGCCTTCTCCCTGGAGCGGAAGGGGCGGATCGAGCCCGGCAGGGACGCCGACCTGACGCTCGTCGATCCCCAGCCCGAATGGACGATCGGAGAAACCCCGCTGCAGACGAAGTGCGGTTGGACGCCGTTCGAGGGGCGGAGAGTACGCGGGCGGGTCGAGCGGGTGCTGTTGCGCGGGCAGACCGTATTCGATGCGGGAGAGGTGCTCGCCGAGCCGGGCATCGGGCGCGTGATCGGAGTCTAGCCCCGCAGGGGCGGGGCATGCCTCGCCACCACAAGAACCCGGGCCCCTCTGCGCCCTCTGCGTGCTCTGCGCTGCACTCTGCTCATCTCCACCTCTGGCGTCGGTCACCCGCGGTGGTATAATAGCCCCGACCATGAGCATCTACGACTACGCGGGGAACGTCCACATCCACACTTCCTACTCCGATGGCACGGGTCTGCACGCCGGCATAGCCGAGGCAGCAGCCCGGGCCGGGCTCGATTTCCTGATCATCACGGATCACAACGTCTGGGTAGATGGCCTCGAGGGCTACTACGGCGACGTCCTGCTGCTCGTGGGCGAGGAGATACACGACCCGCGGCTTGATCCGCAAGGCAATCACCTGCTCGCCTTGAACGCCCAGGCGGAGCTGGCCAGGCTGGCTCCCAGTCCCCAGGCCTTGATAGACGGAGTACGCGAGCACGGCGGCTCCGCCTACCTGGCCCACCCCATTGAGTACGCCGGCCGTATGTCGCCAGACCTGAGCTGCATCTCCTGGCGCAACTGGGAGGTGACCGGATACACTGGCCTGGAGATCTGGAACTACATGTCCGAGTTCAAGTCCCGTCTCCACTTCAAGCTGCTGGCAGTGTTCTACGCCTTCTTCCCCTCCTGGGCCGCACGCGGGCCGTTCCGGTCCACACTGAGGCTGTGGGACGTACTGCTCACCGAGGGAGGCCAGATCGCCGCGATTGGAGGCTCCGACGCGCACGCGGCGACCTACTCGATGGGCCCACTGAGCCGCGTGGTCTTCCCCTACGAGCACCTGTTCCGCTGCGTCAACACTCACATCATCACAGAGCAGCGGTTGAACGGCGACTTGGAGCACGATCGGGAGATTGTAGCTGAAGCACTGCGCACGGGACGGACCTGGGCCGGCTACGACCTGTCAGCGCCGACGGCTGGATTCCGCTTTCAGGCGCGCAGCGGGGCGAACAGTGTAACGCTCGGAGGTCAACTGGTCCGTGCCGGCGCGGCCATGTTCGAGGTCACCACACCGGCGGATGCGCACATCCGGCTGGTGCACGAAGGGCGCGTGGTGGCACGGGCCAGGGGAAGGGAGCTGAAACATACGAGCGCTGCGCCCGGCGCCTATCGCGTTGAGGCATACCGGACCTTCAGATTGCGCCGCCGGGGTTGGATCTTCAGCAGCCCGCTGTACGTAGTCTAGGGACACGTTCAAGTCGTCCCCAGGGCATGCCCGCTGGCGTACCCTGGAGTACCCAGGCCACCCTGGAGTCCCTTGTAGCAAACAAGAGGCACGCCCCCGCATTCAGCAGGGGCATGCCGATTGTGGTCCGCCTAGGTTGTTCGGGCCAGGCCAAGACCGGCCGAGCCTACACGGATGCTAGGCCGCGCGCGGGTGCTCCGGGTCCGGTACGCAGGCATCAACCGGACAGACGGCTGCGCATTGGGACTCGTCGAAGAAGCCGACGCACTCGGTGCACTTGTCTGGATCAATCACGTAGATCTCGTCGCCCTCAGATATGGCATTGTTGGGGCACTCGGACTCGCAGGCACCGCAGGCAATGCAATCTTCGGTGATCTTGTATGCCACTCTGTGTTCCTCCTGTGTCTGGGGGATGCCCAGGGGGAGGTGCCGCCGTTGCCGGCGGCAGCCACCCCTAAGGCGGCTACTAGCCGGGGGCATTATACAGCCCTGGCGGCGAACTGGCAAGTGACGTGAGTGCGGGCAGGATCGATCGTGCATCTGCAAGAGGGACAGCACTGGAGAGCCAGGAATCGGCCGGGCCGGTATCAGGTCGGCGCCATTCCGACGGGCATCATCTATGGGCACACAGCCGGTCAGCAGGTCAGTAGAAGCCACGAACGGCAGCACCCGTTCCGGTGTGCTGCCGTTCGTCGGCCTGCTTCTGGCCGTCTTGGTCGCTTCTACCGCAGCGACGATTATCCGCATGGCCCAGCAGCATGCGGGTTCGCTCTCTGTAGCGACCTGGCGGCTCATCCTCGGCTCCGCCATGCTGGCGCCGCTCGCCTTAGCCACCAGGAGAGCGGAGCTGCGCGGTCTATCGCGACGGGAATGGAGGAGTGCCATCCTCTCGGGCATTCTGCTGGGAGCACATTTCGCCGCGTGGGTCCCCTCGGTAGCGCTGACCACGGTCGCCGCTTCGGTGCTGCTGGTAAACACACATCCAATCGTCGTGGCAATCGCCTCGCGGCGGATCGTCGGCGAGCGGCTGCCCTCCGGTATGGTCATCGCCTTGCTCACGGCCTCGGCAGGCGCGGTTCTCGTCGCACTCGGCCACACAGGCGACGGCTCGCATCGCCTGCTGGGAGACCTGCTGGCCCTCGCGGGAGGAGTGACCGTGGCCGGCTACTTCCTCATCGGCCGACAGCTCAGAGGGCGACTGTCTCTGCTTGCCTACGTCTGGCCGGTCTACACCGCAGCGGCAGCTACTCTGATACTCATCCTGCTGCTGTCCGGGCAGGAGGTGCTGCCACGCGACGGCGAAGGCTGGCTGTGGATTCTGCTGCTGGCGCTGGGCCCGCAGATTGTGGGCCACACCCTGCTCAACTGGGCGCTGCGATACCTCTCGGCCATATTCGTCACCTTGACCGCACTGCTGATGCCGATAGCATCGACGCTGTTCGCCTGGTGGCTTCTGGGCGAGAGGCCCGCAGGCTGGGCCATTGCAGGAGGAGCGCTGGTTCTCGCCGGCGTGGCAATCGCTACACGCTCAGAGCGCAACCAAGCGCAGAAGCGGAACGCCTCCGCACCGGGATCAACGCCAGAACGCCGGAACGTGCATCCTGAGGGGCACGGAGCAGGTCCAGCGGCCCAGCACGGCCAACACTGATCGGGGGAAGAACATGATACAGGTTAGATGTCAGCGTTGCGGCCACATGCACACCTTGAGCCGGGAGGCAACTGCGGCCGCGGCAGAGGAGCTGAAGGAGACGAAGGCCTCCCACTACAACGTGGAGTGCCCCAAGTGCCGGCGCCTGGTCAAGGTTCGCGCGGCCGACATCCTGAGCACGCAGGACTCCTGAGCCGGCTGGGCCGGCTCGCCGCGCGCTCGCGTTGACCGACAAGCGGGCTCGGGCGGCTATTGCGGTTCGGTAGCCGGCTCCAAGCGGAGCGACCTGTAGGCGCTGCCGGGCCAGGGCTCCAGGGCCCGCGGAGCGTCGTCGAACCAGACGGAGTAGAGCCCTTCCAGGCTCCTGTCTGCTGCGAGCGACTGGAGAGTGAGATTGACGAGGTCTCTGAAGGCGGAATCCCCCGGCGGCAGCCCCAGCGCTAGAGGAACCTCGCTCAAGCGCCAATCGAGCAGCACCAGCCCGGCAGTGTTGTCCGCGGTGTAGAGCAGGTCAGCCCGATCGGCGACGATGGCTGATATCTCCTCCGCTCGAAGCGCCCCGATGGAATCCTCTAGCGTCGCGTAGTACGACACCGTGACCTGGACTCCGGCATCAGCCGCCAGCGCCAGAAGGGTCTCCCCACTGCCGCTGCCCTGCACAGCCCCCACCTGCTTGCCGGCCAGTTGCCCAAGCCCTTCTATGGTCGTGCCTGCTTCCACCAACAGGCTCTCGCCGGCCACATACGTCGTCAGGGCGAAGTCGACCATCAGCTCTGCTTCACGGCTGTGAGCCAGCCCTCCGAGAATCAGATCGGCCTGGCCCGAGCGCATCATCTCCGCGCCCGTCTCCAGGTCGCCGTCGACGAAATCGACGGCACCGCTGTCACCCAACCACGTATCGGCCAGGAGCCCCAGCAATCGCACCTCGTAGCCCACCGGAGCGCCACCTCCACCGACGTAGGCGAACGGATACCGGTCGCCGAGCAACACCGCCACGATACGCCCTCGTGCTTCTATACTCGCGATTGCGTCCGGTGTCGATGAGCTGACGGGCCCGTCGGCCAGATCCGGAACCGCCTCGCCCGGCCAGCGCTCGACAGCAGGGGCCGGTTCGGCCCCGAACCAAAGGCCGTAGATCTCGGCGAACGTGCCATCTGCGACGATCTCCTGGAAGGTGAGGCTGACCAGGTCGGCAAAGAAGGGATCATTCTCCGGGATGGCATAGGAGAGAGGGGCCCGAGTGTACTGCCCCACGATCACAGAATCCGGAAGAAGGCATTGACCCCAGAGGAGCCGGTGACGCTCGTCTGCGATTGCGTCCACGTCGCCCCGCCCCAGCGCCTCAACCGCCTCGTCGAAACGCTCGTAGCTCAGTATCGTTGGTGTGTATTCTACCGCCGCCCTGATCGCCTGGGCCGCATCGCTCCAACCGTCGACGCCGATGTTGCGGAATTCAAGTTGCGTTAGACTATCTATCACCTCCGCATCGTAGCCCCGCACGAGCACCGCCTGGCCGTCGATGAAGTAGGGTAGCCCGAAGTCGACCTCCGACTCTCCGCCCTGGGTATGAGTGAGAGCGGCCAGCACTATGTCTACGTCCCTGGCATGAATGTGGCGGTAGGCCGTGTCCGATCGGACTTGACGGAACACCACGGCGCCTTCATCGCCCAGCCAACGCCCGGCGAACTCCCGGGCCAGGTCAACGTCGAACCCGCCGGGCCTGCCGAGATCGTCCACAAACCCGAACGGCTCGAGGTCATAGCGCACGCCGGCCAGGACATAGCCGCGAGCCCGGATTCGGGCGACGGTTGTCGCATCCTCCGGCAGCGGAGTCGCCGTAGCTCCGGCCGGCGTGCCGTCCGAGCCGCCCGGCCCGCCGTTCTGCGGGGTAGCGCCCCCTCCGGTGCAGGAGGATAGAGACAGTGCCAGGACCAGCAGCAAGAGCCGACGCCTCATTCTGGGCGCTCCTCTGTGTAGTACAGGCCGTGCTCGGCGACGTATTCCTCCACTGCAGGAGGCACCAGGTAGCGTAGGGGCAGGCCCTTCTCGGCACGGCGGCGCAGCTGGGAGGACTGAATATCGAGCGAAGGTCCTTCTAGCCACACCAGCCGCTGGCGGAGTCCGGGAACAGCGCGCTCTAGCTCATCGACGTCCGGCTCCCAGCCGGGCCGGCTCAGCACAGCCAGCCTGGCCCGTTTGACGATGCCGGCTGGATCGCGCCAGGAGAGGAGCTTCGCCAGATTGTCGCCGCCGAGCAGCAAGTACAGTTCCGTCCGCGGGTAGTCAACGCCTAGTTGCTCGAGAGTGTCCACTGTGTAGCTCGGTCCCGGCCGGTCGATGTCGACGCGGGATACCACCAGGTGCGGATTGCCACCTACGGCGGCCTCGAGCAGCGCCAGACGGTGCTCGACCGACGCTACAGGACGGGCTGCCTTGAGCAGCGGCCGGCCCGCCGGAGCCAGGAGCACCAGATCCAGGCCCAGCTGAACGCGGGCGGTCTCCGCCAGTACGAGATGCCCGTAATGTGGGGGGTCGAATGTGCCGCCCAGCAGACCGAGCCTACCGGGTACGCCGCCCTTGCCTGCTACTCCTCCCACACCAATTCCCTCTCGCCAATGCGTACAGTGTCTCCGGGCTCCACGCCCGCCTCCTCCAGAGCGTCCGTGATCCCGAGCCGCTCCAAACCACGCAGGAGCCGGCGCACCGACTCCTCCAGGTTCCACACAGTCATCGTTGCCAGTCTTTCAACGCGGACTCCCCGCACTCTCCAGCCATCCGCCTCGCGCTCCACGCTGTACGCATCTTCGTCTTCGCCGAGCCGGAAGACCGGGACCTGTTGCGCTGCTGCAGCCTCCGGCATCTCGGCCAACAGCTGGGCCGCCCGGTAGAGCAGTTCACGAGCGCCCTCTCGCGCCAGCGCCGATACGGCCAGAGGCGAGTGGCCTGCCCTTTTCAGCGTCGTCTCTATCCCCCTCCATCGGCGGCGCACCTCGGGCATGTCTATCTTGTTCACGGCGACGATCTGAGGCTTCTCCGCCAGTCCCCGGCCGAACGTCGCCAGTTCCCGGTTGATTACCTCCAGGTCGGCCAGCGGGTCGGCAGAGAGACCATCCACCAGGTGTATCAGCACCCTGGTCCGCTCGATGTGGCGCAGGAATTCGTGTCCCAGCCCTTTTCCTTCGGAGGCCCCTTCGATCAGCCCCGGGATATCGGCCAGGACGAACTCGGTCTGGTCATCGAGCACGACGACGCCCAGATTCGGCTGGAGCGTAGTGAACGGGTAGTCCGCGATCTTCGGCCGCGCGGCTGTCACCGCTGCCAGCAGCGTGCTCTTGCCGGCATTCGGCAAGCCTACTATGCCCACATCAGCCAACAGCTTGAGCTCCAGACGGAGCCACAGCTCCTCGCCGGGCTCGCCATGTTCCGCCACGCGTGGGGCCTGATCAGTGGAGGAGGCGAATCGGGCATTGCCGCGCCCACCCCTTCCGCCCTCGGCCACGACGAGCTCGGCTTTGGCCGCCGTCAGGTCGCCCAGCAGATCGCCCGTCTGGTCATCGTACACGACGGTACCAGGAGGCACCGGGATCCTGGTAGTCGACCCGCTGGCGCCATGCTGGTTCTTGCCCCGCCCGTGGCTGCCGCCGGCAGCCCGGAAGCGGCGCTGCTTGCTGAAGCGATAGAGCGTGTTAAGGTGAGCGTCTACGTAGAGAACGACGTCGCCGCCTCTGCCACCATCTCCGCCGGCAGGCCCTCCGAAAGGCACGTACTTCTCTCGGCGGAAGGCCACGCATCCATCGCCGCCATCGCCAGCCTGGATGTGGATCCTGGCCTCGTCGTAAAGCATCGCCCGGCAAGGATACCGCAAACGGTTGGGAAGTCAAGGGCGGAGACCAACGGGGCCAGGTCCAGCCTCAGGGCGCGACACTGAGCACCAGCGAGAGGAGGAGGGCGCTTCCCCGTGCCACCGCGGCGCCGACCAGTGCCAGATCGGCTCTGATCATGGCCCTCGGATGAGACAGCTGGGCAGCCGCTGGGCTCGTCGCCGCGGCCAGTTCGCAGCCCAGGACAACACTGGTGAGCAGGGGACGGAAGTCGCGTGGGTGCGCGAAAGGGTGTCGGAGGCAGCCTGGACGAGCTTCAGATCTTGGTGCCGTCGGGTATGACGGCGTTCTTCGGAATGACGACGATGCCATCCCGGATGACGTAGTCTCCAGCGTCCACCATCTCCTCGTCCAGAGGATGCGGCTTGATGGTCACGCGGTCGCCTATGCGAGCATTCTTGTCGATGATCGCCCCTTCGATCGAGCACCCCTGCCCGATGCCCACGTCGGGGATCCCCTGCCGCCGGTTCTCGGCGCGGTCTTCAGCGGACTCGTAGTAGTCGGCTCCCATCATCACTGTCCGCGAGAGTCGCGACTTGGAGCGAATGAAGCTCCGCAGGCCAATCACCGACTCCTGTACCTGGGTCTGTTCAAGCTCACAACCCTCGGCCAGCACCGCTTGTTGCAGCTTGCACCCGTTGGCCCAGGAAGGGGGCAGGAAGCGCGGCCGTGTGTAGATCGGTGCCTTGGCATCCCAAAACTCGAAGGGCGGCTTGGGCAGCGTCAGCGCCAGATTCGCCTCATAGAAGGCACGCATAGTTCCAATGTCCTCCCAGTACCCGTTGAAGACAAAGGCCTGGACCCGCAGATCCTTGATCGCGGCGGGAATGATCCCGCTCCCGAAGTCCTCGGCATCCGATTGCTCCAGGACCGAGCGCAGGACGTCCGTGCGGAAGAGGTAGATGCCCATAGACACGAGGCAAACCTGCTCACCATCCTGCATACATGCCAGTTGCTCGGCCTCCTCCGGAGCAGGCTTCTCGTGAAACGACCGCACGCGGCCTCCTTCGTCTGCCTTGATCACCCCGTATCGGGAGGCATCTTGCCGGGCCACCGCCTGGACTGCTACGGTCACGTCCGCACGCGCCTCGCGGTGAAGATCCAGGAACTGCAAGTAGTCCATCCGATAGAGCTGATCACCGGAGAGAATCAGGGCATCCTTCATGCGCCCCAGGCCCAGGCGGGGCAGTTGCTTGCGCACCGCATCCGCCGTGCCCTGGTACCAATCCATGCCGCTAGCCGTCTCCTCGGCAGCCAGCACACTCACGAAACCCCCGGAGAACATGTCGAACTTGTAGGTCTGCTGGATGTGGTGATGGAGCGAAGCGGACAGGAACTGTGTCAGCACGTACGTCTTGATGATTCCTGAGTTGAGGCAGTTGCTGACGGGGATATCGATGAGGCGGTATTTCCCCCCGATAGGCACGGCGGGTTTCGCCCGCAGCTTAGTAAGGGGGTATAGGCGAGTGCCGCGCCCACCGCCGAGGATCACTCCCACTACGTCTTGAATGGCCATGCCCCATCCTTCTGGAGGACAGCTTCCCGCTTGGTGCGTCGCCTTTGTACCATCAAACCGGGTCACTGTCAAGCAAACTTGCTTGGGCTACCCTTTTGCAGTACAATCAGCTAACCCTGGGCTGCCGTCTCTGCGAAGGACGGCGGCTGTTGCCCGGCTGCGGTCTTGGACAGAGGGCAGCCGGGTCCACCGAGGCCAACTTGGCGACTAGACAGATGAGAGGCGTCCAGTAACTCTCAGTTGGCGCCGCGGCAGACTGCGGGCACCGGGCTGGTCCTCCGCCCCGAGCAATCCCAGGCCACTGAGAGCAGGATGAGAGGCCAGGAGCAGCGGCCATGCGTATCCTGAGCAGACTAGTCAACGTCCGCTCAACTGACGCCCGAGACGCCCACAGGCGCAGCTTGCTCAACATAATGCTGTTGAGCAGCTTTGTCCTCATCCCTCTCGGTCTCCTTCTCAACGCGATTCTTGACCTGCTGGGACCCGAGGGCCGCGTCCAGTTCGGTTTGGTCTACCCAGCCGGCGCGTTCACACTGGTTGCCTTCGCTGCTCTCCTGGCACTCAACCATCGGTACTCCGGCCGGGCGGCCAACGTCCTCTTCCTGCTTCTTCTGATCGGCATCGCCGCTGTAATCGAGCAGTCGGCGGACATCGGCAGTGGGCGCAGCCTGCTCGCTTTCGCCATCCCCATCGTGCTTTCCAGTGTGCTGGTCGCGCCGACGGCGAGCTTCGTCACTGCGACCGCTGCATCGCTCGTCATCCTCGCTGTCGGGCTGCCGGGAGCGGAAGTGCCCAATCCCTTCACCTTCGTGCTGCTATTCGCGGTGGCGCTCGCCGCATCGCTTTCCGCCCGCACCCTCGAGCGAACGATGGACGACCTGCAGGTACTGAATGAGGAGCTGGACCAGCGAGTCAGCGAGCGAGCCGGGCAGCTGCAGCGGCGCTCCGTACAGCTCCAGTCCGCTGCGGAGGTGGCCCGGGAGGCGACGACCACACTCAACGTGGGCAAGCTCCTGGACATGACGGTGCAGAAGGTATCCGATAGGTTCGGCTACGACCATGCCGCGGTCTATCTGCTTGACGAGTCTGAAGCGAGTGTTGTGCTGCGCTCAGCTTCATCGGAAGGCGGGCGGAAGATGCTCGCTCGCGGTCACAAGGTCCGCGTAGGTAAGGGCGGACTCGTCGGCTACGTGGCACGCACAGGAAGGGCCCGAGTCTCGTCCGATGTGGAACAGGATGCCGTTCATCTGGCTACTCCAGACCTGCCGGAGACACGCTCCGCCGTCGCGCTGCCTCTCCGCAGCCGCGGCAGGGTGATCGGCGTGCTCGATATCCAGTCTAGTCAACTCGGAGCCTTCTCCGAGGAGGACGCGACCACTCTGCAGACGATGGCCGATCAGCTGGCCAGCGCCATCGACAACGCACGCTTGTATGAAGAGGCTCAGCGCCATGTCGAGGAACTGACCGCGCTTCGCAGCATCGATGTGGCGATCTCCTCCACGCTTGATCTCGATGGGGTCCTGCGCGTCCTACATAGTCAGATCGCCGACCTGGTCGATATGGCGCTCTTCCACATCGCGCTGTACGACGAACAGAAGGACACAGTCCGCTTCGCCCTCGAGGTTGACCGGGGAGAGTACCTCGAGCCGCGCGAGGTGAGGCTCGACGACGAGCGCAGCACGACTGGATGGGTGATCCGCACCGGAGAAGCGCTCTGGATAGACGATGCGCAGCGAGACTCGGAACAGCGGAAGGGCCAGGGCGTGCAGCCACACTCTCAGATGCGCTCCCTGATCGTACTGCCTTTGGTCGTGCGAGATCGCGTAATAGGAGCGATGTCCGCCCAGTCCCCAGAGCCGGCTGCATTCACCGCGGCCCAACACCGCCTCCTGTCCTCGATCTCCCGGCAAGCCAGCATCGCCATCGAGAATGCCCAGCTGCTCGACCAGTCGAGGAGAAGGCTCAGCGACGCCCGGCTCGTCCAGGAGGTGATGCTGGCCGCCGCCTCCACGCTCGACTTCGACCTCGTTCTGGAGAGATCGGTCAAGGCTCTGCACAAAGCACTGGGCGTGGACCGGCTTGGATTCCTGCTGCCCCACGCGACGGAAGACCGCCTCGTTTCGCACCCGTCCCTGGTCGGGTTCTCAAATGGCGACCTGAGCGTGGCCGCAGACACAACTCTCCCTGGCCGCGCCTACCGCAACGGGGTCCCTATCCTGCTGCGAGATGACGCTCAAAGAGCCGACTTCCCCACCCTGCCACCGGAGGTGCAGTCGGCCGTGGCTGTACCGGTTCGGGTCGGGGGGAAGGTCGCTGCTGTCCTGCATGCCGAAAGCACAAGTGAGGGCGTGTTCTTCGGAGAGGAAGAGCTGCAGCTGTTGACGACAGTAGCCGGGCAGTTGGGAGTAGCGCTCGACAACGCCCGTCTCTACGAGGAGATGGCCCGGCATGAAGGGGATCTCCGCATTCTGGCAGAGGCTTCGGCCGGCATGATCGGCCAGGTGAGCCACCAGGAGATCATTGGTGTCCTCCGTGATGCACTAGTCGAGCGCTTCCGCTGCCCCTGCGCAGTGGGACTTCTTCGCCCCGGCGGCGGCAGCATCACTCTGGCTGCCGGCTGGCTGTCGGAGGACGAGCCTTTTCCTCTGGCCACAGGGCACGAGGTGCAGATCTCCGGTCAGTGGCTGTACGAGCAGCTCAGCGAGGAACGGCGCTGGCAGTACGCGCCGAACATCGAGGAGAGCAGCGGCTGGGCCATTCTCGACACCGCAATGCAGGGACTGATCAGGCAGCACGGCGTGGCGAGCTCTATCCTGCTGCCGATGGTCAGCCAGGACACGGTCGTAGGGGTAGCATGGCTGGGGCCGCGGCAGCCACTGGCCGAGCCTGTCGAGGAGCAGTTGGGATGGGCCCAAACGCTCGTCAACCAGGCGGCAGCGGCTCTCTCCAACTCCCAGCTGTGCGACCGGCTGGCCAGCCAAGCGAACGAGCTCTCCGAGGCCTACGACGAGCTGCAGGAGATCAGCAGGCTGCGCACGGAGCTGGTGCAGAACGTGAGCCACGAGTTTCGCACGCCGCTCAGCCTGATGCAGGGCTACACCGAGCTGATGCTGGACGGGACTCTCGGCGAAGTGCCCGAGAAGCAGCTCGGTGCCCTCAAGACGATTCGCGACCGGGCTGCGACATTGGCCCGGCTCGTGCACAACCTGACTATGCTCCAGGTCGTTCCGCGGGAGGCTCTTGCCCTCTCCGAGGTCTCGCTCTCGGAAGCTACGCAGAACGTGGCGAACGAATTCGGCTCAGCAGCGGAAGATGCCGGCATCACGCTGAAGGTGGAAGTGGAGGAGAACGCCCCCCTTGTGCTGGGCGACCCCGAGCGACTGCAGCTTGTGATCTATCACCTCACAGAGAACGCGATCAAGTTCAGCCCCAACGGCGGTACTGTGACGCTGCGATCCTGGTCCGACGCCAGGCAGGCCTACGTTAGCGTCGAGGACACGGGGATCGGCATAGCCCCCGAACACCTGCACCGAATCTTCGAGCGGTTCTACCAGATTGACGGCACAACCACGCGGCGCTTCGGCGGCCTGGGCCTGGGCCTGGCCCTGGTGTGGGAGATCGTCGAGGCCCACGGCGGTATGGTCCGTGCCTCCAGCGAGCCTGGCTCCGGCAGCAGGTTCACAGTCGCCCTGCCGCGCATGAAGGGCAGGGCCGGCAAGCGAACTGCCTCGTGAAGCTCTGAGCTTGCAGGGGGCCAGCCAAGCTTCGTCCGGACGGCGCCGCGGCAGCAGGCCAGGCGCCGAGGGCTTTCTTGCGGAGAATGGGACGTGAAGCGAAGCACCAAGAATCGAAAGCGCCCTCCCAAGACCCGGGCTGAGAGCTCAGCCAGGCCCGAAGTGGGGCAGCAGGTAGCAGCAGAAGAACTCGACGCGCTCAAGAAGCAGGTGCGCGAGTTGGCCTTCCTGCACGAGACGAGCCAGGTTCTGACGGCTACGCTCGATCTCGATCAGGTGCTGCAGTCGTTGATGTCGCAGGTGAGGGACTACTTCCAGGTCGACGCTGTCTCCGCTGCACTAGTCGATGTCAGGACGGGCGACCTGGTCTTCCGGGTCGCAGCGGGTGAAGCTGCAGCCGGCATCGTCGGCATGCGGCTCGCGCCAGGCCAGGGTATCGCCGGCTGGGTGGCAGAAAAGGGCAAGCCGGCGCTGGTGCCCTCCGCCAGGGAAGACAAGCGTTTCGACCCGGCGGCAGACGACGCCACGGCTTTCGAGACCCGGGCGGTGCTGGCGGTCCCCATCCAGATCGAGGGCCACACGATCGGGATCATCGAGGCGCTGAACCCAGCCTCAGGAGCTTACGGCGCCGAGGCGCAGCGACTGCTGTGCGCCGTGGCAGAGCTGGCAGGAGTGGCGATCCGCAACGCCGGCCTCCACGAACGCGTCCGTCAGGCCGAAAGGCGCTACGAGAGCCTGTTCCACCAGAGCGCGGATCCCGTCGTCGTGCTGGACCCCGAGGGGCGCATCCTCGATCTGAATCGCCGCGCTGAAGAGCTGCTGGACGACTCGCGTGACGAGCTGATCGGCTCCAGTCTCTTCAGGCTGCTGGGCCAAGCCGAGAGGGAAGCAGTAAGGTCGCTGCGGGAAGCACGTGAGGGCGAGCAGCCGACGAGAAGGGTCAGGCTGTCCACGGGGGACGGGCACCGCTTCGTGGACGCTCACATGGCCCGAATCAGCTATGGCGGCCAGGAGGCAATCCAGTGGGTCGGTCACGATGCTACCGAGCAGGTTGCGCTGGAGCGGACCAGGGAAGACCTGACCCACATGATCGTGCACGATTTGCGGAACCCCCTGGCCAGCATGATGAGCAGCCTGCAGCTGATCCGCAAGTCGTTGGCGGACCGCGAGGATCTGCGCCTGGTTAGAGAGATCATCGCCGTGGCCATCCGCAGCGGCGAGAGGCTCCACGGGCTGACCGATTCGCTCCTCGAATTGGGCCGGCTCGAGGCAGGGGAGGCGGAGCCGGACCGTATTCCGCTGGAGCCTGGGACGCTCGTACAGGAGGCCGTGGAGCTGGCGCAGCCGATCGCACTGGGCAAGCGCCAGACGATCGGCGTCCAGGTCGAGCCCGGCCTGCCGCGCGTTCTGGCAGACCCAGCTCTGATAGCTCGAGTGCTTGGCAATCTGATTGACAATGCGTTGAAGTACACTCCCGAGAAAGGCCGCGTCACCGTCAGCGTGGAGAAGGCCGGCAGCGAGATACTCTTCGCCGTCTCGGACACCGGGCCCGGCATCGACGCCGAGATGCGGGAGCGAGTCTTCGACCGTTTCGCGCGCCTGGGGCGAGTCGAGGGCGTCGAGGGCATCGGCCTGGGCCTGACTTTCTGCAAGCTGGCGGTGGTGGCGCACGGCGGGCGGATATGGGTTGACAGCGAGCCAGGCGTCGGCGCCACGTTCCGCTTTACGCTGCCACTGCCAACCGAGTAGCTGGTCCCGTTATCGGACTGGAGAGATGTGCTTTGAAGAAGCTATCGACGGGCGTGTATGCATCAACGGAATACGCCGGCGTCAACGTCGGATTCATCACTGTTCCTGGCGGCGCGGTAGCCGTCGACGCCCCGACGCTGCCGGGCGACGCCCGAGCCTGGAGGCATCGCGTGGAAGAGGGAGCCGGCGGACCCATTCTATACGTGGTGCTCACGGACGCCCATCCAGACCGTCTGCTCAGCGCCGGAGCCCTGGGCGCTCCCATCGTCGCTTCGCGTGCGGCCTACGATCGCGCTGCCAGACTCCTCGAAGGCTCGTGGCGGGCTGCCGCCGAGGGATGGGCCCGCTCAGAACCCAGAGCCGCAAAGCCGCTGGCCAAGCCGCCGCTCGCTCTGCCGGAGATCATCCTAGTGTCGCGCCTGACACTGCGCCGTGATGACGAGACGGTGACGGTCGAAGCGGTGGCCGGAGCAGCCCCTGGCAGCGTCTGGGTTCACCTCCCCGACCACGGCGTGCTATTCGCCGGTGACACCATCGTCGCAGATAGACACCCCCACATGGAATCTACTCCCGATTCGAGAGGCTGGCTCAACACGCTGAAGCGCCTGCGTCGTTCAGCGTTTGCCAAGACCACCATCGTACCTGGCCGCGGCCCCCTATGCACTCAGGCCGACACGAGCCCGCTAAGCGAATACATCGCCCTCATCCGGCGCCGCGCCCGGTCCCTTCGGCAGGGGGGCCGTGCGGGTCTGGCAGCTGCCGCCGCCGAGCTGGTGGAATTGTATCCTGAGCCTGCCAGCACCCGAGAGACCGCCGAGCAGCAGGCCAGGGCGAACCTGGAGCAGGCGATACGGGAGGCGGGCGGGGCCTCCGGCTGAGCGCGCTTCCACCCGAGGACCCGGATGACCAAGCGAGACGAAAGGCTGGATCTCGTGCGCTCGGTGAAAGAAGCACACGAGAGCGAGTTGTTGGACAAGGCTAACGTCGTCGGAGTTGGCATCGGAGTGCAGGAGCAAGACGGGCAGTCGACGGGCGAGCTGGCGATCGTCGTTTCGGTGACTGACAAGCTGCCTGCCTGCGCGCTGGACCCGGACGACATCTTGCCCCAAGAGTTGGACGGGGTCCCGGTCGACGTCCGCGCGGTGGGCGAGCTTGCCGCAGGCTAGAAGGCCTGTTGAAACCGGCCCCCGGACCGGGAGCCAGAGCCCGCTGGATGACTGATGGCTAAGCTGATCGTGACACAGGCCAGGCAGGCCCTCAGATCACACGTTCGCCAGCTTCTGGCGAAGCGCAATGTCGTGGGAGTTGGTCTCGGCTACAAGGTTACGAATGGCGCCACGACTGACGAGCTAAGCCTTGTCGTTTCCGTGACGCGCAAGTTGGCCATATCTGCGCTGTCGCCGGCTGACCTCGTTCCCCAGACGGTTGGCGGTATCCGGACGGACGTCGTCGAAATCGGAAATCTACGCGCCTTCCGGCCGGGCCCGCGGGACTCGTGGCGGCCGGTAGTGCCGCCTGGTGTATCGGTGGGCCACTACCGAACCACGACCGGAACGTTCGGCTGCCTGGTCCGGCGGGGAGGCGAGCACTTCATGCTTTCGAACAACCACGTGCTGGCCGACTCCAACAAGGGGCATGAGGGCGACCCGATCCTGCAACCCGGGCCGGTAGATGGCGGCACAGCGCGCGACGTCGTCGCCTACCTGGCTGACTACGTTCCGCTCGACTTCGGCACCGCGGAGGCTCAGTGCCCAATAGCCAGCTGGGCCGCGAAGCTGCTTAACTACGTCGCCGGGGCCTTCAAATCAAGCCACAGACTCGAAGCTGTGCGCTGCACGCCCGGTTTGAACAGCGTTGACGCCGCGCTGGCCCGCCCCATCTCGGAGGGCCTGCTCGGCGACCAGATCTTGTCTATCGGCCGTCCGTCCGGCATCGGCCTCGCCACACTCGGCACCCACGTCCAGAAGACGGGTCGAACCACGGGGCACACACGCGGCACCATTACGCAGATCGACGCTACCGTCCGCATAGACTACCACGGCCCAGCCGCTATGTTCTCCGGCCAGATGCTGGCGGGACCGATGAGCCAGCCAGGCGACTCCGGCGCCGCCATCCTGGATACGGATCGCCGCGTCGTCGGGCTGCTTTTCGCCGGGTCCGAGGCAGCCACCGTGATCAACCCCATAGACGAGGTGCTGTCCGCCCTCGACGTCGAGCTGGCACTCTAGTCTGTTCCCGCCCCCGTCCGCTACGGCGTAGTGCTGATTGAATACCACCGACCGCCCAGGATATCGAGTGAGAAGTACCAGGTAATACCCCAAGGGTGGGCCATAACCCTGATTAGCGCCCCGTTCCGTGTAGGCTGGACCTGCAGAATCACTCCAGTCTCCGGATGCGTGGGCCAGCCAACTTCGGTGCTGTCGCCAAGCGAGTGCACGCACCACGCCCGCCCAAAGCCTCGCTGGGGCAGGACATATCCAGTCGGCACGCTCATCGAGGCGCAGTCAGGATGGATGGCGGGCATCCCCTCCGCCCAGTCATCCTCGTAGACGTGGAGCACATCCCCATCGTGGGACGGCATGTAGGACGCCCATCCACTTCCCAGCGCGTAGATCACGGCCTCATCGGAACGCCAGATCATGAAGCCCCTCATTCTTGCGTGCGGGTTGGCGTTCTCCGGGTTCGTCTCGAACAGCTGTATGGCCCCGTCGACGGTGAAGGCAGGGCCTATGGGGCAGCCCGGGTTGTGGCCCGCGTCCTGGGCGATAGTGAGTATCGATGCCAGGGCGCTGTCGGGCGCGACGCAGGCCGGCGTTGAAGTAGAGGTCGGCGTACCGACGACTATGCTCACCAGCAGCGTCGGGCCGAACGGGCCGTCTGACGATTCCAGTCGCCACCGGCCCTGGTAGCTCCCGGGTGCAGACGGCGCCACCAGCTCCACGCTCAGATCTGTGTCCGCCCCGACAGCGACGGCGCCGGCAGTCAAGGAAGCCGGCCCTCCCATCTGATCACCAGAGACGAAAGCTAGCACCGTCCCCGGCTCCCAGGCACAGGAGCCGCTGTTCTCCACCCGCCACGTCTTGATGAAAGAAGCGGAGGGCGCCAGCGTGGTGCCGTCGGGGATAGTCACGTCGGTGACAAAGGCCGCATTCGGCACGCACGCATCCTCCGTGGGCGTGGCAGAGGGCTCCGGCTCCGGCGACGGCGTTGCCGTGCCGGTTGGCGCGTAGTCCGTGGGCGTGGGCTCAGGAGTATCCTGACCCGGCAAGTTGCAGGCCACGATCGAGAGAAGAATGACTGCCAGCGCGGCGATCCTTGTCCGTTGCTCCTTGTTCGCCATTCCTTGCCTCCTTCAAGTCACAGAGCCTACTGGCGCTGTACAGAGAACTGCCCGAACTCCGACCAGGGACCGGGGTTTCCCGCTCCGTCGACGGCGCGCACTGCCCAGCGGTAGGGGATGCCGCAGACAACCGGCACTTCCTGCTGCGTTCCACTCGTGGGCCCCCAATCCCACGATTCGCCCGGCGCCGTATAGAGGTCTACCTCGAGTCGTACGTAGTAGCCAGCTATTCCGGAGGGGTCACTGATCGCCTCCCACACCAGCGTCGCCGTGGAACGGCACGACAGCGGCTCCCTGTCTATCGGCTCAATCAGCACAGGAGCGGGCGGAGGTTGCTGATCTGGAGTCGGAGTATCCGTGGCACACTCGCCCTGCACATCTATGGTAAGCTCCCGGATGTCGTGCGCGCCTCCGGGCAACACGACGTCGAGCGTGAAGGTCCGAGCGGTGCAGAGGCAGACGTATAGAGAGCCGGAACCGGAAACGGGCTGGCCGTCGAAGTAGACGCCATCCACGCCGCAAGTATGCCACTGGACCACAAGGCAATCGCCAGCCTGGATCGACTGCGCGCTGGCCCCGAAGTCAACCTGGGGACCGGGCAGCGGCGAAGGGGTGGCGCTCGGTGCTGGCTCCCACGGGGAGGGGGTCGGCGTAGTCGGTCGGGGCTCTGCGTAGGAAGTGGGGGTAGGGCTGAGTGGCTGCGCAGCCCCACCGAAGATGCCTGAGCGAATAGCGATCAGGACGCCGAGGACGATCACGCCGACGACCACTACGGCACCGCCAGCGGCCAGAGCCCAGCCCCACGGAGGCATCGAACCCTTGCCGGCCACTCCTCCTACGCCGCCAGCCGCCCCGCCCCCGCCTTGCCCTGCCGGCAGGCTCTCCGGAGCAGGGGCGTCGGCCAGGCGGGCCTGGAATGAAGGCCCCAGCGTTGCGGGCGGCAATAGCGGCACAAGTGCGCCCAGCAGGGCGGCGACGCGGAGCAGGTCGCGCTGCTTCTCCTGGCACTCAGGGCAGGAGGCGATGTGATCCTTGACTCGCTTGCGCGTCGAGCGGTCCAGCTCTCCATCGGTGAATGCAGAGAGCAGCTCGTCCAGCTCGTGGCACTCGCCTCTTCCTTCCTCGACCATCACCTGCAGTCCATAGAGCTCACGGAACTGGAGCCTGGCCCGGTGGAGGGTGACCCGAACGTTGTCCAGCGATATCGCCGCCGCGGCCGCGATCTCTGAGTAGGACAGCCCTTCCAGTTCCCGCAGCAACAGAACCTGGCGGTAGCTATCCGGAAGCTGATGAAGCGCTCGCCACACCGAAGCGCGCACGTCGGCCAGCTCGGCCTGCTGCTCGGGGTCACCTTCTCGATGCTGATCGGCAGGCTCAGGCGCCGTGGCCTCTCCGGCGTCCCAATCCGGAAGAGGCACTTCCTGCCGGCGGCGACGGAGCTCGTCGATGGCCACATTGCCTGCGATCCGGTACACCCAAGACTTGAAGTCATATGGCGGCCCCAACCGCCCCAGCTTCTGATGTGCCCGGATGAACGCCTCCTGGGCTATGTCCTCGGCCCAGGCTCGGTCACCCACCATCCGGTACACGTAGCCGAAGATGCGGCTCTCATAGCGGGTGAAGAGCTCTGTGAAGGCAGCTTTGTCGCCGCCTTGCGCCTGGCGGACGAGCCGGGTGTCCGGCGAACCGCTCATCGCTTCGGTTCTGCTCCTGTAACGTTTGTGACGCGGCAGATGTTACATAACCCTCGCCAGCCGGCTCCGGGGCGAGCCTGGAGGGTAGCTACATTATACCTACAAAGCGCGGACATGGGGAGAAGCAGGAACGGCTGCGCGGACCGATCGTGCCCGAATGGCGCTCCCATTGTATAATCACCAGTATGGACCGGGCATCTTTCGAGCGCCTCGTCGTCGATGCGATCGCGGAGCTGCCGAAGGCGTTCCTGGATAAGCTGGCCAACGTAGACATCGTCGTCGAGGATTGGCCGGACCCAGAGACAGTGCGGCTTGCAGGTACTCACAGCCGGGCTCACGTTCTGGGCTTCTATCGCGGCATCCCCCAGACGGATCGAACGCAGGGCTACGTGCTCGTTCTGCCGGACAAGATCAGCATCTACCAGGGACCCATTGAGCTCCACTCCCACACCGAGGAGCAGATGCGCGCTCTCGTGAAGAGGGTTGTCCGGCACGAGCTGGCCCACCATTTCGGTATCGGCGAGGAACGCCTGAGAGAGATCGGGGTCTAGGCAAATGGTGGCTGCTGATACGAGAGCGAAATCAGCAGTCCGAGTAACCAGGCTGTAACGGGCCTGTAACCCTACGCTCGGCGGCATCCAAGTACTATGGAGCTGTACCGAGGGGTACGCCGATCAGCAGCGCTCTCACCTCATGCAGTGCTGGTGGAGAAGACAGGAACGGCGTGACCCTGGGTGTCGCCAGGCATTCCCTCGTCGACAAGCATGTTCTGGTTCGACCTGGCACACGCCGCTGCTCGTCACTCCGTACCGCCGTCGCCTTCGTAGCCTGCGCAGAGGCGTAGGGAGGAGGGCCCGTGTGGGCAGGAAGCCAAGTTATGGTTGCTGAGAAGGAGAGGCAGGAGGAGGTGGAGGTAGGCACGGATGACTCGCTACCTGTCGCCCCGCCTATGTACGTACCTCCGATGCCCAAGTCCATCAAGGACACCGGGCTGAGCCTGACCTTCCTGACGGAACTAGCCATCAAGACGCTGTACGTGGAGAGCAGCCTCTCCGGCTACGAGCTCGCCGAGCGGCTGCGGCTCCCCTATTCCGGCGTCGTGGATCAGATCCTGGAGGCGATGAAGCGGGAACAGCTGTGCGAAGTGAAAGGCGCAGCAGGGTTCGCCGAGGCGGCCTATCAGTACGCCATCGCAGACAAAGGGCGGGGCATGGCCCGCGAGGCCATGGAGCGCGGCCAGTACACCGGCCCGGCACCGGCCACGCTGGAAGCGTACATCAGCGCGATCGACAAGCAGCCTTTGAGCAAGGTCACTATTCGCCAGCGGACAATGCGCAAGGCATTGGGCCACCTGGTCGTCGGCGAGGACACATTCGCCCGCCTGGGACCAGCGGTCAACTCCGGTCGCTCCGTCTTCCTGTTCGGCTACCCCGGAAACGGGAAGACGGCGATCGCCGAGGCGATCGGAGACATGATACTGAAGGATTCGCTGTACATCCCGTACGCCATCGAGGTCGGCGGCCAGGTGATCAGGATCTTCGACTACGTCAATCACCAACGGGCGAACGGTACGGACACTACGGAGAGGACACACGATCCGAGGTGGGTACGCATCCGCAGGCCGGTCATCATTACCGGCGGTGAACTCACTCTGGAGTCACTCGATCTGGTCTACGACGAGCACAACAAGTACTACGAGGCTCCCTTCCAGGTTCGGGCGAACGGCGGCATGCTGCTCATCGATGACTTCGGCCGGCAGCAGGCCCGCCCTCGCGACCTGCTCAACCGCTGGATCGTCCCTCTGGAAAAGCGGGTCGACTACCTCACGCTCCACACTGGGCGCAAGATCGAGATCCCATTCGACCTCTTGATTGTCTTCGCCACCAACCTGGCGCCGCGCGACCTGGTCGACGAGGCATTCCTGCGCCGCATCCGTCACAAGATCGAGATCAAGGATCCGAACTGGGACGAGTACAGAGAGATCTTCCGCCGAGCCTGCCAGTCCAAGGGTATCCCCTACAATGACGAGGGCCTTGCCTATCTGATCCAGGAACACTACATCAAGCCGGACCGGTCTAAGAGGTCGTGTCACCCACGCGACATAATCGACCAGCTCATCGATATCGCTCGCTACCTCAGCGTCGAACCTACGTTGAGCAAGGAGCTGGTCGATCGCGCCTGCGAGGCCTACTTCGTCGAGATCTGATGGGCGCCGTTGGCGACGGGCGGGTGCTCAACATCGCGCACCGCGGTGCCAGCAGCGTCGCCCCACCCAACACCCTGTCTGCCGTGCGCAAGGCGTACGAGCTCGGCGCGGACGGAGTCGAGTTCGACGTGCGCCTCTCCGGCGATGGCGTTCCCGTGGTGATTCACGACTCCACCGTCTTGCTGCCTGACGGCAGCAACCCTCGCGTCGCAGACTTGACTCTGGAGCAATTGAAGGCAATCGACGTGGGCAGCCAGTTCGACGCTGCTTATCGCCGCGAGCAGATACCCACGCTGGAGGAGCTGCTGACGTGGGCCAAGGATCGCCTGCTGCTGAACCTCGAGCTCAAGAGCACCTCCGCGCTCGACACCCGGCTGCCCGCCGCTGCCGTGGCAGAGGTAGAGAGGCTCAGATTGGGCAGCTCCGTACTCATCTCCTCCTTCAACCCGTTCGCGCTGCTGCAGACCAAGAGGCTGGCGCCGCACCTCCAGCTCGGGATGCTGGCCAGCCACGCCTTCCCCTGCCAGCGGCTACTCATGCTGCTCGGGTCGCTGCTCGCGGTATCGGCTATCCACCCTGAGCATACGGTCATCGACCGGTTGTACATCAGCCGGGCCCGGCGCCGCAGGATGCAAGTGCAGGCCTGGACCGTGGATGAGCCAGCCGAGATGCGCCGCCTGATCGGATTGGGCGTCAACGGCATCATAACGAACCTACCTCAAGTGCTGAGGGCGCTGCTGCAGGAGAGCCTGGGGCCGCCTGACAGGCCAGGGCGTCGCGGCGAGGCATCTGCGCAAGGACCAGGGGCTTGGTTTGACAACGCTTGCGCGACTCCGGTCCATCTCGACTGACCGGCCGCGCGCACGATCATAGCATGGAGTGCCAGGACAGGCCTGCCCTGTGTGCACCGCTGGCCGTGCGCCGGGCGAGGTCCCACTCTGTGGTCGAGCGCAACTGACAGGCGCAAGACGGCTGGTGGCCGCCGGGAGGGCCGTCGGCGGCAACTCGCGGGGCAGAAGCAGCCAGGCTCTTGCCCGCAGCGACCCGTGTGCTATAATCGCTCTCGCAAGAACCCGTTTCCTGCCCGTCTTTATGGGGAGCCCGGCAGTGCCCGCCGGCGCCACACGGGATGGCACTCTTCCCGAGCCCCGCTAGGCGGACCGCATGAAGGCATGGACGAGCTGCGCGAATCCCTGACCCAGCGCGAGATCGAGATCCTGGAGATGGTGGCCACAGGCGTCACCAACCGGGAGATCGCTTACCGCCTCGGAATCAGCGCTAACACGGTGAAAGTGCACCTGCGCAACGTGTTCGGCAAGCTGAACGCCGAATCGCGCACAGAGGCTACCGTCATAGCGGTGCGGGAAGGCATAGTCCGCCTGAAGGGGGCCCTTCCGGAGGAGGCAGGGAAGGTTGGGCCCGGCCGGCCCGCGTCTATCGCGGCGCCCCTGCCAGGCTGGAGACGGGTGACGCTCGTGGCTGCAGCACTGCTGGTGGCTGCATCCTTTGCGGCCACTGGGCCCTCCAACGGCGCGAACGGGGACGATGCAGCGGAGCTCCCGCTTGGGCAGCAGGGCGGCCTGTCCCAGCCCGGAATGGCCGTAGCGCAGGATTCGAGCTGGTCGGAGCGTGCCCAGATGCCCACCAGGCGCTCCTACCTTGCCGCAGTCGGCTTGGAGCACCAGGTCCTGGCCATCGCTGGTCTGACGGAAGACGGACCGACCGCCGTAGTCGAGCGGTACGACCCAGCAAACGACCTGTGGACGCGCGGCCGCGACAAGCCGACGCCCGTCTTCGGAGTGTCGGCCGCCATTCTGGAGGGGGAAGTGTTCTTGCCCGGTGGCTGCGACCAGGACTCCAATCCCGTGGGCTCGGTCGAGGTCTACGACCCAGTGACCGATTCCTGGCGGCAGGCCAGCGCTATGCCCGAGGCCCGCTGCGCATCCGCGCTCGCGGTCTACGATCGGCGCATATACCTATTCGGCGGGTGGGACGGCAGCCGCTATACAGCGGACACCTACGTATACGATCCGGACGCCGACCGGTGGTCCAGTTCGGTGCCTATGGACTCCGGGCGCGCCTTCGCCTCCGCCGCCGCGCTGGGAAACCTCATCTACGTAGTCGGCGGCTACGATGGCAGCCAGGAGCTCAGGACCTGCTCCGTATTTGACCCCGCATCCGAAACTTGGGGTTCCTGCCCCTCCATGGCCGTTGGGCGAGCGGGGCTCGGTCTGGCGCCTCTGGCAGGTCAGCTCTACGCCATCGGTGCGGCAGGGGAGACAACCTACCTTGGCTTCAACGAGCGGTACAGCCCATCTGATGGTTCCTGGAGTCCCATCGAGACGCCTCTCGTAGGCGAGTGGCGCGGCCCCGGGCTGGCGGTGCTGGAGGGAACGGTCTACGCAATTGGCGGAGGCTCGGAGAGCGGTGAACTGGGAACCAACCAGGCCTACGAGCCGCTGCCTTTCCGCATATACGTACCTGTAAGTCAGCAGCAGTAGAGATCTGAGATCATTGCCAACCAGGAGAGCGTGAATGGCCAGCCAAGACAGGGTCCTCATTCTGGACGACGACCGGGGGATGTGCGATCTGGTGAGAGAATGCCTCTCGCCCCTGGGCTACGAGATCGTCTTGGCCACCAGCGGGAAGGACGCCTTGAAGGCAATGGAGGCTGGGCGGTTCGGCGTGGCGGTCCTCGACATGATGCTGCCCGATATGGACGGCATGGAGGTGTTGAAGCAGATCCGTGACCGGTCGCCTCAGGTGGCGATCATAGTCCTCACAGCCTACGCATCGGTGGAGAACGCGATAGATGCTCTCCGCTTGGGTGCCTGCGACTACGTCACCAAGCCATTCCACGCCGACGTCATCCGGTCGACAGTGCAGCGGGCGATGGAGGGGCGCCGATTCCGCAAGCGTCTCACCGCGCTCAGTCGGGCCACTCAGGCGATGATTGCCACTCTCGATCCGGATGAGGTGTTGAACCTGGCCATGGCGGAAGCCAGGGACATGTTGGGCGCGGAGGCGACCGCTGTGATTCTCCTCGAGAGAGGCACGGACGAACTGAGGGTTGCCGCCGCGGCCGGGGCCGATGCCGGCCCTTCGATCGGGTCTACCGCCGCCTCCAATGAGGGAATCGCCGGCTCGGTGGTGTCCAGCGGCGAACCAGCATTGGTGCCGGACGCGCGGAGCGACGACCGCTTCTCGGACAGAACAGACGCCCTGGCAGGTGAGGCCACCCGTTCCCTGTTGGCGGTGCCGTTGTCGTACAAAGACAGCACGATCGGTGCCATCCTGGCCGTCAACAAGGCTGCCGGCGAGTTCGACCACCACGACATCGAGCTGCTGGCCACGCTGGCCGGATCCGCCGCCATTGGCATCACCAACGCCCGACTGTATCAGGCGGAGCGAGAGCTGCGCAGCCTGCTCGAGCAGTCCCGCCTCCAACTGGTGCAGAGCGACAAGCTGGCAGCCACCGGTCGCCTGGCCGCCTCGCTCGCCCACGAGATCAACAACCCTCTCCAGGCCATCCACAACAGCCTGCAGCTGATGCTCGACTTCCCCCTGGAGATCAAGGAGCAGAGGGAGTACCTGCAGATAGCCGATGAGGAGATCCAGCGGCTGATGGGCATGGTGACCAGCATACTTGAGTTTGCGCGTCCTCCTCGGCGGGAGATGGAGCCCACGGACGTGAACTCCATCATCGACCGAGTCCTCACGCTCGCTGCCAAGTACTTGCAGCATCGTGACGTGTCTGTACACCGAGACCTGGCGCCCGACCTGCCCAGCATAGTGGCAGCGCCCGATGAGCTGGAGCAGGTGGTCATCAACCTGGTGCTGAACGCCGTCGATGCCATGCCGGACGGGGGCGCGGTATCCGTCTCCAGCGCCGTTGCGGACGACGGGCGTGTAGCGCTGAAGTTCCGAGACACGGGGCACGGCATCGAAGAGGCACATCTGGAACGCATCTTCGAGCCGTTCTTCTCCACGCGTGAGAAGGGCACAGGGCTGGGCCTCGCCATCAGCCGCAACGTGGTCGAGCGCCATGGGGGCGAGATCACCGTCGAGAGCGAACTCGACAAGGGAGCCGAGTTCACCGTGCTGCTTCCTGTGAAGGCAGAGGCTGAGATCCCTGCGGGTCGGACGTGAACCCATACCCGCAGCAAGGCCGGACGCTCGACTGGAAGATGTAGCGATGGTCACCTCAAGACAGGCCGAGAGTCTAGAGCGCTCGACCACGGCCCGACCGCGAATCCTGGTGGTGGACGACGACCAGGCTATACGCCGGACGCTGACCGGGCTCTTCCGCCACATGGGGTACGACGCTAGTGAGGCGGCCACAGGCAAGGCGGCGTTGGATCAGATCGAATCTGAGATCTTCGATCTCGTCGTCCTCGACCTCAAGCTGCCGCACATGGAGGGGACCGACGTTCTTCAGCGGGCCTGCAGGATGGCCCCGGACACGGTCTTTGTCATCCTCACAGGCTACGGCTCGCTCGATTCGGCCATCGTTGCCATCCGGCACGGCGCCTTCGACTATCTGCTCAAGCCGTCTTCCACAGATGAAATCGCCAGAGCCGTAGAGGCCGGCCTGGCGGAGCGCAGCCGCAGGTTGCACGACGATGAGCCGGTGAAGCTCCTGGAGAGAGTCCTCGTCACTCTCAGGGATAGCCCCCAGCGGCCGGATGCTCAGGCTCCGGTCGAGCGTTTCCTCCAAGTGGCGGATGTGACTGTGGACAGCCTGAGGCGCCTCGTGGTGCTGCGTGGCCAGCCTGTCGAGCTGACGCCAACCGAGTTCGACATCCTGGCGTATCTCATCCGCCACCGGGACAGGGTCATCTCTTGCCGGGAGCTCGTCCTGCACATTCGAGGCTACGAACTCGACGAGCGCGATGCGCGGGTCTTGCTGCGGACGCACATCCATCGTCTGCGGCAGAAGCTGGAGCCCCGCCCGGACGACCCCCCCGTGGTCCTTACGGTGCGCGGCAGCGGCTACGCTGTCTGCGCCCCGTCCCCTCCCCCCGAGAGCCATCAGAAGCAGTAGGCAGGCTACGCCTGCCGGAACGTAACTGCACCCTGTGTGGGAGGTTCTCGGAACCCACAAACCGTGCCCCTTGTGCTATATTGTTGATAGAGATGCTGACGGAAGCCAGGGCCAAACGGCTCGGTACTGCTTCCGCGAGAGCAGATATAGGCAAATGGCCCAGAAACACATCCTCATTGCGCACGACGAGCCGTCGGTAGCGGCCTTTCTGAAGAAGGTGCTGGAGCGCTCGAACCAGACCTACAGGGTCACGGTAGTCGAGTCCGGCGAGGAGGCGCTGCAAGCCATCTCGAAGGAAGACGTGGACCTGATGGTCACGGACCTGAGAATGCCGGGGATCAGCGGCCTGGAGCTGATTCGGCAGGTGAAGACCTCCAGCCCGGAGACGCGCTCGATTCTGGTGACCGCATACGGCAGCAGCGCGATCGAGGAAGAGGCCCGCAGCCTGGGTGTAGCCGGATACATCTCCAAGCCCCTCAAGGTGGACGTGCTCATGAAGGCGGTCCAGAGGGCTCTTCCGGACGAGGCGATGAGCCAACCGGGCCTGGTCATCCTCTCGGATCAGACCTTTGAGGAGATCACCAAGCACCTGGAGGAGCTGCGGCGTGAGATCGGCGCCCAGTCGATACATCTGGCGGACATGCTGGGCCAGCGCCTGGCACAGGCCGGGGGCCAGCTGGGGCCGGATCCCTCTGCCCTGCTTTCGCTGTTGGCAGGCGGCTTCGCTACCGCCAGAGGGCTGGCCGAGTACTTCGGCAGTGGCAATGCGATCAACCTCAATTTCCACGAGGGTGCGCGCTACGAGATCTACTCCGCCAACGTGGGGGAGGACTTCTTCCTGGCCATCGTCTACGATCGGAAGGCCCAGGCAAGCCGGATTGGGCTTGTGTGGCTCTACACCAGGAGAGCGGTCGAGAGCCTGATGAACACGCTGGCTGACAGCACGGCCAGCGTGCCCGCTCAGGTACTGGACGCGGAGTTCGGCTCCTCGCTGATGGCAGAGCTTGATGCGGTGCTGTCTGAGGCATCAGGTGAGGCCAGGCCCGCCGCCGCGCCGGCTCCGGGCCCCAGCCGGAAGGAACTCGAGGCACAGGACCTCTACGGAGACGAGGAGGACAGAGAGCTGCTGGACTATGAATCGGCAGTGGCAAAGGGAATCATTCCGCCGGAGCTTGACGGCTAGGAGCAGGCGTTAGCTGACTGAATGAGGGAGTGGTGGCAATGGCTCAGAAACGCGTTCTAGTGGTAGACGACGAACCCAACGTGGTCAAGACGTGCAAGAGGATACTCCAGCTGGAAGGCTTCTCCGTCGAGGGAGCCTCGGACGGCGCCAGCGCGATCAAGCTGTACCGGAGCGAGGACTTCGACCTCGTGGTCACAGACCTGAAGATGCCCGGCATGGACGGCCTCAAGCTTCTGGCCGCGATCAGAGAGCACAACCCACGGGCCTCAGTCGCAATCCTCACGGCCTACGGCACGAAGGAGAACGTAGTCGAGGCCCTGCAGCTTGGCGCCTGCGAGTTCCTGGAGAAGCCCCTCGATGCCAAGACCCTGGTGGCGGCGGTGCGCCGTATCCTGGAGTCGAAGGGTGGCGCGGTCGTTCAGGGCAACCTGCGCAGCCTGAGTCTGCCCAACATCGTGCAGATCAACTGCGCAGAGCGGAACGAGGCGCTACTCCGGATCCGGCAGGCCGGCCAAGAAGGCAAGGTCTACTTCGCCGAAGGCAACGTCGTCCACGCCGCCCTGGGTAAGAAAACAGGCGCGGATGCCGTCTATGAGCTCCTGACCTGGGAAGAGGGGGAATTCGAGTTGCAGATGGGCGTCTCCGCTCCCAAGAGGACGATCGAGGGCAGCTGGTCCGGACTGCTGCTGGAAGGCGCCCGCCGCATGGACGAGGGGATGGCCGGCTTGGTCGACCTGGAGCTCCTCACTGATGAGACCGAAGTCGACGGTGACCAGGTAGCCGCGAACCTGGCCAGCGCTCTCAAGGATATACAGGGTGTCACAGGGGTCGTCGTCGTTGCGCACGACGGGTCCGTGGTCGCCCACGAGTTGGATGACGCGCCCGGAAACAGGGGCTCCATAGCCGTTCTCGTGCTGGGTGCCGCCGGCCAACTGGGAAAGCCGCTGTCTCTTGGCAGCTTCAGTTGGGGCACGGTGGCGCTCGGCAAGGAGAAGATGCTGCTGATGGAGCGGCCAGACTACTTCGTAGGGATGCTGCTCAACCAGAGGGCATCGGCCGCCAACGTAGCGGCCAGCGCCAAGCAAGCCTTGCACTAGAAGCTCAGAACGAGTGGCGATGGACAGCATACTGAGTGACATCAACGCGATATACGGAGTGATTGGCTCATTCGTCTGCGATGGGGATGGCGCGCTACTCGCGGTCGCGGTGCCCCCCGGAAGCGGCAACGGTACAGCACAGGGGTGCGCGGCGTCCAGCGTGGCCCAAATCGTCACCGGCTTGAAGAGCGTGAGCTTGTCTGACGTCGGCGAAGTCGACCTCCACTGCAGCAACGGACGGCTGGTCGTCAAGGTCTCCGGCTCGGGCTGCCTGTGCATACTGTGTGCTCCCCACGCCGACGTGTCGCAGGTGAATCTGACGGCCAACGTGGCCGCCCGAAAGCTGGGACGAATGATCAAGAAACTACCCAAGAGGAAGACAATACCAGAGCAATCATCCCCTGAGCAGGGGCCAGGGCGGGAGCCCGCCATGGCCCAGAGCACCGAGGGCATCCTGGAGAAGGTGCTCGATCTCTGGACCTAGGTAAGCGCGCTATCCGGGCAGGCGGCGCCGGTCCAGACAAGACGGCTCGGGAGGCTGAAGGGAGGCATCGGAATGATACAGGAATTGGCCGCCAAGTTGAGCAAGATCGATGGAGTGGACGGGGTGGTGATAGCTGCACGTGATGGAATAGTGCTGGCCCACGAGCTCAACGATGCCAGTCCGGACAAGGAAGGGGCTGTCGCCGTCTTCGTTGGCAACGCGGCGAGCCAGGCGAGCGAATCGCTCGCCCTCGGCCCCTTCGACTGGGGCACGGTGACGATTGGCAACGAGGTTGTGCTCGTAATGGAGCAGCCAGACTACTACGTAGGTCTGCTCCTGGCGGACAGAGCCTCACCAGCGATAGTCGCCTCGAGCGCGCGGGAAGCTCTTGGCTAGACGCAGCAGGCAGGACGGTGCAAGATGCGAAACATCCTGATGGACATCAGCGCAGTTAATGGAGTGATCGGCGCCTTTGTCGTCTCCGATGGCGGGAAGCTCTTGGAGCACGTGATGTCGCCAGGCGTGAGCCAGGCATCTCCCCCCCAAGCCGTCATGGAGGCAGTAGCGAAGATCGTTGCTGCTGCCAAGACGAACGGGAAGAGCAAGATGGGGGACATCGACCTGATGTACGATGGTGGCCGGCTCATACTCAAACCCCTGGGCACAGAGGGCTGCCTATGTCTGGTCTGCATAGCCCAAATCAACGTGGCACTTCTGAACGTCACGGCAAACCTCGCCGCCAGGAAGCTGGAGCAGATGATCGCGGAGATGAAAGCAGCAGGAGCCCTGCTGCAGACACAACCGCGTGAGCAAGCGGGCACGAAAGCGGCTCCCGAGCCAATGACCAAGACAGAAATGCTGGCGGTTCTCAGTCGCACGTCGACAGGCAGGAGCTCTAGAAAGGATGCACAGTAGCAGCGTGCAGTTGTCAGCGCAGAGAACGGACGTGGAGCGTCGAGCAGGTTCAGGACCGACCGCGAGGATCGAGCCAGGCGGATACTGCTGGGACCCGTGTCGCCTGGAGGGCATCCGCCCACAACGTAGCGTCCGGTGGCGTGCAGGTCTCACGAGTTGGCAGTGGAGGTTAGTGTGATGGAAGAAATACTGCAGGACGTCAATGCCGTTGTCGGAGTGACCGGCTCGTTCGTCTGCGACAGCGATGGGGAAATGCTCGCCAGGGCCCTCCCGGAGGTCTTTGACGACGCCGTCCTATCGCCTGTGGCGCGCACGATGGCGCAGACCGTTGCCGGGCTGCACACTGCCCGGCGCAGAAAGGTTGGCGACATCGACCTGCTGTACGCCGACAGCCGCCTGATCGTCAAAGGGCTTGGGTCCGAAGGCGGCGTGCTCGGGATTATATGCGTTCGGCGCATCAACGTGCCGCTGCTGAACCTCACGGCGGACGTGGCTGTGGGCAAGCTGCGCCAGCGCATCAAGGAGATCGACCTGAGCGGAGCTCCAGTAGCTGCGACGCCGGCGCCGGCTGCAGCAGCCGCGAAGGCGGAGCAGGACGACGGCTCCGGGCCTGAAGACGGCAGGCGGATGACCCGCGCCGAGATGATGGCGTCGACACTGAGACGCTGACGATCGCCTAGGCACCCTGACACCTGAGCGACGCTAGTGAACGGCCGCGCTGGAGGCGGTAACGAACTGCCCAACTGCCGCCGCGCGTCGCACAACCCACCGGTACAGCACCGAGAATCGAGGTACTCACGTGACGAGCGACTTCGCGCTGCCAGAGGAGATGTCAGATCGGATTGAGCGAGTAATGGCGCATCTGCGCGAGAAGACGAGCGCCGAATGCGTCCTGCTCGCGGACATCACAGGCCGGCTGGTCGCCGCCCAGGGCAGACTGGAGACCGATCCAACGCTTGTCGCCGCCCTGGCGGCCGGTGATCTGGCGGCAACGGCCGAGCTGAACAGGCTGATCGGAGAAGAGCAGCCCAGCGGGGCCTTTCTCCACGAAGGAGAGAAGCACAACATCTACTTGTACAACGTGGGAGGGACCTTCATACTGGTTGTTATCTTCAGCTCGGATACGTTGGTGGGCCTGGTCAGGCTCTTCGCCGGACGGGCGGCAACCGAGCTGCACGAGTTGACAGAGGGATTCGAGCAGATGTTGGTCTCCACGCAGGATGGGCCAGGTGCGGACTTCGGCGCAGCTCTGGCCAGCGCGCTGGAAGAGGAATTCGGCGGGCTCTAGAACCGGACACGGCCAATGTTCATCAACTGGAAGCTGCGTGAGATCAACCTCAAGATCGTGTACTACGGGCCCGCACTCAGCGGCAAGACGACGAACCTGCAGTACATCCACCTGAAGACAAGCCCCAAGATCCGGGGCGAGTTGGTGTCGCTCAAGACGCGCGGCGACCGTACCATCTACTTCGACTTTCTGCAGCTGGAGCTGGGCCAGATCGCCGGGCTCAAGCCGCGCTTCAATCTGTACACAGTGCCAGGGCAGGTCTACTACGTAGGCAGCCGGAAGCTGGTACTGCAAGGGGCAGACGGGATTGTGTTCGTCGCCGACTCCCAGCAGGATCGGGAGCGGGCCAATGTCGATATGCGCCGCAATATGGACGAGAACCTGATGGATCTGGGCTGCGATTCCAGAACCATGCCCCTCGTGCTGCAGTGCAACAAGCGGGATCTGCTGGACATCGTGCCCGTCCACGTGATGCAGCAGCAGCTCAGCTTCAACGGAGTGCCGTGCTTGGAATCGGTGGCTACGGAGGGCACGGGCGTCTTCGAGACCTTGAAGGCGATCATCAACCTGGTCGTGGCCAAGGCTCAGAGGCAGCTGTAGTCAGGTGCGACAGAGCGACGTGACACCACAGGAGGTCCTGCAAATGAGCGCTAGGAGAACGAAAGGCAAGAGGTCGCAGCCAGTTTCCCTGGACGAGGCCCTGGCCGCCGCTTACGCGGAAGGCGGTTTCCGCGCCGTGGTGCTGGCCTCCTCCAAGGGCCTGCCGATAGCCACCGTTCCCGCCGAGTACAGCAGCGACACGACGGCGGCTCTAATAGCAGTTCTGCGGAAGGCCGGCAGCGAGGCACAGAAGCAGTTGGGGCTGGCCGACGTGGACGAAGTGACGCTACGCACCAGCGATGGCGCGCGACTGGTCTGCCGCGAGATCAGCCTGGACGGTGAGAACTTGATCCTGATCGCCAGCATCCCACCAGGAACATCGTACCGCCGGGTGACGAGCCGGGCGGTGGCATTGATAAGAGCAACCCTGTGCTGAGTTCGTTCGCCCCCCTGGCTTGCCCGCCAAGGCTCGCGAACTGAGTACAAAGCCCGTCCTGGCTACAGGACGGGCCTCTGTTTTGCCGAGCATCTCCCGCTGTGACCACACCGCGGCCGACTTGGGGTCAGCGCCGTAGACACAGAAGACCGGGGCCGTCAGCTGCTCTTGGTACGCCTCCGCTTCTCTTTCCCTTCTTCAACTGCCAGCCGATAGCCCACCCCGCGCACCGTGCGCAGGCACTTGGGGGCTCGGGGATCGTCTTCGATCGCCTTGCGCACCCAGTGGACGTGTACGTCCAGAGTGCGCGTATCTTCTACGTAGTCGGTATCCCAGACATGCTTCATGAGGTAGGCCCTGGTAAGCACGTCCCCGGGGTGCTTCATGAAGACCTCCAGCAGACTAGCCTGTCTGGGCGTCAGATGTGTCTCTCGCCTACCCCGGACGACGTTCCTCTTCTTGAGATTCAGCGCTATGTCGCCCAGCTGAATCATCTCGTCATCAGGCGACGGGAGCAGGCGCACTATCTTGTTCACGAGCCGCCTCGGAGAGAAAGGGTACGAGAGATACGCCCGAGCGCCAAGACTGCGGTCAGCCTTCTGCCCCGCTGGCAGAAGCATCAGCACGGGGATCTCAATACCCTCCTTGCGGAGCGACTCACAGAAGCGAGGGCAGTCGAAGCGCAGAGACGGGGAGTCCAGCACGATCACGGAAGGCTTCCCTTTGAGGGCCCTGGCCCACGCCTCCCTCCTGGTGCAGGCCGTCGCCACTCGCACCCCGCGGTCGTTGAGAAGCGGTGCCTGCTGAGCTGAAGTCGGCTTTCTGCCTTCCACGAGCAAGATGGTGTGGACTGGGGCCAAATGTGCTCTTCTCCGTGATCAGTGGTGCTCAGACCGGCTGCAGGAGTGTGGCGATTATACTCCAAGGCTCCGTGGCGAGCAAGTCGCGCCAGCCCAGACTCAGATGGCCAACTTCACAGCAGGTCCAGCAGCTCGCGGTGGACGCGGCCGTTGCTTGCCACGCAGCCGCCCAGAGCGGGCTGATACGGGTTGCCGCTCTGCGTAGTACACTCTCCCCCGGCCTCGACAACAACAAGCGAGCCGGCAGCGACATCCCAGGGTTTGACGCTCAGGCCGATGTAGGCATCGAGCCACCCGGCAGCAACGTAGGCCAGCGCGAGCGCCGCCGACCCCATCGCCCGCAGCGACGCGCAGCGTGGCAACAGGCGGCCCACCATGTCGAACGCTGTGTCGCGATCGCGGTCGCGACGGCCCCAGTCCACACCCACCAGGGCATCACCCAGAGCCTCTACGCTGCTGACCTGGAGTGGCCCACCATTGAGCCGTGCCCCCCCATCTCGGAGGGCGGAGAACATGTGATCACGAAGAGGATCGAACACAGCGCCTGCGATCGGCTCCTGCGCCTCGAGAGCGGCGACGGAAGCTGCAAAGAACGGTAGCCGGTGAGCGTAGTTCCTCGTTCCATCCAGCGGGTCCACCAGCCAGGTGTAGCGCGATCCATCGCCGCCAGAACCCCCTTCCTCTGATACGATGGCGTGGTCGGGGAAATCGCGGCGAATCACCTCAAGGACAGTTTCCTCCGCCTCCAGATCCGCGTCCGTGACCACGTCGCGGGCTCCCTTCAAGCGAATGTCCCGCCTGCCCGGCAACAGCTCGGCCAGCCGCAGGCCCCCCTTCCGGGCTGCGGCAACTGCCGTCTCTAGCATGTCCCGGTTCTTCATGAATACACGCTTGATGTGACGGCCAGAGAGCGAACGGCTTCCCACCATCCGCCGCACCCCGCTGGCCCGCTCCCGGGCGTACTGCAACAGGCCAACGAGCCAGGCCATAAGCTGGCGTCTGCGGAGCCCGACGATCTGCGCGACCTGCCGGCTAGGATGGACCGACAGCCTCGGCCAAGGCCATCAGTCCGCCAGAGACCACGGTCTGCCCGCCAAGCAGCACCGGTACCTGCGCCTGCGCTGCCGCCTGTGTGAACCGGCGTAGAAGAGGCTCAACGACCTCCTGCCACCTGAGTAGATCAGAATTGAAGCGGTCGCAGGTCGAAGGCCACAGCCCCTGTGCAGCGAGCACTACGCGGCTATCCATTATCACTCCATCAGCCAGTACAGACAAGCGGCCGAACAACCGCTCGGGGCCAACCAGCGCAAGGTAGTCAGAGACGAGTGAACCGACCTCCCCACGCTCTTGCCTGCCGCTGGCCCGCATCCCACGCTCCTCAGCGAATACGCGCACCCAGCACCGGGTCGCCCGTTCCAGCGCTGCCCAGGCCGCGGACGACGTACGTCCGACTACCGCCAGCCCGCCGCCCTCCCGCTTCATCGCCGCCGCCAGGCGCTGTACGGTCGAGCCGTCCCATTCCAGCTGGTCCAGGTAGGCACGCAGTTCTGCGCCCACCCCATTGTGGAAGCGCGCCACGAGGAGATCGGCAGGGGTGTCCAGGTCGAATCTGGTGGCGGCGGACGCGGGCAGATCCTCTCCCTTGAGATCTGCGTCGTGTACAAGTGTCCAGGCCAGCCCGTTGTCGGTACCCAGTGTTCCCAGCCGGCTGACAGCTGCCGCTCCCGCTGTGAACCCGGCCCAGTCGCAGGAGTGGAGATTGTTGGCCAGCACGATCCCGTCCGCCTCGGTCAGCCTGAACAGAACATCCTGCCACTGATCCGCGCCCAAGAGCGGCGCTGATCCCGCCCCGGCGTAGAGCACTCGCTCGCCCCCATACCGCTCGATCAACGCTGCGAGTCTCCGGCCGAAGTGGAAGGGAGTGCCGGAGAGGTCGATGTCGATCTCCGCAGGAGAGTCGCCGCAGGCGCAGTCCCAGGCCCTGTCAGTGGCGACTATGACTCGCCCGACGAGCCCGGTCCCGAGCAGGGTGCAGACCAGATCGCAGCCAGCCGCCTGATGCGCCTGCCGCAAACCCTGCTCCGGCTCGCTGGGCCCCCATCCCCCGGCGAAGACGAATGCTGTAACCTGCCCGGCCACCAGATCCCTCAGCTACACTGCTGCCAAGAGCGCCGCGCCCCAGGATTGGTCAGGCCATCTCCGGTACCAGTAGACCATAGTCTCCATCACGTCTCTTGTAGACCACGCTGACGGCCTCCTCCTCCGAATTGAGGAACAGGAAGAACACGTGGCCGAGCAGCTCCATCTGTTCAATCGCCTCGGCGGGCGACATGGGCCGAACCTCGAAACGCTTGACCCGTACGATCTCCCCTGCGGCCTCCTCGACCGATTCGTCGACCGGCGGCTCTTCTCCCACACCGTGCCAGCGATCGTGCTGCTTGCCCTTGTAGCGTGCGATCTGGCGGTAGGTCTTGTCCAGCACTGCATCGATCGAAGCGAACATATCGCCGGAGCGCTCTTCAGCCCTCAGAATCGTGCCCCGGGCGCGGACGGTGAGCTGAGCCACCTGCCGATCTTCCGCGCTGCGGGTATTCTCGACTCTCAGATCCACTCGAGCATCATCTATGTAGGGCAGGTAGCGATCAAGCTTGCTGACCTTGCTCTCGACGTATTCTCGCAGCCGGGGGGTGATCTCCAAGTTGCGGGCAGATATCGAGACCTCCATGACACCTCCTCATTGCATCCTATCAGCGAGTTTCATATCAACGCTGCTAGCGGGCGCGGGCCAGCGTCAGGCCCTGCACCCTGGCTACGCCGCCGTTGACGAGCGCTTTCGCGGCCGCGTCCATCGTGGCGCCCGTAGTGCAGACGTCATCGATGAGCAGTACATGCATGCCGGCCAGTCCGCCGTCGCAGCAGCGAAAGGCACCGTCGACGTTGTCCTTGCGCTCGCTGGCATTCAAACCCACCTGCGAAACGGTTGCCCTAGTACGGACGAGTATGTGTTCATCCACATGCATTCGCGCTGCACGGGCCATTTCGCGGGCCAGGAGGCTGGCCTGATTGTGCCCGCGCTCACGAAGGCGCGAGGCATGCAGGGGTACCGGCACGATCACGTCGACCGGGAGAGGATCACCCAGCCAGTACGCAGCCATCTCCTTGCCCAACGGCACGGCCAGAGCGGTCTGGCCTCTGTACTTCAGTCTGTGCATCGCCCCGCGCAGCTCCCGTTCGAAGTAGAACACGGACCGGAGGCGCTCGATCGTCGGGGGATCGCTCGCGCAGCGGCTGCACAGTCCAGGAGCAGCGATCGCACAGCCGCATCTCGTGCACAGCGGAGGCACGAGGCGAGGGATACGTGCCAAGCAGGAGGGACAGAGCCAAGAGCCTTCACGCCGGCAACCCACACAGCGAGGGGGAAACAGCAGATCGAGAAGCCGTCTCCAAGCCTGCCGGCCACCCGCGGGACCTGATGAGCGAATGCTCACATGAGGAAAATCCGATAGCCCGCTGCTACGCCCAGCTAGAAACCCCCGAAAGAGAAGAGACCTACGTCCGAGGTCAACATCTGGATCATCGGCGGCCCAAGCAGCACGACAAAGATCGAAGGGAAGATGAAGAATGCCACCGGGGGAAGGATCCTGAGCGTCGCTGCACGAGCCATCTCCTCGGCTCTCTGCCGCCGCCGTACCCGCATCTGGTCAGACTGAATCCGCAGCACCCGGGCGATGCTGACGCCAAGCTGGTCCGCTTGGATGATGGCTGCCACGAACGACGAGATGTCCGGCACTTCCATGCCGTCGGCCATATCGCGCAAGGCCTCACGTCTGAGCTTGCCTAACTGGAGCTCCTGGATCACACGTGAGAAGGCCTGACTCAGCTCATTGTCCCACTTCTCAGCCACCTTGGCCATGGCAGCATCGAAGCCCAGGCCGGCCTCAACGCAGATGGTGAGGAGGTCGAGCGCATCCGGCAGGGCCCTGATCACTGCTCGCTGCCGCTGGCTAATCTTGCTCTTGAGCCATAGCGACGGCAGATAGTATCCGCCCACGACACCACCCACGGCCAGCAGGATCCGCACAAGGAACTGCAGGTCCTGGCCGAGGACAGACAGCGCCACGCCCATCGCGCCCAGCAGCAGCGTGGCCAGCAGCCGAACGCCGACAAACTCAGCGGAGCCCCACCCGTACGGATACCCGGCCAGTTCCAGACTGTGCTGTGTCGCCTCGATCTGCTGCCTCGGCGTGAGTCGCCCGACCAGCTCAGAGATCGATCGGAGCATCGGAATGAGCACCCGCTCGAAGAAGGGCGCAGAGAGCTCCAGCTCCTCCAAGGTGGGCGGCCGCTCCAGAGTGGCGAATTCAGCGATACGGTCCTCTATGGTCACCGGCTCGCGGGAGCGGGACAGACCAACCGCGACCGCGATGCCGCCGCCCAGCAAGACTAGAGCAGCCACAATCAGCACACCAGTCATCGTAGCATTCCCCCGACCCGCTAGATATCGATGTTCACGATCTTGCGGATGATGACATAGCCAAGGACGATGCCCGACACGGCGGCTGCTGTGAGGATATAGCCGCATGTGTGGGTGAACATCGCGGACATGAAATCCGGCTGAATGGTGTATATACACCCGGACAGGATGATGGGTATGGCGCTGAGCATCGTACCCGCTCCGCGACCGTAGGACGTCAGGGCCCGGATCTCACCCCGAATGCGCACACGCTCGCGAATCGTATGGCTGATCGAGTCCAGCACCTCCGCCAGGTTGCCGCCGACCTCGCGCTGAACGTTTATGGCGGTGACCGTCATGTCCAGGTCTTCACTGGTGATTCGCCGCGTCATGTGTGCCAGCGCATCCTCGAGAGTCAGACCCAGCTGCACTTCCTGATGCACCCGTCCGAACTCTACAGACATGGGCGGGCCCATCTCCTGGGCCACCGATTCCATGGCCTGCAGGACGCTGTAGCCGGCTCGCAGGGAGTTGACGATCAGGTTCAAGGCATCGCCCAACTGGTCGTTGAAGTTCTTGAGCCGTTGGCCACGCAACCTCTTCAGATAGAAGCGTGGCAAGAAGATTCCGGCCAGGACAACCACGCCCACTATCAGAACGTCCCCGGCCAAGACGAAGGCCAGAGCTGAAGCGACAATGACGAGGACTACTGTGGCGGCTATGAACTCGCCGACGGTAAGCTTGAGATCCGCCTGTGCGAGCTGCGTGCTCAACCCGGCTCCCACGCCCCGCTGGGCTAGCACGCGTGTGAGCGCCTCTCCCACGGGGGACTTGCGCTTGCTGACGCCCTCTGTGACCTCGACCGGCTCATCGCTAATGCCGAGCCGCTCCTCAATAAGCGAGCTCGACGAGCGCCGCGACATCACAAAGCCGACGACAAGCAGAAGGAAACCGAGACCCAACGGAACGAAGTACACGATCGACATGTTCAGTCTACTGCCTAACCCCAGCCGTCTGTCTCTCGCTTCTCACGCGCTATGTGCGCACACGCCTCAACGCCGCCCGCCGCCTAGAGCCGCTGCTGCCTACCTATGCCGAACACGGAAGGCGGCAGGTGCATTCCGGATTGCTCGATCTTGGACATGAACTTGGGCCGCAAACCCGTTGCGCGCAGAACGCCGATCACCCGCCCATCTTCGTACCCGGCAACCTCAAACTTGAAGAGATCCGCCATCGTAATGACGTCCCCCTCCATGCCCTGCAGCTCCGCCACCGCCACTACCTTGCGCGTTCCGTCCCGCAGACGCTCCAGCTGTATGATCATGTCCAGCGCGGCGGCGATCTGCTCCCGGATCGCTCGGTGGGGAAGATCCATGCCTGCCATCAGGATCATGTTCTCCAGGCGAGCCAGAGCGTCACGTGGGTTGTTGGCGTGGATCGTAGTCATGCTGCCCTCGTGACCGGTGTTCATGGCCTGCAGCATGTCAAAAGCCTCCGAACCACGACACTCGCCGACTATGATCCGGTCCGGCCTCATACGGAGGGTGTTGATCACCAAGTCGCGGATCGTTATCTCCCCCCGTCCCTCGATATTGGGCGGGCGAGACTCCAGCGTTATTACGTGCTCCTGCCTCAGCTGAAGCTCAGCAGCATTCTCCACGGTGATGATCCGCTCGTCACCGGGGATGTAGCTTGATAGAACATTGAGGAAAGTAGTCTTGCCTGTACCGGTGCCGCCGGAGATAAGCACGTTCAGCTTGGCGTTCACGCAGGCCTCTAGGAACTGCATCACCTCGGCATTCACGCTGCCGAGCTCGACCAGCCGCTCAACCGTGAGCGGGATCTTGAAGAACTTGCGGATGGTGAGCACGGGCCCTATCAGCGACACGGGAGGGATCACAGCGTTGACCCGGGAGCCATCGGGCAGACGGGCATCGACGTACGGCGAACTCTCGTCGATTCGCCGGCCCAGGGGCGCGACGATTCTCTCGATTATGCGCACCAGGTGCTCGTCCGACTCGAACACGGCATTCGCCCGTTCGATCCTGCCGGACCGCTCCAGGTAGATAGCCTTCGCCCCGTTGACCATCACCTCGGTGACTGCGGGGTCGTTAAGGAAAGGCTCGAGAGGCCCAAGGCCCAGAATCTCGGCGACGATGAGCTCGAAGAGTCGCTGCCGCTCCGAACGGCTGAGGGGTATCTGCTCCTCAGCCAGGATGTTGTTGAACATCTCTTCGATCGTGCGGCGGACCTCATCCGTCTTGGTGACATCCATCGTCGGGTCGAGTTCAGCGATGAGCCGATTCTGGACACGCGTTTTCAGGTCCAGATAGGCGTCACGCCGAGGAGCGGCTGGCCGCCGCCGGACCATAAGCATCTCTCGCTCGGGTCCGGACTCCACTGCCGATTGCTGACCTTGCTCGATCCGTTTCAGTAGTGACATCCACTCACCTCTCCACCCCGGGCGTACTCAGTGCTGATCTACCAACCAAGCATTGGTCCGACCGGGTCGGATCCAGTTCATCGTCTTCCTGCACTTCGTACACGCCCAGCGCTTCGCCTGTGCAGCAAGGCTACTTCTCGAAGACCTTTCTCAACCGGAGCAGGCCTGTGCCTCCAGACCCCTTCAGCGCCGACGGAATCGCCTCTTCGGTATCTTCGGCTTCCTCCGGCACCGCGAGCCGCTCTTGGATCTTAGACGCCAGTTCCATTAGGCTCTGACAGATGGGCCGGCTCCTATCGCGCATCAGCAGCGGAACACCGCGGTTCGCCGCCTCCTCGGCAGCCTGCTCGTCCACAGGTATTTCTGCCATCACCGGGATCAAGGCCTGCTCTATCTGCTCACGGCGAACCAACGAGCGTTTGCCCGCTCCGTTGACGATCAGCGCGATCTTGGCCATGGGGTAGTCGAGCTTGCCGGCCACCTCCAGCAGGAGGCGGGCGCTCTTGATCGCCGGTATCGACGGATCCACAACCAGAACGATCAGCGAGGCTACGTCGAAGACGGTCAGGGCGTTGTCGTCAAGCCAGCTCCAGGTGTCCACGACCACAGTGTTGAACTCGCGCTTCGCCACCTCCAGTATTCGCTTCAGCTTGCGGTCTCCTCCCGCACGCTCGCCGGCAGTGCCTGAGATTAGGCTCTCCGCAGCCTCCGGGTGAGGCGGGGCGAGCAAGACCTTGATCCCGGAGCCGTGGGCGGTCATGACGCTGCTGAGCAAGTCGCTGTCCACCTCTAGTATCTCGTCAGCCAGATCAGCTATGCTGCGATTCGCCCTCAGGTTGAGCATTACCCCCACGTCTCCAAACTGAAGGCTGGTGTCTATCAGCGCGACCTTCCCGCCATCTCCGGCCATCTCCTGCATTGCGATCGCCAGATTGACGGCGATTGTGGTGCAGCCCACGCCGCCCTTGGGACCGAATACAGCGATCACGTCGCCGCGCGCATCCTCCTTCGGCGCCGCCTTCTGCTTGCGCTGGCCATCGGCAGTAGCTTCGGCAGGAACCATCTCCCGCCGCGAGCGGCCCTTCTCGTGCACGCGCCGGATGGTGCTCATGAGCTCGTCACCGCTGGGCGGCTTCGTCAGAAAATCGCGCGCACCGGCGAGCATGGCCCGGCGCACGTAGTCCGTCTCGCCCTGAACGGAGACGATAACCACCTGGGCGTTGGGCACTTCCTGCAGCAGCGCCTCCGTGGCCGCTATGCCGTCCATGTCCGGCATATTAATGTCCATCAGCACGATATGCGGCAGGAACTCCTTGGCCATCTCGATGCCTTCAGGCCCGGACGCCGCCGCACCGACCACTTCGATGCCGGGATCGAACGACAGCAGTTTACGCAGGTTCTCCCGGGTCTCCCCGATGTCGTCGACTATCAGTACCTTGATTCGCTCTTGTTCCACGCTAGTGCGCCCTTCGCTCATCTGATCCGGTCAGGGGCAGCTACTCCGAGGCTGCGCCCGCTGCGGAAACGTCCACTTGCGACGACACACCGTGCCAGCGGGTCAGCTCAGCCTGACCGCCTATCACCTCTTCGCCGAGCACTTCTCCTGCCGCACCGTAGCGCAGGGAGTCCGCCTGATAGGCCGGACCGTAGGGCAGCTTGGGAGGTAGCTCGATGTTGAAGCGGTCGAAGACGTACTGCAACGTGACGGCCTCGGTCGTGACCACAGCCCCGTCGTGGTCGGCCGCCGAGCGCAGCACGAAGTCCATGCTGGCCAGTATCTCCTCTGAGTACTTGAGCACTGCGGCGTCCTGCGGGGTGACGGCAAGCGTCACCCAGCGAGCGACGCGCTGCACCGGCGCAGGTGTCTGCTCGCCCTCCGCCAGCTCCTCCTCCGGCACCACCACGGGCTCCTCATCGAGCCAGGTGCCAACCCTGAGGACGATGGCATCCTGGACCGTCAACTGCGTCACCAGCCGCGGCCGCTGTCCCTGCTCGCCGGGCACCACCATCACGATCGTCCCATCGGCCAGCTCTTCCTGCCGGCCTACGGAGTTCCCAGAGTCGTCCCGGTTCGGCAGCACCGTCTGGAACTGCTCGTCGTAGTCCACGAAAAGCATCGATACCAGTACGTCGACGTGATCGCCGGGCTGAATAGCCCAGGCCACGCTGGCGTTGCCGCCTACGGACAGCGCATAGGCCACACGCCCGCGGGGGATCATAAGCGCGGCATCGGACCCCATCTCGGCCAGATCGCCCGCTTCCTCGGTAACCATACCTTCCAGGATCGGCATCTCCCGCACTATGTCCGTGCGGGCGATAGTGCCGTAGACATCCTCGATGTCTGTCAGCACCTCGTCCGGTACGGCATTCTCAGGCCAGCTGGCCGTCTTCACGGCATGGTTCGCCTCGGTGATACGAGTACCGCGCGGGATGTCCTGCGCCGCAACGACGATCGTCTTCATTCCCTCCGCCGGGGGAATGTACGGCACCGAAGTCGGCTCCCCTGGCCCCGGAGTGGAGGGAATGGGCGTGGGCTCAGGCTGCTGCTGCCCGGCGCCGCGCAGGAAGATGTAGGCCACGATCACTCCCGCCAACACGACGATCACTCCCACGATGATCAGCGCTCGACCGCTTCGCATGTCGCCTCCCTAGCCTCGTTTTGTCGACCGCGCCGGCTTCCCCCGTCGTGGCAGGGTGCATCCGACACAGCCATCAGCAGCCGCTCGACCGCCACACTGCGGCTGGCCCCGCGGCTGCATCAATGATACCGGTATGTGCACCCGATGTCAAGAACGGCCTGCCCAAGAGTCCCTGCTCGACTCCTATTCCCCGCTGTGGGCATTCCTCGCCGCGGCGGGTCTCTGCTTCGAGCAACTTGTCAGCCTCGGCCCCTCCGCAGCAACACCCCTGTCACGCTGCCAACGCTAGCGCGTCAGGCGCAGGAAGATACGCTCGTACAGCTCCTGGAATACTGAGTAGAGGTCCTCAGGGCTCTCGGCGGTCTCGTGAACGCCGCCGGTCAGGTCGGCCACGTAGGCCATCAGTTCGAAATCCGCGCCGGAGCCCAGGCTGATCGTGTAGATGATAATGTTCTCGCCATAGGCCCGGCGGGCCCAGAAGACAACGCAGTTCTTGTCCGGGTCTGTCCCGTCGCCCCACGCAAGGTCGGGGTCTCCCGGGAAGCTGCATCCGCCCGGGTTGGCCGTCGGCTGTCCATCGCTCATCAGGATCATGATGTGCGCCGCGCCTGGGCGCCCGCACCGATGCGGATCGCTCTCCGAGCACTGGCCGGTCATGAGCACCTCGATTCCGTCACGAATGCCCCCGGCGATGTTCGTCAAGCCTCCGGGCCGGGTCGCATCCAATGCATCCAGCACCGTGTCCGTGACTACCTCGCTTGTGCACAGGTCCAGCCCCTCGAGGCGCAGGCACTGCAGCTCCGCCTCGACGTCGGTGTCACTGCCGAAGGTGACGTAGCCGACCTGATCGAAATTGGGATTCAGCTGGCTGACGAAGTACTTGGCAGCCTCCAGCGACTCGCGAATCGGCTGCAGGTCGTCGTAGATGTCGTTCCTGCTCATATCGCTGGGGCAGTCGGGCAGCAGCCAGGGGCTGCTCGGGACCGTTCCACCCCCCGGCAGGCCGGCGAAGCGGGCGTCGCAAGGAAGGCAGGCGCTTCGCGTGCGCCCGTTGCTCGCCGGGAGCGCCTGCGCCGAGGAGGGCAGAGAGGTGTCGGTGCGATTGGTGACGATGATGCGATCGGCGTCGAATCCCGCCTGCCCGGCCCACAGCCGGAGAGTGTGCGCGCCCTCGGTCAGGTAGACGGCCGAGCTGGTCAGCTCCTGCCACTCCCACGAGTTGTTGAAGCCACTCTCCGTCACAGCGGAACCGCTGCCCGCGTCGAGCGCCCAGAATACGTAGCCACCCCTCCCCCTCAGCCAGACGTGGTAGTTGCCGGTGACGGGGGCGTAGAAATCGTACTCCACCCGCGGCGCAGGGCTGGTGCAGATGCTCTGGCACAGATCCGAGCTGTTCAACGCTGCCTGCTGGCAGTCGAGCCCCTTCCCGCCCATCGTAGTATGGGCCGGCATGTGTGAGATGTATCCCCCCGTGCCGGGGTCGGAGCCGTACGGCGAGGCGCCGGTCCGGTCGTATGAATCGCCGCCATTGTGCTGGGGGACCCAGAAGGTCATGTTCGGCTGGTAGAGCTCCCGCTCCCAGGGCGGGCTGCGATACGAGTACTCCTCGGCCTCGATGACGACGTAGTAGGGGCCGCTGGTGCCATTGCGGTGAGCACACTCGTTGTAGTCGTACGTGCCGTTCTCGACGAACGCCCCACAGTTGTAGCCGGTCGCGCTGTCCCAGCCGGCGCAGTGGTCGGCGGCCGTGATCGAGGTCGTAGACCAGGTGAACGGGTAGACCCTCCCGTCCGGGTACTCCAGGTTGGGATCAGGGTCCCAGCAGCCATAGCAGAGGGTATCGTACTCCATCGAACCGGATTTGTCGTAGACGATCACGGTATCGATGTTGGAGATGTTCTCGGCCTCCGCAGTATCCTCCACCGGGAAGTAGTCGATGCCGACGAACTGCCCGAACACCATATGCACGCGCTTGCGCACCCTGATGAGCACACTGTCCGCCAGCCCTTGCTGCCGCGAGTAGGCAGTGTCGATCCAGATCGTCGTCACGGCGTCCGGATCAGAGGTATACTGGCCGTTCGTGTAAGCGTCGGTGACAACAATGGTGTCACCGTCCTCGAAGTCGTACCCATTTGCCTGCAGGTAGATGAGCGCCCGCTCCCGGGCAGCCGCCTCCACAGGCAGCTCTGCGGCGGCAGCGAGCGCCGCCGCGTCGACGGCCTGCGAAAGGCGCACCATCTCCACGAAAGCCCAGGCGATGTCGATGGATAGGCCAACGAAGCCCAGGATGCCAATGAAAGCCACCACGATGATTACCAGACTCTGGCCTTCTTCGCCGCGGCCGTGCCGGCCCCGCCGGACAAGGCCGACTAGTCTACCTATCAAGCGCGCCATCTCCTACCTCCCCAGGTCCGTCATCACCCGCATCTCTGCGCTGGCCCGCATCAACCAGGGGCTGGGCAGGGGCACCAGCGGTATGTTCCACAGTGGGTAGTGCGCGAAGAACACCTCGACGACGACGATGTGGTTGTCACCGGGCGGCAACTCGGCCGCAGCCCGGGCGGTACTGATGTCGCCGGTGGCCTCCGCATGCCTGGCGCTGATCTCCGCCAGGGAGACCATAGAATCGTCCTCACATATGGGGCGGATGTCCGTGATCGCGATCACGCCGGTGAGCCAGATAGTGATCTCGCTCAAGTCGATGCCGCCGGAGCTGGTCATCGGAATGTGCGTGACGATGATGCCCGTGTTCCTGCCCTCCCCTGTGGTGCACAGGAAAGGTGTCGGGTTGCCCACCGGATCCGTCCCCTGCACGCCGCCCGAGCTGACGATCCGCTCGCCCACGTACTGGTCCGAGTACCGAGCACGTGAGGCGAAGCGCGCCCCTTCGCGCGCTGCGTTCACGACGACCAGGTAGCTGCGGAGGGCAAAGCCCATCTCCACAACACCGATGAGCAGGATAAGCAGAACAGGAAGAGCAAAGGCGATCTCGACCAGGCCCTGCCCCTGACGCTTTCCTTCAGCATGCTCTTTCATGGTCTACCCCATGGGCGGCCCGCACAGCCGCTCGGTGCTACTGGACTATCGTACCTTCGACGCCGCTTACTGTGACGGCCAGGGCGTCGTCAGGATCGCCGAAGAGCCCAACAACAGACCAGACTAGCCTCATCTCGTGGTCGGCCGAAGGCCGCAGCTGAACAGCCACGTCCGCAGTGGGATGCCTGCCCAGCAGCGAACGGCCGACGTAGTCCCACCAGACCTGCAGGGCCTCGTCGCTATCGACGCGCCACTCGGCGGTCGAGAATGTCGGCACCACGTATGGGCTCAGCACGTCCCGGAACAGCCAGGCCGCGTCTCCAGACACCATCACCACCGCCAGGCGCTGGGTCGACGGCGAGTAGAACTGGAATGCCCACTCCGTCTCGCTCGATGAGGCAACTCCAGCCTCGCTCCAGGTACAGGAAGCCCCGGCAAGCTGGGCATCAGCCTCCCACCGCTCGGCCGCCTCAAGAGCCGAATCCAGCGCCTCCATCGCGGTTTGTCCACCCAGCCCTGGCAGTGAGACCGGGCTTGACGACGGCGGCCCCGACCCAGGTCCGGCCAGCGCAAGAAGAGCGACCACGGCCACGACCAGGACGCCCGCAGCCGGCAGCAAGCGCCCCCTGAGATCGCTCCTGCGTCCGGTATCTGCGGTGCGCGCGCTGGCCTGCCTTGGCTTCGCTTCCATGTCGCCTGGACTACTCCCTCAGGACCAAGGGCATGAATACCTGGGTATACTCCGCATCGCTGGTGTAGTAGACCTCCCAGGATGTCTGCTCGTCCATGTAGGCCGCGTCCCGGCACTCCTGGCCGTCGACGTCACCGATTCCTACCTGCGCAGAGCCGAGCGTAGTCGCCTGGCCTCTGCTCAAGACGGTGGGACTGATCCAGGCAACACTGCTGACCGTGCCTGTCGTCCCATAGCTGTAGTAGATCGCGTAGTCTGTTCCGCTACCGCCGCTGCGATCGACATGCCAGGCTACGGCGGGCCATCCGGCTCCATTGAGCGAGATAGAAGGCTGCAGGCGCCGCGTGTGCTCCTCGTCGAGCGATGCAGTAGAAGCGTAGTCCTGCAAGTTCGGAGAGCCTGCATAGTAGGTGTAGGGAGAGCCGACCTCCACGATGTCGGATAGCCAGCTGTCTCCCAGGTCATTCGATCTCGCGTACACCAGGCTGTAGTCCAGGCAGTCGCCGGCCACGCAGACGTCCCAGGTTACGAACACACGCCCTCCTCCCGCCGCGAGGGCAGGAGCGCCGGGCTGATAGACATCTTCCGGGCCGCCGGACAGCCCAGCACTGCTGCCGCAACCACTCTCGGGGTCACAGCGGGCGTAGTTGACCTCGAAGTGCTGCACGTCGCTGGGTCTCGTCTCCTGCAGCCAAGCCACGTGAGCGTATCCGCCCGACCAAGCGACTGAGGGCTTGTGGTTGTCCTCCACAGTGGCCACATCCGTGACGACCCAGGTTGTGTCGCTGTAGACCGCGTACCGGATATCGCCCTTGCCGCCGACGTACTCGGAAAAGACGACGTGGGGGCGCCCGCTGGGATCCGCAGCAACATCCGTCCAGTAGATCCCGTCGCTGCCGGAGGTGATCAGCTGGTCCGGCCCAGCGCAAGTCATCGACGAAAGCGAGCAAGCACGATACCGCAACTCGTACGTCGTTGGCGACTCGCACGTGCCTGAGAAGACGACGTAGGCAATGTGCGCCAGAGTACCCGTGACTGCCACAGACGCTCTGTAGGCACATCCCTGGCTGCTTCCGGTCCATACCGTGATCCGGTCTCCCCAGCCGACCTCCGCTCCTGGCGCAGCGCGGAGAAGTACGTGCCCCCGCTCGTATCCGGACCCGCTGTCATCAATCCAGACCACCGCGACGGTGCTCCCATCTGGGCTCTCTGCCAGGTCCGGACGGACGGACGGAACCGTAGCCTGCCGAGACACGTTGGTGATCACTCGCATGAACACTCCGCCGTCTGCGGCGCTGGCCGCAGCTGCAGCCAGCAGCCCCATGACGGCGGACGCAAGCGCGACGGCGAAGAACGCCGATGTCAATCGACGAGCAGCGCTGGGGGGGCTCGATCGAATAGCCTGCATCTGCATGGTCCTAGTTGAGCGTGATGTCCTTCACGTAGTCATGAACGTCGGCCGCCACGGTGATAGACGATATGTGATAGCGGAGGACGCCGCCGATCCATACCTCTGCGTAGACGGTGTACGTCCCCGGCTCTATGTTCCGGAAGGAGTAGGTCGAATCGTGTATCGAGTAGGTATGATATAGAGGGCCGTCCTGGCTGTAGGCCCACACGTCCACCCACTGGAACTCGTACGGGATTCCTCCCTGCAGCACCCGCAGGTTCCCGCCGAATGAGGCCGTCCCACTGATCGGCTCAGGTACGGGCCACTCCGTGCATACGTCGCACCTGATCACCTCCAGCCAGAACCACGTCCCGGTTTCGTCATTGTTGTGTTCGCCGTAGAAGGTGAGCTGGACTTCCTGTCCTGCTCGAGCGCTCGGGCTCACCGCAGAGGTAACGTCGATCTGGAATGGCTGCCAGGTCTCGGTTACCACGCCTCCATTCACGATCTCAGCCGGAGCGCCCAGGGCCCCTCCAGAACCATCCCTCATCTGGAGCATCAGCTTATCATCCGCTTCGGCGCTGCCCGCATCACCGCAGAGCCCGGAGGGCAGTCCCGCCACCAATCGCCGCCCGCTCACGACCATAGTAGTTGAGGTATAGACCTCGGCGGGCATATGCAGTGTCTGCGAGAGGACGGGAGCCAAGCTGGTGCACTCGGGTTGCACGCCCTGCGACGCGTGAAGCCGCAGGCTCATCGCTCCATCGTAGGAGTAGTCGGAATGCCAGCCGAAATCCTGCGCCACCCAGACCAGCGGATTGAAGATGCTGTCCGGGTTGCCCTCGAAGCTGCCCTTCTGCACCAGCTGCTGGCATTCGAGCAGGCCGGGCGGCATGCCCTCCTCGCCCCACGGAGATGGATCACTCACTCCTGCGCAGTCGGGGCACATGCTTACGGGCGGACCGTCGCCCGAAGGCGCCCCTGCCGACCCGTAGGTCGTCGTCAGTACCACGCCGGCCCATTCGAAGCCGTCCTCTCTCATACGCAGCTCCACGGTATGGAGCCCAACGCTGGGCACGTATATCGACGGCCCGTTGTACCACTGAAAGCCGCCGGCTGCCCAGGACGTTATCCGATTGGTATTGCTGGCTGGCTTCCCATCCAGGGAGATCCAGACCGAGTTGTTGGAGCCTGCGTCCTGCAGACAACCCCGGTCCGACTCGGCGCAGGGACGCCCACGGACCCAGGCGTAGTACGTGCCGGTCGTGTCGAAGTCAACGTTGTACCTGACGACCGGCGGGTCCTGGTGATCGGTGGCAGGGTCATCGAAGTCGTCCCAGTCCACATACGCATCGCCTTGATCCCCCAGGCCGAGCATGGTGCTGGTACTATTGTAGGAGGATTCGCGGAAGTACTTCGTCGATGGCACGCTGTACGTGACGCGGACGGGGACCCAGTCGATGTAGAAGTCACGGGAGCTGCTCCCCGTATCGAGCGTCAGCCGCACGCGGAAGTTGCTGGCCGAGAAATCCTCCCGGAGCCACGTCCGCCCCCAACTGTCGCTGCCACCTCCCACCGTCTCGTAATGGCCCGGGTTCCAGCCGCAGCTGGCCTCATTGTCAGCACTCCGCGTACTGCTCCAGCTGCTGCCGCCGTCCCAGGAGAGCTGGACGTCGATTTCGTTCGTCCAGTAGGTACTGTCCAGGCACCAGTCGACCCTCACCTCGATGCCGGCTATCGTTGCCCCGCCCGGTATCTCGAGCCCGTAGCCGTGATATACGTGGCTCACTCCGTCGGCGTCGTTCTCACGGTAGGCCAGATTGCCGTCGTCCGAGTAGGCATTGGCAGGGTCGGTGAACCCCTGGTTGCCGGCGTAGTTGGACGAGGGGCTCATCCAGTCCGTTTCCACTGTCGTCTGGGCATACCCGTCTTCAGAGCTGTCCCACCAGCTGCAGGGAATGCTGGCTGCCCCGTCCGACTCGCACAGGCGGCCGGCGGTCGCCACTATATCGCGCACGTTGTTAGTCTCTTCCCCCTCCTCGACGCGATCGCTGGAATCGACCTGCACGTATACTCGATGACGCCCCCCGCTTTCGTACCATACGGGAATAGTCAAGGTAAAGACATCTCGCGGACCGATCCCAGCCACCCACTGTTTGGCCGCGCCCACCCTTCCCGGCCTGGGCTCGCCCACGGGGTCGATGAACACATCGACATCGAACAGCTCCGTCGCCTCCACGGGCGCCAGGTTCTCGATAACCACCGTCATCGTGTGAGTCTGCTGGGGGCAGATCTGGGCAGGCTGCGATATGGAAGCCACGACCAGATCGGGAATAGTCTCGCGCACTTCCACTGGCGCAGAATAGGCCACCCATCCGGATCCGCAGTGGCCGCCGCCGGTATGGGTCTCGAGCCGGTACACGCCGAACCCTCCGACAGGTATCTGGAAGCCTATGCCCTCCATATCGCCGGTCCCCGCGTCGACAGCGACCGGATCCGCAACTACGACCTCAGTTATCCCTGTGGTCGTGGTAATGGCACACCACAGGAGCCTGTGGGGGTTCAGGCCATAGTCGTGATCCATGACGTTGATGTCGAGCTGATCAAGAGGGTATGCCTGGTGCGTCGAGACGGTCAAGTAGGGGCCGGACACGGTCCACGCCTTCGTCGCGCTGTCGACAGGCTCGTCCGGGCTATCGACGACTCCGTCGTGATCGTAGTCCAGCCAAGCCAGCAGCGTGGCCGACATCGGCTCGTTCCCATACAGGGTGATCCAGGCCTGCCCAAGCGCATCCGTGGAGTCCTCAGCATCGCGCGGCCCTACGCCGCTGTAGCTGAACCCTCCACCATCTACGGCAAAGCTAACTCGGGCCCCTTCGACAGCCTGTCCCATGTCGTTGGTGACAGTAGCCACGAACTCGTGTTCACGGTCATCGGGCAATGCGTTCTCTGCACCAGGGCTCAGGTCTATGTACAGCTCCGTCGGCTCGGGAGTAGGCTCAGGCGTCCCGTCCGGCGTGGGCTCTGGAGTATCCTCCGGCGTCGGCAGGTACACGTCAGAGCCGCCAAAGGGGTCGGAACCGAAGCTGGGGGGAGGCTGGTCTCCAAACCCGACCTGGATACCCTCGTTCAGCATCTGGGCATCGGCGCGAACAGAGACGTAGGGGGCGATAGCCCTGTAGAACGGATCGATGATCTCCACATTGTGCGCAACCATGACCCAGACCGGCAGCCCTTCCACTCCGGGGTGGTAGAGGCACGAATCCGGATCGGCATTGCAGTCGGCCTCGAACGAGGGGTAGCCCCACACTACGACGCCGAAGAAACCGGCTTGATCTGAGTAGGTATCCCAGCTCGATTCGTCATAGCCGAGCCTGGTGTCGTCAATGCGCAGCCCGGCCGCGGCGTCCCGCGCAGCGTGCTGAATCAGCAGCACGCGCCGGTCATGGTACTGTGCCTCGGTCTCGTTCAGGTTCGCATCCCAAGGTGCAGGCAGCGGGCAGTTCGGCCAGGGCAACCTGTCGTCCGCATCGCCGGTGACCCCGTCCTCGAGCATGCCGTCCCCGTCCGCATCCAGGCAGGCGCCCAGCGGAGGCTGGTAGGAGGCTGCGAAGCGCGCGGCAGACCTGGCCGAATGCTGCACGGTGACGTAGCCCTGGATGAGCAGCGCGGCCTCAATGATGCCCAGTATCGCCATCAGCAACACGGGCAGGATAAACGCAGTCTCTACGAGGCCTTGTCCTCTGACCTTCTTCATCGCCAACCTCCTGGGGCCGGCCGCCTGACACGCATCTAGGCCCACCGCGAAGGGCCCGCTTTCAGAGCGGATTATAGCACATACCGCCTCTGGCACATACCATTATAGCACGACGCGCCGGTGCAAGCGTTACGACCAAGTTACAGGCAGCCGTTACCGGAACGGCTACAGCGCGGCCGGTAGTATGGCCGCGACGGTGTTCCCACCTCCGACGGGCTTTCGGTGGCATCGCCCCCCTTGGCGAAGCATCGCGCATGGAGAGCGCCACTGCCCCGGGCCTTACGAACAGAGCCCCGCGTATGCGAGGCTCTGTCCTGTGGGTGGGCCAACTAAGGTTGGTAGGGTGATCGATGCTAGATCTTGCTTACGATGTTGCTGAAGATGTTGCCGATGCTGGGGCCAAGGATCACAAGAATCACGATCACCACAACAGCTACCAGGACAAGAATCAGCGCATACTCAACTAGGCCCTGGCCCTCTTCACGTGGTCTGAACAGCATGCTTATCACCTCCTGTCACTCGGTCTCGGGCGACGGGGTCGACACCTCCCAGCGGCGCCCACCCAGTTACATTATACCGCATGTGCCCAGGAGGGCCAATAGGACGTTGGTACCAACTCCCGGCCGCCTAGCCCACGGGCATCTGGAAGCTGGCTTTCGTTCCCCGCCCCACCTGCGTATCGAACTCGATCTTGCCTCCCAGCATCTCGATGCGCTCGCGCATCGTGGCCACTCCTAGCCGCTGAGTGTTGGGCGAGTCCGCCTCGCCGGCCAGGTCGTATCCGCTGCCATTGTCCTCCACCGAGACCCGGACCTGGTCGGAGCCAACGTCAACATCTATCTGGACGCTGCTCGCGCCGCCCAGCTCGACTGCGTTGTTGACCAGCTCCTGAACCAGCCGGAAGATCGTCACCTCCTTGTGGGCAGCCAGCCTCCGCTCCTTGCCCGTTACTGTAAGGCGGGTGACGACTCCGCTGTTCTCGCTGAAGCCCTCGACGTACCTCCTCAGCGTCGGCACTACCCCGAGATCGTCGAGCATCATCGGCCGCAGGTTGATGATGAATCCCTTGACCGACTGGAACGTCGAGGCGACCGCTTCCTTCAGGCTGGTCAGCTCGGCCCGAGCCCTCTCCGGATCAGTCTGGAACAGCCTCTCGCAGATCTCGGCCTGCAGGATAAGATTCGTCAGCGCCTGTGCCGGCCCGTCATGGACCTGCTGGCTAAGGCGCTGTCTCTCTCGCTCCTGGGCCTCGATGATCCTCACCACCAGAGGCTGGACCGGCTCGCCCTCCGCTACCTCCTCCGCCTCGTCGACACCGCCCAGACGGCCGGCCACTGCGCGGAGCAGGTCCCGGTATTTCGCCATGTTCGATTGGTCGCTCTCCAGCTTCTCGAGCTGGCCCCGCATGGTGAACAGCCTCTGCTGCGTCTCCAGAACCGCCGTGTACGCCTCCTTCAGGTCCTCCCGCGGCACCGTATCCAGCTGGGACTCGAACTGCCGCAGCCGATTGGTGGCCTGTGTGTTGCGCTGTGCCAGGCGGTCAACCTCTGCCGTCGTCTGACTGATCAGCAGGTCGATCTCTTTGAGCTGCTTCTGAACCTGTTCCAGCTGATCTTCGCTCTCGTTCAGGACCTGCTCGGGCGTGCCCCGAGCGGCTTCTGGTGAAGCAGGCATTCGTCTTGCTCCTGTCGTGTCTACCGAATCAGACGCAGCGTGGAATCGCGCCGCTGACTGGCCTCTCTAGGTCTGCCGGAGCGGCACCCAACCGTGCCGCAGCGCATATACGGCGGCCTGGGTCCGATCGGCAACTCCCAGCTTGCTGAGGATGGCCGTCATGTGGTTCTTGACCGTCTGGTGGCTGATGCCCAGATGATAGGCGATCTCCTTGTTGCTCATGCCACCCACAACCAGCTCCAGTATCTCCATCTCCCTCGGCGAGAGAGGGGCGAGGAAGCGCTCTTCCTCGTAGGCTATCTCGCCGCCGAAGCGCCTGTACTCCTCCAGCAGCCAGTTTCCGATCCCGTCCTCGTCCAGGATCTTGCTGCCGATCACATAGCTGCCCACGCTGACGCTCCGTATCACGTCCACCAGCCTATCCGCGCTCACATCTTTTGCATGGTAGGCCGAAGCGCCGGCACGGATCGCGTGGTATACCTGTTCCTCGTCGTCGTACGCGGTCAGCATGATGACGTTGACCTGCGGACACAGGTCCTTCACCTGCCTCGTCGCCTGGAGCCCGTTCAGCGTGGGCAGGTTGATGTCCATCAGCACCACGTCGGGCAGCAACTCCTGCACCCGCTCAACCGCCTCGTCGCCATCCCCAGCCTCGCCTATGACCTGCACGTCCTTGTGTGATGCTAGTACGTTGCGCAGGCCGTTCCGGAAGACCGGGTGGTCGTCGACGATCATCACAGTTATCTTCTGGCCCATGCATCCGCCCCCCAACGGCAGCAGCCGTTAGTGGAAACGCTAACAAGTATACCATGCGATAGCCTGCCAGCACAGTCCCGGCACTGCGGGCCGCCAGTGTCGGTAGTCGCTGCGAACTGGGGGATGACCGGAAGAGGATGGAGCGAGATACCGGTCACTCTATCGGCTTGCGCTCGGCCCAGGCAGGCAGTCCCCCCGCTCCTACTGAGGCGCGTACGGCCCGCACAATCGCCTCGGCCACGACCTGGGCCGCGTAGGCACCAACCAGGTTGACGTCCGCCGTCTTCGACCCAGTGGCCAGCGAGAACAAGGTGTCTCCGTCAAAGAGCGTGTGGGCAGGGCGGACTGCCCGTGCCACACCATCCTGTGCCATCTGGGCCACTTTGTTTGCCCCCTCCTTGTCCAGACCCCCGTTCGTGGCCACGACTCCAATCACGGTGCTGGAGGCAAAGCGCAGGACGGTCTTGCCCACCGCGCTACGCATCACAGCCAGAGTGTCCGCCGGATCGTCGGACCGCATCTTGCGCGCTCCGGCCAGGATCTCGCCGTCGCCGGGATTGACCACGTCGCCGAAGGCGTTGACGGCGACGACCGCGCCCACGATCAGCCCCCCGCCCAGCGACACCGCCGCGCTGCCCAGGCCAGCCTTCATCGCCCGGCCGATTCCCCTGATCTTGCCGACGGTGGCGCCGGTTCCTGCACCCACGTTACCTTCGGGTACCGGGCCGTCGCCGGCGGCCTGGCAGGCAGCATACCCCATCTCAGCACTCGGCCGGGCTTTCGCGTCACCCAGATCGAGGTCGAAGAGGATCGCGCCCGGCACAATCGGCACGCGCGCAACTCGGGTGTCGAAGCCCGCCCCCCGCTCCTCGAGATAGCGCACCACTCCTTCCGCTGCCGCCAGTCCAAAGGCTGAGCCCCCCGCCAGCAAGACACCGTGTACCTTGTCCACCAGGTGCATGGGCCGCAGCAGATCGGTCTCGCGCGTGCCCGGCGCCCCGCCCCTCTGGTCGACGCCGCCCACAGCGCCCTTCGGGCAGAGCACCACCGTGCAGCCGGTCAGCCCGTCTAGATCGGTCGCGTGCCCTACCTTGATGCCGGGAACAGCCGTGATGCCCTTTTCCAGCAGCTCCATTCCTCTACTCCTCGACGCCGTCCGGCGTTGCCTTCTTGGCTGTCTTCTTCGACCTGCTCTTCTGCGGCTGCTTCTCCTCGAGCAAGTGCACGATTCTATCCAGCACCGCATCAGCCACAGCGGCCTTGCTCATGAGCGGCAGCTCCTGCGCCTCCCCGTCCCGCCCAAGCAGCACAACCCGGTTTGTCTCCGCAGCGAATCCAGCGTCAGGAGAGGTAACGTCATTGGCCACGATGAGATCCAGGTTCTTGGCCGCCAGCTTCTGCCGGGCATTGTCGAGTAGGGCCTCCGTCTCGGCGGCGAATCCGACGACCACACGTGGAAGGCCGGTCCCGGCCCAGCGAACGGCGACAGCAGATAGCACGTCCTGGGTACGCTCCAGTTCAAGCTGGACCGGTTTGTCGCTCTTCTTCAGCTTCTGCAGCGCCACCTCAGTGGGCCGGTAGTCGGCTACAGCCGCCGCCATCAGAAGCGCGTCCGCTCCGTCCACTGCCGAGATCACCGCCTCGCTCATCTCCTCCGCGGTTGTGATGTCGACCCGCTCCGCTCCGACGGGCGTCGCCAGCTCCGTCGGGCCGGCTACCAGCATCACCGCCGCCCCGCGATCGAGCGCAGCCTGCGCCAGCGCGAAACCCTGGCGTCCGGAGGCGGCGTTGCTCAGGAAGCGCACCGGATCCAGCTCCTCGCGCGTCGGTCCGGCGCTGACGACGATCTTTCGGCCGGCCAGCGGACCTCGCCGGCCCAAGGCCAATCTGATGTGCCCGAGGAGCTCCTCCGGTTCGACCATCCGCCCTTCGCCCTCAAGCCCGGAGGCCATCCTCCCCGCAGTCGGGCCCGCCACGAGCACGCCGCGTTCGTTGAGCAATGCCAGGTTCGCCTGCGTAGCCGGGTTCGCCCACATCCCACCGTCCATGGCGGGAGCGGCAAGAATGGGGCAGCGGGCGCCAAGCGCCAGGCTCGTGAGCAGGTTGTCCGCGATCCCGTGCGCCAGCTTGGCCAGCGTGTTCGCCGTCGCCGGGGCGATGACTATCAGCTCGGCCGCCTCGGCCAGGCCGATGTGGACGACGTGCGTCGGCAGCATGGCGGGCGGCCCCTCGCCAGCATCGCCGCCCGTAGTTCCCCACATGCTCGTGTAGACCGGACGGCCGGTGAGCGACTGGAAGGTGAGCGGTGCCACAAACCGAGTGCCCGCTTCCGTCATCACCACGTCGACATCGGCGCCGGCCTGGGTCAGCCGGGAGGCCAGCGTGCACGCCTTGTAGGCGGCGATGCCGCCGGTGACGCCCAGCAGCAGCCGCCGGTCTTTCAGTACGGATATCTCTTCCATAGCATCCCCCAGCTCGCCAGCACGACCTACTGGTTCAACCCGTATATCACTCGCAGCCCGTGTAGATTGAGCCAAGGATCGACCGTCTCGACAACGTCAGTCTCGCGAGCAATGACCTCAGCGAGCCCGCCGGTGGCAATGACGTGCGTCTTCGGCCCCAGCTCAGCCCGGAAGCGGGCAACCATGCCCTCGACCAGGCCCACGTAGCCGAAGAGCAGGCCGGACTGAATCGAGTGCGTCGTCGTGCGGCCGATGGCTGAGGGGGGCCGGGAGAGCTCGACCCGGTGCAGCTTGGCCGTCCGCTCGAACAGGGCCTGGGCGGCAATGCCGATCCCCGGAGCTATAGCCCCGCCCAGGTAGTCCCCCTCGGCGGAGACCGCGTCGAAGGTGGTCGCCGTGCCGAAGTCGACTACGCAGGCCGGCAGGGCATACATCGCCTTGACCGCGGCGGCGTGCGCCACCCGGTCTGCGCCAACCTCGCGCGGGTTCTCGTACCTGATGCGCACGCCGGTCTTGACCCCGGTGTCGACAAGGAGCGGTGATTGCCCCAGGTAGTCGCGGCAGACGCGGTCGAAAACAGGCGTCAGCGGCGGGACGACGCTGGCGATGACCGCGCCCGATACCTGCTCCGGATCTTGGCCCCGGTGGCGGAAGAGCTGATCGAGGAGCACGCCATATTCGTCCGTCGTCTTTTCGTGGATGGTGCGGATGCGCCAGCGGGCGCCAAGCTCGTCCCCTGTGAATAGGCCGAGCACGACGTTCGTGTTGCCGACGTCAATCGCCAGAAGCATCTGGGAGCACCCCCTCGCTGGCCACAGAGACTACGCGGTTCTTCTCGTCGAGGACGAGAACCCGAGGTTGCCACTCCTCGGGAGGGGGATAGGCACTCAGCACAAAGGCCATGATGATCAGACGGTCGCCGATGTCCACGAGTTGAGCGGCCGCGCCGTTGAGCTCTATCACCCGGCTGCCGGCCGGACCCTCTATGATGTAGGTCTCGAACCGGGCGCCGTTCTCGATATCGGCGACCAGCACCCGCTCGTAGGGGTGCATACCAGCCCGATCGAGCAGCGCCGAGTCGATGGTGATGCTGCCCACGTAGTCCAGATCTGCACCGGTCACCCGAGCCTGGTGCAGCTTAGCCCTGAGCATTGAAACGAACATCCTGCCCTCCCAATACGAAGTTGTCTATCAGACGCGTCTGGCCAACGAAGACGCCCAGTGAGAGCAGCGCTCCGTCCCTAATGGTCTCCAGCTCTTGCAGCGTCTCGGTGTCCGCGCAGGACACGTACTGCAGCTCGGCCAGTGGCTCCTGGGCGATCGTCTCGGCCACCAGGCCGCGCAGCCTATCGCCTTGGCGCTCGCCGGCGGCGAATGCCTCTTGACCCGCACTCAGCGCCCTGTACAGCACAGTGGCGGCCTGCCGCTCCTCTCTATCCAGATAGGTGTTGCGGCTGGACATTGCCAGCCCATCCGCCTCGCGCACCGTGGGGCAGACGACGACCTCGAGCGGGAAGCTGAGATCACGGGCCATGCGCAGGATGACAGCCGCCTGCTGGGCGTCCTTCTGGCCGAAGTAGGCCTTCTGCGGAAGCACGCCGTTGAACAGCTTGGCGACGACCGTCGTCACGCCGCGGAAGTGGCCGGGCCTCCGCTCTCCCTCCAGGTGGCGCGTCAGCTCGTCGACGGACACCCAGGTCTGGTAGCCCTCTGGGTACATGACCTCAGCCGTCGGCGTCCAGACCAGATCGGTGCCCTCCCCGCGCAGCATAGCCAGATCGCGGGGCAAGTCGCGAGGGTAGGCTTCCAGGTCCTCGCTCGGCCCGAATTGCGTGGGGTTGACGAAGATGCTCACCGCCACGCCGGCACACTCAGCCCGGGCCCGGCGCACCAGCGATAGATGCCCCTCGTGCAGATAGCCCATAGTGGGCACAAGGCCCACCGGCTCGGCAAGCTCCGACCTGGCAGCGCGCAGCTCTTCCACGGTCGTGACAACATCCATCACCTAGCTCGCCCCCTCTCCCAGCGCCCGGACCAGCAGCCACAGCGTGCGGTTGACTGCTGTGGCCACGCCCTGTTCCTCTCCCGCAGCCACGATCGCGCCGTTGATCGCATCGATCTCGGTGGGCGCGCCGCGCGCCACGTCCTGAAGCATCGAGCAGCGGTTGCTGGCGGTGCGCTCCGCAACTGTCTCCACCGTAGCCACGGGGTCCGTGTAGGTGAGCTTCCTGCCCAGGGCCGCGGCGACTTCTGCGGCCTCGCCCGCGGCGAGGCCCAGCAAGGCCCGCGCAGACGGGCGGCCGACCAGCTCCCCATTCGGGCAGCGAAGGAGAGCACCCAGCGGGTTGATGGCCGCGTTGATCACCAGCTTGCTCCACAGCAGACTGTCCGCGTCCGCCACGACCTGGACCTCGAATCCGGCCCGCCGCAGCAGGTCGATCATCTCCCCCAGACGGGGATGCTCGCCCAGCGAGACGATCCCCTCGCCGCCAGGACGCACCCGGCCCGGTCCCAACAGCGTGGCCCCGCTCGTGGTCACGCCCAGCGCGGCCCGCTCCTCACCCAGTGCGGCGGCCAGCATCTCCCGGTTCCCCAGCCCATTCTGCAGCGTCAGCGCGACCCCGTCCACGGCCAGGCAGTGCGCCAGCTGCCGGGCCGCCCGCTCCGTCTGCCAGGCCTTGACCAGCACCAGGGCGAGACGAGCATTGGAGCAGTCGGACGGACTTGAGGCAACCTCTACGGCGAAGGCCTCCTCGCCGCCAGCGCCGTCTACCACCCGAACGCCGCCGCTGCGCAGCGCCCGCAGTCCCTCAGACCAGGTGCCGAGCATGGTGACACGCACGCCGGCCGCCGAGAGGCGGGAGGCGAAAAGACAGGCCATCGCCCCGGTACCGACGATGAGGATCGATTCTTCCTCCACGGCTACTCCCCGACCTCCTGCAGCAGCGCTTGCCACTCCGCTTCGTCCATTTCCACAGAGTGCTCGGCTGCAGGGAAGGCCCGGGCCGCCACGTCGTCGCGATAGGCGCCGAGGGCCCTGGCGATCTCGTCATTGAGGTCCGCGTACTTCTTGACGAACTTGGGGGTGAAGCGATCGAACAGCCCCAGCAGGTCATGCGTCACCAGGACCTGCCCATCGCAACCAGGGCCTGCGCCGATACCGATGGTGGGGACCTCAAGGCGCTGTGTGAGCAGCCCCGCCAGCCTACTGGGGATGCACTCGAACAGCACGCTGAAGCAACCCGCCTCCTGCAGGATCAGCGCGTCCTCCAGCAGCCGGCGCGCCGCCGCCGCCGAGCGACCTTGGGCGCGGAAGCCCCCCAGCTGGTGTACGCTCTGCGGCGTCAGCCCCAGGTGTCCCATGACAGGGATGCCAGTATCGACGATGGCCCGCACTGCATCTGCCCGCTCGCGGCCGCCCTCCAGCTTGACGGCGTCCATTCCCGCCTCCTGCAGGAAGCGGCCGGCATTGCGCACCGCCTCCTCGACGGAGACCTGGTAGGACATGAAAGGCATGTCGCCTATCCGCATCGCGTACTTCGCTCCGCGGGCGACGGCCCGGCAGTGGTGGAGCATGTCGTCCATCGTCACCGGCAGCGTGTTCTCCAGGCCCAACACGACCATGGCCAGCGAGTCGCCCACCAACAGCACGTCGATCTCAGCCCGGTCAACGGCCAGGGCGGTCGGGTAGTCATAGGCTGTGAGCATGGTGATGGGCTCACCGCGCTGCTTCTTGGCCATCAGCGTACGGGTCGTCACCTTGCTGCGCTGCGCGGTGGCATTACTCTTCGACTTCGACATGAGGACCTCCAGTCTCTCGTGCGGATCGGCGAAAGACGACAGCGAGGGAAAAAGAAACGACGGAGCAGGGGCCCCGTCGGGAGACGCTCACTTCACCCTGCCGTCTCGGTCGCCTTCACGATCCCAGCGGCACCTCAAAGCGGTGCGGTCTATGCGATTGTCGTCAGGCTCGCGGCCGTCTCGGTCCGCGGCAAGAGTATTATAGGACGGTCTGCAGGGGTGTCAAGAAGGTGCCGGGCACCTGACAAGTGCCCGGCACCTCTCCAGGATGAGCTCTCTGCGGTGAATCGGCGCTTGGACCAGCTACGGCTCGGCAGCCGGCCTGTAGCGGCGCAGGATGTCCCAGTAGGCGCCGCGGTATCCTGCGCTGATCGCATCGACCAGGCGCTGATTGGCGTTGTAGTTGTAGTTCTTCTCCGGCCGGGAGGGATCGAAGAAGAGGAAGCGCTCGTCCCCGGCGATCAGCTCGTCCAGCAGCTTCCCGGCCCCGGGCTCCACCTGCGGCTCGATGAAGAAGCGCGGTTCCAACGCGTCCCCGCGGCCCACAAGGCCCTCTGCCGGGCCATCCCGCTCCAGCCGGCTGCAGAGCTCCGTGCCCGGGTAGATACGTACGCCGAGGGCCACGCCGATCTGATCCGCGCCGGATGCCTTCATCAATTCTACGGTCCGGGTCAGGCTGTCCCTCGTCTCGCCCGGCGAGCCGAGCAGCAGATCGAGCATCACGGTGATCCCCTGTGCGCGACAGAGGCGTGTTGCCTCGAGGATCGCCTCAGGGGTGAAGGCTCGACGAAGCCGCTTGAGCATGGCCGCGTCGCCGCTGTCGACCCCGAAGTTGATGCCCACGCAGCCCGCCTGGCGCATCAGCGAAGCCGTTTGGGCACAGAAGGGGACAGGAGCGCAGTAGGCGTACCAGCGCAGCCGGCTCCCCAGCCCGCGGGCCACGATCTCCTCGCAGACCGCCTGGGCGTGTGTCTCGGGGATGTTGAACTCACTGTCACAGGTGTGGAAGTGATCGACCCCCTGCGCCAGCAGCGTCTCCAGCTCGTCGACTACCGCCCCGGGGGGCCGCAGCCGGGCCTCTCGTCCCTTCGCCACCGGGTCCGCGCAGTAGACGCAATTCCCCGGGCAGCCGCGCTTCGTTTCGATCCCCGCCTGGCCGCCCTCCCGGAAGTAGCGGGCGTTGTCGACCCAGTTCCTGCGCATCGGGGGCAGGTCGGACAGCGGCCGCTTGGACGGGGGGTTGCGGCGCCATTCTCCGTCGGCCTTCCAGACCACTCCGGGGAGGTTCGCCGGGGACCGGGCCGCCTGCTCCCGCCAGTCCGCCCCGGCTTGCAGACAATCGGCGAGCGCGGCGATGGCGAACTCGCCGTCACCCCAGACGCCCAGGTCGGCGCCGGTCAGTTCCAGGATCGGTTCCGGCATCACGGAGAAGCCAACGCCCCCCAGGACTGTCGGCGCCTCGGCGGATGCCCGTATCGACGTCACCAGATCGGCCAGGTCGCCGACGAACGAATCCCGGGTGGCGAAGGAGCAATCGTCGGTGTTGCGGAGGGTGAGGCCGATCAGATCGAAGGCAGAACTGCGCAGGAAGCCGGCGATGGCGGTATCGACGTCCTCCTCCCAGCAGAGGTCGAGGACCTGCACCTCGTGCCCGGCAGAGTCCGCCGCCTCGGCGACGTATTCCAGGCCGATTGGAGCGATCGGGGGTTTGATCCTGTTCGTGTTGATCAGGGCCAGGCGCATGGCGTTTGTTACCGCCCGTGGGACACCAATAGGGGCGACGCTTGGGTCGCCCCTACACTGGGCCGGACACTGTGATTATGTAGAGCGGGCTACGCAGCGGCGGCCATCGCCGGCCGGAACTTGTAGCCGTAGACAATCACGTCCCGCTCGTCCCCAGACTGGATCTTGCGGGTGACCATCTCCACCGGCATACCGATGCTCACGTCGTCGGCATCGACGTCAGTGAGCTGCGCTGTCACCAGTGGGCCCTCCTCGAGCTTGACCAGTGCCACAGTGTAGGGCACGAACTCCTCGAAGCCACGAGGGGCGTGGTGCACCGTGCTGTAGGAATAGACCTCTCCCCGGCCGCTGAATGCGAAAGGCGTCTTGGCCGCTGCCTCGCACTCGGGGCAGACGTCCCGCGGCGGGAACAACTTGGCGCCGCACGCCTCGCAGACCTCCCCAACGAGCCGGTAGCGCTGGGCGTTGATTCTCCAATCCGTAACCAGACTCATCCTAGTCCTCCCACATAATTCTCTACTCATCGGTCAGCCTCCGCGCCGACAGCAGGCCGGAGGCTTCGTTTCACTCATCCATCCTGACGAAGATATGGGTGAAGGCCGTCGCTCCACTGCCGCCGATGTTCTGGGCCATTCCCACTCGTGCGTCCGCCACCTGGTTCGCTCCGGCCAGCTGGCGCAGCTGCTGCACGACCTCCACTGCCTGATATACGCCGGTGGCACCCACTGGATGGCCGCGGGCCTTGAGCCCGCCCATTGTGGCAATCGGCACCCGCCCTTCAATCCCGATCTCGCCTTCCATCGCCAGACGGACTCCCTTCCCCTTCTCCGCGAATCCCGCAGCCTCCAGGCTCAACGCAGCCATTATGCCGAAGGCTCCGTGCAACTCAAAGAGGTCGATCTCATCGGGACCGACACCGGCCTGATCGTAGGCTCGCCGTGTGGCAATGGCGGCCCCGGCCAGCACCATTGGGTCGCTCCTATCGTGCACGGCCAGGGCATCCGTGCCCACTGCGGACGCGGCGATCCGCACTGGCGCGGCTGAAAGATCGCCCGCCTGCTCCGCGGGCGCGAGCACAACGGCGGCGGCACCATCACAGACCGGCGAGCTATCGAGTAGGTTGATCGGATCGCATATCATCCGGGCGGCGGCAAACCTGTCCGCCTTCAGCGCGAACTGGAACATTGCCTGCGGATTGTTGGCCCCATTGCGGTGGGCGTTGACCGCGAAGCCGGCGAAGTCGGCCTGGCTGTATCCGAACTCGTGCATGTAACGCCGCATCAGAAGGGCGTTGAGGGCCACAAAGGAGACCCCCTGCGCAGCCTCGTACTCCCCATCGGCTGCAAGGGCAAGCGCCGCTGTCGTGTCTTCGGCGAGCGCATCGGTCATCTTCTCCACGCCGACGACGAGGACCGTGTCCGCTGCACCGCTGCCTACCGCCAGGTAGCCCAGGCGAAGCGCCGCCGCGCCGGAGCCGCAAGCCGCCTCGACCTTGAACGCTTCGATCCCTCGCATACCGGAGAAGTCGGCGATCAGCGCGCCGAGATGTTCCTGCCCGGCCAGCTCGCCGGACAGCATGTTCCCCACGTAGAGCGCGTCGATCTGTGGCACACTGGCGTCAGCCACGGCAGCCTCAACGGCCTGCAGGGCCAGATGACGCAGCGAGAGACCCCAGTGCTCAGCCACCGGTGTCTGCCCCACGCCCACGACCGCGACTTCTCTCATATGAGCAGCTTCCCGCTGTACCTGACGTAGGTCCCGTAGTCGATTTCAGTGTGCCTGCCAATGTAGTCGCGCGTGAGCAGCGCCCGGCCTCGGCGCTGGGCCAGAGCTTTCGTCGTCCGGAGAGATATGGCATCCGACCCGGCGCCTGATCCGTAGCTGACGAGCAGCACCCGTTCGTCCGGCTTCGCCAGGTCAAGCACAGCCGTCAGCCCGATGAGCGACGACCCGGCGTAGGTGTTCCCGATGTCACCGCCCACAAGGCCGGCCTCGAACTGCTCCTGGGTGAAGCCCAGCTTCTTGGCCGCCGTCTGAGGGAACTTGACGTTGGGCTGGTGGAATACAACGTGGGCGTAGTCGCCCGGCCCCGTCCCTATCCCCTCCATCAGGCCTGCTGCAGCGGCGAACACGTGTTTGAAGTAGGCGGGCTCGCCAGTGAAGCGGCCACCGTGGGAGGGATATGGTTGGTGCGCGCGGCGCCAGAAGTCAGGGGTGTCTGTTACGTAGGAGAGCGAGCCTTCGAAAACGGCCAGGCTGTCCCCAGCCGGTCCCACGAGAAACGCCGCTCCGCCGGCGGCAGCTGTGTATTCAAGCGCATCGCCCGGCCTCGCCTGAGCCGTATCGGCACCTACGGCCATAGCGTAGTCCGCCATCTTCGAGCCGACGAAGCCAGTGGCAGCCTGCAACGCTTCCGTCCCCGCCTTGCAGGCGAACTCCAGGTCGCCAGCCTGCGTGAAAGGCGTCGCGCCTATCGCTTCCGCCACGATCGTCGAGGTCGGCTTCACGGCATAAGGGTGGGATTCGCTGCCCACCCACACCGCCCGGATCAGAGCGGGGTCCAGCTCACCCGCCCGGGCGACGGCGTTGCGGGCCGCCTCGATCGAGATCGTGACCACGTCCTCGTCCAGCCCGGCGACGGCCTTGCCCTTCACTGGCGTCCCGCCCTCTTCGCCTGTCCAGATCAGGGCCACCTGAGTGGCGGGCAGCCGGTACCTGGGCAGGTAGGCTCCGTAGCCCACTATGCCGACGTCGCGATCAGGCTTCAATATGCTGCCGACTGTATTCCCACTCATGTGATGACAGCTACAAGGGCCGCCGCTCAGACGTCCCGTTTGCGGATCTGTGCGAGTATCGCTTCCGCCCGGTCCGGCCGGATGGTGCCTTCGCTCCGCATCCCCTCTGCAACTTCCTCGATGTCATCCCCGCGGGCACCGGCGGCGGCCGCAACCTGCCGTGCATGCAAGCGCATGTGGCCGCGCTGAATCCCCTCAGTGGCCAGCGCCCGCAGCGCGGCCAGGTTCTGAGCCAGGCCCACCGAGGCGATCACCTCTGCCAACTCGCCTGCAGTCTCCACGCCCAGGATCTTGAGGGCGACCTGCGCCGTCGGATGGGCACCCGTCGTTCCGCCCACAGTGCCCACTGCCAGGGGCATCTCCAGCTCGCCGGCCAGATTGCCTTGTCCATCGCGCTGCCAGGTAGTCAGGCTGGCATAGCGCCCGGTGCGAGCGGCATAGGCGTGGGCCCCAGCCTCTACGGCCCGCCAGTCGTTCCCTGTGGCAACAACGACTGCATCTACGCCGTTCATTATCCCCTTGTTGTGAGTCGCAGCCCGGTGCGGATCTGCCGCGGCCAGGGCCCAGGCATCGACGATTCCCCGAGCCACTTCTTCTCCCGAGTACTCGTCTCGCGCCAGCCCCTCCTCAGGCAACGAGCAGCGCGCCTTCGCCAACCGCCTGTCGGCCAGGTTCGATACGATCCGCAGCACTACCCTGCCACCGGTGATCCGCTCTACTGGACCGGCCAGCGCTTCACACGCCGTGTTGACTACGTTCGCTCCCATCGCATCCCGGCAGTCGACGATCAGGTGGACGACGAGCATCGGCCCGGCGGGCGTATTCTCCAGGAGACGCACCTCCAGATCGCGCGCCCCTCCTCCCAGACCGACGAGCACGGGATCCGTCTCGTCCGCCAGCGCCAGCAACTCGTCCCGCGACTCCAGCAAGCGGCTGCGGGCCTGTTCCGGATTGGCAACGTTCAGTACCTGCAGCTGGCCGATCATCTCCGGTGCCGTCGCCTCTGCCTTGAAGCCACCGCCTTCGCGAGCCAGCTTGGCTGCGGCCGAGGCCCCGGCTACCACCGATGGCTCCTCCACCGCCATGGGCACCAACACGTCTCGCCCATTAACCACGAAGTTGACCGCGATGGCGAGCGGCAGGCCGTGCACTCCGACGACGTTCTCGACCAGCCGACTAGCCAGCGCCAAGTCGAGCGCGCATCGGCTCCCTAGCACGCTGGCTTCCTCTGGCGACAGGGCTGCCCAACGGCTGACCAGCTCGATCCGCTCCTGCGGAGGCCGGCTGTAGAAACCGGCCATACGGGAACACCTGCCACCGTTGCTATCACCTGCCATTAGACAGATAGGTTCCAGACGTATAGGAGCCGCCGGTACGCAGACGGGCCCCGGCGGTCCAGCATCAATATACCACCGCGGCCCTGTCAAAAGCTATCAGATTGAAGATAGGGGCGGCGGGGTAGACTCCCGCCCCTTCATTCCGCTCGACCTATCCCTCCAGCTTGTCTACGAAATCAGCCAGCGTGTCGCTGCTGCGCATACGGATGCGCGGCATCACGTAAGCCCCGTCCAGGGTGTGAGTCCTGCCCCACTCCGTCGTCACCGCGCCCCAGTAGCCAGCGCCCTCCACGACGGCGATCACATCATCGTTGTACCGGCCGGAGGGGTAGCAGAAGTAGAGCGGGGCTCGACCGGTGTGGGCCTCCACCGCCTCCCGGACGCCGAGGATTTGGTAGACGAGCGAGTCGTACGACTCGTAGGTCAGATCGATGTGGTCCCTACCGTGGCCCTGGATATCCATCCCTGCGTCAGACATCTCCTTCATCTGATCCCAGGTCAGGTAGGCGGGCGATGCCAGGTGGGCGGGAGTGGCCAGGACGAAGAAGGTTCCGGTGAAGCCGTACTCCAGCAGCAAGGGGAATACAACCTCGTAGGCATCGATGTAGCCATCGTCGAAGCTGAGGACAACGGGCTTGTGCGGCAGAGGGATTCCGCGCGTCAGGTAGAGGTGGATATCTACAAGCGAAACCGCGTGATAGCCAGCGTCTGCGATATACTGAAGCTGCTCGCGGAAGCCCTCCGGAGAGACCGTGAGGTCACGCCGGTAGATATCCGCGTCCGCCGGCAGCTCGGAGACGTAGTGGTACATCAGGATAGGCACGCGGGCCTGCACAGGCAGATCGATAGGAGTCGGGCTGGGAGTGGGCAGTGGACTGCACCCCGGCGAAGGCGTGGCAGGCCGCAGCGTCGGACAGTCTTGGGTCTCGACTACCTCCCAGCATGCTTGCGCAGGCGTCTGGCTGGGCAGGAAGAGTGTGGCGCCAAGCAGCGCCACGAGGGACACGGCCAAGAGAGCCGGTGCGCGAGCTATGCCTGCGGTCCGCAACCATCGGCCTGTGCTCATCGTATCCTGGCAGAAGGGGAACGACCAGTGGCCGAAAGGATAGCGCGGACGGCTGGTTCTGTCAAGGCGGAGATCTCAGTGACAGCGGCAGAGCTGGCCGGCCTCATCGTTCGAATGTAGAATGGGATAGCGAGGGCCACCTACAAGGCAGCCCAGCGGATGGCAAGGAGGTACGCAATGAGTGCTGCTTCAAGTGCCGCGGCGGGTGGAGCCGCGATCGCCCAGGCGATAAAGGCCTCTGGGGCGATCGTGCACGTTCACCCACAGGGGCTGCTGGAAATCCTGCGCCGCCAGGACCGGCCCCTGGTCGTCGTCTCCGTGAGCCGGTTCCTGGGAGTCACCTTCCGGTATCTGACCTCCTACAAGGGCCTCGCCTTCTACGCCAAGTCGCGGGAGCCGCTGCCGCTTTCGCCACTGTGCGAAGTGATCGAAGCGAAGCAGATCTGGATTCCTGGCTAGGTCACCGTCCGGCGCACCGGCACGGAGCCGGGCGCTTCGGGACAACGAAGGGAATAGCGCACAATGTCAGATAGCAGCTGGCGCCGCGGAGCTTCAGCAAGCTGGTACGCATGGATCGCCGTACTGGTCATCCAGCTCGGGCTGAGTCCGTTCCTCTTCAGCCAGGCCACCCTTCCAGCGGTGCAGTTTCTGGGCTGGGCCACCTGGTTCATCATGTGCATACTCGGCTGGTGGCCGGTAGTCGAACTGCGCAGAAGGGGCAGCGTGGCCAAGGGCGCCAGCTACACGGAGACGACCAGGCTCGTCGACACCGGCCCCTACGCCATTGTGCGCCACCCCCAGTACTTGTCCTTCATGTTGATCAACCTCAGTCTGGCTCTGATCGTCCAGCACTGGCTGGTGGCCATCCTCGGCGCTGTGGGCATTGCCTTGGTATACTTCGGAATCCTGCCGGACGCGGAGCGCTTCAACCTGAGCCGCTTTGGCGACGAGTATCGGCGCTACGCCGAGAAGGTGCCCCGCGTGAACCTGGTCTCGGGAGTTGCCCGCCTCCTCCGGCCGTCTGGCCGTTGACACTGTCCTGGTCCGGGAGTACAATCTGCCCACCAGGCCGGCTGGATCGATCGGCCTCACGGTGCAACGGAGGGCGGGGGCACCGGACAGCGTAGTCTGGGGAAGCGGCACACGCAGGGGCGGCTCGCTTCCTGGCCCAGCCGCCGGCCACCCCCTTGCCCTCCTAGCCCACAGGTGCGCACAGGAGGTGCGAGCATGAGGTACGCGGACTACCCTCTCCCGGTCGTTGAGGACATCGCCAGGCTCAGGCGGCGCATCGACCAGTCCGGCCTGCCCGACAAGCGGTCGGACAGCAACCTGCTGGTGGGCACCTGGAATATCAGAGCTCTCGGCGACTACTCCCCCGGATGGGACGAGAACCCCGGCACGCCCAAGCGCAATCTGCGGTCGCTCGCTTCGATTGCTGAGATTGTCCGCCGCTTCGACGTCATCGCCATTCAGGAGGTCAAGCGAGATACGTCCGGCATCCGGGCCCTCCTCAGCGACTTCCTGGGACCGAACTGGGGCATGATCGTCAGCGACGTCACCGCCGGCTCAGCCGGCAACGCAGAGCGCCTGGCCTTCATCTACGACCAGCGGCGGGTGCAGCCATCCGGCCTGGCCGGCGAGATCGTCCTGCCGCCCTTCGAGGGGCGGGACAGGGCGCCGCTGGCGGCGGACCAGTTCGCCCGCACACCCTACATCGTCGGTTTCGTCTCCGGTGATGAGCGCTTCGTTCTGCTCACCGTCCACATCAAGTACGGCGATGTGCCAGAGGAGCGGCTCCCGGAGCTACGTGCACTGGCCCGGTACGCCGCAGCCGAGATACGCGATCGGGCCAGGATCGCCGAAGCGGAGGAGGCGAATCTCATCGTCCTCGGCGACTTCAACATAGACAAGCGGGGCAACAACCCGCTCTTCCAGACCTTCGTCTCCACCGGCCTCATCGTCCCCTCAGAGCTACTGGGCTTGAAGACCACCTACGGGACCGAGCCGAAGTACTACGACCACATCGCCTGGTTCATGGGCGACTTCGACCTGGACTACACGGGGCGCGCCGGCGTGATCGACTTCTCAGGCGCCGTGTACCAGGAGATCACGCTTCGCCAGATGTCCTATCGCGTCTCCGACCACTTCCCCCTCTGGGTCGAGTTCATCACCGATCGCTCGACCCGGGCGATGGCCCCGACGCTCGGCCTGGACCCGGCCACGCCAGATCCCCTTGAGTCTGTCCCGGACTGAAAGCGGCCACCGGCCCGACAAGCGGCCGCAGCCCGATAGCCTGACCCCCCGCGCCCGCCATTTGGGGCGAGAAGCGAACCGTGGTAATATGGGTCGGGATGAGCGCACCACTCCTGGCCACAAAGCTGTATGCCCCGCCCCCGCGGAGCGACCTGGTGAGCCGGCCGCGCCTCATCGAGCGACTAGATGAGGGCATGCGCCTGGGCCACCGTATCACGCTCGTGTCCGCCTCTGCCGGTTCCGGCAAGACGACGCTGCTGTCCGAGTGGGCAGCCGGGCGGCAGGAGCTGATCGCCTGGCTATCACTCGACGAAGACGACAACGATGCACCGCGATTCTGGGCCTACGTCATCGCCGCTCTGCAGAAGGCCCAACCGGGCATCGGTGAAGGCGCCAGCGCCTTGCTGCAGGCAGCCCAGATTCCGCCGGCGCGGCTGTTGCTGACCGGGCTGATCAACGATCTGGCAGAGCTGCCCCGGCGGATCATCCTCATCCTCGATGACTACCACCTGGTCACCGAGGCGTCGATTCACGAGCTCCTGGCCTTCCTGCTTGAACACATGCCGGAGCAGCTCCACGTGGTCATCGCTTCCAGAGCCGATCCGCCGCTGCCTGTTGCCCGGCTGCGGGCCGGCGGCCAATTGACGGAGCTCCGCGCCAGCGACCTTCGCTTCAACGCTCAGGAAGCAGCAACCTTCCTGAACGATGTCTGTGGCCTGGGCCTGGCAGGCGACGACGTCGCTGCGCTCGAAGCCCGCACCGAGGGTTGGGCTGCTGGCCTTTCTCTGGCCGCGCTGTCGATGAAGGGACGCGAGGACCGCCACGCGGTGGTGCAGGCCTTTGGCGGCAGCCATCAGTACGTCATCGAGTATCTCATCGAAGAGGTGCTCAGCCAACAGCCGGAGGCTGTCGAGTCCTTCCTGATCCGGACCTCGATACTGGATCGGCTCTGCGGGCCTCTTGGCGACGCCGTCTCAGGCGATCGCCAGCGTGCAGAAACGCTCGCTCTCCTCGAGCGGGATAACCTCTTCGTCATACCGCTAGATGACGAGCAACGATGGTATCGCTACCATCATCTCTTCCGCGACCTTCTTCGCAAGCGGCTTGGGCAGACCCTGCAGCACAATCAAATTCAGGATCTCCACCGGCGCGCCGCCGAGTGGCTCGAGCGGGCAGGGCTGCTCAACGAGGCTGTCAAGCACGCCCGGACGGCGGAGGACTTCGATCGGGTGGCCCGCATCGCCGAGCAGGCCGCTGCCGGAGGCCAGCTCGATGCCCGGCTGACGACGCTGCTGCGCTGGGTGGACACTTTGCCTGAGGACGTGCTTGGCGCCCGCCCCCGTCTGCAGGTCTACCGGGCCTGGGCGCTGTTCATGAACGGCCACCTGGGCCCAGCCCAGCAGGCACTGCAGGAATGCAGGAAGTCCCTTGAGGCCCTGCCCCCTGCCCCAGACAGCAAACCGCTGCGAGATGAGCTGACCCGCCTGCTGGATACGATCGACAGGACAGCCAGGGCCTTCTTCGCTGCGTTCGACAACCAGCTAGGCGCGGCCGTAGAGGCGGCGACACAGGCCCGCGAGACGGCCCTGGCAGACGGCCACATCCTGCTGGCGGTCGAGGCCACGGAGGCCTTGGCATTGGCTCAGTACCATCGGGGCAAGCTGCAGGACTCGGCCGCGTCCTGCCGCGCCGTGATCGATCTGGCCAAGCAGACACCCTTGGCTGCCGCGGGCCACGTAGAACTGGCCGGTGTCCACATCGAGCGGCACGAGCTGGACGAGGCAGAACGTCTGCTGGACAACGCTGTTGAGCTCTCGCTCGGCGTAGGAGCCACACAGACGCTCAACGAAGCCTACACGGCAATGTCCCGGCTGAGGCAGGCGCGGGGCGACAGCGAGGGTGCCTGGGAGGCACTGCGCGAGGCAGCGGAGGTCAGTTCAGTCGAAGGCTCGCACTCGATGGCCAACTTCAGATGGGCCGCCCAGCGGGCTCGCCTGCAGCTTGACGCAGGCGAGCCGGAGAAGGTGCTGCGGTGGGTGGAGGGGACGAAGGCCGTGTTCGCCCCCGGCGACGATGCCGCTGGCGAAGACCGCGTTACGCTGCCCTCAGCCTTCATGCAGGCCCTGGAGACGCTGCGGGCGCGCGCACTGATTGCCCGAGGCGAGCCGGAAGGGGCGCTGGAATCGCTGAGATCACTGCTGGGCCTGCACGAAGCAAGCGGAGCCTACACCTTTGTCATCGAGATACGGGCCCTGATGGCACTGGCCCTGGATGCGCAGGGCGAGAGAGAAGCGGCGCTCGATTCTCTGAAGCGCGCGCTGGCGCTGGCCGCACCGGAGGGGTTCATCCGCGTCTTCGTGAGCGAGGGGCCGGCGATGGCCCGGCTTCTTCGCGAGGCCGCGTCGGGCTCGATCGAGCCGGACTACGTGGAGAGGCTCCTGGCGGAGTTCGGACCAGCCTCAGCCGGGTCGCCCGTCGCTGACTCCCTCGTCGAGCAGCTGACTCCCCGGGAGTTCGAAGTCCTCATCCTGATCGGCCGCGGCTACTCCAATCAGGAGATCGCCGACGAGCTGGTGATCGCCCTGAACACGGTGAAGCGGCACTGCAGCAGCATCTACGGCAAGCTGGCGGTGCGGAGCCGCACCCAGGCAGTCGCGCGGGCGCGCGAGCTGGGACTCCTCTCCTCTACCCAGCCCGAGTAGCACCTTCGGGCCATTCCCCGATTCGCACAAGTTGACACGTCCGTGTGGCGACAGACTTGCCTCCATCTGCTACACTAGTGTCCGTAGATCAGGAGTGAGCAGATGGCGGACAAAAGCACCGCTGGCACTTGTACGGGTAGCCCTGGTGACTGGGCGATGGAAATCGACGCCTGTCACGTACGGTACGCAGTGCTTAGCCCGCGGGGCGACGGGACGCTGATAGAGTTGCTGCTCTCGAGGCCGGGGTGGAGAGTCGCTGCCCGAGGCAGAGAGGCAGTCGTGCTGGAGAGGATCAGCTAGAGGAAAAGGGGCGCTTCGCCGGCAGCGCCGAGCGGCTCGCCCTCATCTACGACCAGCGCCGGGTGCGGCCTTCAGGGCTGGCCAGCCTGATCGTCCCGGCCCAGCTGCACGGGCTCAAGACCACCTACGGCAGCGATCCGGAGTTCCACGACCACATCGCCTGGTTCATGGGCGATTTAGATCTGGAATCAACCGGGCGCACCGGCGTGATCGATTTCGCCGGCGCGGTCTACCAGGAGATCACCCTCCGCCAGATGTCCTACCACATCTCAGACCACTTCCCGTTGTGGGTCGAGTTCATCACCGACCAGTCGACGCGCGATATGGCCCCCACGCTTGGCCTCGATCCAGCAACTCCCGATCCGCTCGATACGGTGCCGGCCTGAGCACCGCCCCCAACCCTTTGACCCGCTCAGAGAGCATCTGGCTATTGCTGCTTCTTGAGTCTCCCCAAGGCCGCCTTCATGCTGACGCGCATACGCTCCATCGAGTCGGCCAACTCACCGATCTCGTCCTGCGACCGCACTTCCATGAGCGCGTCTAGGTCACCTGTGCTGATCTTGTCAGCCGCGCTGACGAGCTTCCCCACAGGGACGGTCACGCTACGGGTGATCCCCACCGCCAGTCCTGCCCCTATGACGGCAGCGACGACGGTAACGCCACTCATCATCAGCAGCAGCGAGGACTGAGCGCTCTGGATTTCCTCCAGGGCGTCTGCCATCCGGTCCTTGGCCTCACTCTCAATCTCGGTCAAGATCGTCAGGCAGAAATCGACCAGCTCCTGCCGCCGGGAGAAGGCTGTAAGGCGTAGGTTGGCACTGAGATCCGAGGCATGCAGGTAGCTCTCCAGGGTGTCGTCCAACAACTGTTGGGCGAGTTCCAGCTCCTCAAACGCTTCATTCTCGACCCCCGCGGCTTCCTTGCTGTCCAGGTAGGCCGTCACCATCTCCTGCAACTCCGATTGCCGCAATTCGGCTGCGGCGACATCCTCTTCTTCGCCGGTCACCATCGCCCTCTCCAAGGCAGCGTGGGCTTCCGCTACGACCACCCTGATATCTGTGATGGTCCGCAGCTCGTCGCCTTCCTCAGCCAGCGCGGCGGTCAGGTCGGCTAGTCTATCGAAAGAGATGACGGCAGTCAAGCCAGCCGTGGCGACCAGCAGGAGCATGACCAGAAAGCCGAATCCAAGCCTGGCACCGATTGTGATCTTCATGCTTCATTTCCCTTCGTCTGCTCTCGCAGTGCCCGCAGGGCGGCCCCGCTGAACTGGGTCCTCTTCCCCTCATCGGTGATCTCGCCGCCGACCTCTTCTATCAAGCGGTTCGCCTCGCGCCAGGGGAAAGACTCCCTACTCTCACCCAGGGCCTGTATCTTCTCGTTTACAACCAGATTGGCGATCGGGCCGATCGCTCTGGCCAGGTCGCACTCCAACTGGCCGAGGAAGGCGGCCCCTACCGTCTCAGCCGCTGGCCCTCCTTCCTCACGGCCTGGCAATGGCTTCTCCGCAACCTCACCTTTGAGAGCGGCCGTCAGCTCTCTTGCCGCTGTCTCAGCTGTCAGATTCAGGAGTGGCAGGTTGATGCTGCGCACGCAGATCATGCACAGACAAATGTCCTTCAGGCTCTTGGCGATCAGGCGGTTCTCGGCGTAGACCAGGTCGATATCGGCTGTCTTCCGCCGATGGGCGATCGCCAACCCGGCAAAGGTCTGGGTGATAGCCTTCGCTACGGCCCGCAGAATGACTTGGTCAAAGATACCGGGTAGGGCGGAGGCCACGATCTCTCCATTCTTGTTGCAGACGAAGCAGCCGGTCACGCCCGCCACAGCATTGATATGGAGTAGGATGCGTTCCACGCTCGAGTCCATCATCTTGCCAACGCGGTGATTCGCCTGACCGAAGCGGAAATGCCGTGCCCGCCGAGCACCTTGTCGACCGATTCCTGGAGACGCCAAGAGCCACGGTTGCGGTTCCAGCTTCGGGATTCGGGCGTAGAAAGCACGCAGCGGAGGCTCAGGGCCCAGAGCTCGGCAGCCCTCCGGGCAAGCGCACCAGGCCTCGCTCCAGGCGACCGGCGTAGCGTCCACGGGAATGTAAGGTCGTTGCATCGCACCTGCCCAGTGCTCCTGTCACGCGACCGATCAGCGTCCCGCCGGGATTGGCGGCAAAGACAGGGCTGCTTATGTTCCCGAGCCGCGGTCTGCCGATTGGCATCTCTGCGACTGCGGGTGTTCCATGGTACGCCCGGCCGCCCACGATGAGACGCCACGCTGTCTGTGCGGCTCGATCACATAACGAGTATGCTGGACAATCGAGGGCACTGCAAGACGACGTAGATCCGACCGTCCGCGCTATGTGAGTTTGCCGCGACCCGCGCCTGCCTCACAGTCTGGACCTTGCGCTCCGCCGGCTCCCGGCAGGCCATGAGACTAGGCAATTCAGCTTCTTGCAGACGCATCGGCAGCGGCATGGACATGGTGAAGCAGATCCCCGCCCGCAGTCCCCCAGGAGGAGGATGCCGCCCGGCTCCAGCGCAGGGTCGACCGCAACTAGCCCGCAACTGACGGGCAGATCGCTTCCGCCACAGCGCCGGCGCGAGGTGCCTGTACCACCTTGAACGGCGTCACCAGCTCCTCGATTGGGGGACCGACAACTTCAATCACCTCCAGCCTGTTCGTCCCCAGCCCCAGCTCGCGGGCCAGATTCAGGTGGTTTTCGCAGTGCAGGAACGGCGGGTCAGGATACTCGGCCGTTGGGTCGAAGCCCATCACCCCCGTGGCGACCGCGTCGACTGCCAGCGCGCTCTTGCCGGCGATGAGCACGCCCGGCTGGATCGACCTCACCCCCTCGATCCAGGGACCCTCGCCCCCCTCCATCGTCTTAATGCCATCGACGACGCCGATATCAACAGGGTGAGCGCGGTTCAGGTCCGTTATCACGCGCGGCAGGCGGGCCCTCGTCTCGTCGCCCAATCCGTGGAACTCCGAGCGGTACCCCCGCAGGCCGGGAAGCTCGAGCTCGTAGAAGCGCCAGGGCACAGAGCCGACCATGTTCTTGAGCGTGTGAGTCACCCCCGCTTCCCCGTGCCCCTTCATCTTGGAGACAGAGACCAGAACGTCCACCTCATTCAGGATGCGGTTGGAGTAGAAGCGATCGTAGACGAACCATCCCTCGCCGACCTCGTCCTGTGACAGAGTGCTGTAGGGCTCAGCGCCGTTGAGATCGATGAGCGTCGCACCCAGCCTCTCGGCGAACACGTCGAAGCCGAACAGCGTGTAGGATGGCCAATCGTACACCGCCTCGACGATGCACACCTGGCCCGCGCCGGCGTCGATCATCAGCTCCGCCACGGCCTCCACAACAACCGGGTGTGTGAAGAACGTCTCGGTATTGGGAAGACCATCGACCTGCCGCTGGTACGAGCCCCCGGTAAGATTCGTCTTGATGGCCACCTTGTCACCCGAACCTATGACGTCGCCCAGGCCACCCAGGTTGTCAAAGATCGTGGACAGCTCCCGGCGGACGAGCGCTTCGTCGTAGCTCGGGGCCCTCGCCGTGCCCACCCTGGCCAAGGGGACACCGCCATCGCCGGCCGGCAGATCGCCCCCACCGGGCCCCTCAGCGCAGCCGGAGAGCAGCAGACCAGCCGCGGCCATGCCTGCCTGCTGCAGAAAGCGGCGGCGCGAGATACGACCGCCGGAGCGCCAACGCCGCTGAACGCCTTCCATCTGCCGGTTCTCTATGGTGGTCACACACAACCCTCTTCCCTGTGCCCGTCACCGCTGGCCGGAGTCTAGCACGTCGCTGGGCTTCGCGCAAGGCCTCACTGGCGGGGGCGGGCTGAGCGGGCTTCCCATGTGCACGGGCGATGCTATAATGGCGCACAGCAGCGGCGAGGCAAAGGCCGGCGGCGGACTACCCGGTTGGCCTCGCCTGGTTGAGCACAAACAGCAGCCATTCCCGCCGCTGCAGTGACAGAGATGAGTAAGAGGTGAAAGGGATATGAACCGCAGACACCTGGCAATGACGTTCACGGCCGTAGTCGCGCTATCGGTTTTGGCCTGCGTCCCCTCGCCCACACCGACGGGCTACTCGCCTCCCACGCCGACGGTCTACTCGCCTCCCACAGCCACGACTGCCCCCACTCAGACGCCCACCGAGGAAGCGGCGGTCGCCCCGCCTTGCCCGGCGGGGTGGCTGGAGTACGTGGACGATATGTTCAGCTACCGCATCTGCTATCCGCCGGACGCCACCTTCACGCAGAGCGGAGTGATGGGCGTGCCCACCGACGAGGTACCGGCTGGGATGACACCTTCAGACTACATGGACCAGATCCAGGCGCAGTACGGGGACCGGCTGTGCATCAGCATCCACTATGGCCTGGGCTACGTCAACGTATCGCCGCCGCCCAACTGCCAGTTCCAGTACGCCATCTGCGGCCGCACCGGCGTCGGCACGGGCACGCTGAACTACGGCACGGAGACCTTGGACATTCAGGGCGTCTCCTGTAACGCCGACGGCTTCGACTTCGTCTGCGACGACATGCCCTCGGAACTGCTCAACTGCCACAACGAGACGTACGTGGTGCACCTGGGGGACGACACTCGGATCGAATACGGAGCAGCCCCTTCCGGCATCTCCACGTACGCCGACTACCTGGCCACCACCAAAGGCGTGCTGCTGCAGATAGCGGAGTCCTACTGGCAGTACTAGGACAGAGCGCCGGCCCTCGAGAAGAGCTCGGGATTCCAGTCCGGATCTATCCGCCGGGGCTTTGTATTGCATTGGGAGGAGTATCCGTAAGTGATCACTTCGCGCAGGACGTATTTGCTGCTTGTCTTCAGTTGCCTGCTGCTGGCCTGCAACTTCCCACTCTTCGGAGAGGGCGGCGGGAACAATAGCCCGACGATCACTCCCTTTCAGGGCGCGACCCTCACCCCCACCTCGTCCCCCACTCCGGCACCGACGGCCACGCAGGAAGGCGGGCGGACGCGCATTCAGTTCGCCCCAGGTGCCATCTCTGCCCAGGTGCAGGGCGTCGTCGAGCAATTCGGCTCCGACGAGTACGTCCTTTGGGCGGCGGAGGGGCAGACCTTGTCCGTCGCCCTGGTCGGCCTGCCGCAGGAACAGATCGACAATCAAGAGGTGATCATCATCATCTGGGGAGAGGATGGTGTGCCGCTGATCACCGACCACGCCGGCGCGCACGAGTTCCAGGGACAGGTACCCGTTTCCCAGGACTACTTGTTCGACGTCAGGTCGATCGCCGCAGGCAACATCGTCTACACACTCGAGGTGATCATCCCGCCGCTCAGCGCAGAGCTGCCCACGATGCAGCAGCTCGGCAACTGCGAGTATGCCTGGACAGGCGGGGAGACGATCACGCTCGTCGACGGCGTCCACCAGCTGACGCCACCTATAGGCGAGCCGCCCGAGGACTATACCGTCCGTCTGCGCGGCCTGCCGCTCGCCTTCAGCGACCTGGACGACGACGGCGATGCGGACGCGGCGGTGATCCTGGTGGAGCGGGCAGGCGGCACGGGCACCTTCTACTACGTGGCTGCTGTGATCAACGATTCCGGCGTGCCGCACGGGGAGGCCATCGCCTTCCTGGGCGACCGGGTGATAGTGAACACGATGGGTATTTCGGACGGCGTGATCGCCATCGAGGGCATCGCCCACAAGCCGGGCGACCCTCTCTGCTGCCCCACGCTCGAGGTGATCTGGGAGTACGAGTTGAGCGGAGGAGCGCTGGTTGAGATCCCTCTCTAGCAGCCGCTGACAGCGAACGGGGCAGCCATGCCAAGAGAGAAGCAGAGCAGGAAAGACCCCGAGCACTTCGGCACTTCCTGGGGCGTCGAGCGCATTCTCATCTTGGCCGGGCAGGTGACTGCGCTGGGGGTCTACGGTGCCTCGCTGCTGTACCTGCCCGAACTCCGGCAGCTGCCCGCCCTGATCCCCTACACACTGCTGTATGTGGCCTTCGGCCTGGGCGCCAGCTGGGACCCTCCGGCCGAGGCTCCAGCCTGGCAGCACGGAAGCCTGATGCTGGTCCGGGCCGCACTGGTGTCTGCCATCTTCCTCCTGGCGGGCGAAGCAATCGGCCTCATACCTATACTCTACTTCATCATCGTTCCTCATTCCTACTTCGTCCTGCCGCTTCGCCGGGCCGTCGCTTTCACGCTCCTCTGCCTGGCCCTGCTCTTTCTCGGCTTCCTGCTCGTGGGTGGCGTCCAGATGGCGCTTGCTCTGCTCCCCCCGTACGCAGGCGGCCTCCTCTTCTTCGCCGCGGCCAGTGCCGCGCTCATGCAGCAGGGACGTGAGCGTGAGCGTGCCGAGCAGCTCTTGGCCGCGCTTGAGGAGGCGCACCGCCGCCTGCAGGAATACGCCACCCAGGTCGAGGCGCTGGCGGTGGTGGAGGAGCGGAACAGGCTGGCCCGCGAGATCCACGACAGTCTGGGCCACTTCCTCACCGCTATCACCAGGCAGCTGGAAGTCGCCGGCAAGCTCCTTCCTGCCCAGCCTGAGCGGGCTGGGGAATCGATCGCCAAGGCTGAGGAGCTGGCCCGGGAGAGCCTGGCGGAGGTCCGTTGCTCCGTAGCAGCACTGCGATCCTCACCTCTCGATACAGCGGCGCTGGATCAGGCTATCGCAGAACTCGTGGAGCAGGTACGCGCGGGCGGCATCTCGGCCACGTTGTCCACGGCGGGTGAGCCATACGCTCTCAGCACGGCGGCCAACCTGACGCTGTACCGTGCCGCTCAGGAGGGGTTGACGAACGTGAGCAAGCACGCCAAGGCCAGCGCGGTCGTGGTTGACCTGACATACGAACCACAGCAGGTTTCGCTCACGATAACTGACAACGGCGTCGGCGGGCGCCGGTCTACCGGAGATGGATACGGGCTGCTGGGCCTCAGAGAGCGGCTGGCGCTGCTCGGCGGTTCGCTCGAGGCCGGGGACCGCGACGAGGGTGGCTTCCGCCTCTGCCTCGTCGTACCGCGCCAGGGCAGGGCCGATGAGTGAGATTCGCGTTCTGCTCGTCGACGACCAGCAACTGGTGCGGGAAGGTCTGCGAGTGCTGCTAGACATGGTGACGGATCTGCGCGTAGTAGGAGAGGCGAGTGACGGGCACGAGGCGGTCGAACTGGCCCAGCGGCTCGAGCCGGACGTCGTGCTGATGGACGTACGCATGCCGGGCCTGGACGGAGTGGCTGCCACGCGGAGCATGCGCTCCGCCTGCCCCGAGGTCAAGGTGATCATCCTGACCACGTTCGACGATGACGAATACGTCTTCGAGGGACTGCGGGCAGGTGCTGCCGGCTACCTCCTGAAGGACGTGCCCTCGGAGCAGCTGACCGAGGCGATTCGCGCTGCCGCCCGCGGCGAAGCCTTCATCCATCCGGCGGTGACCCGCAAGGTCGTGGCCGAGTTCGCCCGTCTCACTGAGCGGGAGCATACCCGGCGCGAACAGCCTCTCCCCGAGCCACTGAGCGGGCGTGAACTTGAGGTGCTGGCGCTGCTCGCCGAGGGCCTGTCGAACCGCGAGATCAGCGAGCGGCTGTTCATCTCCACCGGCACGGCCAAGAACCACGTCAGCAGCATACTGGGCAAGCTGGACGTGCGCGACCGCACCCAGGCAATCCTCCGCGCCCAGGAGCTGGGGCTGCTGTAGCGCGAACCCAGAGCTACATCGGGCAATTCAGCCCTGCGCTCGTTTGGTCACAGCAGGCCCCTCCCGGGCCTGCTTCTGCGTGTTCGCCTGCGCCCTGCCGGATCGACAGATCAGGCAGATAGCAGCGCTCACAGTGGTACACACCCAGGCAGTCCGTGTCTTTCGTCATAGCAGGCCCCGCTCCTGAGCCCACTTCTATGTGCCCTCCGATCCCCCCTTCGGCACATCACAGGCATCATCTTCTGCCATACAATCTTCGTTGGGCGGGCAAATGCTCCTGGCGACACCGAAACAGTCCAAGCAGCAGGAGCGCCCTACGGCCGGCCTGACAAGAATAGGGGGACCTGATGAGCAAGAACGCAGTAGAAGCACATCTGCTGGAGAAGCGGTACGGGGAGGTCGAAGCGCTACGCGCTATCAGCTTCGCCATCCGCCAGGGGGAGGTCTTCGGCTTCCTGGGGCCGAACGGCGCCGGGAAGACGACGACCATCTCCCTGCTCTCCTGCCTGCAGGAGCCGACCAGCGGCTCAGCGGTCGTCGCCGGCTACGATGTCGTCGATGCCCCGGGCCAGGTCAAGAAACGCATCGGCCTGGTGCCCCAGGAGCTAGCTCTCTACCCCACCCTGAGCGCCCGCGACAACCTGCACTTCTTCGGCAGCATCTACGGCCTGAGAGGCAGGGAACTGCGCATGCGGGTGGACGAGTCGCTGGAGCTGGTAGGGCTCGCGGAGCGAGCGCGCGCAGCAGTCAAGACCTTCAGCGGCGGCATGAAGCGCCGGCTGAACATCGCTGCCGGACTGCTGCACCGGCCTGAGGTGCTGTTCCTCGACGAGCCCACCGTCGGCGTCGATCCCCAATCGCGCAACGCCATCTTCGAGCACATCGAGCAGCTCAAGGCCGGCGGCATGACGATCATCTATACCACGCACTACATGGAGGAGGCGGAGCGGCTGTGCGACCGGGTGGCCATCATCGACGAAGGCCGCATCGTGGCACTCGACCCGCCCTGCCAGCTGATCGGCGACCTGGCCGAGGGCATCATCCACCTGGGCATCGCCAATGGAGCGGCGGACGGCCTGCTCGAGAAGGTGAGATCACTGAAGCAGGTTCGCGCGGCTGAACAGCTCGACGGCAGGATCAGAGTAGAGGCGGTCCACACAAAGGAGGCGCTGATCCGACTGCTCGAGCTCTTCAACGAGACGAACACGAACGTCACCGGCCTCGAGGTGCTGGAGCCCAACCTGGAGACGGTATTCCTGCGGCTGACGGGCAAACGGCTGCGGGACTGAGACCGAAGGAGGAATCAGATGATTCGCCAGATCATTTCGGCTACCTGGAAAGACTTGAAGATCCTCTTCACCGACGTCGGAGGCGTGGCTGCACTGTTCTTGATGCCTCTGATGTTCATTGTCGTAATGAGCGCAGCAACGCAGGGCATGTACGAAACCGATACCTCGGACCAGCCGCGGCTGCTGCCGGTCGTGGCTCTCGATCGGGGCCCGCTCGGAGCGGAGGTGATCGCCCAGCTGGATGCCCTGGACGGCATCGAGGTCGAATCTCAATGGGACGACGATGCACTGACACGCGAACAGGCCGAGGCACTGGTCAGCGAAGGAGACAGGGCGGCTGTGCTCGTCATCCCGGCCGACTTCTCGGCCCAAATCGAGGCCAGGCTGGACAACCCGGAGGCCGCGGCCAGCCTAGAGTTGATCTCGGACCCGGCATCCTCGACCCAGTTCATCGCTCCCATCGAGGCTATGGTCTACAGCGTCGCCGAGCGCGTGGCCGAGAGCGCTCTGGCGCCGGAGCGTATCGCGGCGGCGTTGTCCAGCGCATTCGCCGGCGTGCCGGGAGCCGACCAGCTATCGCTTGCCGACATCTCCTTCGACGCGGAGGCCACAAGCGTCGTCACGCTGTCGAGGGTCGCGCCCGCCGCAATGGATGTAGAGGCATTCCCCGACTCATACCAGCAAAACGTGCCCGGCTACACCGTCTTCGGCGTCTTCTTCATCGTCTCCGCCATCTCCTCTTCGATCCTGCGGGAGAAACACGATGGGACGTTCCGCCGGCTGCTGGCGGCGCCGCTGCCCAAGCCCGCGCTTCTGGCCGGCAAGCTCCTGCCCTACTACCTGGTCAATCTGATCCAGGTCGCGGTCATGTTCGCCGTCGGAGCTCTCTTCTTCGGCATGGAACTGGGAGACCCGGCAGCACTGGTCGTGATCAGCATGGCCCTCGCCGCCGCCGCCACAGGGCTAGGCGTTCTGGTGGCCACATTCGGCAAGACAGAGGCACAGATCGACGGGCTGGCGACGCTTCTCACCCTCTCCATGTCTGCTCTGGGAGGATGTCTGATACCGAGCTTCGTCATGCCGGAGTTCATGCAATCGCTGGCCCGTTTCGTGCCCCACTACTGGGCCATGCAGGGCTTCCAGGACGTGCTGGTGCGAGGCTACGGAGTAGCCGGGATCCTGCCCGAGGCAGGGGCACTGATCGGCTTCGCCGCCGCTTTCTTCCTGGTCGGCGTGTGGCGCTTCCGCTTCGACTGACTGGATGGGCCCGTCCGGCCGGCCGGGGCCCCAGGCTGACCAGGGCGGCGGAGATACTAACCACTAGAACCCGGCCGCCGCACAGGCGCGCCCCGGCCGGCGAAAGGAAAAGCGAATGGAGTCGAACAGGAGCATGAAACACCGAATCGTCGAAAAGCAGACGCCAATGAGACTGATCCGCCCGATTGTGTTCCTGCTGGTCGGAGCACTGGCCCTTTCCGGATGTGGCTCGACCACCCCGACGTCATGGGACAGGGACAGCGTGGTGGCAGAGATCGACACCCTACTCGAGGGGCACGTCCGCACCAGCCCCAGCGGCGACGTCGACCGGCATGCTATGGTCTACGTCGACGCGCCGACGGTCAGCTTCAACTACGCCGGCGCAGCAGGCATCGCCCGGGTGGACACAGGCGAGCCGATGAGCGCGGACCATCAGTACTATATCGCCAGCGTAGCCAAGGCATTCACCGCAGTCGTCATCTACCAGCTGGCAGAGGAGGGTGCATTCGGAGAGGCGGGAATCGACGCTACCCTGGCTGAACTGGCTGTGCTTGCGCCTGAAGTGATGGCTGAGCTCCACCGCATCGACGGTGTGTCCTATGCAGACTCGATCACTCTCCGCCACCTGCTCAATCACACCTCCGGGCTGCGCGATCTCTACTTCGACGGAGTCGACACTCCCGTCTCGCTCATGCCGGGCACGGTCGAGGGCGCGGCGCCAGACTCGCTGATCGGCACCGTTGCCTCCGACAATGAGCTGGGAATCGCCGCGCTCGTCCGCTGCACTATGGAGGGCATGCCCGAGGGATGTGATCCAGACGACTATCTGTTCAGGCAGCAATGGCTACCGTGGGACTACCAGGCCTGGAAGGCAGACCGCCACGACAGGATGGCTGGGCTGCTCAACTTCTACCTGGCCGGGATGAACGAGAATGCGCTGTGGGAGCCTGGCGAAGGCTTCCACTACAGCGACACGAACTACGTGCTGCTGGGGTTGGTTGTCGAGGAGCTGGCGGGAAACAGCTTGCACCGCGAGGTGCACGATCGGATACTCGATCCGCTGGGTATGGACGACACGGACCTGATCGGCGCACCGTACCGGCCCACCGAGGTCTACGGACGCCGCCTCGCAGAGGTGTGGGCCTGGAATGAACCTGCCGTCAGCGGTGGCCTCGACTTCTCCTTCGACTGGGGCGGTGGGGGCGCGGTCTCCACACTGGAAGACCTCGCCAGGTTCGTCCGGGCGCTTGTGGCCGGTGACCTCTTCCGCGATCCAGCCACCTTGGATGAGATGCTGGCCGTGCCAGAGGGGATCAGAGGTCTTCACTACGCTTCGGGCTTCATAGTGTTCCCCACCGGCGAGGGACCCGTGGTGCATATGATGGGATCGACAGGCACGTGGGCGGAGTACTACCCGCCCCTGGATCTGGTGACGATCGGAACTGTCGACGACGCCGACAACCTGCCCGGCGAGTTCATGCTCCACATCGAGCTCTACGCCCTGCTCGCCGCCCACGGGCTGGACACGCCGATGGCAAAGATGTCGAGCCTACCCATGCTGCTGGCGCTCCTCTGCCTGGCCCTGCTCGCGCCGCTGTCCCTGAGTTGGTTGATCGTCGCCGTCGTCGAGCGACTTAGGAAGGACTTCGTCGCTCACCCCGTCAGGCTTGCTCGATGGCTGGCGACCGGCGTATTGCTGGCCAACCTGCTGACGATCGCGCTGACGGTAATGGCCCTGGGAGAGAACCAGTTCCAGATGCTGTTCGGCTTCTCGCCCCAGTTGCGCCAGCTCTTCACCGGCTCCGCGCTGCTGACCGGAACGCTGGCCTTGGGACTGATCGCCCTGGCCGCAGTGGAGTGGCGGAGGCGCGAGGGCCGGCGCCTTCAGCGGTTCCTGCTCTGGGCCACCGCCACAGTCGCATCCCTATCCTCCGCCTCGTTCGCCATGTTGGGATAGCACCGCTTACATAGATGGGCGCACAGCGCGCCGATCGCCCGCATGAAACGAGCCCCCCACCTGTCCGGCGGGGGGCTCTTCGGCTCGGTCGCGTTGTGCGGCCTGCCCTCTAGCGCCGCCGGGCGCGCCAGGCGAAGACTGCCGCCGCACCCAGCGCAAGAGCAGCCAGACCCAGGCCTGTCTCTGCAGCTCGCCAGGCCCACAGTGGAGCAATCGCGGCAGGCCCGTTCGGCTCTCGAGCTCGTTCCAACGCCCCCTCGTCCTGCACTGCCACCGGCTCGGCAGCCTCTTCGCCTACCGCTGCGGGCGTCGAAGTCGCCGCTTCTTCGCCCTCGCCGCCGCCCAATACCCCCGTGGGTGCCTGCAGTGTGTCCGAGACGGGAGCGCCGCCGCCTCCGAGGCCAGGTTCTGGCGAGGGAGTCGGAGAGTCCATGCTGTAGCGCTCGCCCTGGTCGTCCTCTCCGTTCCCGTCGCCGGCCGCAACTATCGTAGGTGCGGCTTCAACTGTTGGCGATGGCGGCAAGGCGTCCTGGTGCGAGCCCACTGCGGCAGGCGTGGGCGTATCGGTCTGCGCCGCCGGGGCCGACAGTGGAGCAGAATCGGCACCACCTGGCTCCGAAAGCGTGGCGTATCCACCCAACCCGGTGAGAACAAGCTCGCCGGTGAGCACGACGCCAAAGAGCAGCGTCGCCAGAGACGTAGCTGCGGTCAGCACGGGAGCAAGGAGCGGCCGCCGAGCGGAGGACCGCTGGACAGTCCGGGTGGCAGTAACCGTCGCCCGGGGCAGGATGAAGTTCCGCGGCACGGCCACTTTGGGCAGCTCGCCGAGCAGACTGACCGTTTGCCGCAGCGACTCCAGCTCGGCCCGCAGCGACGCGTCAGCAGCCAGCCGCTCCTCGAGACGCGCGCGCTCTGAATCGGCCAGCTGTCCGTCCAGGTAGGCGGACAGCAGCTCGGTGAGCCGTTCTCGCTCTCTTCTGGTCACTCCGTTCCGACGTGCCATCGTATACCCTGGGCTACCGCTCGGGGTCCTCATCTCTAGGACGATACCGGGCGGGCAGAAGTTCCCCATGCTCCGCCAGGTAGTCCCGCACCTTGCCTCGGGCTCTGGCCAGGCGGGACTTGACAGTGCCCAGAGAAGCGCCGGTTACCTCGGCGATCTCCTCATAGGCAAGCCCCTGCACGTCCGAGAGCACGAGCGTCGTGCGCTGGTCGGGAGGAAGCATCTCTATCGCAGCCTGGATCACCTCTGCCATCTCCTGCCGTTCCGCCAGCTCCTCTGGTCCTTCATGACCGTTCACCAGCACCGGGTTCGCGTCCTCGTCCAGCTCGCCGAAATCCTCAAACGACGCCGTCGGCCGGCGCTTGCGGCGGCGCATCTCGTCGTAGCAGGTGTTGGTGACGATGCGCAGAAGGTAGGACCGGAACGAGCCGCCCCGGAAGCGGCTGATGGCCTGGAAGGCGGAGACGAACGCATCCTGCGCCGCGTCGGCCGCGGCGGCGGGGTCCGCCATAATGTGGTAGGCGACGTTGTAGACCCGTTGCTGATAGACGAGCACCAACTCGTTGAAGGCGTCGACGTTTCCCTGCTGTGCAGCGGAGATTAGTTCCGTCTCCTCGGCCACGTTCTGCCCGCTCACTTCGCTAGTCCTGTATGCCCCACCAATACATATCCGCCAGCTTCTGATGCTCCTCCCGCAGCCGGACGTAGCTCTCGTACCGATGCTCGCCGATGCGGCCGTCCTCGACCGCCTGCTGGACGGCACAGCCCGGCTCCACAACGTGCGTACAATCCGAGAACTGGCACTTGGCCACCAGCGGCGCTATGTCCGGGAAGTAGGCGTCCAGTTCCTCCGGATCCACGTCGAAGAGGGCAAGAGCGCGCAGGCCGGGCGTGTCTGCCACCCACCCTCCACCCTTGAGGGGGACGAGCTCCGGAGCCACGGTCGTGTGGCGGCCCTTACTGGTGGCCTCGCTTACCTCGCGCACGCGCAAGCCCAGCCCGGGCTGCATCGCGTTCAGCAGGCTCGTCTTCCCCGTCCCTGAGGGACCCACGAGCGCCGATATCTTGCCCCGCAGCTGGCGCCGGAGTCGACCGACGCCGCGCCCTTTCAGCGCGCTGGTGTAGATCACCCTGTAGCCGACGTCCCGGTAGGCGCCGAAGAGCGAGCGGGCCTCTCGCCGCGTCAGCAGATCGCTCTTGTTTGCGCAGACTACAGCGGGTATATGCTGCACCTCCACTCCCACCAGCAGGCGATCGAGCATCCGCAGGTGAGGGTCCGGCTCGGCGCAGGAGAAGACGAAGACTGCCTGATCCGGGTTGGCCAGGATCACCTGTTCCCGTTCGGCCAGGTAGCTATCCCGATCCCAGCGCCGCGAGCCGCGCCCCCCAGGCGAGGGGGATAGCCGGGCCAGAGCCCGCCGGCGCTCTTCCACCTCCTCGATCATACCCATGCCGTCCTCGGCCAGGCTTATGTGCACCCGATCGCCGACGGCGGCGATCGCCGTATCCTTCCGTTCGCGCTTCAGCCGCCCTCGGACCTGGCAGATGAAGTCGCCCTCCCCGGTGTGCACCGTGAAGAAGCCACTCTGCGCCTTGATGACCAGTCCGTGCACCAAGTCGAGCATCTAATGAGCAGTCCCGGTGTTACAGCCTATCGCAAGTGTTCCTGCCGCCCGGCGCGGGCCAAGACCCGCCGACGGCCATTGTAGACGGAGAAGCACCTTCTGTCAACGCTCCGGTGCCTGACAGAAGACGCCAGCCGGAGCGGAGGGCAATCATCATGGCAGTGGCGACAGCTGCAGACGTACTACGACCACAGGTGGCCGACCGGGCCAGGGTATACGACGCCGCACTCGTCCTAGGCGGCAGCCTGCTGATCACGCTGTCCGCCTACGTCGCCCTGCCGCTGCCCTGGAGCCCTGTTCCCATCACTGCCCAGACTCTGACCGTGGTTCTCGTCGGGGCGCTGCTCGGCTCCCGCCGCGGCGCCTTGTGCATGGCGACCTACGTGGCTCAGGGGGCGATCGGTCTGCCCGTTTTCGCCGGAGGGACGAGTGGACTGGCCGTTCTAGCCGGACCCAGAGGCGGTTACCTGCTGGGCTTCATCGCTGCCGCATACGTCACCGGCCTGCTCGCGGAGAGGGGCTGGGACCGCCGTGTGGGCACAACGCTGGTAGCGATGTTGGTGGGCAACGCAGCCATCTACGCGCTTGGCCTGCCCTGGCTGGCCGCATTCGTCGGGGCCAAGGCAGCGCTCCCGTTGGGCCTCTACCCCTTCGTCGCGGGCGATCTGCTCAAGCTGGCCCTGGCAGGGCTGGCCTTGCCTTCGGGCTGGAAGCTGCTGGGCATCCGGCGGGATCTCTAGAGCGGCATCGCAGCATCGGACGGCGGAGCGCGGGCGCGGCGCTCGCGCTACTGCAGCATCCCCCTGATGATGATGTCGACGGCCTCGTCCTCGTCGAGGCCCCGTGCCAGGAGCGTCTCCAGCTCCTTGCGGTTGACACTGCCGATGGCTGCCTCGTGCGTAACTCGGGCCCGGTCGTCGCGTACAACTACCACGGGCACGTTCCGCGCCTCGGCGGAGCCGCGCACGATCTCTGTGCAGTCCATGTGGCCCACGGCTCCCGGTGCGTTGCCCTCGGCGGTGGTGTACACGGAGCTGACAGCCCGGTCGCGGACGGCGACCCTGGTCCTGGTTAGTCCGCGGGCGCCTTCGCCGTTGAGGCGGACCGTCTCCTTGACATCGACCTTGTCATCCGCCCAGCCGTACGCCTTGGTAACCACCTCGGCCACGCCTCGCGCGGCCACATCGACCTCGAAGTCGATGGCCAGGCTGCCCACCCGGCCGTGGATCAGGTTGAAGTCGATCTCCAGCCGACCACCGTCGTCTACCGACGCACGGGTGGTGGGAAGAACATCTATGCCCCCCTGCTCGCCGTGGTAGTGGCCCTCACTGTAGCGCATTGTGGCGCCCGCACCTACGCGTATGTGGGCATCCATCACATGCTTGACGTCTTGCGCATTGGGGAAGGTGCAGTGGGCTGTGAAGCCGACCTCGGCCCCTTCGCCGATCTCGAACTCGGGGACGATCTCCTGCAGCCCTTCGGCGGGTATGACACCGAAGCAGAGATGCACCGGATAGGCGACCTTCGTCCCCGGAGCGACGACAATGCGTGCTCCAATACCGTGCTCCCTCTCCTCTGTCTCGATGGTAACGCCGTCGGTCTCGTGCACGGCCAGGACGTGATTGCCGCTGACGACGGCGCTTCCGATCCGCTCCATCTTCAGCAGCTCCGGCTTGCCCCCCGCCTGCTCGTAGGCCTGGAGCATGGCCTCGAAGTCGCTTGCCCAGGCGGGGTCCTTCTTCGCCAGCACCGAAGGGGCGGAGGGGCGCTTACTCATCGCACGCCCCTTCCGACACGACCCGCTGATACGTCCCTCCCGCCTCCGCACCCCAGGGCTGGCTGCCGAGCTGCTGGCCATGCGGCCGGCAGCGGCGAGCGTAGTACTCCCGCACCTCAGCGGGAGTCCCGGTCTCGATGACCGCCCCACCGCACATCAGCGAAGCCCGGTCCGCCACTTCAGCCATCTCATCCCTGTGGGTGATCAGCAGTACGGAAGTGCCTTCGTCCGCCATCCGGCGGACCAGGGCCAGGATATCGGCCAGGCAGAGCACGTCGACGCCGGAGTCAGGCTCGTCCAGGATCGCCAGCCTCGGCTGCATGGCGTAGACCGCGGCCAACTCGATCCGCTTTCTTTCACCACCGGAAAGAGTTGCATCGACCGGCCGGCCCAGGTAGACGGAGGGCGAAAGGGCCACTGCAGATAGCGCCTGCTCGATGCGCTCCCGATCGGGCTGCGCCATTCCCAGGGCCAGGTAGTCCGCAACCGGTATCCCCTCAAAGCGGGCCGGTTCCTGCCAGGCCAGCGTCATCCCCAGCCGGGCACGCTCCGTGACGGAGAGGCGGGTCACGTCCTTTCCGTTGAAGCGTATGGTGCCCCGGTCTGGCTCGTACCCGGCGGCGCCCATCACCGCCATCGCCAGGCTCGTCTTGCCGGACCCGTTCAGCCCAAGGAGAGCGTGCACTTCGCCCGCACCGACGGCCAGGTTCGCCCCGCGCAGGACTTCAGCGCCCGTCCTATTGAGCCACAGGTCTTCTACTTGAAGCAAGCGTCCGTTCTTCATCCTACTCAATGTCGTCCTGGGACGAGCCCGCCTAGGCCGGCTCTCCCTTTCTCCCGGCAGCGCCCTCGATGGCTTGCGCTATCTTGTAGTATCCCGTGCAGCGGCACAGGTTGCCGGTGAGGCCAGCCACGACCTGCTCGTGGCTGGGATGGGGCTTCTCCTCAAGCAGGCAGGTCCCGGCCATCAAGAAGCCTGGTGTACAGAAGCCGCACTGTACCGCGCCCGCATCGATGAAGGATTGCTGAAGCGGGTGCAGCTCGTCTCCTTCCGCCAGCCCTTCCACCGTCACGATGTCAGCGCCGTGAGCACGCGGCGCCGGTGTGATGCAGGCCAGGACGGCTATTCCATCCATCAATACGGTGCAGGCCCCGCATTCGCCCTCGCCGCACCCCTCTTTGGTGCCCGTCAGGCCCAGGTCATCGCGCAGCACTTCCAGCAGGGTCTTGCCACCCGCTCCGGCAATCGCCACATTCTCCCCGTTGACAGTGCACTCGATCGGCTCCGGGCCGCTATCGAGGTGACAGATCGTCTCGCCGGCCAGGCGAGGGAAGCGGCCATCCGTGCGTCCCCACAGCTTGGGCATTTCGCGGGGCAGCTCCTCGCGCTCGGAGCCGTCGCGCAGCCTGCCAAGCGCCCGGTGCACGAGCACACCCACTGCCTCTCGCCGGTACTCCGCCCCGGAGCGGATATCGTCTATCGGAGCCGCCGCTTCAGTAGCCAATGCGGCCGCCGCAGCGATGGAGGCATCGTTGAGCGGCCTGCCGGCCAGGGCGGCCTCGGCCTCCTTGGCCCGGACGACAGTCGGCGCCACGCAGCCGAGAGCGATACGTGCCTCAGCCACCTGGTCGTCGTCGAACGTCAACACGACGGCGGTGTTGACCACGGAAATGGCGTGGGTCCGACGGAGCGCGATCTTGTCGAACGTGCCGCGATCGTCCGCATCAAGCGGAGCGAAGGCGATGTCGACGAGAAGCTCGTCCGCTTCCACAACGGTACGCCGCACTCCCCGGTAGAGCTCGGCCAGAGGCACGGCACGCTCACCGCGCTCGCTGCGGAGGGTGACCTGAGCATCAAGCGCCAACAGGGCCGGGATAGTATCGTTTGCCGGAGAGGCGGTGATCAGGTTTCCGGCAATCGTGCCCCGATTGCGCAGTTGGGGGGTGCCCAGCCGAAAGCAGGCCAGCGCCAGGGGGAAGGCTCGCTCGACCAACAGACAGGCGGAAGCCGCGATGCTGTGAGTAACGGCCGGGCCAATGTGGACCAGACCGTCGTCGTCCAGGCGCACGCGATCAAGGCCGCCGACGCGCGAAACGTCTACAAGGACGCGGACACTGCGCTCGCCCCGCTGCAGCTCGATCATCAGGTCGGTGCCGCCGGCGATGACGCGCGCGTCAGCCCCGTGCTCGGCGAGCAGCCGCACAGCCTCATCTATCGACGTCGGCGTGTAGTACGTTTCCCAGAGCATGGCCGTTGACACACCCGCTCCTCCACTCGGGCGGGCAGAGTATAGCCGGTTTGCACTCGATCGGCAACCCCTGCGGCGGCGATACGGCGTCCCACGCAGGTGGCTTCCGGGTGAATCCCCGGGCGTAGCTGCCCGCTGCCGGTTGCCGGCGCAGGCTCCTAGGGGAGCCCTCTACAGATCTTCTAGCAGTCCCGTCCGCCGGTTGAATTCCTCTATCAGCTCATCGATCCTCTCTACCTGAGCGTGCACCCTCGTCCAGTAGTCAGGATCGTACCACTGGGCCTGGATCTCCTCGTACGTCTTGTCCTGCTGCTCCACCCAGGTGAAGTACTTCAGGTTGTGCATCCGCTTGCGGTCCCAGTAGCCCAGCTCCTCGACGTAGTCGACGGTGCAACCGAGCAGATAGCGGTGGAAATCGGCAGCGGCATCCATGCCCGAGTAGTCGCCCGCCTCTTCGCGAAGCTCTGCAAGGCGGCTTTGGTAGAGCTCCATCGAATCGGTGAAGACGGTAAGGACGACGTCCTGCTCACCCAGCTCGTACCAGCGGGCGAACTTGATGCATGATAGAACGTTGGCGATGCTGGAGATGCCGAGCAGGTCGAGCTGCTCCACCAGCTCGCCCGGGACGCCCTGGCCGGCCAGGTGGGAGCGCCCCTCCGGCTCGTTGAACAGACGAACGAGGCTCATGCACGCTTCGTCGTCTATGGCCATCGCCAGATCGGTGTTCCTAAGGTTGTGGATCCAAGGAACGTGCTTATCGCCGATGCCCTCGATGCGGTGGCCGCCAAAGCCGTTTAGGAGAAGCGTGGGGCACTGCAGCGCCTCGCTGGCGGCGACCTTGCTAGCTGGGAAGACCTCCTTCAAGTAGTCGCCGCAGCCGATCGTGCCGGCGGAGCCTGTGGTGAGAACGACCCCTCGGTAGACATCGTCCGAGCCCAGTTCGGACTCCAGCACCTGCTCCATCGCCCGGCCGGTCACCGCATAGTGGAACAGGTGGTTGCCAAACTCATCGAACTGATTGAAGACCACGACATCGTCGCGGTTCTCCTTCAGCTCCCGGCACTTGTCGAAGATCTCCTTGACGTTACTCTCGCATCCGGGAGTGGCAATCACCTCGCCGGCAAAGTTGGAGAGCCAGTCGAATCGCTCGCGGCTCATCTCCTCCGGGAGTATGGCTACCGACTCGCAGGCCAGAAGCGTTGCGTTGTAGGCCCCGCCGCGGCAGTAATTGCCTGTCGACGGCCAGACCGCCTTCTGAGAGGTGGGATCGAACTGCCCCGTAACCAACCGCGGCACCAGGCAGCCAAACGTGGCCCCTGCCTTGTGCGAGCCGGTGGGAAACCACTTCCCCACCAGGGCGATGATGCGCGCCGGGACGCCGGTTAGCGAGGAGGGCAGCTCGACGTAGTTGACGCCGTCAAAACCGCCGCCCTGGGCAACCGGCTCGTTCCTCCAGCTAACCCGGAACAGGTTGAGCGGGTCGACGTCCCACAGGCCGATGTTCGCCAGCCGGCTCTTGATCTGGGCGGGAATGAGAGCAGGATCCCGCATCTGAGCGAACGTGGGGATCACGATCCCCCGCTCACGGGCCCGCTCCACCGTCCTCTTCAGCTGCTTCTCGTTGATCGTCAGATCAATCACGATACCCTGCCCTCCATGGCGGCGGCGAGCTCCGGTGCGGCTTGCCTGCCGCCTGCGCGGTCACGCTCTACCCGGTCCTTGCCAGGGCCTTCCGAACGGAGTCGAGCGTTGGCGCGACGATGAGCGGCTTGTCTCGCAGCGCCTTCTTCGCCCCGGTGATATCTTTCAGCCCGGAGCCGGTCGCCAGGACGACCACGCTGTCCTCGGCTCTTACGATCCCGCTCTCAACGGCCTGGACCAGGCCAGCGTAGGCTGCAGCGCCGGCAGGCTCGGCGAAGACGCCGCATTCCCGGGCCAGCGTGGGTATGGCCTCGAGGATCTGCTCATCCGCCACGCTGACGTATACGCCGTCCGTCTCCCGCACCGCCCGCAGCGCCTTGTTCCGATCCCGCGGCAAAGCGGCGCAAATCGAATCGGCCACTGTATGCGCCTCGACCGGCTCCATCTGCCAGCCCTCCAGCCCGCGCTCCCAGGCGTCGACGAGAGGCGAAGAGCCGGCCGCCTGCACCCCGGCAAGCCTGGGCACTCGGTCGATCCAGTCCAGCGCGACCAGGTCCTGCAGCCCCTTGTGGATTCCGCCGATGATGCATCCGTCGCCCACAGGGACGAAGATCCAGTCTGGGGGCTGCCAGTCCAGCTGCTCACAGACCTCCAGGGCGGCGGTCTTCTTGCCCTCGCTCATGTAGGGGTTGTAGGCCGTGTTCCTGTTGTACCAGCCGAATTCACGAGCCACTTCCAGGCAGAGATCGAAAGCCTGGTCATAGTTCCCATCGACGAGCAGCACGGTCGAGCCGTAGGCGAGCAGCTGGGCTACCTTGGCCTCGGGAGCTGAGCGGGGAACGAAGATGACGTTGGGCTGCCCCACGGCAGCGCACATACCGGCGAGCGCCGCCGCAGCGTTGCCGGTGCTCGCGGTGGTTATCACCTCTGCCCCCTGCTCCCGTACCTTCACGGCGGCGATTGCAGAGGCTCGGTCCTTGAAGGAGGCGGTCGGCTCACACGTATCGTCTTTGACGCCGAGCCACCTGATGCCCAGCGAAGATGCGAGCCTCGAGGCGTCGTATAGGGGGGTCCAGCCGACACTGCCCAGCGGCGTGCCCTGCGCAAGCCGGAGGGCAAGGTCCGCGTCTACGGGCAGGAGCGGCAGGTAGCGCCAGATCGAGCGGCGCTGGCTGGCGGCGAGGGCTTGCTTGGTCAGGCTCGCCCGGACGCTGTTGTAGTCGTAGACGACATCGAGGATGCCGTCGTCGCCGTGCCTGGGGCAGACGTAGGCAACCTCATCCGCCTCGTACTGCGCGCCGCAGATGGTGCAGGCGAGGCCGGCGACGCTTTCCACTTCGGAGCGCCCCCTAGCCCTCAATCACTGTGCCCGTCTCGCCGCGGAGGGCCCGGGTGATGTTCGCCGGATCCGTGATTATCACCCGATTGCCGGTGTACTTGAGATAGTAGAGCGCGGCCTCGATCTTGGGCCCCATGCTGCCAGGAGGGAAATGGCCCTCGTGGTAGTAGCGCCGAGCCTCTTCGGCGGTCATTCGATCTACCCAGATCTGGCCCGGCTTCTTGTAGTTGAGGGCTACCTTCTCGACACCTGTGGAGATGAGGAACAGGTCGGCCTGGAGCCTGCGGGCGAGGAGTGCTGAGGCATAGTCCTTGTCTATCACGGCCTCGACGCCGGACAGGTTCCCGTCTTCGTCCTCCACAACGGGTATACCTCCACCGCCGACGGTGATCGTGATCACGCCGGCCTCCAGCAGCTTCTTCACGGCGTCCAGCTCCACGATGCGCTGGGGATACGGGGACGGCACCACCCGGCGCCACCGTCCGTCATCGTCCTCCGCCACCGCCCAACCGCTCTTCTCCACCCTTTCCTGCGCCTCCTGCTTCGTCATCGAAGAACCGATGGGCTTGGTGGGCTTCTCGAACGCGGGGTCGTCTCCGTGAACCACCACTTGAGTGACGACCGTTGCCACCGTTCGCGTCAGGCGGCGGCGGCGGAACTCGTTGCACAGGTTCTGCTGCAGCGTGTATCCCAGTGCCCCCTGGCTATCCGCTCCGCAGAAGTCGAGAGGCACCTCGTGCATCCCGGCGACTTTGTGGGCGATCTCCGAGCGGCGGAGGATGAAGCCAACCTGCGGCCCATTACCGTGACTGAGGGCCAGGTCCCAGCCCTGAGCTATCATGTCCGCTACGTGGCCGCAGGTCTCCTTGGCGACGGCGTACTGGTCCGGCACCGTCAGGCGCGCCCTATCTCTGATCAGCGAATTGCCGCCCACACCTACGACGGCTAGTCCATTCTTGGACATAGGCTTCTCCTGTTTCGCTATCGTCACAGCAGCGATGGCGGTCAGCCCCGATTCCGGTCGCCGCCAGCAGCCATCAAACACGCCATCAACGCCTTCTGCACGTGCAGCCGGTTCTCGGCGACATCGTAGATGGCAGAGCGCGGGCCGGAGGCCACCTCGTCGGTCACCTCGCTGCCTCTGTCGACTGGCATCGGATGAGTGAAGATCGCGTCGTCAGTGAGGGCCATGCGCTCCGCCGTCGTCGTCCATCCCTGGTAGGCCATCGCCTTCTCTATCTCGGCCTGCTTCTGGAACTGCCCGTCCTGATAAGCATCGGGAGTCACCCAATTGCGCGAGTAGACGACGTGAGCGCCTTCGTACCCGCTCTCGGGGTCGTGCACGGCCTCGAAGGCAGCTCCGCTGGCGGAGCAGTTATCCTTCGTCCAACCAGTGACCTCTGCGTCCAGCTCATACCCCGGCGGGTGGGCCAGCGTCACGTTCATGCCGAACCGGGATGCAATTAGGAGCGCAGCCTGAACCGAACACCAGGAGCGGGCCAACGCCCCGCTCCCCCAGGTGAGAAGCAGCTTCTTGCCCCGCAGAGCATCATAATCCGGCTGCGCTGGCCCCCCGCCCAACCACTCCGCCCAACCCATGACGTCCGCCAACGCCTGGCAGGGGTGGAAGCGATCGTCTGCCATGTTGACGACGGGCACTTCCGCCCACTGTGCATACTGGCGCACCATCTCGTCGCCGGCACCGTAGTAGGGAACCTTATCCTCGAGGATACGGATACCGATGCCGGCCACGTAGCGGGACATCACCTGAGCGGCATCCTCGATCGTCTCACCAGCCTGCTCCTCCGTCTTGAACCGCCCCGCAGAGGGGGTCATGAACTGGGCATGGCCGCCCAGCTCGGTGGCCGCCGCCTCGAACGACAGCCGGGTGCGCACGGAGGGATTGAAGAAGAACATGAGAAAGGTCTTGTGCTCGAGCAGGGACGTCCAGCGATCGGAGAAGCGGTCGCGTTTCATCTCCGCCGCCAGATCGAGCACCGCACGCAGCTCGTCCGGAGACCAGTCCTGCGTACAAATCAGGTCTCGACCGTGAGGCTCCATTCGAGGTCTCCGTCTTAGCGGGTGTACCCGTGATCAGCGATCGGCGATCAGCTATCAGGGGCACTTCACCCTGGTCCCTGGTGCCTGACCCCTCTCCTCTACCCCATCACCAGGCTCATCACGGCCTTCTGCACGTGCAGCCGGTTTTCCGCCTCGTCGAATACGGCCGAACGCCAGCCCGACTCCGGCTCGGTGTTGTCGATCACGGCGTCCTCGACCTCCCAGCCCCGGTCGGCCGGCAAGCAGTGCATATAGATGGCGTCCTTATCTGCCAGCGCCATGTAGTCCGGAGTGGCCTTCCACTCCTGGTAGCGATCGAAGATCGCCTGGGTCTGGTCCGGATCGTCCTGTCCGACCGGCGGCTTGAAGATGGGCGTTGCAGCCCAGGCCTTGGGGTAGACCACGTGGGCACCGCGCGCGGCTTCGGCGAAGTCCTCCGAGACCGAGAACGACCCGCCCGTCTCGTCCGCGTAGCCCTGGCAGGCGGCGATGACCTCCGGATCGAGCGCCATCTCCGGCGGGCGGGCCAGCACCACATCCATGCCCATCATGGTGGCGGCGATGATCGCGCTCTGGGGCACCGCCCGCGGCTTGTGGATGCTCGGCGAGTAGGCCCAGGACATCACGAACCTGACCCCCTCGAAGGTGCCGAACGTCTCCTTGACGGTGAGCACATCAGCCAGAGCCTGGAACGGATGGTACTTATCGCACTCCATGTTCAGGACCGGTATGTCCGCCCAGTAGGCGAAGTTGCGGACGAGGTCGTTCGCCCCGCCGTAGACCCAGTCTACCGGATCTCCGTAGCAGCGGATGGCGATCCCATCTCCCATCCTGGCCAGCACTCGGGCTACGTCGGATACCCGTTCCGTCGAGTAGGCCACCTCCTTGCCTGGAAGGGCCGGAGTGTAGATCTTCGAGGGATCCAGGTAGTGAGCATGGCCGCCCATCTGGCTCATACCGGCCTCGAACGAATTGCGGGTGCGCAGCGATTGGTTGTAGAAGATCATGAACAGCGTCTTCGCCCTGAGAATGTCATCGTGCAGCTTGCCGGAGCGGTACTGTTTCTTCAGGTCGGCCGCGACGCCGAGGACCGTATCGATCTCCTCGCTGCTCCACTCCAACAGAGTGATCATGTCACGTCCGCGGAACGATTCCTTCTTCATCTCCACTCCTCCCAGGAACGCCAGGCCCGCCGCCTACTGTCCGTCACCTTCCTCTGCTATTTCCACCTCGCGGATATCGCAGAGGCGGATGCCTTCCCAGGCGTTGTACTCGTCGGGGTCGATCTGCAGGGCGGCATAGAACAGTGGGTATGCCTCATCGCAGAGGTCCATGTAGTAGTAGCAGAGGCCCAGCGTGTAGAGGTAGTCGATCGGCGGGCCTGCAACCCAGTCGGCGGCAAGCTGCAGGTTCACCCTGCCGTTGCTTCGGACCTGCAGCACGCCAGTGCTGAACGGCTCACCACCGAGAGCGTTGAGGCCCTCGAACCAGCCGACCAGCGCCTGCCCCTCGCCTGGTATCGCCAGCCCGGTCAGCTGGACCGTGCACGCGCCGCTCCGCACGTCGAGCGTCACTGTTCCGCCGGCCCCAGACCAGATCTCGTCGCCCGCATCGATCGGGCTAAGCAGCGCCTGCAGCTCCTCTCCGTCAGTGGCGGGTGCTGTCTCCACCAAGCCGAACTGCCCCCTCAGAACCTCGCCCAGCGAGCGGCCGATCTGCTCTCCCTCGACGTCGTGCACGGCGACATAGAAGGCCTCCGTCTCTCGACGGGCTGCGCGGAACGAACGATCGATCGCCGGCTCGAAGTACTCGATCGCCGTCTCCCAGTCCCGGTAGCGCCAGTAGCAGGTTGCCATATGGCCGTACGCCGGGGCGAACTCCGGGTCTATCTCGATAGCCTGCGCCAGGCTAACCTCTGCCCGCTCGCGGTCCCCATTGATGCAATACGCCCACCCAAGCCGGTCGTACCCGGCCGGATCATCCGGATCGATCTCCGTAGCACGGCGGTATCTATCGATCGCGGTATCAAGCTCGTCGAGCCAGGCATAGTTCCTGCCCGCGGCTACGTACAGGTGGGCCAGGTTCGGGTGCAGCTCTATCGCTCGGTCGTATTCCTCGGCCGCGCCCTGGTAGTCCCCCTGCGTCTCCAGCACCCAGCCGAAGCTATGGTGAACGTCGACGCTGAGCTCGTCCAACTGCACAGCGGTCTCGATAGCCTCCATCGCATCGGGCCAGCGCATCCCGTCCGCGTAGGCCTCGGCCAGGTAGGCGTACCCCTCCGCCAGGGCGGGATCAAGCTCCACGGCCCTTTCGCCAGCGTCGATCGCCTCCGCCACCCGGCCGCTCCAATCGTAGGCCAGAGCGAGCACCGCCCAGGCCCGGGCGTTGTCGGGCGCCAGCGCCACGGCCTCCTCGCCCCGCGCCACCCCCTGCTCGGTGCGCCCATCGAACACCAGCATACGTGCCAGCGAAATGTGCAAGAGCGGATCATCCGGATCGAGCGCCAGCGCCTCCTCGTAGGCAAGAATCGCCTGCGCCAGGTCGCCTTGGCCATAGAAGCCGTCACCGTCGAGAGCGTAGGAGAGCGCGGAGCGTGTGGGAGTGGGTGGAGGAGCGAAGGGGTTCTGTATCTCCTCCTGCTCGAGGCCAACGATTAGGTAGATGCCTGCTCCGACTAGAGCCAGCAATACCAAGACGCGTATCGGGGAAGAGCGACGCCGGCGCGGCCTGCGCCTGGTGCGGAGGTACATCAGGGTTCGCCTCTGGTGGATGGCACTCTCGATTATGATATCACTTCCGCGCTTCAAGTCAAGGTTGCTCCGGCAATTCATTGTGGTAGAATAGCCGCGACCGGGCCCAGTGTGGGCCTCAGGGAGGGTTCAGCTTTGCGCAACTTGCTCATATGCGGCGGGGCGGGGTTCATCGGCTCCAACTTCGTCCGCCACATCCTACGCAGCTATCCAGACTACCGAATCTGCGTCTACGACAAGCTGACCTACTGCGGCAACCTGGACAACCTGAAGGACATTGCGGCCCGGTTCCCGGACCGGTACGCTTTCGTGCGGGGCGATATCTGTGATCCCTCACGCGTGCGGAAGGCGCTTCGCAAGCACGACATCGATACGATCGTCAACTTCGCTGCAGAGACCCACGTTGATCGCTCGATCCTCGATCCAGGCGCCTTTATCAGGACCGACGTTATCGGGACTCACGTTCTGCTCGAGGCAGCCCGCGAGCTGAACCTGGAGCGCTTCCACCAGATCTCCACGGACGAGGTCTACGGCCACGTGCGGGAGGGAGCATCGAGCGAGATCGATGTGATCGCGCCGCGCAGCCCGTACGCGGCCAGTAAGGCCAGTGCGGACCTGCTGGTCAACGCCTATCACGTGACCTACGGCCTCCCGGTGACGATCACCCGCGGCGCCAACAACGTCGGACCTTACCAGTACCCGGAGAAGGTGGTGCCGCTCTTCGTGACGAACGCGATCGACGGGCTGCCGCTCCCGCTCTATGGAGACGGCCTCCAGGTGCGGGACTATCACTACGTGCTGGATCACTGCCAGGCGATCGACGCGGTCCTTCACCGCGGTCAGCCCGGTGAGGTGTACAATGCCGGCTCTGGATCAGAGATGCGCAATATCGACATGACGCGCCTGGTCCTCAAGCTGCTGGGCAAGCCCGAGAGCCTGATCCAGCCGGTTCGCGATAGGCCAGGCCACGACCGCCGCTACGCGCTCGCCGTGAACAAGATCAGCGCTCTGGGCTGGGAGCCGGAGCACACCTGCGAAGAGGCTATCGAGAAGACCGTCCGCTGGTACGTAGAGAATGAATGGTGGTGGCGACCGATCAGGCAGGGCAAGGCCTTCCGCCGCTACTACGAGCGTCAGTACAAAGGGCGGGAGGTCTGAGCCTGCAGGCCTCGCGCGGCGCAGGCAGGCCGGCGGACCAACTGTGAACAGGCCACGGGCCCTGGTATCTCGCCTGCTCAAGGAGGTCACACGGGCGGCGGGCGAGTTCTCTCTCCTCGCCGAGGGGGACAAGGTGGCCATCGCCGTGTCCGGCGGCAAGGACAGCCGCGCGCTTTTGGAGCTACTGCTGGCGCATAGGCGCAAGGCCCGCTCCCGCTACGAGCTGGTCGCTCTCCACGTCGTAGGCACGTCTGCAGGATTCCCGGACCTGCGGCCGGTGCTCGAACCGTGGTTCGAGGAGCTAGGCGTCGACTACCACTTCGCTCAACTGGAGCTGGCGCCGGACGAGCCGCTCCCTCTCGACTGCTTTCGCTGCTCCTGGAACCGACGCAGGGCTCTCTTCACCGCCGCCGTCGAGCTAGGTTGCCCGAAGGTCGCCTTGGGCCACCACGCGGACGATGCGGCAGCCACGACCCTGATGAACCTGATGTTCAGCGGCCGCCTGGAAACGATGGCTCCGCAGGTCGGTTTTTTCGACGGCGCGGTTACGGTCATTCGCCCCCTGATCTACGTCTCGGGCAAGAAGCTGGCTGAGTTCGCCGCCCGCTCCGGATACCCAGAGCCGCCGCCGTGCCCCTGGGGCCTGGCATCCCAGCGGGCTCAGATCCAGCAACTGCTTCGCAGCTTCGGCCGTGGGCAGGGTCAGATCCGGGCCAACCTGTGGGGCGCCGCCCGGCAGGCGATGGGTTTCTAGGTTCCGGCCGCTCAGGCGAAGGCAGAACCGGCTCCCCGCTCCCTGCCGCAGATGCGCTTTCTATACGCCTGCGCCTGTGGTATACTTACTCATTGCCACGTTGCGACCCACTGGAGAACTGAGATGAAGCACTTCGTCAGCATCGCCGACCTGTCCGCAGAACAGCTTCAGGCGTTGCTCAGAACCGCAATCGAGCTCAAGAAGGAACGAAAGGCGGCAGGCAACAAGCCACTGCTCAAGGGCAAGATGCTTGGCATGGTCTTCCAGAAGCCATCGCTGCGCACCCGCGTCTCGTTCGAGGTGGGGATGATAGACCTGGGCGGGCAGGCGATCTACATCTCTCCCTTCGAGATCAAGCTGGGCGAGCGCGAGAGCGTGCCGGATGTGGCCAGAGTGCTCAGCCGGTACGTGGATGCTATCATGGCCCGCGTCTTCGCCCACGACGACGTGCTCACCCTGGCCAAGTATGCCTCGGTGCCAGTCATCAACGGCCTTTCCGACTACAACCATCCCTGCCAGGGCCTGGCCGACTTCCTCACCATCATCGAAGCGAAGGGATGGGACCTTGGCGGCCGGAAGCTGGCCTATGTGGGGGATGGGAACAACGTCGCCACTTCGCTCCTCTTTGGAGCCACCCTGCTGGGCATGGATTTCTCCATCGCCGGACCCGCCGGCCACGAGTTACCGGACGCCGTGTGGGCGGTCGGGCAGCGGTATGCCGGACGGAGCGGCAGCACACTGACCCCGACCGAGGATGCGGAGGAAGCGGTGGCGGGAGCGGACGTGATCTACACTGATGTATGGGCTTCGATGGGGCAGGAGGACGAGGCAGCGGAGCGGGCGCAGCTGTTCGCCCCGTATCAGGTGAACGAGAGCCTGGTCGCCCAGGCCAAGCCGGACGCCATAGTTATGCACTGCCTTCCCGCGCACCGGGGCCAGGAGATCACAGACGGGGTTTGCGACGGACCGCAGTCGGCTCTCTGGGATCAGGCCGAGAATCGGCTGCACGCGCAGAAGGCCGTCCTTGTGGACGTGATGGCATAGCCAGGAGCATCCGGCCGTGGGAGGAAACCGCAAGGCGTTCGAGGGAGCGATGCAGGGCGCGGCCAACTGCGCCTGGGAGCGGGACTGGGCAGGGGCGGCAGAGGCCTACCAGCGCGCGCTGAGCGAGTTCCCCAAGGACGTCAACGCCCTCTCCGGAATGGGCCTGGCCCTTTCTGGCATTGGGGAATGGGAGGCCGCGCTTGAGGCCTACCGCCAGGCGAGCGAACTCTCCCCAGACGACCCGGTGCTCCTGGAACGCATGGGCCAGGTGCGGGAGCAGCTGGGCCGGGGTCAGGAAGCTGCACTCTCGTACGTGGCCTCCGCCCAGTGTTATCTGGAATCACAGCAGGCGACCGATCTCGCGGTCAAACGGTGGCAGGATGCAATTGCCGCCTGGCCGGAGTGCCCGGACGCACACGCGTGCCTGCTGACCCACTACCAGGAGCAGGGCCAGACGAACAAAGCCGTCGGCGAGTGCCTGGCGCTCTCCCGGCTCTACGAGAGCAGGGGCCAGCACGGCGATGCCGTGCTGGCATGCGAGTACGCCCTGCTCATCGATCCCCACCATCCGGACGTGCACGTGCGCATGGCAGGGCTGCAGCGGGAGGACAAGGAGGCGACGGAGTCCGAGGCCACCGAGGGCGAGCCAATCCCGGCCATTGCCGAGCTGGTGGGTCCTGCCCGGCAGGTAGCCCAGGCCACCGCTGGCGGGACAGGAGGCGAGGGAAGGCGGGACAGCCCGGTGGGACTCACACACGCCCAAGCGCTGGCAAGCCTGGCAGAGAGCCTCTTCGACGAGGAGTCGACGCCGAACGGCGGGAACGGAGGAGCCAGCAAGGCGGAGATGGACGCGCTCATCGGCCGTGCCATTGACCGGGATACGCGAGGCAGGGCTGAAGAGGCGATCGAAGCATACCAGAGCGCAATCCAAGCAGGGGCGGAACATCCTGCCCTGCACTTCAACCTGGGCCTGCTGTATCAGGAAGGTCTCCGCTTCGATGAGGCCATCGCCGAATACAGGAGCGCCATCGGCGATCCCGAATATGAGTTGGGCGCCCGCTTCGGTCTCGGCGAATGCTTGCGAGCCAGAGGAAGGCTCGAGGAGTCTCTCGAGCACTTCATCGAGGCCCTCAGGATCATAGACTTGGGGACTGCCAGCGACGAGAGGGCGGCCGAGCTGGATCAGTTGTACAACCGGCTGGCCACCAGCCTCCTGAGCAGTGCGGACAGGGACGCCGCTCTTGAGTTCACAAACTCGCTCGTCACATTCCTTAGCGTAAACGGGTGGCAGCAGAAGGCCTGCCAGGCCAGGAGCAGGCTGGAGGAGTTGACCCACGATGGGCCGGCTCTGAGCATTGCCGAAATGCTGGCCATCTCGGATTCCGAGCTTGTGCTCGAATCGCTCTCGCGGGCGCAGGAATACTCCAAGCAGCAGCTCTTCTACGCAGGCCTCGAGGAGTGCCACTTCGCCCTGGGAAGGAGTCCCGCCTGCCTGCCAATCCACCGCCAGATCGCCGAGATCAAGGTGCAGATGGGCAAGCTGGACCAGGCGGTCGACAGCCTGGTGGCCATCGGCGACTCCTACCGCATCCGCGGCGACCTCCGCCAGGCGGCGGCGATGTACGAGCGGGCTCTGGGGCTCACGCCGATGAACACCCGAGTCCGCTCCAGGGTAATAGAGCTCCTCAAGGCAGCCGGCGACACGGACGGGGCACTGCGCCACTACATCGGCCTGGCCGACGCTCACTACCAGCAGGCGAGGATGGACGAGGCCCGCGACGCTTACGAGGAGGCCCTCAACCTGACCCGGCGCACCAGTGCCGGGACTGATTGGGAAGTCCGCATCCTCCACAAGATGGGCGATATCGACACGCAGCGGGTCGACTGGAAGAAAGCGGTCGACGTGTACCGGCAGATCCGCAGGATCGCGCCTCAGGATGACAAGGCCTGCCTGGCGTTGATCGACCTCTGTTATCGCCTCAACCGGCCGGAGCTGGCCGTGACGGAGGTAGACAGCCTGATCAAGATGGCTCAGGAGGCGGGCAAGATGGAGGACGTCTTCTCCGCTCTAGAGCGATTCCTCGAACAGAGACCAACCGACATAGCTCTGCGCACAAGAACCGCTCAGGCCTATCTCGACTCTGGCAAGAAGGATCAGGCGCTTGAGCACCTGGACAGATTGGGCGACCTGCAGCTGGAGGCAGGCAGGTATGAGGACGCGAAGGCAACTATCAGAGCCATCGTAATGCTCAAGCCGCCCAACGTCGAATCGTATCAGCAATTGCTGGCCCAGCTCGAGGAGAACGGCTCCGGCTGAGGGCGCCGAACCGGGAAGACGATAGTGGCGAATCTGCTCTGGTACCTGCACAGAATCGGCTGGATCGATGTCCTGGACATCCTCCTTGTCGCCTTCGTGTTCTTCTGGCTGCTTTATCTGCTCCGCGGAACGCGGGCGGTCCCTCTCCTACGCGGTGTCGTCTTGCTTGTCATTGCCGTCGCTCTGCTGAGCGGCTACACAGGCCTGCGGGCCTTCGGCTGGCTGACCAAGAACGCTCTTCCCGCGCTCATTGTGGCCATCCCTGTGGTCTTCCAGCAGGAGTTGCGCCACGCGCTGGAGCGCCTGGGGCGGGCGGGCACTCTTCTCGGCCGTACGGCTGGACAGCGCGCGGTCATCGAGCGGACGGTGGCCGCCGTCACCGAAGCCTGCGGATTGCTCGCTGAGCGGCGTCACGGAGCGCTCGTCGTAATCGAGCGCGAGACCGGGCTGCAGGAGATCGCAGACGACGCTATTCCCATTGACGCGACAATCACTCCGGAGCTCCTGCTCACCATCTTCGAGCCCCACACGACGCTCCACGACGGGGCCGTCATAGTGCGTAACGGTCGCATCCTGGCTGCGGGCTGCGTGCTTCCGCTCTCGACCGCCTTCCTGGCAGATCGGGAGTTGGGGCTGCGCCACCGGGCTGCCATCGGCGTCACCGAGGAGAGCGATGCGGTGGTCGTCGTCGTATCGGAGGAGCGCGGCTCTATCGCCATCGCCCACAGCGGCCGGGTCATCCGCAACCTGGACGCGAAGCGACTGGGCACCGTGATGCACGCCTTCTATCAGCCGGCCCTGGAGCGAGCCTGGCCGCGCTGGATCGCGCGCGCCCGGCAGGCCGTACGCGGGCTATTGAAGGAGGGCGAGCAGTGAAGGGCCTGGGACGCTGGTTTGTGAGCAACCTGGCCTTGATGTTCTTCGCCCTCGTCCTGGCGACTTTCGCGTGGATCGTCGCCGCCGAGGAGGATGACCCTACGCGTACAGATACCTTCCCGGAGGCCATCCCCGTAGAGCCGGTCGGCCTGTCCGATGGCCTGGTGATCGTGGGCGAGCTCGACGAGCAGGTAGTGGTCACCGTCCAGGCGCCGCAGTCTGTCTGGGATGAGCTGGAGGCGGACGACTTCCGGGCGACGGTGGATCTGTCAGAGCTCGATATCGGCGAGCACGAGGTCCCGATCGAAGTCCGGGTGGAGGCCAGGCCTGCCAGATTGGAGTGCTCGCCGGACCGGCTGACTATCGAAGTGGCGAACAACATTGAGAAGACGCTGCCCATCAGGCCCGTCACGGAGGGCTCTCTGGCCGTCGGGTACACGGTCGTTGACGTCGACGTGGCCCCGGACCTGGCGGTCGTTGCCGGACCGAGCAGCTACGTCATTGACGTGGTAGAGATAGCCGCGATAGTCGAGCTAGGAGAGGCTACGGCGAACATCGACGGCGAGGCGCAGCTCGTGGCCCTCGACGAAGACGGCGAGCCCGTCCCGTACGTGACTATCACGCCGGCAACTGTGCAGGCCATGGTCGAGGTCGAGCACTCGGTCAACTACAAGGCTCTGGCTGTCGCCGCGCCCCAGCGCATTGGCGAGGTGGCGCCCGGCTACCGGATCACGGGCGTCTCCATCGATCCTCCGGCCGTTACTGTCTACGGCTCGCCGGAGGCGATAGCCGCACTCCCCAGCTTCATCGAGGCCAGCCCCATAGACATCGATGGGGCGGAGGAAGACGTCATCGCCGAGGCGCAGCTCCAGCTTCCCGCAGGGGTGACGCTTTGGGGCGACCAGATCGTCCGGATCACCATCTCAGTAGAGGCAATCCAGGGCGATCTCACCATGGACGTCACCGTCGAGATCACTGGCCTCGGTCCCGGGCTTATCGCCGATCTCTTTCCAGAGACGGTAGAGGTCTTCCTCAGCGGGCCTCAGCCTGTGCTGGACGCTCTGGACGAATCGGATATCCGCGTCATCGTGAACCTGACCAACCTTGCCCGAGGCACGCACACGGTCCAGCCCCTGGTTCAGGTCCCGGAGGGCACGACTGCCGATTCGATTGCTCCGGCCACCCTGCAGGTGGAGATCAGCTCCGCCCCCACGCCCACACCGGGCGGAAGCTAGCCTGCGGCGGCAGGTGATTGGTCTGAAACCCGGATGACAAAGCCAATCGTTGCCCTCGTCGGTCGCCCCAACGTCGGTAAGTCGACCCTGTTCAACCGCCTCGCCGGAAGCCGGCTCGCGGTTACGGACGAGCTGCCGGGCACGACGAGAGACCGGCTCCACGCCGACGCAGAGTGGAACGGCCGTCATTTCACCGTGGTCGATACCGGCGGGATCGAGATCCTGCCGGATTCGGTCACCAACGGCAGGAGGCCCGGACCGGAGCGGGTCCTGACCCAAGATTCGGCTCCCTACATTCCTCTGATGCGGGACCAGGCGGAGCAGGCCGTGGCGGCCGCTGATGCGGTGATCTTCCTCACGGACGCCAGCAGCGGCCGAACGGGAGGGGACGACGAGGTGGCCCGTATCCTGCGTCGGGCCAGGTGCCCCATCTTCCTGGCAGCCAACAAGGCGGACAATGAGGAATCGCGGCAGGCGGCGCTGGAGTTCTACTCCCTGGGCCTGGGCGAGGTCTACCCCATCTCTGCACTGCATGGCAAGGGCGTCGCCGATCTACTAGACGCGCTGGTGGAGGAGCTGCCGAAGGCCGAGCCCGAGCCGGCGGACGACGCAGTGGGTATCGCTATCGTCGGACGGCCGAACGTGGGCAAGTCCTCACTGCTGAACAAGCTCCTGGGCGAGGAGCGCGCCATCGTCAGCCCCATCCCCGGCACAACCCGCGATGCGATCGACACGCAACTGGAGTGGCAGGGGACTCCGATCAGGCTGATCGACACGGCGGGGATCAGGCGCAGGGGCAAGATCGGCCCCGGAGTTGAGCACTACAGCGTTCTGCGAGCGCTGCGCGCTCTCCAGCGCGCCGACGTCGCCCTGCTGGTTATCGACGCCGTGGAGGGCGTGACCAACCAGGACACTCACGTGGCCAGCCTGATCCTCGACGAGTGGGCCGGCGTCGTGGTTCTGGTGAACAAGTGGGACGCCGTGGAGAAGGATGAAAGGACATTCGAGGAGTACTCGGCCTGGGTACGCCACGCTCTGCGTTTCCTCGACTACGTGCCTGTGCTCTTCATCTCCGCTCTGACGGGACAGCGGGTGAACAAGGTGCTGCCGGCGGCGCTGGCCGTTCACGAAGCCCGGGCAAGACGTATCGCCACCGGAGAGCTTAACAGGCTGGTGCAGGGCTCGCTCGAGCGCCACGCTCCGCCCAGCAAGCGGGGCAAGCGGCTGAAAGTGTACTACGTTAGCCAGCCTGGCATCGAGCCGCCCACGTTCGTCTTCCACGTCAACGATCCAGGGCTGGTCCACTTCAGCTACGAGCGCTATCTGGAGAACCAGCTACGCCAGGCATACGATTTCGCCGGCACGCCGCTGCGACTCGTGTTCAGGCAACGCCAGCGGCGCGATCTGAAGGCCACCAGCTGATGCCCGTTTCGGCTGCGGGCAGATGCAACACCGCCGGAGCACGAGGCCCCCGCCCGGCCCAGCCGAGCTATATGTTCCTTAGATTGCAGGGGACGCCGAAGAATGTCTCGCCGTTGATGATCTCCTCTATCGCCATTCTGTCCTCGTGCGACCCATACCACATAAGGATGTCTGCTCTGCCCGGGCAGCAATCAGTGTCGACCTCGAGCCCTACCCGGCCCGGGTTCACGCTCAGTATAGCATCGACGACCGCCTGGTGTTCCTCGACCACCATCAACGCCTCGGACACTACAGGCAGCTTCTCGCAAGGCAGGTAGTGGTTTGTGTTGTCGTAGACTACATCGTCAGCTAGCGCCCTGAGCGAACGCACACTCAAGGCGGCCGCGGCGATGCAGACGACAGCCAAGACGAGCACAGCAGCCGAAGCAGGCGCACTCCGCTTCATCAGTCGCTCCTTACTACGTCGGTCCGCTGCTTCCGGCGCCACCCGCCGCGCGCATCATTGTACGCGGCCTATCGACTGGTGGAACCTCAGGCTTGTGGTATGATTGACGCTCGAATCGCCTCCGAAGGGAGTCTCTCGCATGAAGGACATCACCGTCGTCGGCGTGGGCTACGTGGGGCTTGTGACAGCCGTCTGCTTCGCCGACCTGGGCAACCGTGTCTCCTGCGTCGACATCAGCGAAGAGAAGATAGCCGGCCTGAAGCGCGGCGTCATGCCGATCTACGAGCCCGGCCTGGAGGAACTGGTCGCCCGCAACGTCAAGGCCGGCCGCATTGACTTCACAACTTCCTATGCCGAAGGAGTCCGGGACGCCGATTTCGTCTTCATCGCCGTCGGCACCCCTGAAGGAGTGAACGGCGAGGCGGACATGGGCTACGTGCGCCAGGCAGCGCAGGCGATTGCCGAGGTGATGGACCGCCCCCTGGTGATCGTCAACAAGTCGACCGTGCCAGTGGGGACCGGCGACTGGGTGGCCGACATAGTCCGCGAGCACCGCAAGAAGGAGATCGAATTCTCCGTCGTTTCCAATCCGGAGTTCCTGCGCGAGGGCTCGGCCATCAGCGACTTCATGAGGCCGGACCGAATCGTGCTCGGTTCGCTCGATGCCGAGGCAGCAGAGAGAGTAGCTCGGCTCTACCTGCCTCTGCGATCGACCATCCTGGTCACTGATCTGCGCACGGCAGAGATGATCAAGTATGCCTCGAACGCCTTCCTGGCCACCCGCATTTCCTTCATCAACGAGATCGCCAACATCTGCGAAGCCCTCGGCGCCGATGTCAAGGAGGTTGCTTCGGGCATGGGCTACGACAGGCGGATCGGCCCCGATTTCCTCGACGCGGGTGTTGGCTACGGCGGCTCCTGCTTTCCCAAGGACGTCAAGGCCCTGGCCCACATGGCCGACGAGAAGGGACGCCACCCCCAACTGCTGCACGCCGTGATGGAGATCAACGACTACCAGCGGCAGGCCATAGTGGAGAAGCTCCGCGCTGCGCTAGGCGGCCTGAAGGACAAGCAGATCGGCCTGCTCGGCCTGGCTTTCAAGCCGAACACGGACGACATGCGCGAGGCCCCATCAGCCCACATCGCCAGCTTGCTCCAGGCGGAGGGCGCGAAGGTCCGCGGATACGATCCGGTGGCGATGGAGGTCGCTGCGCGCGTCGCCCCGCACATTGGTCTGGCCGCCGACCCCTATGACCTGGCCAGCAAGGCGGATGCTCTGGTCGTGGTCACCGAGTGGAACGAGTTCAAGAACCTGGATCTGACGCGCATCCGAGATCTGATGAAGCGCCCGGTGCTGATCGACGGTCGCAACATCTACGATCCGCAGGCGATGATGGACCTGGGCTTCCACTACCGCGGGGTAGGCCGCGGATACGGCAACGTGGAGCCCGAATGAACGCCAGCGTACCGCTCCTCACGGCCCGCCTGGACAATGGGTTGAGCGTTCTGGTGCAGGAGTCCCACTCCGCCCCAGTAGCCAGCTTCTGGGTCTGGTACCGCGTGGGCAGCCGCAACGAGCACGCCGGAATCACCGGCATATCCCACTGGGTCGAGCACATGCTCTTCAAGGGTACGCCCACCTTTCCCAGAGGAGGCGCAGACGCGGCGGTCGCCAGGGAGGGCGGCGTCTTCAACGCCATGACCTGGTACGACTTCACAGCCTACTTCGCCACGCTGCCGGCGCCCCGCATCGAGCTGGCCGTGCGCATCGAGGCCGATCGCATGGTCAACTCCTTGTTCGATCCCCACGAAGTCGCCGCCGAGCGAACCGTGGTGATCAGCGAGCGGCAGGGGAACGAAAACGATCCCCAGTTCGTGCTCAGCGAGGAGGTGCTCGGCGCCTCCTTCCGCGTGCACCCCTACGGCCATCCCACCATCGGCCACCTGTGCGATCTGCAGGTGATGGACCGAGAGCAGCTATACGCTCACTACCGCACCTACTACACGCCCAGCAACGCGGTGGCCATAGCTGTCGGTGACTTCGAGGGTGCAGAGATGCTGAAGCTGATCGAACAGCACCTAGGACCGCTGCCAGGCAGCGATGGTCCGCCCCCGGTAACCGACGCCGAGCCGGTACAGAAGGGGGAGAGGCGCGTCACCGTCGAGGGCGAGGGCGAAGTGGCCTACCTGCAGCTGCTGCACCGTGCCCCTGCGGCGCGCCACCCGGACTTTGCGGCTATGACAGTCTTGGATGCCATCCTGTCCGGCCCAGGCGGCATGGCAGTCTTCGGCGGAGTGACGACGAACCGGAGCAGCCGCCTCTACAAGGCGCTGGTGGCCACCGAGCTGGCGACAGGTGTGTCCGGCTCGCTCCTGCCGACGGTCGATCCGTACGTCTACAGTCTCTCTGCCGTCGTCCGCCAGGGCCGCTCTCAGGAGCAGGTCGAGGCGGCGATGGTTGCAGAGCTTGATCGGATCGTTTCCGAGCCGGTCTCCGGCGACGAAATGCAGAAGGCGCTCAAGCAGGCCAGGGCCGAGATCGCCTACTCCAGCGAGTCGGTAACCGGACTTGCCAGATGGCTCGGTTTCAGCGAAGTAGTGGCCGATCACACCTGGTTCGAGCGCTATTTGGCGCGGTTAGGCAGCGTGACAGCCGAAGACGTGCAGCGCGTTGCCGGTGAAGTGTTGAGCCATTCGAGACGTACGGTAGGATGGTATATCCCTGAGGAGGCGGCGTAGGTCTCGCATCTGCGACGTCCACCTGCCCAGACTGGAGCAGCCCAACCCCATGCCGATTCCCGGGCCAGAGGACATAGTCCGTACCGAGCTGGAGAACGGTATCACCCTGCTGGTGCGTGAGAGCCACGCCTGCCCTTCAGCCGTCGCTACCGGCTTCGTCTGCGCCGGATCGGCGGACGAGAGCAGAGACCGGGCCGGTCTTTCCGCCTTCACCGCCAGCGCCCTGCTTCGTGGTACCGCCAAGCGGTCGTTTGAGAGCATCTTCGACGAGCTGGAATCCGTAGGTGCGAACGCCAGCATAGGCGGAGGCGTCCACTCGACCGGCTTCGCCGGAAAGAGCCTGGCGGAGGATCTGCCACTGGTACTCGACGTTCTGGCAGAGGCGCTTCGTCACCCTACCTTCCCAAAGGCGGAGATGGAGAAGCTGCGCGGCCAGATCATCACCGACCTGCAAGAACGTGCCCACGACACGCAGCGAATGGCCGGCCTGGCCTTCAACGAGCTGGCCTACCCGGATGCGCATGCCTACTCGCGCAGCGTCAACGGCTATCTGGAGACCGTCGGCAGCCTTCGGCGGGAGGACCTGGTACAGTTCCATGCGGAGCGATACGCCCCGCAGGGCGCTGTGATCGTCCTGGTCGGCGCGATCAGCAGTGCGGAGGCGCTAGCGCTGGTCGAGCAGGCTTTCGGCGATTGGCAGCACGCTAAGGTAGAGCGCGATCCACTTCCCGAGGCACCCCGCCCGAAGCAAGCTACCGAACGGCGTGTGGGCATCCCGGGCAAGACGCAGGCGGATATCGTGCTCGGCTATCCCGGCCCCGCCCGCACCCACCCGCGCTTCCTGGAGGCGGCTCTCTGCAACAGCATCCTGGGGGTATTCGGCATGATGGGCCGCCTGGGGGAGAACGTGCGCGAGGAGCAGGGATTGGCCTACTACTCGTACAGCAGGGTCAGCGGCGGTCCCGGCCCCGGACCCTGGCTGGTCAGTGCCGGCGTCGACCCGGCGAACGTCGACTTGGCCGTCGCAAGCATCCGCAACGAGATACGCCGCATATCAGGAGAGCTGGTGGATGATCCAGAGCTGGCAGACAACAAGGCATTCCTCACCGGCAGCCTGCCGCTGCGACTGGAGACGAACGGCGGCCAGGCTCGGACGATCCTGGAGATGGAGCGGTACAGTCTGGGGCTCGACTATCTGCAGCGGTACGCCGGCTTGATCGAGGCCATCAGCGCCGAGCAGGTACGGGAGGCTGCCCGCGGCTGGCTCGATCCGGACGCCTACGCCCTCGCCGTCGCAGGCCCGGCTTCCGGATAGAGACCGCGCGACCAGACTCGGCGGGACCACAGCCATGGTTCTAGGAGTCGATCTGATCGAGATCTCCCGCATAGAGCGGGCCTTAGCCCGCTTCGGTGACCGGTTCCTGCAGCGCGTCTTCACTCCCGCCGAGATTGTCCATTCCCGGGCTAGGCTGCCCGAACTGGCGGCACGTTTCGCCGCCAAGGAAGCCGTCTCCAAGGCGCTGGGCGTGGGCATGCGTATGCTCTCCCCCTCGGGAATCGACTGGCGGGACGTGGAGGTGACCGGTGACCGGCGGGGCAAGCCCCTGGTGCAGCTGCACGGCCGGGCCGCCGAGAGGGCCGAAGAGCTGGGCCTGGCCGAATGGGAGGTCAGCCTGTCGCACAGCCGCGACCTGGCCATCGCCCTCGTAGGAGCCCAGTAGGGCCTTGCCGCCGCGAGGCTCATGTGGTAGACTGGGCCGACGCCGAGGAGGACAGAACAGACCTCCGAGGTCTCGCGGACCCGGAGGTCTCATTACACTATCCGCCCGCTGGAGGAACCGCATCACGATGACCAAGAAGCAGAGAGGCCGCGTCTTCTCGGGCGCTCGCCCCACAGGGCGCCAGCACCTGGGCAACTACCTGGGCGCCATCCGCAACTACGTCGCCCTGCAGGACGACTACGACTGCATCTACTGCGTCGTTGACCTTCACGCACTCACTACACTGAAGGACACCGACAAGCTGCGCGAATGGACCTATGAGATGGCGCTCGATTGGCTGGCCGCCGGCATTGATCCGGAGCGAGGCACGATCCTGTTCGTGCAGTCCCAGGTCCCTCAGGTTGTCGAGCTTCACCTCTTCCTGTCTATGGCCACACCTCTGGGCTGGCTCACCCGGCTGCCGACCTTCAAGGAGAAGGTGCGCCAACAGCCGGACAACGTCAACTACGGGCTGGTGGGCTACCCGGTGCTCATGGCCGCAGACATCACGCTGTACAAGGCGGACACGGTTCCCGTGGGCGTCGATCAGGCCCCTCACCTGGAGTTCACCCGTGAGATCGTGCGCCGCTTCAACAACACCTTCGGCGATGTACTCATCGAGCCCCAGGCGAAGTTCACCGATTTCGCCAAAGTGCTCGGCATCGACGGTGAGCAGAAGATGAGCAAATCGCTCGATAACCACATCGAGATCGCCTCGTCACCTGAGGAGATCGAGGCCCGGGTGATGCAGATGGTTACGGACCCGGCAAGAAGGCTCCGCGGCGACCCCGGCCACCCGGAGGTCTGCAATGTGTTCACTCTCCACGGCTTCTTCTCTCCCGAGCAGGTTGGGCAGATCGAGGAGGATTGCCGGGCGGCTCGGATCGGGTGCGTGGAGTGCAAGAGGCTCTTCGCCGAGAACCTGGCCCACTACTTCGCGCCGTTCCGCGAGCGCCGGGCTGCACTGGCGGCTCAGCCCAATCAGGTATGGGATATCTTGGGGGAGGGAGCGCAGCGGGCCTCAGTGATCGCCGCTGAAACGATCGCGGAGGTGAAGCAGGCCATCGGCCTTCCGTAGGCACCGTCCGCTTGAGCCGCAGCGCCCTGAGGCCGCGAACAGGGGAGGCGAATGCGAATCGTCATCCAGCGCGTGAGGCGGGCCTCGGCGAGCGTCCAGGGCAAGACAGTGGGCGAGATCGGGCGCGGGCTGGTGGCACTCGTCGGCGTGGCCCACGGCGATACGGAGGAGCAGGCGGAGTGGTTGGCCCAGAAGATCGCCGGTCTGCGGATCTTCGAGGATAGCGCGGGCAAGATGAACGCCAGCCTGCTCGACGTGGACGGGGCGGCGCTGGTAGTATCTCAGTTCACCCTACACGCCGATACGCAGAAGGGCCGCCGTCCCAGCTTCGTCGATGCCGCCCGGCCCGAGATGGCCGAGCCTCTGGTCGATCACTTCGCCCGCGCCCTCGAACGGCGTGGAGTCACGGTGCAGACAGGCGTCTTCGGGGCAATGATGCTCGTCGAGATCCACAACGACGGGCCCGTTACCATCATTCTGGATCGCTAACCCGATCCTTGGCAGGTGCGTGATGAGAGTCGACCTTCCTGACTGGCCCTGGGAGATCGTGCTCGACGTGGCTCAGGAGCGCGCAGTCCCCGTGTGGGCGGTGGGAGGCGCCGTCCGCGACGCCCTGCTGGACACAGCGGTGCACGATTGGGACTTCGCCGTGCAGGGCGACTCTCTCGCCCTGGCGCGCGCCGTTGCAGACAGGCTGGGAGGAGCGTTCTTCCCGCTAGATGCCGAGCGGGACACAGGGCGGGTCATCGCGGACAGTCCCGCCGGAGAGTCAATAGAGATCGACTTCGCCGGCCTGCGCGGCAGCGACCTGGCGGAGGACCTGGCAGGCCGCGACTTCACCGTCAACGCCCTGGCCGTCGACACGTCAGGAGACCTGGTCGCCGTGACGCGCGGCTGGTCCGACCTCCAGAACCGCATAGTCCGCGCTGCCAGCGAGGCCGCCTTCCAGGACGATCCCGTTCGCCTGCTGCGGGCGGTCAGGTTCGAGGCGCAGCTGGCCGGGTTCGCGATCGAGCCGCAGACAGCGCGCTGGATCGAGCGGGACGCCCCCCTCCTGGTGAAGGCGGCCCCGGAAAGAGTACGCGACGAGACGGTCCGCCTCCTGGAAACCAGGCCGGCAATGGTGGCGTTGGAGCGGCTCGATAGCCTGGGTCTTCTCGGCGCCGTATTCCCCGAGCTGGTGGATCTCCAGGGAGTAGCTCAGTCACCGCCACACCGCTTCGACGTGTACCGCCACTCGCTTCTCGTTCTCGACGCGCTCGAGCGGGTGCTGGTGGCGATCCCGGGGGAAGATACGGCTACAGCCGCTCCGCAGGACGCGCCGCCCGGCGTCTGGGAGGACGCGGCCGGGGTGCTGGGCCGGTTCGCCGCTGGTCTGCGGGAGCATCTGTCCTTCCGGGTCAAGGGGGGCCGCGACCGCGGTGCCCTGATGAAGCTGGCGGCACTGCTGCACGACGTGGGCAAGGCGAAGACGTATTCATACGACGAGACCGGAATGATCCGCTTCGAGGGCCATGGAGCCGTCGGCGCGGAGATCACGGCCCGCAGGATGAAGGCGCTGCACTTCAGCGGCGAGGAGGTGGCCCGCGTGAGCCGGCTGGTGGCCCATCACGCCCGCCCGTCGCGCCTGGAACAGGAGGGTAAGCTGGATCGACGCACGATCTTCCGCTATTTCCGCGCGGCGGGGAACGGCGGTGTGGAACTCGCGCTCTGCTCGCTTGCGGACCTGGTCGCCACATTCGGCCCAAACCTGAAGGAAGATCGCTGGTCACGCCGCCTGCAGACGGTAGAGACGCTGCTGACCCACTACTTCGAGCGGTACGAGGAGACCGTCGCTCCGCCGCCTCTCATCACGGGAGTCGACCTGATCATCGAGCTGGGCATCGAGAGCGGGCCGGAGATCGGGCGCCTGCTCGGGCTGCTGCGCGAGGCCCAGGCGGCAGGCGAGATCGAAGCACGAAGCGAGGCTCTGGCACTAGCGCGCCGGCTGCACGGATCGGCTTGACAATCACTGCCTGTTAGGTAGAATAGCCGCACGCCGAGATAGCTCAGCCTGGTAGAGCACCTGACTGAAAATCAGGGAGTCGCCAGTTCAAATCTGGCTCTCGGCACACAGAGACCCGCCCCATGAGGCGGGTCTTCTCGTTGGCGAGGCAGTACGCGATCAGCTGCCTGACGGCCGCGCTACGTGCCCGATTGAAAGCGATAGGGCCTGCCGGGCAATCCTGAGCCAGGTAGAAGGGCTGCGCCGCTCAGCGTACTCGGAGCGCAGCACGTAGCCGTCCCTCTCGATCGCGTCGAGCACTACTTCGAACCGCGTGCAGTACCAATGGCCCGCGATCTTGCAGCGCAGCACCTCCAACCTATCCAGGTACTTCTTACCCTCTCGGAAACAGCGCCTGGCCAGCTCTACTCGCTGCCGTACCCAGGCTCGGAATGCAGAGCTGCCGAAATCATCGGCCTGGAGCGAGTTCGCCTCCAGGTACTCCGCGGGGATGTTGATGAATCCCTCGGCCACGTCCCGGACCAGGTCGCGGAGCATGTGTACGACATGGGCAGCCGTCGCCGCCAGGTAGCGATTGTCCGCAGCCGGGTACTGATAGCCGTTTCGTATGAAGTACTGGATGCCATCGGTGACCGATTGTCCCAGGTGGCTCGAATACCAATCAAGCTCCTGCTCGCGGATCGGCCGGCCCCTGCGGTGGGCGTCGAACTCGATCACGGCCAGGAACTTGCGGATGAAGGACTGGAGTCCGCTGTCTTCCCCGCGGTCGTGGCAGACAAGATCCGCAACCATCTCCTCCTCAACGGATAGGTCGCCCGGCCTCTCGCCCTGGTAGAGGGCGTCTATCAGCCTGCCCTGCCGCTCGATGAAGGAGAGGCGTTCCCTGAGGGACTGGGCGGTGAGGTCAACCACATCGTCCACCCAGCGGAAGTAGGCGTAGCCGCGGTAGAAATCCTCTTCCAGATCGCGGTCGACGAGCAGACGAGCAGTGAAGTAGGTCTGCTTGCTGCGGTCGCGCACTATCGACCTGGCCAGCGCGGAGGAGGCTTCACTCACCAACCGGCGCTCCCTGTCTGTGCTGCATCCACACTCGCTCTCCGTATGGCTATGACGCACCCTTTGGTCAGCCGCCATAGCCCCGGCTCTACGGACTGCCGTTCTCCTGCATTACGCGCTCCGCCGCGAAGCGCGCCGAAAGGAGCACGGCCGGCATCCCGCTGCCCGGATGAGTGCTGGCCCCGGCGAAGTAGAGGTTCCTGTAGCGGGAGTGACGGTTCCGCGGGCGGAACAAGCTCATCTGCGTCAGGTTGTGCCCCAGGCCCAGCGTTGAGCCCTTGGTCAGGTTGTAGCGGCTCAACCAGTCTAGTGGCGTGCCGCTGGCCTCGAACTTGATATGTTCCTCCAGGTCTCCCGCTCCGGCCTGGGCCAGCCGGTCCAGGACCTGCCGCCTGGCCCTCGCCCGCAGCTCATCCCAGTCCTGGGGAGCGGTGTCGTCGATGTGGCCCACCGGCACGGCCACCGAGAGCGTGTCCTGTCCCGCAGGCGCAAGCGAGGGATCGAGGCGGGCCGGGACGTGCAGGTAGAACGTCGCTTCGTCCGCCAGGGTGAGATCCTCAAGAATCTGCTCGCTCGTCCTTCTATACGCATCTGCCAGGAAGATGCTGTTCACTCCGAACTGGGGATACTGCCTATCGACGCCCCAATAGAACATGATTGTAGAGCAGGAGTATCGCTTCCGCTCCAGTCTCTCCCCCATGCCGTCCGGGGGCAGAAGGCACCGATACACATAGGACAGGTCAGCATTGGCCACTACGATGTCGGCCTCCAGCCGCTGGCCGCCAACGAGCGTCACGCCGGTCACGGCCCGGCCGTCGCAGTCGATGTGCTCCACAGGTGTGCCGTACTGGAAGACGACTCCATTCATCTCAGCTGCGCGGACCAGCGCCGTGACCAGCCTGTAGGTGCCACCCATGGAGAACCAGACGCCGTGCGCGAACTCGGTATACGGGAGTAGAGAGAAGGTGGCCGGGGCCTCGTAGGGGCTGAGACTCAGGTACATATCCTGGAAGGTGAAGGCGGACTTGAGCCGGGGGTCGCTGAAGTAGTGGCCTACGTTGCGGTAGTGGGGCGTCAAGACTTTCGTTCGCAGCAGGGAGAGCAGCATTCTGGGGCTGCCTGCCTGAAGCAGCGTCGGAGCCGGGCGCTCCGCCAGGTACGGCATGGCGAGTGCGAAGTGGCGATGCCCCTCGTCCAGGTAGCGCAGGAAGGCATGAAAGCTGCCCGGCTCCATGGCCTCTAGCTGCGAGTGCATCATTGCCAGGTCGGGGGTTAGGCTCAGCGAGGAGCCATCGGCGAAATAGGCCTGATAGCCTGGCTCGACTCGGCAAAGACCGAGATGATCCTCCAGCCGCTCGCCGACGGACCTGAAGGTCTCTCTCCAAATGCGAGGCAATACGATGACGGTCGGCCCGGTATCGAAGTGGTGGCCGTCCCTGACGAATCGGCCGCAGCGCCCGCCGGGCTCTTTGCCCTTCTCGACGACGGTGACGGCGTAGCCGCTGTGCGCCAGCCGGGCAGCCGTGGCCAAGCCGGCTATGCCAGCGCCGATCACAAGGACGGACTTCATCAGGGTGTCCCTTGCCTGGGTCGCGGCGAAGCCCGGCACGTGCAGCCTTCGCCGCGACCGAATCTCCACACAAATCGGCGTATGATATCACGTGGAGCCCGTTCGCGCAATCGCAGCAGAGAAGCTTGTGGAACAACCACCGGTCCGCCGAGCTGGCGGCGCGGAGGCACCGCTCAGAGGGTAGGAACGGCAAGCGGGAGGAAGGCACGCCTCCAACGCCGCGGGCTAAACCCCACAGCTGCAGGCAGAACCCTGCTTCGCAGCGTGCGAGAGTTCCCACTGGAGCAGCCGGGCAGCACGCTGGAGGCGATTGGGGGGCAAGCACCGTCAGCCCGATGGCCACTGCAGGCCCGAGGCAGAACCCCGCGGAGCGGGTTCAGCTATTGGCCCAGGGCTCCGGCCCTGGTCATCCGGAGCACACCTGCCAGCCTGGGCAATCCCCGGGCAGTCTTGCGCGCCTACCCAATCGCCCGGTTCTGCCGCGCCCTCTTCGCGCACCCTCGCCCAGCCGCCAGGGAAAGCACAGCGGGCCAGCAGAGGCGCCAGCCCGTTGCAGCTCCACGGCACGCACCAGAAGAGCAGGTGTCAGCGTTTTGGCAAGCCGTCCACTAGTCGAACATCGATCCGGAGATATCGCCGTCGTCGTTGAAGCCGCGGCTCTCCCAGTAGCCCGCGTAGTCGGCGTCAGCCGAGAGCTCGATCTCCGTCACCCACTTCACCCACTTGTAGCCCCACTTGGACTCGGCGACCACCTGGAAGGGGTAGCCGCGTTCAGAGGGTAGCTCCACCTCGTTCATCTCGTAGGCCAGCAGGATGTCGTTCTCGCCGATGAAGTCGAGCGAAAGCGACGAGGTGTAACCATCCTCCGCGTGGAAGATCACAGTGACCGCGTCGTCCCGGACGCCGGCCAGATCGAGGAGATCCTCGATCAGGACGCCCTCCCATAGAATCGTCACAGACCAGCCTTCGACGCAGTGGAGCGTAACCACCTTGCTGTACCGATCCAGCTCGAGCACCTGGTCGTAGGTCAGGGACAGCGGCCGCTCCACCAGGCCCGTGACCTCCATCCGATAGTCCTCCAGCAAGACGTCCTGAGGACCGCGGATCGAGTTCTCGCGGAAGTCGTAGATCGACGAAAGGTCCTGCCCTTCGTATTGGCGAATCTCAACGCTGGCCAGCGGGCCTGGCGCCCCGCCAGCGCAAGCGCCGAGCAGCAGGGGCAGACAGACCAGCCCCAGCAGCCCTATTCTCCCAATCCTCTTCATCATTCTTCTCCTTGCGCGCGCGACGCGGTTCCGCCCAGCTGGAGCAGACTTTTCCGCCTGCGCGCGCTCCACCTGCCCCACAATCCTATGCCCACGTGAAGCAGAGTGAACACAGCCAGCGGGACATCCATGTAGTGATGCAAACGGAGTGACGCCGCCTTGCCCAGCAGCCCAAACGTTACCGGTTCTATCAGACGGGACGCGGTTATCCCATAGCCGCTGAGCGCAGTCGCGCCGAGCAGTGCCAGCGCTATCCAGCCGCTCCAGCGGCCCACCTTCGATAGGTTTCTTCGCTGCTTCAGCCAAGAGATCATGCAAGCCACCGGCTTCTCTCTAGCGGCGTCACGACATAAGTCTACCACCCAAAGCGGGCAATCGCCACGCAGGCACCATAGAACTGCGATAGAAAGCCCGCTGCTGAAGGCGAAAGAGCTACGTAGGCGGCGAATCCAACGCGGCCCGGGTGCGCGGTTCGACTTCGACAAGGAAGAGCAGGCAGCAGGCCGCCCGGGCCTTGTCCGGCCAAGCACCCGGGCGGCAAGCCGCGTGGTCAGTCTGTACGTGCGGAAGCAGGCGCAGGCCGCTCAGTAGCTGCGCAGCACCAGAGGCAGGTAGACTCGGAACAGCGAGTCTCTGTAGATGAAGGTCAAGCCGGCCGCCGACGTCACCTCATCGGAGCCGTAGGCGCCGATGGCAATCACGTCTCCGGACAGGCCGACGTCGATGCCGTAGTAGTCGTAGTCGCTCCTTCGCGCTGCTACCAGCTTCTTCACCAAACCCCATTCGTCCGCCCCGCCCACGTTGCGCGAGAAGACGTAGGCCGCGCCAGTGTTCGGCGCGCCCTCGGCGCGGCCCAAGGCGCTGGCCACTATCGTCCCTCCCTCGATGGCCACGCTCGTCCCCAGCTGGTCACCGGTGTAGCTTTCGGTCACCGTGATCTTAGCCGCCTCCCCCCAAGCATCCAGCCCGCCCTCGTTGCGCTGGAAGACGTAGACGGCGCCGCAGTTGAAGTTGGGGTGTGGAGAGGCCCAGTCCGGCCCGTCGTCGCTGGTGGCCCCTACGGCGATCACGCCGCCGTCGATATCGACTGAGCTGCCGAAGAAGTCGACGGGAGCGGGGCTGGTTGGAGATATGTGGGCGGTCAACCCCCAGGCGTCCGCCCCGCCCTCGTTCCTGCTGAATACGTAGGCGGAACCGGAGTTGATGCCGTTCTCGTCGTCGCTCTCGGCGGCCACGACTATCGTGCCCCCGTCTATGGCCACGTCGCTGCCGAAGAGATCGTTGGCGATGGAATCGGTCGTCGTGATCTTCTGCACCAGCCCCCAGTTGTCCCCGCCTCCCTCGTTGCGGGCAAAGATGTAGGCGGAGCCGGAGTTGCAGTCGGAAGCCGGCGGGCAGCCATCGTCATCCTCGGGCGCGCCCACGACCAGGATACCTCCATCCATCGCCACAGAGGCACCGAACATGTCCCCGCTTGCGCCGTCAGTCGCGGTGATCTTCCGAGTAGAACCCCAGGCATCCACTCCCCCAGCGTTCCGTTCGAATATGTAGACAGCGCCGCTGTCCGCCGCGGCTCCGTCCCCCTGTTCTGCCCCGACGGCGACGGCATCGCCGTCTATAGCCACAGACCAGCCGAAATGGTCGGAGTCAGCGCCGTCCGATGCGGAGATGTGGGCCGTCTGCCCCCAGGCGCTCGCTCCATCCCGGTTCCGCTCGAAGATGTAGGCGGATCCGGCGTTGGCGCCCTGCGAATCCTCATAGGGCGCGCCGCCCACCAGAACGTCGCCCTGCACGTCCACTGAGCGGCCGTACCAGTCGCCCATCTGGGCGTCGTCCGGCGAGGGCTCGCTCTCCTCCTCCCACGCCCCTCCCCACCGCGTGAATACGTAGCCCACGCCGCTGTTGGCATCAGCTCCGTGCGCGCCGGCGACTACCGTACCATCGTCGATGGCGACCGAGCCGCCCAGGAAGTCGGTGGCCGCGCCGTCAGACGGCAGCAGCCTGGCGGTCTCGCCCCAGCTGTCCGCACCGCCCTCGTTGCGCCGGAAGATGCGCACCGATCCGGAGGACGAGCCGAGGTCGTCGTCGTAGGGAACGCCCACGGCGAGCGTGTCCCCGTCGATATCGACCGACGTCCCGAACTCGTCGTTGCTCACCCTATCGCTGGCGCTGACCACGGCGGTCAATCCCCAGCCGTCCATGCCTCCCACGTTGCGCCCGTACAGGTAAGCGGCACCCCGGTCCGAGTCCTTCCCCGAAGCCCCGATGGCGATGGTATCCCCGTCGATCGCCACCGAGCCGCCGAAGAAATCGGTGGCTACGCCGCCGGTGGCGGTGATCTCGGCAACCTGGCCCCAGCTGTCGGCGCCTCCCTGGTTGCGGCTGTAGACGAACGCCGCCCCGCGGCTGATGTCCGTCGAGGGAGCGCCGACGACGATCGTGTCGCCATCCACGGCCACCGTCCAGCCGAAGTAGCTGACGCCGAGGCTGCTGGTGGCGGTGAGATGCGCCATCTGCCCCCAGCTATCCTGGCCCCCCTCGTTGCGGGCGAAGACGTAGGCGGCCCCGGTGTTCGAGTCTGCGCTGTAGGCGCTGACGACGATCGTGTCACCGTCGATGGCCACCGAGTAGCCGAATCGGTCCCCCGCCTGGCCACCTGTAGCCGTGATCTCGGCCGCCAGCCCCCAGTTGTCCGCCCCGCCCTCGTTGCGGTAGTAGACGTAGGCCGCACCCAGGTAGGAGTCGACTCCGAATGCGCCGACCACGGCTGTGTCCCCATCAACGCCGACTGACATGCCGTAATGGTCGTCGTATGCCCCGCCAGCCCGGGCCAGCCTCTTCACCCGACCCCATTCCTCTGCGCCATCCTCGTTGCGCCGGAAGACGTATGCCGCGCCGCGCACGCCGTTCTCAAATGGCGCGCCGGCCAGTGCCACGTCTCCTTCGACCGCAACGGATTGGCCGAAGTAGCCCGTGGAGCCGCCGGCTGTGATCTTTGCGGTCTGCCGGATGAGCAGGGCTCCATCCAGCTGCGGCTCGCCCAGAAGCTGGGTCGCGACCTCTCCCAACCCGGCCGGCGCCGCCTCCGCCTGTCTGGCCTGCGCCAGGACCAGCGTCAATCCCAGCAGCAGAACTGCAGCCGCTGCCGGCGCCACGAACAGTCGCCGCGTTCTCATTTCACTTTGTTCCTCCCATACGATATGCCTGCCTGGAGCACACCACCGGCAGGTACAGCTACGGCGGGCTGGTGGCCTGGTCGAGGGCAGTCTGTCGTTGACCGTTGCGGCAGGAGGATCAGCGGTGGGACGATGCCGGGTTACCCGACCCTATTATGGCACCACCCACCGCGTTGTCAAACAGCGGTAGGGACGGTTCGGCGGACAGCGTCAACCTCCCCCTTGGCCCAGCACCGGTTCTCTGGTACACTGAGATCGGCACGCCCCCCGCAATCCACCGCACGACAGTGGTGTGAGGAATCAGGGTTGTCGATACGCCACCACTATCAACGCCCGCGTAGCGTGTGGCTGCGAATGCCACCAGTCTCCTCCCTCGGGGGAAATCCGCCTCGCGCGGCCAGGCCAGACGGGGTGTAACACCGGGAGACGCCAGCTCGTTCAAGCCGATGAGGGATTGACTTGCCCGGGTGCGGCAGCACGCCCCGTCCGCCGCCCATAGGAGGGTACAGAGATGAGAGCTCGCCTTTCCGCATCACTGATCTTGTCGGCTGGACTGGGTCTGCTGATGCTTGCAGCTGTATCTAGCCGGCCGGCGCAGGCCCAGGACGTCTGCGACCGCTACGTCCTCAGTCCCGAAGGCCAGGATTCGACAGACTGCAGCGACGAGCAGCAGCCCTGCCGAACGGTCCAGTATGCGCTGGGCCAGGCTGCCGGGGGCGAAACGATCTGTGTGGCGGATCACACCTCCCACGCCGGGCCTTCC
>CAZHAX010000001.1:118599-141193 GCA_964530325.1 uncultured Anaerolineales bacterium | reverse complement strand
GTGGCCAGCAGAAGCGTCACCGCCTGGGGCGGAGGGCTGGGGTTCATCGGCGGCACCGCCACCCTCCTGGACAGCCGCCTGCAGGGAAACGTGGCCAGCACAAGCAGCGGCAGCGGCTACGGCGGCGGTGCCTACTTCCGCGGGGTACACGCCACTGTCAGCGGCAACATTATCGCCGGCAATACGGCGGCCGAGACAGGGTACGGCTACGGCGGCGGCCTGTGCTTCATGTGGGGAGATGCCGCGCTCGAAGACAACACCGTCGAGGGCAACACCGCCAACACTTCGGGCCTTGGCTACGGCGGCGGCATAGACTTGTACGGGAACGACGCCACCATTGCCGGCGGCGGCGTGCGGGACAACCAGGCCAACACCTCCGGCATGAACGGCTACGGGGGAGGCGTCAGCGCGAGGGAAGGGAGTGCCCTGACGCTCAACGGCGTCGACGTTTTCAGCAACACAGCCACTTTCGGCGGCGGCGTCTATGTCAGCGAGAGCCCTCTCTCCTCCCTGACGCAAGTCGCGATTCACGCCAACACTGCGGGCATGGGCGGCGGACTCTACCTGACCCAGAGCCCGACCTCCACGCTGGGCAGCAGCCAGATCCACGACAACCTGGCGGAGTACGGCGCCGGCGCCTGGATCAACAGCAGCGGTAGCGTCAGCCTGGCGCGCAACCTGGTCTTCAGCAACACCAGCGTCGGCCTGGCCGGCGGGCTGTGGCTCACTGGCAGCGACGACGCCGCGCTCTCCGCAAACCAGGTCTGCAACAACGTGGCCAGCGGCGATGGCGCGGGCATCCTGTTCCTCAACTGCAGCAATGCCACTCTGGAGAGCAACCTGGTGGCAGACAACCAGATAACCACGGCAGGAGAGGGGCCCGGGATCAACCTCCAGACCACCAGCGCCCGCCTCCTCCACACCACGCTGGCCCGCAACCAGGGCGGAAGCGGCGAGGGTCTATACGTCGCCTACACCAGCACCGTGGCGCTGACCAACACGGTCCTGGTCAGCCACACGATCGGCATCTACGTCTCCGGCGACAGCAACGCGGCGCTCGAGGCCACTCTCTGGGGCGACGGCTCCTGGGCGAACGTCACCCCCTGGGCAGGAAGCGGCACGCTCTCGACTGGTACTCTGAACCTGTGGGAGTCACCCGGCTTCGCCTGTTCCGGCGGCGGCGACTACCACCTTGGTCCAGGCTCGGCAGCGATCGACGCAGGGCTGGAGGCCGGCGTGACCATAGACATAGACGGCGACCCGCGGCGGATCGGAGCTCTGCCCGACATCGGGGCGGATGAGGCGCGACTCCGCGTCTTCCTCCCTCTCGTGCTCAGATAGCCCGGCCGTCGTGCACCGGAGAGCCTGAGCCGGCTGGGTCCAAGCGACGCAATCCATCAGGAGGCGCCGCTTGCCCTGGCTGGCTCATGCCCGTATAATCATGGCACCCCACGGCGAGCCGCCAATGGCTGCAGCCTGTCCGAGCGCTGGCGTGGGGCGGATCCCCTGCGGCGGGGCGGCGCGCGCGAGGACGCGAGTGCAAGGAGGTAAGGCAATGTCCAGGAGAGTCCTTGTTACAGTCTCGTGCATCGTTGGCCTGTTGGTCTGCGGCTGTGGACCGCTCGGGAATCTGATCGAGGAGATCGAGGAACAGGTGCAGGTCACCCCGTCCGGCGAAATAGCGACCAGGGAGGAAGAGATCACCGGCTTTGACCGGGTAGAGGCCAGCCATGCCTTCGAGGTTGACATCGAGCAGGGTGACGAGTTCAGCGTGGTCGTCCGCGTCGACGAGAGCATCGTCGACTACCTCCTGGTGGAGAAGCAGGGAAACACGCTCGTCATCGGCCTGGAGACCCGCTTCGGATTCAATATCCTGGGCGACATGACCATGGAAGCGGAGATCACGATGCCCTCCCTGGCGAGGCTGGAGCTGAGCGGGGCCAGCCAGGGGAGCATCAGCGGATTCAGGTCTTCCGAGGCGTTCGACGCGGAGATATCGGGGGCCAGCACGCTGACAGGTGATGTCCAGGCCAGCAGTTTCGCGGCCGACGTTTCAGGAGCCAGCAACGTCACACTGAGAGGATCGGCTGCCGACCTGAGAGTCGACGCCTCGGGCGCCAGCGAGGTCAACTTGCTGGACTTCCCAGTCGCCGACGCCGACGTCAGCGCCAGCGGTGCCAGCTCGGTCACCGTCGACGTCAGCGGCCGGCTCGATGTCATCGCCAGCGGTGCCTCCCACGTCTACTACACCGGCGACCCCACACTCGGGGAGGCCAATTCGTCCGGCGCCTCCAGCATCGTCAATCTGGACTGAGAGCGGCCCGCCAGGGGCCGTACAAGCAAGTCCCATCAGCGCAAGCTGCCCCGCTCTCGTGAGGGCGGGGCAGCGCCTTGGCTTCAGTCTGCGAGAGCGTGAGGGTCACCGGGTGTGGGCCCTTGCGCGCCTCGCCCCAGCAGCAGCCGGGGCAGATCCCGCACTTCCCTGAGACGAACCAGCAGGGCCACGCCGACAAACGTAGCCGCGCCCGCACCCAGGGCGACAGCGGTCTGGAGCAGCCCGGCACCCGGCAGGGCCAGGCTGATGCCCCACACCGCCAGGCTCATCGCCAGCGTGGCCACGCCGGTCCGTGCGATCGTGGACAGGGCGGCACGAGCCTCGAATCCACCGAGCAGCCACTGAGAGATGGCCAAGAGCAGCGCTACCTGCGTCAGCGCGCCCAGGCCATTGGAGAGCGCCAGCGCCCCGTGGTCAAGTGTTCCAAGCAGGCCCCAGCCAATGGTCACATTGACGCCGAGCCCAGCCAGCGCGGCCCAGAACGGAGTCCAGACGTCCCGCCGGGCGAAGAAGGTGCGGCTGACCACCTCCAGGGCAGCGTGCCCTACCAGAGCCGGGGCGAAGAAGGCCAGCGCCCAGTAGACGCGCTCGGTCGCCTCAGCATCGAAGGCGCCGCCCTGAAAGAACAGGGCGGTCAACGGCCGGCCGAGAAGCACGATGCCCGCCGCGGCAGGGATCGCCAGCGCTAAGACGAGCCTGAGCGCCCAGGCCGCAGTACGGCGCAGACCATCGTCGTCGCCCTCGTTCGCTCGCCTGGCCAGCGTGGGGAACACGGTCAAGCCAACGGCGGTGCCGATAATCGTCTCCGGGAACTGCATCAGGCGCCACCCGTATTCGTATGCGGCGATCGCGCCCTCGGCCAGGCGAGAGCCCAGGAACGTCGGGACTACGAACGTCAAGTAAGTCGCGCCCATACCAAGTACGCGCGGACCCAACAGGCGCAGGACCCGACCGAGATCTGGGTGGTGAAGAACCGGCCACCAACGACCGCCGTACCGCCACATGCCGGGCAGCTGGATGAGAAGGTGGCCCACCGTCCCGGCGAGCCCTCCATAGGCCAGGCCGAAGACGCCCCATCGGGGCGCCAGAAAGACCGCGCCGGCGATCCTCCCCAGCGTGTAGGCCATCGGCGCCAAGGCCGGCAGCAGGAAGTGCTGGTGGGCCTGCAGCGTGCTCATCAGGATGCCGCTCGCGCTCGAGACAAGCGTTTGCAGTAGCACCAGGCGCATCAAGCGCACGGCCAGAGCGGCCCGATAGGCGTCGAAACCGGGGGCGACCAGGCCGATGATCTGCGGGGCGGCAACCGCCGCGACGATACTCGCCGCAGCGACGACGAGCAACACCGAGTTGACGACAGAGGAGAAGAGCTTCCAGGTTCCCTCCCTATCGCCGCGGCCGATACGATCAGATATGACGGGGATAAGCGCCGTGGCCATCGCTGCCCCGGCGACCACGGTGAAGAGGCCGTCCGGCAGCTCGAAGGCGGCGTAGTAGGCATCGAGCTCGGCCGAGGTACCGAAGGCGCGGCCGATGACCCTGTCCCGCACGAGCGCCAGCAGCTTGTCCGCAGTGAACAGAACGGCCACCAAGAGGGCGGATCGCGCTACGTGGCGCGCTCCGTTGGCGCCGCGGTCCGCTCCTCCGCTGCCTTGCCGTTCGCTCATGATCGGAGCCCGATGTGACCCGAGGCGCTCTGCTCTACTCCAGCTCCGCGAGTTGTTCCTGAGCCGGTGCCCAGCCTTCGTGATAGTGGAGCGCCGCCTGGAAGTCGGCTCGCGCGCCATCAACGTCGCCCAGCGCCAGCCGCGCCCTCCCCCTCCAGTAGTAGGACTCCTCCAGGTTAGCCTGCGCCAACGTTGCGTCCGCCAACCGGATTACGTCATCGTACCGTCCCAGTTCGTAGTAGGCCTGGTAGGGCCCGAACTGATACCACAGCATCCTGCGAGGCAGCCCGAGCGACAGCGCCTGATCATACGCTACCGCAGCCTCACCAAACTCTCCCAGCAACACGTTGCCTGTCCCGACGTTGAACCACGAGAAGCTCACCCAATTCGCGCAGTCTGCGTAGGCCACACACGAGGGCACGCTCAGGCCGGCCTCTGCCCTGGCCACATCCAGCGCCGCTCGGACCGCGGCCTTCTCGTCCCAGCTCGGCCCCAGAACAGCCCCCAGGTCCGCGACGCGCTCCTGCGGGTAGATGACGATGTAGACCCGGTTGTACACGCGCCACAGCTCGTCCAGCTCCTGATAGCTGATCTCCAGGTCTGGCCCATCGAGCGAATCCTGCAGCACGAAGCTCTGGCCGCTGTCGTCGTATCCTACGACCAGACGGTAGTGGCCGTACTGGTCGTTTGGCGCTTCCACATACCAGGTCTCGACCATGACAGGGAATCCCGCCAGCACGAGCCGCTTGAGCAGCGCCAGATCCCCGCCCACCCGCGCTACCGCCTCCATGCCCAGAGTGCGGACGTAGGCGACGACCTCCGTCACGTCGATGTGCTTATCCTCCGGGTCCGGCTTGAGCAGGGGCGCGATGTCACCCTGCGTCAGCTCGAAGCCCCAGAAGGAGAGGCAAGTGCCCAGCGTCGCTGCCCCGCAGTTGTTCCACCACTGCGGCTCATGCGCCAATCCGGTGAGCGTATGGCTGATCGGCAGAGTCGCAGGGGAGGGCGATGGGGAGGGCGTAGCGGTCTCCGCGAGCAGCGTAGGGGACGGGGCAGGAGCCCCACCGTCAGGCGTCTGCCTGGGAATCGGCGTCGGCAGAGTGTCCGGGTGCTCCTCCCGCCGCCAGTCCTGGAGGAACTCGGGCAGGTAGTAGGCATATCGGTCGGGCAGCGCCCGCAGCACAGCAGGAACTGCCACCACAAGCGCGGCCAGCAACGCCACTACGGCGAAGCCGAACAGCAGCAATCGCCGGTTGCGATGATCTTCCTTCAATGTCATATTCCTCACAGCAGCACGCACGATAGCGGACGAGCGGCAGGCCGCGCGTGCCGATTCTCTATCCCTTTATGACGGACAGCGGCTGCAGCCGCGCCACCTTGCGGGCGATCCCGGCCCCGTGGACCACCTCCACGACATGGCTCACGTCCTTGTAGGCGGCAGGCGCCTCCTCGGCCAGGCCGCGGTTGCTGCCGGCGCGGACGACTATGCCCTGCCCTTCCAGCTGCTGCTTCAACTCTGCGCCGTCCACCCTCTTCCGCGCCGCCGTACGGCTCATCACCCGCCCGGCCCCGTGGCAGCTGGAGCCAAAGGTCAGCTCCATCGCCTTCTCCGTTCCAACCAGAACGTACGAGGAGGTCCCCATCGAGCCGGGCACCAGCACCGGCTGGCCGACGTCCCTGTAGTCCGCCGGCAGGGCCGCCGATCCCGGTCCAAAGGCCCTCGTGGCGCCCTTGCGGTGGACGCACAATCTCTTGCGACCACCGTTCACCCTGTGTTCTTCGAACTTGGCGATGTTGTGCGCCACGTCGTAGACCTGGAAAAGGTCGTGGTCCTTGACCCGCCCTGCCAGCACCTGCTCGAACGCCTCCCGCACTCCCATCGTCAGTGCCTGCCGGTTGACGAAGGCGTAGTTGACGGCGCAAGCCATCGCACCATAGTAGGCCCGACCCTCCGGAGAATCAAGCGGGGCACACACGAGCTCCCGGTCCGGCAGCTCGATCTTGTACTTGTGTACAGCCGCCTGCAGGCTGCGAACGTAGTCGTCGCAAACCTGATGGCCCAGGCCGCGCGACCCACAGTGGATCTGCACAACCACCTGACCTTCGTGCAGCCCAAACGTCCGGGCAGCCTCGGCGTCGTAGACCTCCTCCACGGAGTCGATCTCCAGGAAGTGGTTCCCCGCTCCCAGCGAGCCGACCTGGGGGCGACCTCGCTCCTTCGCCCGCGGGCTGACCTTGCTCGGGTCAGAGCCTTCCAGACAGCCGCCCTCTTCGGTGTGCTCGATGTCTTCCCTACGCGCCAATCCCTTCTTCAGGGCCCATTTGGCGCCATTCCTCAGCAGTTCGTCCAACTCACGCTCCGAGACCCGCATCCTGCCTTTGCCCCCTACTCCGCTGGGGCAGCTCAGATAGAGCGCTCCGGTGAGGTCGCGCAGATGCGGGCCGACCTCGTCTCGCTCGATGCTCGTGCCCAGGAGACGCACGCCGCAGTTGATGTCGTAGCCTACGCCGCCGGGCGAGATGACCCCTCCATCTTCCTCCATCGCGGCCACGCCCCCGATTGGGAAACCGTAGCCCTGGTGGAAATCGGGCATAGCCAGAACGTACTTGACCACCCCTGGAAGCGTCGCCGCGTTAGTCAGCTGCTCGACAGTGCGATCGCGAAACGCCGCCTCGATAAGCTGGCTGTCGCCGACGAGTCGTGCCGGGACCCGCATGTCGGCACGGGCACTCCGCGGCAGCTCCCAGAAGTACGTGTCGACCTGCTTGAAGCCTCGTTTCTCAGCCATCGACTTCTCCCTCAGGCATCGAACACCACCATCGTCTCGAACCCATCGTCACGCCGCGCTATGTGGAGTTCGCTGAAGGTCACCGCTTTGATGTGGCCCAGGTACTCGCCCACCGGTCCCCCGCGGACCGTGGCCCGCAGCCGCGCATCTCCAACCTCCAGCATGTCGAACTCGGTGAACACGCATCCGTGCCTCTCGCCCACGTAGAGCAGCTCACTGAGCCAGGCCACCAAGAGGGCCTCGGCATCCTGTGCCCGGAGGTCGATCGACTCCGTCACGGTCGCAGCCACCTCCCCTGGAACAACCAACTGCGCGGCCATTCCGTAGGCGGCATTGGCGAACAGCTCAGCCAAGGTCCGCCCTCGGACACGGATTGCCAGGTCGGCAGTATGCTCAACCTCTTCGAAGCGACGCATCAGCATGAATCGTACCACGAACGATGGCGATTATCAAGACCGCCCCCCCCTGCCGCCGAGGAGGCCAGCCGAGAGCCAGCCGGGTTGCAGAATGCCAGCTATCGCGCTATAATCGCCGGGCCATGGGGAGGATATCCAGTTTCGAGGCCTTGGCGGAGAAGCTGGTGGAAGGGACGTTCGCCCGCCTCTTCGCCGACCGACTGAGCCCTCTAGAGGTGGCAACCCATCTCACACGGGCTATCGAGGACAGCCACACTGTGTCGGACGACGGCGTGGCTCAAGCGCCAACTCACTACTGGATCTACCTCAACCCCGAGGACTGCGATGCGCTGGCAGTTGAGCAGCCGGATCTCGAGAGCGAGTTGGCCCACCACGTGGGCGAGCTGTCTGCCCAGGCAGGGCTGGCCACAGCGGGCCCGCCCGTCGTGCGCGTCTTGCCTCGCCGGGAGGTACGAAGCCGTCAGGTGCGCGTAACGGCCAAGTGGATGCCCGAGGACGTGGCGCAGAAGGGAGAGACGCGCGAGATGCAACCCAGCGAGGCGACCGTTGCCAGCGGGTCCTCCAAGCCGCCGGGCCGGCCGTTCCTGATACTCGAGGGCAGGCGACATGTCAATCTCCTGGAGCCAGTCATATCAATCGGTCGCGCCCTGGACAATGACCTGATCCTCGAGGACCCTCGGGTCTCCCGTCACCACGCGCAGTTCAGGCAGCGGTACGGCCGCTACGTGCTGTACGATCTGGACAGCGCCGGGGGGACCACAATCAACGGCTACCCGGTCGAGGAGTGCGTCCTCCACTGCGGTGACGTGGTCTCGTTCGCCGGCGTGAGCGTGATCTACGGGGAGGACCCGCCGACACCCATACCCCAGTCCGTATCTGAGAAAGAGAACACGCCCGCCTTCCGATCGCCCCCCCGCGATGCAGCAGCCGACTAGCGATGGAGATTCTGCTCCTGGCGCTGCGCATCTTGCTCGCCCTTCTGCTCTACGCCTTCCTGGCAGCTGTCGTGATCATGCTCTGGCGCGATCTGCGGCAGCAGGAGGGCAGGGCCGACGCTCTCAAGCCCAAGGGCCGGGCGGTCGTAGTCGAAAGCAGCGACGAGCTCCTACTCCCCGTGGGCACCGTTCTTGCCCTGCAGCCTGTCACCTCGATCGGCCGTGCAGCCGGGAACACGATCTGCGTGCCGGACGCCTACGCCTCCGCCCACCACGCTCTGCTGACCTGGCGCGAGGGACAGTGGCACCTGGAGGACCGGGCCAGCCGGAACGGCACGCTGCTGAACGAGAGTCGGATTGGCCACGCCACTGTCGTCCGAGAGGGTGACATCGTGGGCATCGGCCAGACCAAGCTCAGGCTGGAGCTGGAGTAGTGGACCCGGGCCTGGCCGGCAGGGTCGCCCTGGTCACGGCCGCCAGTAGGGGCTTGGGCCAGGCTGTGGCCCGCCGGCTGGCGGCGGCCGGGCTGGTGCGAACGCTGGCAAACAAGCTCGGACCGGCGGGTATCCGCGCCAATGCGATCTGCCCGGGCTGGACGCGCACCGCCAGGGTCGACCAGCTCCTTGCCGACCGGGCGGAGCGGAGTGGCACCACCGCCGCCGAGGAGGAGGCGAAGATCGCCGCGGCCATCCCCCTCGGCCGTCTGGGAGAGCCCGAGGAGTTCGCCGCCGCTGCTGCGTTCCTCGTCTCCCCGGCGGCGTCGTACGTCAACGGCGTTTGCCTCCCGGTGGACGGGGGAATGTGCCGGGGCATGTCGTGAGCGTGGATCGAGCATTCGGGCGGCACGACTGGCCGTGGCTGGCGAGCCTCCTCCTGATCGCTTGTCTGGCCCTGGCTGGGTTCGCCGTACGGGCGCAGGCGGCAGCGCCGGGCCAGGGCGGAGTGCCTCTCGACGACGCCTGGATTCACTTCCAGTTCGCGCGTAACCTGGCCAGGGGAGACGGCTTCTCGTTCAATCCGAGCGAGCCGACCGCCGGCTCAACCGCCCCCCTGTGGACCCTGCTCCTGGCCGCAGTCTACGTCGTCGGCGGCGATTTCCCCGCTGCGGGGCAGGTCCTCAGCGCCGTCTGCTTTCTACTCGCCGTAGCGTTCACCTACGTTCTGGCGAAGCGGCTCACCGGCATCTGCTGGACCGCCTGGATCGCCGGCGCAGTAGTTGCCGTCAACGGCCGAATGGTGTGGGCAGGGCTGTCTGCACAGGAGACCTGCCTGTTCGCCGCGCTGAGTCTAGCGGCGATCGGCTCGCACCTGACAGATCGGGCCCGGCGGCGCTACCGTCTGAGCACGGCCCTTCTCTTCGCGCTGGCTGCTCTCTCCCGGCCCGAGGGCTACCTGCTTTTCGCCTTGTCGCTGGCCGACTTCATCATCGTCCTGGTCCGAGAGCACAGCGCCTCGCCAGGCCGCTGGCCCCTGCTGCCGGCCCTCCTGTTTGCCGCGCTCGTGCTGCCCTACATCCTGTTCTCGCTGCAGACCGGCGGGCATCTGCTGCCGAACACATACCAGGCCAAGGTATCGCCGGGTCTCCTCCCGCACTTCGACTACCTGAGCGCAGCCGCGACCTACCTGGTGCTGGACAGCCCGATCCTGCTGCCCTTCTTCCTCCTTGGGCTACTCCTGGGCCTGAGGAGGGCGCCTATTCTCAGCCTCTGGGCAGGCGGCCTAGTCCTTGCCTACGGGTTCCTGCACATCGACCTCTACCAGCACGGGCGATACCTCATGCCGCTGATTCCGTGCAACGCGGTCGTGGCCACGCAGGGCTTGTTGGAAGCCAGGACCATTGCCAGGAAACGAGGCTTCCGCTGGCGTCCCTCGCCCGTCGCGTCAGCTGCGCTACTGGCTCTACTGGTGGCGGCAACTGCCTGGCGGCTGCCGGCAATGGCGCAGAACTACGCGTGGGACGTCGCCAGCATCAACGACATGCACGTCGAGCTCGGCCGGTGGGTGGAAGAGAACACGCCGGAGGAGGCAGTTCTGGCCCTGAACGACATCGGAGCCATCACCTACATCTCTGAGCGCTACGTGATCGACCTGGCCGGGCTGATCACACCCGAGGTACAGGCCCTGCTCCGCTCACCGGACCGGACCGACCTCCTGCTCCGCTTCCTCGCAGAGCATCAGGCCGACTACGTCATCATCTTTCCCAGTTGGTTCCCGGGCCTCGCAGCCCGGTCCGACGTGCTGGAGCCGGTTCGGGAAGTGACACTGGAGCATCGCACCATCACCGGCGGCGCCACGATGGTCGTCTACCGGGCCCACTGGCATTGAGCTGGCGCCTGCAGTAGAATGGTCGGGTGCGGCGACCAACACCAACGAAGGAGCAATCTGATGGCAGACACTCCCATTCGCATCGGCGTCATAGGCGGCAGCGGCCTCTACCAGATGGAGGAGCTGAGCGGCATCGAAGAGAGAGTGGTGAACACCCCGTTCGGCGACCCCTCGGACACGATCGTGATCGGCTCGATCGAGGACGTGCGCGTTGCATTCGTCGCCCGCCACGGCCGTGGCCACCACATCATGCCGACGGAGGTCAACTACCGTGCGAATATCTACGCCCTGAAGACACTGGGCGTCGAGCAGGTCCTTTCCATCTCGGCGTGCGGCTCGCTTAGGGAGAATGCTGCGCCAGGCGACGTCGTCGTGCCGGACCAGCTCTTCGACTTCACCAAGAAGCGCGAATACACTTTCTTCGGCCGCGGCTTGGTCGCCCACATCGGCGTGGCCGACCCTCTGTGCGGCCGGCTGTCCAGCCTGCTGGCTGACACTGTTGACGGATTGGGCGGCGCGATCCATCGCGGCGGCCGCTTCATCACCATCGAGGGACCTCGCTTCTCCACCAAGGCAGAGAGCAGCACCTACCGCTCATGGGGCATGGACATCATCGGCATGACCACCTGCCCCGAGGCCTTCCTGGCGCGGGAGGCGGAGATGTGCTACGCCGTAATGGCTCACATCACCGACTACGATGTGTGGCACGAGACGGAGGAGCCAGTGACCGTCGAGGCTCTGCTGGCCACGCTGGCGGCGAACGCGGACCTGGCCCAGAACACAATCCGCTCGCTGGTGCCGAAGCTGGCGAAGGCGAAGCGCGACTGCGAGTGCGGCTCGACGCTGGCCTCCGCCTTGATCACTCAGCAAGATCTGATCCCAGAGGAGACCAAGCGAGATCTGGCCCCGCTGGTCGGCAAGTACCTGGAATGAGGTGCCTGCTCGCCCGATGTGCCACTCGGGGTGAGAAAACGCTCGATTGGCGTGGTCACGCTGCCCACGGCAGCCGACCCGGGCATACCGAAGAGAACTCCACTCCGCCGCCTTGAAACCGCGCCTGGCACACCCCTGACGTCGTATGGCGAACCCCATGACAGATCCACGGATGGCAGGACGGGCGAGCGGAGGAAAGCCCGCGGTCCACTGGGCTGCGGTGCTCATCATCCTGGTCGCGGCCTATCTCCGTCTCGCGGCATTCCACGAAGCGCTGATCGGGGGCGACCAGAGCTCACTGCTCAGCGGAGCCGCAGAACTCGCTTCGCTCCGCAGCCTGCCTCTGGCCGGAATGAAGTCGTCGGTGGGGATCTGGCAGACGGCGGTCACCTCCTACATAGCGGCGATACCGTTGCTGCTGGTCAAGAGGACAATAGCCATCAAGTGGTTCTTCTCGATGCTCGATCTCGTGGCCCTGGCGACGCTCTACGCCGCCGTGCGGCGAGCGGTCGGCCGGCGAGCCGCGCTGGTTGCAGCCTGCATGTACGCCACCAATCCGTGGATCGTCGAGTTCGTCCGCTGGATCTGGTACCAATCGCTCGTTCCCACGTTCGCCACGCTTGCCTTCTCCTTCTTTCTGATACTGCTGGCGCGATCGAAGAGCAAGCATCCCGTCCATCTCGCAGGGGCACTCGTCTGTTCCGCTCTAATGGGCACGGTGCACGTAGCCGCGGCACCCTGGGCAGCGCTCCTCTTCGCGGCCGGCTTGATCATAGCCTGGAGGCAGAGGCTCTGGGCTGGCTTCTGGGCCGGGCTGGGCGCGAGCGTGCTGCTGATAGCTCCCTACGTTCGGTACCTTGCCATGACCTCCTCCTTGGAGATCGGCCAGCTGCTTCGCACCGCCGGGCCGCGACCAGCCGGCCCTAACGTAGCTGCCTTCGCCCTGGCGGGCGAGCTGTTGACAGGGCGCGGCGTCCTGGAGACACCGCGCAGCAACGTTTGGGCGGAGTCCGTTCTCCAGCTCCCCTTCGTTCACTGCGTGCTGCTACTCCTTTTCGCCTGCTCCTTCCTGTTCTGCTGCCTCCAGAGCGTGCGCTGCCGCCGGCACCGCGGGGTACTGCTCTTCACGGCGGCCTGGGCCGCGTTAGCGCCGGCACTCTACCTGCCCACCGGCTTCTACCTGCTGCACGTCTACCTGCTGTTCCTCTTCCCGGCTCCGCTCGCACTGCTGGGCGCCTGGGTGGCAGGGCTGCTCCGGAGCGACAGCAGGGTATGGCGCACAGTCGGCACCGGGCTCCTCGCCGTGGTCCTGCTCGTCTCGCTCTGGTGGACCCATCTCTGGGCAGTGCGCATCGGCTATGAGATGAAGGGGCAACTCAGGGCTCCAACCCGCGCCTGGCTGATGGATGCGGCAGTCGACGAGATAGACTCCTTCCTCCGTCGGGTGCCGAAAGGAGAGGTGATCATACTCACCGAGTTCGAGGGTGAGCTCTCCCCCTTCAGTTGGATCGGCTCGTTCATCGCCAGCGATCGAGTGCGGGTTGCCCCGGCGGGTGCAGGCCTGATCATCCCTCCCGGACCTACCTGCTACATGCTCGGCCCCGGAGCGCTCGAAGCACAGCTGGAAGCACTCCCCCAGCAGGCCATCGAGCAGCACGAGATGGCCATCCCCGCCGACCCGCCCTGGCGGTTCTTCTGCACCTCGGCCGGTGAGGACTTCCCCGCGCATCAGGCGGAGTGGGACAATGGAGTGGGCCTGGTCAGGGCAACAATCGAGGGTGCCGCCGAGCCCGGAGGCGTGCTCTCCATCGTATCCTATTGGCACCTAGCCGAGCCACCTGGCCAGCAGTACCACTTCTTCAACCACCTCTTCCTGGACGGAGAGCTGGCAGCGCAGGTGGACGGACCGGGCGTCCCAGGCTGGTACTGGAGGGAAGGAGACCTGCTGGTGACGCGTTTCCAGCTGGTGTTGCCTCAGGCACTAGAGCCGGGCAGTTACAGCCTTCGCACCGGCCTGTACGGCTGGCCGGACCTGCAGCGAGTGCTGCTCGCCGACGGGAGCGATTCATACGAGCTGGAGAGATGGATCATGCGGTGACGCCGACGGCACGGCGATCAGCCCGCGATAGGGAGAAGACAATGGCCAAGACTGTAGGAATGGCACTAAGCGGCGGCGGGGCCAGGGGCTTGGCCCACGTCGGCGTGCTCAGGGTGATCGAGAGGCTGGGCATACCGATCGACATGCTGGCCGGCACGAGCATGGGGGGCGTCGTGGCCGCGCTTCGCGCCGCCGGGCACACGGCGTCGTCGATTGAGGAGCTGGCCGGTTCGCTTCGCCTTCTCGACATACTGCAGTGGGATCGAAGCGGACGCGGCCTCGTCGGCCGGGATAAGACCGCGGCGCTGTTGGTCGAGATCCTCGGCGGCGACCTGACCTTCGATCAGCTGCCCATTCCCCTTGCCCTCACCGCCGTCGACCTGGGGCGGGGCGAGGAAGTGACCCTGCGCGAGGGGTCCGTGGTAGAGGCGGTCCTGGCCACAACCGCCCTGGCCGCGATCTTCCCGCCGACGGAGTGGCACGGACGAATGCTGGTGGACGGAGGGGTTCTCAACCCGGTGCCCTTCGACGTCGTCCAAGGCATGGGCGCCGACTACGTGATCGCCTCCCACACATTCCACGACCTGCCTGGCCTGCTGGATGTGGGCGAGGGGCAGGATGATCAGGGCGCCAGCGCTGCGGTCCGGCTCGTCCTGCGCCGTTCGCGTTTGGCGTTCCTCCTACGCATCCTGGAGCGGTCGATGTCCATCCAATCAGAGGCTCTGGTAGCCCAGAAGATGCAGAAGAGACCTCCGGACGTGATGATCGAGATTCCCCTGTGCATCGGGCTGTTCGATCTGGACAAGGCGGAAGGGGCCATCGCCGCGGGGGAAGCCGCGGCCAGCCTGCATACCGATGCGCTGGTCAAGCTGCGGGATTCGGTCCTGCTCAAGCCGTGGGTCCGCTTGCAGCACCGGATTGCCCGCGCGCTGCGCAGGCAGAAGTAGAACCGCACCACGACCCAGTCGCGGCCCCGGCCAGCCGGGCCAACCGCATCATGCCTGATCGGACTGACAGATCAGATCGTGCAGGGCCTGCACGAGAAGTCGGTGCTCCACGGCGTGCACCCGCTCCTCCAGGTCATCCAGTGAGTCTTCCGGCCGGATCCCTATCTCCTCCTGCGCCACGACGGGCCCCTCATCGACCGCCTCGTCCGGCACCAGGTGGACCATGATCCCCGTATGGTCGAGCTCGCCCTTCTTGAAAGCCTCGTAGGCCCGCTCGATGGCATGCGTGCCGGCGAACATCCCCGGCAGAGCCGGGTGTAGGTTGACCACGCGCGAGGGGAAGTGGCGGACGAAGGGACTGCCCAGGACGTGCATCCAGCCGGCCAGCACGACCCAGGTGACCCCGAAGGCGCCGACCAGCGCGGCCAGGTCCGAATCGTAGTCCTCTCGGGGCCTGCCGGCCGCCGTGTATGGGCCGAGAGGGAAGTAGACGACGGGTATGCCGTGGCGTACGGCCCGCTTGATGCCAAAGGCCTCGCGCCGATTGGAGACGACCAGCCCCACTTCAACGCCGGGCAGCCTGCCTTCCTCAACGGCGGTCAGTATCGCTTCCAGGTTCGAGCCATACCCGGAGACCAACACGGCGATACGGGTCATCTTGTCACCTCAGTCTCTCCCGTCTGATCGACCACCTCGCAGCCCACCAGACTCGGATGGTCACGGACGACCGCGCTGCCGGGAACGAACCTCATAGCCCATAGCGCCAGCAGGTCGCCGCCGGCCGATCCAAGCAGAATAGCGCCGAGTGCCGTCAGGCTGTAGCTGCCCAGGGCAATCCCAACCACGCCGGGAAGAAGCCCGGTGACGATGCCCGGGAGCAGGATGCCGAGACGGTAGGCATTGGCCGGCATGGGAACCTTGCTGTGTGCGTAGGGGGTCAGCGCCTCCACCTTGAAGCCGAACTTGATATCGCTCCAGGAAAGCCTGCCCGCGGTAATCCACCCCACGGCGTGGAAGAACTCGTGGGCTACGATGCCGCCGACGAATCCGAGAAGGAGCAATCCCAGGCCGGCGAGACTCGGTTCCACCTTGGCTTCGGCCCCGGTGAGGCGGAAGGCAACCTGGAACAGCACCAGGATGATGAGCAAGAACACCAAAGCGAATGCATTGGCCCGCCCAAAGGAGAGGGTCGTGCTTGCGCTGGCCGCTGGCTTCGCGCCTGAGTTCTCCGAGTTCGGCACCATACTTCTACAGTTCGACGCGCGGCCCGCGGCCATCCCACTTGACCGTCTCCCCCACGACAACTGCCCCGCCGGGGAGCGCTTCAATCGCCTTGTCCACGTCGTCCCTGCCGACGATGACAACCATGCCGATCCCCATATTGAACACGTGGTACATCTCCATCTCATCCACCATCCCCCGGCTCTGGATCAGGCGGAAGACGGGAGGCACCTCCCAGGAGGCGCGGTCGAGACGGGCACCGATTCCATCAGGCAGAACGCGGGGAATGTTGTCCCCAAAGCCACCTCCGGTGATATGGGACATTGCCTTCACTTCCACCCCGGCGCTCACCAGCGCCTCGAACTCCTTCAGGTAGGCCCGGTGCGGAGCCAGCAGCGCCTCACCGATCGACTGCCCCAGCTCGGGCATCTCCGTCTCCCAGCCCACGCCGGCGAACACCTTGCGGGCCAGCGAATAGCCGTTCGTGTGCAGTCCCGAGGAGGGCAGCCCCAGGCAGACATCTCCAGCCCTGATGGCTGTGCCGTCAACGATCGCTCGGCGTTCCACCCAACCGATGAGGGTACCTACCAGGTCGAAGGCGCCCGGATGGTAGACACCGGGCATCTCCGCCGTCTCACCGCCGATGAGCGCGCAGCCCACGGCCTGGCAGGCCTGAGCACAGCTGGTGACGATACCCAGAACCAGCTCAGGCTCCAGCTTGCCGGCGGCGACGTAGTCCAGGAAGAAGAGCGGGCGGGCCCCCTGAACGAGTACGTCGTTCACGCAGTGGTTGACGATATCGTGACCGACGGTGTCGTAGCGTCCCATCGCAGCGGCGATCATCGTCTTGGTGCCCACTCCGTCTGTGGAGCAGACGAGCACGAGGTCGCGCGCGTCCGCCAGGTGCTCGAGGGAGTAGAGCCCCCCAAACGGCCCGATGCCGCCGAGCACGCCGGGGGTATAGCTGCTCTCGACGGCCGCCTTCATGCGCTCGAAGATGCGCATCTTAGCATCGATATCCACGCCGGCCGCGGCATAGGCGCTGCCCTGCGCTGCCGCCTTCTGCTCATCGAGCATCTTCTGCACGCCGGCACCGATGTCGGTCCTGTACTGCGCCCCCTCGAAGGAGATCTCGTCAATCCCCTCGTAGGCACGCTTCCGCGCCTCGTCCAGGCTCTGGCCGACCGAGGTCACCGCCAGCACGCGCCCGCCGGCCGTCACCAGCTTGTCGTCCTCGAGCTTCGTGCCGGCCTGAAAGACGGCGGTGTCGGGCAGCGCTTCCGCCTCCTTCACCCCAGAGATCTCCTGGCCCTTGCTGTATTCGCCAGGGTACCCGCCGGAGGCCATGACGACGGTCGTCGTGTAGGCCTGCTTCCAGCGCACGTCAAGCCGGTCCAGCCTTCCCTCCAGGCAGGCAGTGACGATCTCCACCAGATCGGTCTCCAGCAGAGGCAGAAGCACCTGCGTCTCGGGGTCGCCGAAGCGGCAGTTGAACTCCAGGACTCGGAAGCCCGCATCGGTGAGCATCAGCCCGGCGTAGAGGACGCCGACGTAGGGAGTGCCACGGCGATTCATCCCGTCGATAGCCGGCTGGAGCACGCGGGCCACCGCCTCCTCGACTACCGCCTCCGGCAGGTACGGCGATGGAGCATAGCAGCCCATCCCGCCTGTGTTGGGGCCTTCGTCGCCATCTCCCACTCGCTTGTAGTCGCGCGCCGGCATCAGGGGCACTACAGTCCGGCCGTCGCTGAAGGCCAGCAGCGACACCTCCTCGCCCTGCAGACAGTCCTCGATCAGGGTCAGATCGCCCGCATCTCCGAAGACTCGCTCGACCATCGTCTTCCGGAGCGCTTCTTCGGCGTCGCCCATCGTCTGGCAGACCGCCACTCCCTTGCCCGCCGCCAGCCCGCTCGCCTTCACCACTATCGGCATCTGCTGCAGGCGCAGGTAGGCCAGGGCGGCCTCGTAGTCCGAGAAGATCGGACCCACTGCCGTCGGGATGCCCTCTTCAATCATGAAGCGCTTGGCGAAAGCTTTGGAGCCCTCCAGCCGGGCCGCAGCCGCGGATGGCCCGAAGGCACGGACGCCCGCATCGTTCAGCGCGTCAACGACACCCAACACTAGAGGGGCTTCCGGCCCGATCACGGCCAGGTCGATCCGCTCGCGGCGGGCAAGCTTGACCAATCCCTCGACGTCGGAGCTCGAGACCGCGAGGTTCCGGGCAATCGCCGCCGTACCTCCGTTACCCGGGGCGGCAAAGACCTGGCTCACCAGCGGCGAGCCAGCCAGCTTCCAGCACAACGCGTGTTCCCGACCCCCTGACCCAACGACCAGGATGCGCATGTCGAACCCTCCAGTTGTCGGTGCTACCCTGGCGCCGGGGCATACGCGCCCCGATATGACTTCGGCAGAAGCCCCGCTATGCGCTGCATTATCAGATCGGTGTATTCGTCCAGCTTGGGCCGCTCCACCCGACCGCTCTGAGGAAGCAGTATCGGCTGACCGATCCTTACGGAGACGGCCGAGCGGCGTAGGCTGGGAAGATTGCGCTTGATCAGCTCAACACCCCAGACAGCCACCGGCACGATGGGCACTTTCGCCCGCGTGGCCAGGTAGGCGACACCTGCCTTCGCCCTTTGCAGGACGTACTCCCCGCGGGCACGCGTCCCCTCCGGCGCGACTCCCAGCCCCTCGCCCCGCGCCAGCACCTCCAAGGCCCGGCGTAGCGCACCGCGGTCCACTTCGCCGCGCCGCACCCAGACGACGCCTGCTATCTCCAGGATCGGCCGGAAGATTGGGTTGCGCCGGTGCTTCGCGGCAGCAAAGGGCCGCACTACATCCGGGAAGATCGCCGCCAGCACCAGCGCGTCGAAGACCGACAGGTGGTTGGTCACGACGATATAGGGCGGCGAGGCCGGGATCAGCTCGAGACCGGTGCAGTCAAGACGTGTTACCAGGCGCGTAAGGAGCCTGGCCAGCCGGCGCAGCCATCGGTTGAGCACGGCTAGGGCTCCATCGCGGCGCGTCCCTGCGCTGCCACGCTGTATTGGACCGGCGGGCCGTCGTGGTAGCCTACAAGGATGGCGAACTCCGCCACCTCGCCCGGCGCCAGGCCTTCCTCAACCTCGACATCGACCTGGCGCACGGCAATGACGTATCCTTCTCCGTCGTAGGCGGTGACGATCACGCTCACTCTCTGCGCCGTGAGCTCCGGGCTGGCATTCTCTACGACGCCACTGACCTGGTAGTGCAGGTCGCCCTGCTCGGCCTCCGTCTCGATGACCTCGACCGGGACGTAGTTCGGCGGCAGCAGCCCTGCCACCTCGGCCCGGGCGACCGTGACCAACACGTCGGCCCACCCCTCGGGAGGGCGGGTGAAGAGAAGCCGGAAGGGCGAGCGACCGGCGGGGGGGACCAGGTCGGCGGCGGACTGGGCATCCGCCTCCAGCAGGGTCGCCCCTGTCCCGTCTACCAGGGCCACGGTGACGTGTACGTTCGTGATCGTGAGGACACTCGTGTTCACTATCTCACCCAGGCACTGCAGGCTGCCAACCGGCGTCTGGTAGCACCTCTCGCCGCGAACGCCGGCAGCCACCGGCGTGGGCGTGGGCAGGAGCAGCGGTGAGGGCGTTGCGATCACCTCGTCGCCTGTCGGAATGACTAGTTGCTGCCCCGCTCGCAGAAGCCGCGGGTCATCGATCCCGTTTACCCACTGGAGCAGCTCGACATCGACCTCGTAGTCGAGGGCGATGCTGACCAGCGTCTCGCCAGGTTGCACGATGTGCACGATAGGGGTTGGCGACGCGGCGGGGGCCGGCGTGCCCAATGGGCTCCACGAGGAGGGATCGGCATCCGTCGAGGGCAAGCCTGTCCAGGTTGGTATCGCCCCATTCGAGACGTCTCCATCTGTCTTTGGTTCCAGCAGATCAGCGCAGGCGAGCGCGGCCAAGAGCACCAGCGATAGGAGGACAACGACGGCAGTTGGACTGACGGGGCGACGCTTGGCTCGGCGCGAAAATCGCTGGTACATGCTCTGTCTGGGGCTCTACGGGCCATGTCGGCAGTTTCGCAGCTCGGCTCTGGCCAACCGCGCCGCCGCCGCGGCCCGAACATCAGGGCAGGATTATACCATATCCACTGCGGCACGCTAGTGGACGGGCGGGCCGACCTCCGTTTCGTTGCGCTTTACTCCCCCTTGCTGTACAATGCCTCCCCGCGGTGGGCTCGTCGTCTCCGCGGACAGGCTCTCCTACGTACAATGCGCATCTTCATCACCGGCGACAAGGGACAGCTGGGCAGGGCCCTGCGGGCGGCCTTGGGTGCCCACGAGTTGGGCGGCTGCGACCTCCCGGAGGTAGACGTCAGCGACCGGGAAGCGACCAGCGCGGCCATCACTGGCTTCGCACCGGATGCCGTGATCCACGCCGCCGCCTGGACAGACGTCGACGGCTGTGCCCGAGATCCGGACCGGGCCCACCTCATCAACGCCGAGGGAACGCGGAACGTCGCCCTGGCCTGCACCGCAACCGAGGCCGCCCTGCTCTACGTCAGCACGAACGAGGTGTTCAACGGTCGGGCGAGCGAGCCGTACGAGGAAACAGACGAAGTCCACCCCATCAACCCCTACGGCAGATCGAAGGCGGCTGGCGAGGCCTATGCCCGCGACTTGGTTGATCGCTGCTACATCGTCCGCACCGCCTGGCTGTACGCTCCACGGGGCGGCAACTTCCCGCACCGCATTCTGGCGCTGGCAGAGGAGAGGGATAGCCTGCAGGTGGTGAGCGACGAGGTCAGCAACCCCACCTACGCGCCGGACCTAGCGGAAGCGATGGGCGACCTGATGGCGACGGATGCCTACGGCACCTATCACCTGACCAACGCCGGATACTGCTCCCGGTTCGAGTTCGCCCGAGAGGCACTCCGCCTGGGCGGACGGGGCGGCGTGGCGGTCAGGCCCATCAGTCTAGCCGAGTACAGGCGCGACTCGACACCCCCGCCCTTTGCTCCCTTGGCGAACACCGCCGCAGCCGCCCTGGGAATCGTTCTCCGCCCCTGGCAGGAGGCACTGGCCGAGTTCATCCAGTCGGGAGTCTGAACGATGCAGAGCGAGACTCAGCCTCCCCTTGTGACCGTAGTCATTCCCAACTGGAATGGCGCCGCTCACCTGCCCGTCTGCCTGGATAGCCTGCGCTGCCAGACCTATCCGCAGGTCGAGATCATTGTCGTGGACAACGCATCCAGCGATTCCTCGCTGGAGCTCCTCGAGCGCGACTACCAGGAAGTCCGCCCGCTGCCGCTGGAGGAGAACAGAGGCTTTGCCGGCGCCTGCAACGCGGGGATCGAGGCCGCCAAAGGCGAGATCGTGGCCCTGCTCAACAACGATACTGAGGCGGATCTCCGCTGGCTCGAGGAGGTCGTCGCCGCCTTCGCCCGTCACCCTGAGGCGGGGCTCGTCGCCTCCAAGATGCTGCTCTTCGACCGCCGCGACACGTTCCACACGGCGGGCGATCTCTACTGTGTCGACGGCATCCCTCGCAACCGGGGCGTGTGGGAGATCGACGAGGGGCAGTACGACCAGGAGGAGTACGTGTTCAGCGCCTGCGGCGGCAGCGCAGCCTATCGACGCGCGATGTTGGAGGAGACCGACCTACTCGATGGGGACTTCTTCTTCTCCTGCGAGGACCTGGATCTCGCCTGGCGCGCCCAGCTGGCCGGCTACCGCTGCATCTATGCTCCGCGCGCGGTCGTCTATCACAAGTTGAGCGCCACCGGCGGCGGCCCGATCGCCAGCTTTCACGACGGGCGCAATTTCATCTACCTGCTCGCGAAGGACTACCCGGGCGACCTGTGGCGGTCGCACTGGAAGTCGATCCTCAGAGCGCAGCTGCGCATAGCGGCCGAGGCCCTGCGGGCCTGGAGGGGGAGGGAAGCGCGAGCGAGGCTGCGCGGCCAGTTGGCGGGGCTGCTCGGCATTCCAAGGATGCTGCGCAAGCGCAGGCCCGTACAGCGCAGTCGAGTTGTCGACAGAGCCTACCTGGATCGGCTGCTGTGCGCCGTTGACGAAAGCGGCTGAAGCAGGTATCATGCTGCTCGGACTTCCCTGCGAAAGGGGCTAGCCATCGACCGCGAGAGACCCCTGCTGACGATTATCATCCCTGCCTACAACGAGGAGCGCCGCCTGCCGCAAACGATGCCGCGGGTCCTCGACTTCGCCGAATCCCAGTCCTACGGCGTCGAGGTGCTGGTGGTGGACAACGCCAGTACGGACAAGACGGCGGACGTCGTTCGGGCTACTGCAGCCAACCACCCGATCGTCTCCTTGCTGTACCAGCCGGTGCGGGGCAAGGGCGCGGCGGTGCGCAAGGGCATACCGGCCGGGCAGGGTGACTACCTCTTCATCTGCGACGCCGATCTGGCCATGCCTATCCAGGAAGTCAACAAGTTCCTGCCTCCAGCCTTGGCCGCTTACGACGTGGCCATCGCCTCGCGTGAGGTGCCCGGGGCTGTCCGCTATAACGAGCCCTGGTACCGCCACCTCATGGGCAGGGTCTTCAATCTGTTGGTGCGACTGCTCGCCGTTCCCGGCATCCAGGATACGCAGTGCGGCTTCAAGTGCTTCCGCCGTGAGGTCGCGCAAGACCTGTTCGCTGCCCAGACAATCGACGGCTGGGCATTCGACGTGGAGCTCCTGCACATCGCCGCCCGCCGCGGCTACACAATCGTCGAGGTACCGGTGAACTGGTACTACGGCACGCACAGCCGGGTCAGCCCTCTTCGGGACTCGTGGACGATGCTGCGTGAGGTCCTCCAGATACGCCGCAACAGCCGGGCCGGCCTGTACGACCGAGAAGGCAAGACAGGAGGAGGCGAGGGCGATGGCCCGGCTGCAGCCTGATCTGCAGGAAGAGGAGGCCCTCCGGGCGTGCGGTCA
>CAZHAX010000001.1:0-118499 GCA_964530325.1 uncultured Anaerolineales bacterium | reverse complement strand
GACTCGGTCGGCGTGGTCGAGGCCACGAGAGCGGCTATGGCTCGGGCCCTGGAGCGAATGAACGGCCGCACGGACGCGCTGCTAATCGACTATCTGCGCCTTCCGGCCATCGATCTGCCGCAGCGGGCGCTGGCGAAGGCAGACCTACGTTGCCTGACCGTCGCCGCCGCCAGCATAGTGGCGAAGGTGACCCGGGACCGGCACATGGCGTCAATGGAGAACCTGCACCCAGGATACGGCTTCGCTCAGCACAAGGGATACGGAACGCCGATGCATAGGGAGGCGCTGGCCCGACTGGGGCCCTCGCCTCTCCACCGCATGACTTGGCAACCGCTGCGCATGCTCGGGGAGGACTAGGTGCGAACAGCTCTGGTCCACGACTGGCTCAACCAGATGGGCGGCGCGGAGGACGTGCTGGAAGCACTAGTCCGTATGTTCCCGGATGCCCCAGTATATACGTCCATGTACTGGCGTGAGGGGATGCCGCACTCCTACCGCTCCTGGGATATACGATGCACCTGGATGGACCGCCTGCCCGGCATCTACCGCCACCACAGACCCTACCTGCCCCTCTATCCGCTCGCCTTCTCCAGGCTGGATCTCTCCGGCTACGAGTTGGTGCTCAGCAACAAGAGCGGCTTCTGCCACGCGGTGCGGGCGGCCGAGGCCCTGCACGTGTGCTATTGCCTGACCCCCACCCGCTACGTGTGGGAGTTCGACTCCTACGCCTCCCGCGAGGCGCTGCCGGCGGCGGTACAGGCATTGCTGCGCCCCTTCGTCAACTGGCTTCGGCTGTGGGACTACCGGGCAGCGCAGCGCGTCGACCGCTTTGCAGCTATCTCAAACTCCGTGCGGGAGCGCATCGAGCGCTGCTACAGGCGCGATTCGTCAGTCATCCACCCGCCGGTAGACACGGCCCGGTTCAGGCCCTCTTCCAGCCCAGAGGGCTACTTCCTGATCGTCTCCCGCCTGATGCCTTATCGGCGGATCGACCTGGCCGTGCGGGCCTTCAGCCAGCTGGGCCTGCCGCTCGTAGTGGCTGGAGAGGGCCGGGCCCGCGAGGCCCTCGAAGCCGCCGCAGGCCCAAACGTGACCTTCCTGGGCCGGGTGGCGGACGAGGAGTTGCCGGAACTGTTCGCCCGCTGCCGGGCCTACGTCGTGCCCGGCGAGGAGGATTTCGGCATTGCGCCCGTACAGGCCCAGGCAGCTGGCCGTCCAATCATCGCCTACGGCGCAGGCGGCGTGCTCGATACGGTGATCGCTGGTGAGACCGGCGTCTTCTTCCTCGAGCCCACGGCCGAGGCGCTGGCGGGGGCCGTACGGACGTTCGATCCGGGGCAATACGACCCCCGGGCCTGTCGCAAGAACGCAGAACGATTCAGCAGCGAGGTCTTCACGAACAGTCTCAGCCAGTTCCTGGAGAGCTCTCTGCAACAGGGGAGGGACTGATGGAGCTAAGAACATACTTGAGGATTCTGATCCGCCGCTGGTGGCTGGTGCTCGCACCGGTCGTGGTCGTGGCAGTCTACGTCGTGCTGACCTTCGAGACGCCGCCGCCCTCTTACAGCATCGTTATGAAGTTCGCTACAGGCACATCCCCCTCAGGCTTGAGCGAGGACTACGACCGCTTCTACTCCTGGCGCACCTCCGAGTACATCGCCGGCGGCCTGGCCGACCTGGCCAAGACGGGCGTGTTCGCCCAGGCCATCGCCGATCGGCTGGAGAGCGCCCATCCGAACCTGGCGGCCGGCACAGTTCAGGCCGGCATCAACACCGACTACACCCGTTCGATCCTGGTCATCTATCTCAACTACGGCGATCCAGCCTTGGCTTCGGCCATTGCCGGCGCCATAGCCGAAGAGGTGACGACGAGCGCCGCGGCCTACTTCCCTCAGGTGGAGGGAGTAGAGCCGGCCGCTCGCCTGTTGGATGCGCCGAATCCGGCGCAGACCCAACCCGGCCTCCTGCAGCAGCTGCTCGATCCGGCGGTCAAGCTCGGCCTGGCCCTCTGCGTCGGCGTGGCGTTGGCGCTGCTGTGGCACTATCTGAAGCCGGAGAATCCGAAGCACAGCGAGCCAATCTCTGCGGAATGAACGACGTGCAATCGCGGCACTGTGTCGTTGTGCATTGACTGCCGCTGTGGTACAATAGCCGCCGCTCTCACGAGGAGGATCTACGTATGGAACTGGGAGATCTCTTCCGCATCATCCTCAGGCGCTGGTGGATCATTGTGGTCGCCGTTGTCCTCACAGCCGCGAGTGCCCTGCTGTTCGGCCAGCTGGCCGAGGCGGAGTACACGGCCACGGCCGACGTTGCGATAGTGCCCTCGCGGCCGGACTTGGGCCTCACCCAGGCGGCCAAGTACCTTCTTCGCCAGTATATGACGAACGCGAACACGAGGGCCTGGGCACAGGACGTCATCGACGAGCTGGCCTACGACATGACGCCGCAGGAACTACTCAGCAGAGTCCATTTCGCCGCGCAGGAAGACCGGATGATGATCACGATCGAGGTCGAGGACTACGACTCCCGGCAGGCCACGGAGATCGCCAAGGCCTGGGCGGAAAAGCTGAAGAACTGGCGCGACCAGCAGAACGCCGAGCTGCGCCAGGAGGACCGGGTCACCGCCTATCCGCTTGACCAGCCCGCCGTCGTCCAGTCCTGGCCGCCGGGCAAGACGATTCTGGCCCTCGCGGGCGGCCTTGTCGGGTTGGTCATCTCCGGCGTGGTCATCCTCTTCATCGAATTCCTCGAGGCGGGCATCTACCAGACACCGCAGGAGCTGGAGCGCAAGCTAGAGCTGCCTGCGTTGGGTGCGATCCCCCGGGCGAAGTGAGAAAGGGAGAGATCCACGATGGCTCAGAAACCTAGTCTCGTCACCCTAACCAACCCCACCGGGCCTGCGGCGGAGGCGTACCGCACCCTGCGCACCAATCTGGCCTACGTCGAGCTCGAAGGACCGCTGACCACGTTGGTGGTCACATCGCCGGGGGCTGGCGAAGGCAAGTCAGTTGTGCTGGCCAATCTGGCCGTGGCAATGGCTCAGAGCGGGCGAAAGACCATACTCGTCGACGCCGATCTGCGGCGACCGGCTCTGGCCGGGCTGTTCGGCGTGGCCGGTGAGCTCGGTCTCTCCACGGCCATAGCCGGCTCCGGATCGCTCGACGGTTCACTGCTGGCGGACGTCGGCGTCGACGGGCTGCAGCTTCTGCCCAGCGGCGAGTTGCCCCCCAACCCTGCCGATCTCCTAGGTTCGCGGCGCATGGAGCAAGTGATCGCCGCTCTCAAGCAGCAGGCAGAGGTCGTCCTGTTCGATGCCCCGCCGGTCGTCCCGGTAGCCGACGCCGCCGTGCTCGGCTCCAAGGCCGACGGCCTGCTGCTGGCCATCAAGGCCCGGGGGACGCGTCGTGACCAGGCCGAGCAGGCGAAGGAGATCTTGCAGCGCGTCAACGTCCGCATCGTGGGCACTGTCCTACACGGCACGGGCCGCGGCGTGAGGCTCGGAGGATACTAGACCGCAGATGAAAGGTCTGATCCTGAGCGGCGGCAAGGGCACCCGCCTCTACCCCCTGACCTACACCAGCGCCAAGCAGCTGATCCCGGTGGCGAACAAGCCGGTGCTCTTCCGCGTCATTGAGGCGGTGCGCGACGCCGGCATCAACGAGATCGGCATCGTGGTCGGGGACACGGCGCGGGAGATCGAAGCCGCCGTCGGCGACGGCGACCGCTGGGGTATCGACGTCACCTACATACCCCAGGAGCAGCCGCTTGGGCTGGCCCACGCCGTCAAGGTGAGCCGCGATTTCCTCGGCGACGACAGCTTCGTCATGTTCCTGGGCGACAATGTAATCCAGGGAGGAATCTCCCAGCTCGTGGCTCAGTTCAGCGAGAGCGACTGGAGCAGCCAGATCGTTCTCACCAAGGTCCCTCACCCGGAGCAGTACGGCGTAGCCGAGCTGGATGGGGACTCGCGAATCGTCCGTCTGGTGGAGAAGCCCGAGGAGCGCATCTCCGACCTGGCGCTGGTGGGCATCTACATGTTCGACAGCCGCATCCATCAGGCGGTAGATGAGATCAAGCCCTCGTGGAGAGGGGAGCTGGAGATCACGGACGCCATCCAGTGGCTGCTGACGAACGGCCACCAGGTCCATCCCTACGTTCACACCGGGTGGTGGATCGACACAGGGCGGCCGGGCGACATGCTGGAAGCGAACGGACTGGCGCTGGAGGAGTTGACGCCGAAGATCGAGGGGCACGTCGACGCCGACTCGGAGGTGGACAGCCGGGTCACTGTCGAGAGAGGTGCGCAGATCGTCAACAGCGTGGTCCGCGGCCCGACGATCATCGGTGAGGAGACCAGGATCGTCAACTCCTACGTGGGCCCGTTCACCTCGATCTACCACCACGTCTTGATCGAGGAGAGCGAGATCGAGCGCTCAATCGTCCTGGAGCACAGCAGGATCTGCGGCATCCGGGCTCGGATCCAGGACAGCCTGATCGGCCGCCACGTAGAACTCAGCCGTTCTGGGGAGAAGCCGAAGGCGAACAGGCTCACGCTGGGGGATCACAGTCAGGCGAGTATCGCCTAGGCGGCGTCCGACCGTATCACCAGACGGGACGGCTCCCCTACCCCGTCGTCCCAACAGAGCAGCTCGGGGGCACCCTCGCTGCCCGCCGCGAGCCGGAAGAAGGTTGGCTTCTGCTCTCCCTTGATCGGCCCCTGCTCCTGGTAGAGCATTACCCAGGATCCCGTGTTGACGTACCAGGCGTGCCCCAGCCGCTCCAGCCGTGCACAGTGGTCGTGCCCCATGGTAATGTAGTGCACCGGATGCGTGGCGGCGAGTATACTATCCAGCTCGGCCGCCGCCGGAAGCAGGTAGCCCTGCGCCGTGGCGTCTGCCAGGACGCGCACCATGCCCAGCCGCAGGAGATAGGCGGCCGCAGCCGTAGCCAGGTAGGCAGCGGCGATCCATCCCCCGCCGCCGATCAGCGTCGCTCCTCCCAGGACGGTGAAGAGCACGACAAGCGCGGCCAGTACGACCGTGAGCACCCCGTGAACGCCGGCAGGAAGCCATTCCCTCAGGAAAGTGCCTGCCTCCCTCTCGGAGAGCTCCGCGATCTGAGCAGTCACCTGCGCGGGCAGCGGAACAGGGCCGGGGGATGGAGAGGCTGGCGCCCCTGCGCCGCCCGCCCGCCTGGCAGCGGCGGTGACCGCCTTGCGCCCGATGTTCCAGAAGGCACGCACGAATACCAGACCTCGCGTCAGCAACAGCCACAGCGTCTCCACGGGCTGAGATCGCAAGGCCCACAGCACGTAGTTCGTGGCCGGCTTGATGTTGTCGACAAAGGGATGCACATCCTCGATCTGATTGAACAGGTAGCGCACCGCCATGCCGCCCAGCGGCAGGTCGATTCGCTCCGGGTCGTCCGGCAGGACCGGCGAAAGGTAGTCGTCGATGTGATTCACCGCTTCGTACTGGCCGCCGTGCTCGGCGTAGACGCGGCCCGGCTCGTAGTAGAACCAGGGATAGAAGCGGATGCGGTACCTGACCGCTTCGGGCTCCACGGCCGGGCCTTCGCCTAAGGCCAGCCGCTGCCGGGTGTAGGCGCGCCGGACTTCGGCCACCAGCCGCTCCTGCACCTCCGGCCAGTGCAGCTCCAGATCGTGGTTGCCCTTGATGATGCCGATGTGATTGCCGTGGGCCAAGAACCAGCCCAGAGCGGCGAAGAATCGCTGGTGGCCTCGCGCTATCCGCGAAAGCTTCCAGGCCGATTCCAGCGCGGTGGTGCCCAGCCCATAGTCCTGCTCGTTAACGCTCAGGCCAGATCGCTCAGCGGTCCCTTTGAGGTACTCGAGCAGCCTGCCGTCCTCTGGCAGCGAGACGACTTGGAGAAAGTCAAACATGTCACCATTGATGAGCAACAGCCAGGGGCAGCCGTGGAAGCGGGGCTGGCGCCGGGCTTCCTCGTGGTAGCGCAGGAAGCGGGCGAAGGCGTCGTCCAGGAGGAAATCCTCGAGCCGGGAGTACTTTCCCTGCTCGGGATCCAGGCCCTCGCTGAGATGGAGGTCGCTGACTATCAGCAGGTTGTGCTCTTCCATGAGGCCGTCGCCTGGCGAGTATAGCACGATTCGGGGCCCGGCAAAAGGCCTGCGCCGACGGGTCCATCAGACGACAGGAGGGCCCCGTCGTCGGCGACAGGGCCCCTTGATCCACTTGTGCCGCCGGGACGGCGGCTTCAGGCAGCCGCGACCTTCTTGCTGCGATTGAACCACTCGGGCACCACCAGCCACAGACCGGTGCTGGCGGTCAGGAAGACTATACCCCACTCGGCCAGCGTCAGCGGAACCACGTGGAAGGCCTCATTCAGGCCGGGGATGTAGGGCAGGGCCAGAGTGAGGATAATGCTCCCGATCGTGCCGATAGCGAAGAAGCGGTTCTCGAAATTGCGTCTGCCCAAACGCCAGAGGGAGCGGGTCTCCGAGCGGCAGTTCCAGATCACGAGCAGCTCGAACAACGCCGCCTGCAGGAAGGTCATCGTGATCGCTTTCTCATACGAGTCGTCGATGAACATGCCGTAGGCAAAGCAGATGGAGCTGCCCAGCGACTGCATCACGAAGGAGAGGATGATGAAGCCCAGCATGCCGTGAAAGATGCCCGCCCTCGGGTCACGGGGCGGCCTATCCATGATGCCCTTCTCCGGCGGGTCGACGCTCAGAGCGATCGCCGGAGGGCCGTCTGTGACCAGGTTTATCCACAGCACCTGGATGGGCAGCATCGGCACCGGGAATCCCAGCAGCGACCAGCCACCGATGACCAGCAGCTCGTCGAAGTTGCAGGCGATGAGGAACCTGATGTACTTACGGATGTTGTCATATATCGCCCGGCCGCCCTCGACCGCCCGCACCAGCGTGGCGTAGTTGTCGTCCGCAAGGACCATGTCCGAGGCCTCCTTGCTGACGTCCGTGCCGCTGATGCCCATGGCCACGCCGATATCCGCCTTCTTCAGCGCCGGCGCGTCGTTCACGCCGTCGCCGGTCATGGCCACGATCTCGCCCTTCTTCTTCCAGGCGTCGATGATCTTGAGCTTGTGCATCGGGGAAACGCGGGCGTAGACCCGCACCTTCTCCACCATGCCTTCATACTCCTCGTCGCTCAGCTGATCGAGCTCGGCTCCGGTCAGCGCGCCGCCATCGCCATCGCCGTCGAGCATGCCGATCTCCTGGGCAATGGCGACCGCAGTCAGCTTGTGGTCGCCGGTGATCATCACGTTCTTGATGCCCGCCCGCCTACACCGCGCAAGCGCCTCCACCACTTCATCCCGTGGAGGATCGATCATGCCCTGGAGGCCGACGAACACCAGATTACGCTCCGCGGTCTGCTCGGTGAAGCTCTTCTCCGACTGGGGAAGCTCCCTGTAGGCAAAGCCGAGAACGCGCAGGGCCTGGCTGGCCATCTGAGCGTTCATCTCCAGGATCTCTTGCCTCTTCTCGGCGGTCATCTTACGCGCCTTACCCTGGTCCTGGAAGTGGGTACAGAGATCGAGCACCATCTCCGGCGCCCCCTTCACGTAGGCCACCTGGCGCCCGCCCTCTCCGGCGACTGAGTGGATGGTGCTCATCCGCTTCCGCTCGGAGCTAAAGGGAATCTCTTCGCGACGGGGATAGCGCTCCTCCAGCGTGTCCATGCCCATGCCCGCCTTGGCGGCGGCCACTATCAGCGCTCCCTCGGTGGGGTCGCCAAGGATCTTGACCCCGTCGTACTGGGCGTTGCTGCACAGCGCGCCGGCCCTGAGCAGGAGCTCCAGATCGGCGTCGTCTGTATCGGCGGGCGTGCCGTCCGCTAGATGAAAGCTGCCCTTCGCCTCATAGCCGGCGCCGGAGACCTCGACCTCGCGCCCTTCGACGTACAGCCGGCGTACGGTCATCTCGCCTTTGGTGAGCGTGCCGGTCTTGTCGGCGCAAATCACGGTCGTCGCGCCGAGCGTCTCAGCCGAGGCCAGCCTGCGTACCAGGGCGTTGTTCTTCGCCAGCGTCCGCGCACCAATGGCCAGGGTCACCGTCACCAGCGCCGGGAGCGCCTCGGGCACGGCAGACACCGCCAGCGCGACCGCCGACATGAAGTTCTCCACCAGCTGGTCGAACTCCACGCCGTATTCGAAGTCCTCGAGCAGGAATATAGCCACGACGAGCCCGATGACCAGGGCCCCCAGCCTCTTGGCCAGCACGTCGAGCTTCACTTTGAGTGGCGTCTTCTCGTCGCCCAGCTCCTGGACGGCCCCGGCGATCTTGCCGAACTCGGTATTCATGCCGGTGGCGGTCACCAGCGCCTTGCCACGGCCGTATACGACGTGCGTGCCCATGAAGACCGAGTTCCTGCGATCGCCGATGACGGCGTTCTCGGCCACGACGCACACGTCCTTCTCGATCGGAGTCGATTCCCCGGTGAGCGGCGCTTCCTCCGTCTTGAGACGGTGTACCTCGACCAGCAGCGCGTCCGCCGCCACGCGATCGCCCTCCTCCAGGACGATGATGTCGCCCGGCACGATGTCCTTTGCCGGAAGCACCTTCTCGTACCCATCCCGGATCACCCGGGCCGTAGGCGCGGTAAGCTTGCGCATCGCCTCCATCGCCTGCTCGGACCGGTACTCCTGGATGAAGCCCACCACCGCCGCCAGCAGGACGATGACGGCGATCATGATCGCGTCCGTGAACTCTCTGAGAAAGGCGGAGAGTGCGGCGGCGGCAAGGAGCATGATGACGAAGACGTCCTTGAACTGAGCCAGGATCAACTTGGGGATCCTGAGGCCCTCCTCCTCCATGAGCATGTTGGGCCCATACCGGCGGAGCCGCTCCTGGGCCTCGTCGGAGTTGAGGCCCTCCGTGACGCTGGACGCAAGCGTCTTGAGAGCCTCCTTGACTTGCATGGCGTGCCAGATAAGCTCGTTTGCTGTCACTCTTGCGGTCTCCTCCCGGTCTCTTGATGCTGTCTGATCCCTCAGTGCCGGAGCGGCCCGCCGGGCAGGCAGCCCGGCGGATTATAGCCCCAGACCAGGGCCATGTCAAGGAATCCCAGCCCGGCGTAGGTCGGGGGTTCGACGGAGAGAGGCGTCGGCAGGCAATCCGGGGCCCGCCCTACGCCGTGAGCAGCACGGCCCGTCAAGCCTGCGGGGGCGCACGCCTAGAACGGTGCTCCGATAGGCCAGAGCAGAGGCACGAGGAATGTGCAGACCAAGCAGACCAGCACCGTCAGCGGAGCGCCGACCCTGACGAAGTCCAGGAACCGATAGCGGCCGGGGCCATAGACGAGCTGGCAACAAGGCTCGAGCGGCGTCAGGAAGGAGCAGCTGGCGGCGAGAGCGACGGTGACGGCGAAGGTGCGGGGGTTCAGCCCAAGTTGCACAGCAGTATCGAGCGCGATCGGCAGCACTACAGTCGCCGCGGCCTGGTTCGACATCGGCTGGGTCAGTGCCGAGGTCAGGGCGAAGAAGCCGACGAGGAGCCAGGCGGGATTCAACTGCCCCGCCAGGCTCACTATCTGCTGCGCCAGGAAGTCGGCCGTGCCGGTCGCTTCCATTGCCGCACCCAGGGCAAGCATGCAGGCAATCAGGATCAGTACCCTCCAGTCCACCTGTTTGTACGCTTCCTCGGGCGTGATGCAGCGGGTCGCGAATACGACCAGCGCGCCCAGGAGCATCGCCACCGGGAGGGAAAGGACGTCGAATGCGGACGCGGCGAGAACGCCCAGGAATACCGCAACGGCGATGGGCGCCCGCCTCCTCTGAAGAGGGCGATCATCGACGGACTTGAGGACACGGAAGAGCCCCTCTCGCTCGAGCACTTCAATCCGGCGCTGCGGGCCTTGCACCACCAGGACGTCTGCCGTCCGCAGGCGCACCTTGCTCAACTTGCGGCTGAGCGTCCTGCCATGCCGGTCGACCGCCAAGACCTGCAGTTCGTACTGGTCCCGGAAGCGAAGCCCCTCCAACGTCCGCCCGATCAACTCCGAGCCCGGAGTGATGATCACGTCGGTGACTCCAAGCTCTTCTTCCTCCAGCTCGGGCAGCGTGAACTTGACCTCCGGCCTGATAGCCACGCCACTTGTAGCCCGGACGCCCAGAATCCGGTCGCGCTCGCCCGCGACGAGGAGAACATCACCCTCCCTCAGCTCCGTGCTGGCCACGGCGAGCTGACGCCTTCCTTCGCGCAGGACGCGCAGCACCTTCAGGTCCAGGTCCCTACCCAGATTGGAGGAATCCAGCGTCTCCCCTGCCAGTTGGGAGTCGGGAAGGATCAGGATCTCGGTCACGTAGACGTCCTTGCTGAATCCTTCCAGTTCGTCGCTGGGGATGCGGTCCGGCACCAGGCGGCGGCCGACGAGCAGCATGTAGCCGATGCCGATGACGGAGATGGCCAGCCCGACGGGGGCCAGCTCTACGACGCCCATGGGCTCCAGCCCGTGACGCGTCATCAGGCCGCTGACGATGATGTTCGTCGAAGTGCCTATCAGTGTGATAGAGCCGGCGAGCATCGAGGCAAATGCGAGGGGCATCAGATACTTGCCCCAGCTGAGCCGGGCATCCCTGGCCAGGCCGATGGCGACCGGAAGCAGCAGGGCGGTAGCCGCCGTGTTCGACATGAATGCCCCGATGCCCAGAGCCATCGTCATCAGCACCAGAAGCAAGCCGGTAGGGCTCCAGCCGGAGGGACGCGCCAGCGCCCGGCTGACGGCGTCCGTCACTCCCGTGCGTGCGAGCGCCGCCATCAGTATCAGGAGCCCCAGCATCATAATGACGACGTCGCTGCCGAACCCGGCGAAGGCCTCCTCAGCCGGCAGCAGTCCGGCGAGGATCAGGAACAGGAGCACGCCGATGGCCGTTGCATCGGTCGGTATCCTCTCCAGGGAGAAGAGGATCATGGCAATCACTACGGTGGCGAGAAGGAGCAGTACCTGCGCATCCATGGCTCTACCGTACCCGCTCGAAGGCGGTCCCCCAACGCCCGGCGTCTACCATGATACCATTCACCCGCCCCTGGGGCAAAAGCAAGGCGGGTTCGAGCGGTATGTTTCGCCTTCTGTCTCCTTTTGTTGTATAATCCCACACAGATGGCTGACAGAGTCATCTCACCACAGCCCCAGGAAGGGGAATCGGGGCTCGACCACGCGCTTCGCCCCCAAAGACTGGCCGACCTGATAGGGCAGGATCGGGTTCGGGAGAATCTGTCCATCCTGATCGAGGCGGCGAGGCAGCGCGGCGAGGCACTCGATCACGTGCTCCTGTGCGGCCCGCCCGGGCTGGGCAAGACCACCCTGGCGCACATCGTCGCCCGGGAGATGGGTATGCCAATCCGCGTCACTTCGGGGCCGGCGATCGAGCGCGCGGGCGACTTGGCGGCAATACTGAGCAACCTGCACGAGATGGAGATCCTGTTCATCGATGAGGTCCACCGTCTGGGCAGAGCGGTGGAGGAGATCCTCTACCCGGCTATGGAGGACTTCGCCCTCGACTTCGTCATCGGCAAGGGTCCCAGCGCCCGCTCCATTCGCCTGAAGCTGCCGCGGTTCACAGTAGTGGGCGCCACGACGCGCCTGGCCCTGCTGACCGCCCCGCTGCGCACCAGGTTCGGCGCCATCTTCCGGGTCGATTTCTACAGCCAGCAGGCAATGGAGGCGATCGTGCTCCGGGCGGCCGGCGTTTTGAGCGTCAGGATAGACGGGTCCGGCTGCTCCGAGATCGCCCGCCGCGGGCGGGGCACGCCCAGGGTTGCTCTCAGGCTTCTCAGGCGCGTACGTGATTTCGCCCAGGTCCGTGCCGACGGGCAGATCACCGATGGCGTGGCCCGCGAGGCGCTGGCGCTGCTCGAGGTCGATGAATGCGGCCTGGACCAGCTCGATAGACGGGTTCTACGGGCCATCATCGAGAAGTTCGACGGCGGCCCGGTGGGATTGGACACAGTCGCGGCCACGGTGAGCGAAGAGCCGGACACGATAATGGACGTCGTCGAGCCGTATCTGCTGCAGCTCGGCTTCCTTGACCGCACGCCGCGGGGCCGCACAGCCACGCAGCGAGCTTACGAGCATCTGGGGGCGGAGTGCCCGCAGACGAGCCAGCCTACCCTGATATGAGCAGCGATCTGGTCGGCAGGACGCTGGGCGAATACCGCATCATCGCGCAGATCGCGCGCGGCGCGACAGCCAGCGTGTACAAGGCCTATCAGCCCAAGCTGAACCGCCACGTGGCGATCAAGGTGCTCTCGCCGCTCTATGCGGAGGACGCTGACTTCCGCGAGCGGTTCACCCGCGAAGCGAAGGCAGTAGCTCAGCTCGATCATCCCAACATCCTGCCCGTCTACGACTTCGATCAGCAGGGCGATCTCGTCTACATCGTCACCCAGTACGTGGACACGGGCTCCCTGGCCGACCTGGCGACCGAGCCGATGCCCCTCGATCAGGCCGTCAAGATCCTGGATCAGGTGGCGAGCGCTCTCTCGTACGCGCACAGCAGGGGCATCGTCCACAGAGATGTGAAGCCGGCGAACATCCTGCTGGGGCAGGAGAACTGGGTGCTGCTCACCGACTTCGGCCTGGTGAAGATGCTCGAAGAGCCGGCGACGATCACGCAGCCGGGCTCGGGCATGGGCACGCCGGCCTATATCGCGCCGGAGCAGGCGACCGGCGAGTCTGTCAGCCCTCGGTCCGATATCTACGCCCTGGCGGCCACTGTCTATCAGATGATCACGGGACGGGTGCCCTTCGAGGGCGAGACGGCGGTGACCGTCACTCTCAAGCACATCAACGAGCCGGTCACACCGCCGGGCAAGATAGCCCGCGGCCTGCCATCGGCGGTGGACGAGGTGATCGTCAGGGGAATGGCCAAGTCGCCGGACGATCGCTACGTGTCTGCAGAGGAATTCGCCGCCGCGTTCAGACAGGCAGCGATTGGATCGGGCAGCGCGCGAGCCGTGCCCGCGCGGAGGGCAGACGCACCCCTCCGGGTGGCGCGCAGGAGAAAGCGAGAGGTAGCTCCGGCCACCCCCCCGCCGCCGCCGGTGAAGCTGGAACGGATCTGGCCTCGCACGCTCGTGCTGCGGCCAGCCAGACGGGGCAGCAGCAGGGGGCTGTGGCTGGCCGTAGCCGGCTCTCTGCTCGGCGCCGCCCTCTTCCTGTGGGGCTTGGTGGCCGGGGCACAGGCATTGGCAGGAAGGTAGCTATGAGCGGCTGGGATACGGCAGGTAAGATCTCGATCGTCGCCGGCGGCGCTCTGATGCTGATAGGCGCCCTACTGTGGCTCGGATCAAAGATCGGTCTCGTCGGCAAGCTGCCTGGCGACATAGTCATTGAGCGGCCGGGGCTCACGTGCGTCTTCCCGCTGGCCACGTCGATCATCGTCAGCATAGTGCTGACGATCGTGCTGAACATCGTAGCGCGCTTGCTGCGCCGATGATCACAGGCATATGTCAAAGGAGGTTCCATAATGTTAGACATTCTGGACGGTCTGCTGGAGATCATAGTTGAATGGATCATCCCTATTCTCCTCGGTCTCGGGTACCTCGCGGGATTGGTGATCTCAATCATCCTGCTCGTGAGGTCAAAGGCGAGGGCAGCGATCCTGGCGGCGGTGGCCTTCGCCTTGCTGCTGCTCAAGCACCTGTTCGCCAGCCCGATCACCAGGTTGGCGTACGAAGCTCTCCACGGTCAGATAGCGGGCACTTCGGTCTGGGGATTCAACTGCTGCTGCGGCATACTACAGCTAGCCGCAGTGGTCTGCCTGGTCATCGCCATCCAGCAGGGGATCTCGGCCTCCATTCCCAAGGAGGTCTAGCAGCAGCCAGACGCGGCGCAGCGAGTGAAGACGAGCGAATTCGACTACGCGCTGCCGCCCGAACTCATTGCTCAGCGGCCTGCGATTCGGCGGGACGAATCCCGGCTGCTGGTCATCGACCGGCAGAACGGGAACATCGACCACCGGCGCTTCCGTGACCTGCCGCAGTATCTGAGGTCGGGCGACATCCTGGTGCAGAACGAGAGCCGGGTGATTCCCGCCCGGCTCTTCGCTCGCAAGCCTACCGGTGGGCAGGTGGAGATCCTGCTCCTGCGACCTCGGTCCGACACCGTCTGGGAGGTGCTCGTCGGGGGCAAGAGGGTGCGCAAGGGCCTCACGTTGGAGCTGCTCGACGGGCCGGACGGCGCTCCATGCGGGTCGCTGGCTGAAGTCACTGAAGAGGGGGAACGCGGCGAACGCGTGCTTGCCTTTCAGGACCCGGTACTGCCACTGGCAGATCGGATTGGCAGGACGCCGCTCCCGCCCTATATCCACACCGCGCTCGAGGACATCGACCGCTACCAGACCATCTACGCCCGCGTGCCCGGATCGTCGGCCGCGCCGACAGCTGGACTCCATTTCACGCCCGAGCTGCTAGGCAAACTCGAGGAGATGGGCGTCGAGACGGCGTTCGTCACGCTGCACATCGGTCTGGACACCTTCCGGCCTGTCCACGAGGAGAACCTCGAGGACCATTCGATGCACACCGAGTACTGTCTGCTGCCGCCCGAGGCAGCAATCAGAGTGAACCGGGCCAGGGCGGAAGGCAGACGGATTGTGGCCGTGGGCACCACGAGTGTCCGCGTCCTGGAGACGGCTGCCCGTTCGGCGCTGGAAGGGGAAGTGGTCGGCGCATTCGAGGGGCCGACCAACCTCTTCATCTACCCGGGGTACGAGTTCCGAGCGGTCGACGCGCTGCTGACCAACTTCCACCTGCCTCGCTCGACGCTGTTGATGCTCGTCTCCGCCTTCGCCGGGAGGGAACTGCTGCTGCGCGCCTACGAGGAGGCGATCGCCCGGCGGTATCGCTTCTACAGCTTTGGCGACGCGATGCTGGTGGTTTAGGCGTGCGTCGATCCGCCCTCCGCGCACTCGGATAGGAACCGCGGAGATCGCAGAGGGCGAGGACCAAGGCAGATATCGGGTACCAGGAAGCTGGGAGCAGGACCCAGCCCCGTGGCGAGGCGGGCAGGATGGAGCATCCAGGATCCAGCGTCCAAATGCCTCTGCGCTCTGTGCGCCCTCGACGGCATGTCTTCCGGCCCTAGCCAGCCCTATCCAACAGCATCCTCAGCTGGTTCGCCGTGCCCACCGCCTGGCCCTGCCAGTGGTTGTTCATGTAGACCAGGGTCAGCGGAGCAGCGGCGTCCAGCTCCCGGATGCGCGGCACCCACTCCTCCAGCTCCTCGTCGCTGTAGGTGTAGTCGTACCGCTCCCAGGCCTCTTCGTGCTGCCACCACTTGTCCCGATTTCGGCCGTGGAAGCGGACGTAGGCTACAGGGCCCGTCGCCTCCGCCACCGGGGGGACGAGATTCTTGAAGCGGGGCTGGTCTACGCAGCAGAAGCCCAGGTTGAGCGACCGGAGTTGATCGAACGTCTCCTGGCTGATCCACTCTCGGGAGCGGAACTCGACGACGACCGGCAGGTCGCCGAATCCCTCCCGAACCTGGCCGAGGTAAGAACGGTTGGCGTCGTTGGCGTGGAACGAGTAGGGGAACTGAGCAAGCACACAGGCGAGCTTGCCTGCGTCGGCCAGGACCTTCAGCGACAATGAGAACTGCTCCATCTGTGGCCCAGGCTCCTTCCTCTCGTGAGTTATGCCCCGGAACGCCTTGACCGAGAAGAGGAAGCCATCGGGAACCTTTGCCGCCATACTGTCCAGCGTGCGAGCGTCCGGGATGCGGTAGTAGCTGAAGTTGAGCTCGCAGGTGGGAAACTGGCTGGCGTAGAAGGAAAGCCACTCCTGCTGGGGCAGTCCCTCGGGATATACAGGCCCGACCCAGTCCTTGTAGTGGAAGCCGCTCGTGCCGACCAGTATCGTCATTGCGTCACCCGCCTTGTTCGCGCCTCGCCTACCGTACCACCAGTCTCTCCACGTCGCGCGTCGCCCGCACCACGCGGACCACGCGCAGGGCCTTCAGCGCCCAGAAGGCCGCGCTGAGGGCCAGTGCCGGCACCCAGGCCAGAAGCCGGGTGCCAGTCATAAGGAGCGCAAACAGGACCGTGGCCACTATCAGCGGGATCGATCTCTCGAATGGCTCCACAGCTCCAACGAGCACGTCGTCCACGGCAAACGCAATACCATCCCGGATTATGTCGATGGCCAGCTGGCGCACCAGCTCCGGTAGGTACTCCTCGACCGCCGTCTCCAGCTTGGCTGCGATACCCTCCTTGTACTCGGCGGGTATCGAAAAGCCCTCTGCCTCGATCCGGGCCGTGAAGCCCGCGTAGACGCTGGTGCAGGCGACCAGAACCAGAGCTACCATCAGCACGGTTTGGCCCTCGCTGATGGGCCGCGTCGAGAAGGCAATGCGCTCGTCGAGCTCCCTGGAAACGCGGCTCAGGTAGGAACACCCGGCCAGCACGCAGAGCAGGACGGCTATCCCGGCCGGGAGGGACCAGCCCAAGCCGGCGAACATGGCAGCCCCTGAGATCGAGAAGGCGAGGATCGCAGCACCAAGTGGCCGTACCAGCGCCGCCGCGATCCCGGCGGCCACCGAGAATAGCCACAGCGCCGAGAGAACCTGCAGAAGCAGCCACAGGAGCTCCGGCGAGGGGAAGAGTACCAGGTCGTACGAACGGCCCAGCCGGGCACAGACCAGGCCGACGTAGTAGGCCGCAGCCACCAAAGGCAAAACCAGCAAGATCTTCTTCATCGACTTGCTCATCACGAGCGCTCTTTGGTCGGTTCCTGCACCGGCCACGGCTGTCGGCGAGGCGGGACGCTCCGCTGCTGCGAGATCACACCAGGGCGTACTGCGCGCCCGTCCAGATGAAGCGTATGCCGGTGTAGATCAGGAACAGTCCGCACGCTACGAGCAGTGCCCGATAAGTCCTGTCCGTCAGCCACGAGCGGCCGGAGGCGACCACCGTAGCCAGCAGAGTGTCCCAGGCATAGTCGGCTGATATGTGGCCCAGATAGAAGGCCGCCAGGGCCAGCGGACCCTGCTCCCAGGTCGAGACCACGTAGGCACCTCCCACCCCAATCCACCAGACGTACCAGAAGGGATTGCCGAGTGTCGCCGCGACCCCCAGCCCCAGCAGACTGCGACCAGCCTGCCCTGCCGAATCCGGGGCCCGGGGAAGGCCGGGCTTCCGCAGGACTGTTCTGAGGCTCATCGTACCGCCCAGCCACAGCAGGAACAGGCCTCCGAGGATGCCGATTGCCGCCGCCAGCAGGGGCCGGCTCAGTACGTGACCCATCCCCAGTGCCAGAGCTACGACCATGACGAGCTCTGCCAGGGCGTGGCCCGTTGCCACCAAGGGCCCCGCGCGGAATCCCCGCCGCGCCCCCTCGGCGACGATCGTGGTACTGACCGGGCCCGGGCTGATCACCGGGCCGATGGCTATAGCGAAGGAATAGGCAAAAAGGGCCAGATAGCTCAATGCGGATCGGCCTCTCCCGTGGACGCACCAATGCGGCGGACGCCGGCCGGGGGCGCTCGGTCAGTCCTCGCCCTGCCGGATTACGCGCCGCTTACGTCCGGCCGCCTCCGGGGGACCGATGACGCCCGTCTCCTCCATGATCTCCATGAGCCGGGCGGCGCGGGGGTGGCCAATGCGCAGGCGCCGCTGCAGCAGGGAGGCGGAGGCGCTGCCGGTGCTCCGCACCAGCTCGATCGCCTCCTCCAGGAGGTCATCCTCTTCCTCCGCGGCTCTGGACCGGCCAGGCTTGCGGCTGGGCGGCGCCGGCAAGGACACTCCCTCCCAGGGAGCCTCCTCAGCGACGGCGCCCGGCTGCTCACGCCAGAAGTCGACGACGCGCTCCACTTCCACGTCTGAGACGAAGCAGCCCTGCAGCCTCGTTGGGTAGCCAGCATCGGCAGCCAGATACAGCATATCACCCTTGCCGAGGAGCGTCTCAGAACCCGGCACATCCAGGATCACCCGCGAGTCCACCTGGCTCGTAGTGGCGAAGGAGATGCGGGCCGGGAAGTTCGCCTTGATCAGGCCTGTGACCACGTCGACGCTCGGCCGCTGCGTGGCTACGACCAGGTGGATACCGGTCGCCCGGGCCATCTGCGCCACCCGGCAGATGGTGCTTTCGACTTCGTCGGGCGCCAACATCATCAGATCAGCCAGCTCATCGATCAGCACCACGATGCGAGGTAGAATCATCCGGCCCTCCGCCTTCATAGCCTCGTTGAACTGGTCGATGGAGCGCGCGCCGGCAGCCGAGAAGCGCTTGAACCGCTCGTCCATTTCCCAGGCAACCCAGCGCAGGACCTTCACCATCCGCTCCAGGTCCACTTCCACGCGCCCGTAGAGATGCGGCAGGCCGTTGAATCTGGTGAGCTCCACCATCTTCGGATCAATCAGGACAAGCCTGAGTTCCTCCGGGCTGTTGCTGCAAACCAGACAGGTGGCGATGGTCTTGATGCAGACGGACTTGCCGGAGCCTGTCGTGCCGGCGATCAGCAGGTGCGGCATGGCCGCCAGATCGGCGACGACCGGTTCCCCGGACACATCGCGCCCGAGCGCCAGTGTCAGCGGCGAATCGAGGTCCCTAAACGCACTGGACTCCAGAATCTCTCGAATGCGAACCAGGTGGACCTCTCGGTTTGGCACCTCAATACCGACGAGCGACCGGCCCGGAACCGGCGCCTCGATCCGCAGGCTGGACGCGGCGAGGGCAAGCGCCAGATCGTCGGCAAGCGTGTTGATCTGGCTGACCCGTACCTTCTGCCGACCTCCCCGGCTGCCACCTCGCTCGACGTAGCCCGGCTTTACTCCGAACTGGGTCACGCTCGGCCCGACGTGAACCTCCGCGACTTCAACCGGGAGCCCAAACTGGGCAAGCGTCTGTTCGATCAGGCGGGACTTCTCGGCCACCTCCGACTTGCTGACCGCAGGACCATCTCCCTGATCAAGGAGCGAGAGCGGCGGCAGGGCGAACTCGGGCCGAGCCTCCCGGAAGCCGGTCAGGAGATCAAGCGGTTCCGATTCGGCCGCGGCCACGCCAGCTTCGCCCAAGGGCTCAGTGGTCAGGCCTGGAGCGCGGGGGACGGCCTGCCAATCGCTGGGCGCGCTCTCTCGCCGGCGCTGAGCCCGCGACGCTGCGCCGGATATGATCCGCTCTGCCTTGTCGGAACCGTCCTCTGCGCCTCGAGCCCTCCTGCGGGCGGAGCGAGCGCTAGCCAGTCTAGTGCCCAGCACGCCCCAGACGCCGGCGGCCGCAGTTCGCACCTGGGACAGGCGAACGTCGAAGGCCAATCCGGCGCCCACCGCCAGCAGGACGAGAAGCAGGAGCACTGCCAATAGCAGGCCGACGTACTGGGAGAGAAGCACCGATATAGCCCAGCCGACGAGGCCGGCGCCCCAGGCCTCATCGAGCAGCGTCATCGGGTCTCCGCGACCGACGACAGCGTGCGTCAGCCCGAGCAGGCTGAAGAAGACAAGCTCAAGGCCCACTATGGGGGACCATCGCCATACGACCGGTTGGTCGAGCTGATGGCGCAGCCAGATGAGTCCACCCAGGAGCATCGCTACGGCCATCGGGTAGGCTCCCCAGCCGAGCCACAGCCGCAGCCACCTCGCCCAGGCATCCGCCCAGCGGCCGCTGGTCACGCCGAACAGCGTCAGCAGGGTGATGACAGCCACTCCCGTCAGCACAAGTGCCAGGATCTGGCGCACGAGCGGATCGAGCAGCACTGCCCGCCAGTCCACGCTTCCCTTTGAGTCCGTCCTGCTCCGCTTCGCCATTGCCAGCCTCGGCGCCTGCCGCCGCTCGCCAGGCCCCGCCAACAGAAAGGGCCGCAGCGGGGCAATTCACTGCGGCCACTAGCCTCTCCGGCGTTCACCCTCCTGGCAAAACGCTGTGTGCATCGCCAACGAACGCTATCCTCCTGAGCGCAGCACCAGCTGGGGGAGTCTCTCCCGGCATAGCCCAGGCTTCGCGTCGATTATACGGCGGGGCCAGGGGGATGTCAAACAATGAGACTCCTCAAGCGGCAGGGCGCCCGTTCTGGAGCTCCTTCTGCTCCATCTCCTGCACCACCTGGGCCACCGCCTCAATCGCGGCTCGCTGCTTGCGGTACAGGTCGGACTCGCTCATCACCAGGCGCAGCGCGATCTCCCGCACCTTGCGACCCTGCAGGAACTTCAGCTCCAGGATGTTGTAGAGTATCCACTCAGGCGCCGTCATTCTGCGCTGGCCGTCTGGGCGCAGCCGTTCGATCGCCTGCTTCAGCACGGCCCGCAAGCCCTTGATGGGATCGCCGTCCTGCTCCTGGGCGGCGGTCTCCACGACCCGGAGGGAAAGCAATGGACTGTCTGCCAGCTTGGGCCCGCCCCAGTAATGGCTGAGCGCGTCTCGCACCCACCGTCGCAGATCGGCCGACTCCCCGGCGTCGAAGCCCGACACGGCGTCGTCGCCGACGTAGTAGAGCACACCGCGCCGCCGCTGGATGTCCTCGATCTCCGGGATGATGCTCTCCAGCGCACCGAAGAGGCCCTGCTGAAGCTGCCGGTCCTCCAGAGCTGCGGCGGCCTGGGCGAGCAGGGCACCCATCCCGGCCTCCTCGGCCGGGTTCAGGTCCGGCTCCGCGCTTAGTGCCCGCATGCCTACAATGCCCAGAACAGCGTCGCCGGCCTTGGTATAGAGGGGCACCAGCCAGAAGCCGTCCCAGACGAACAGGTCCCCCTGTCTCTGAACGCTTCGCTCCTCGGCGAGCTTGCCCGCTCTCTGCTCGGGGTTATCCGCGCCTGCCCGCCAGGCCTCGGACGGCAGCTGATCGGCTGTATCCGGCTCCAGCGAGCCGCAGACAACCTCCAAATGCGGGCGCCCTCCATCAATCGCGGCGACGAAGGCTGTATCTACGCGCAGCAGGTCGCAGAGGGCGGTTAGGACATTCTCCAGGAACTGCCGCAGGTCCGTCGTGGTCAAGAGCCTGTTGCCCAACTCCTGAATCCACTCTATCTCCGGCTGGTCCTGCCTGTAGAGAGCCCGGTCTATGAGCGGTTTGGCCAGCTCGATAGCTAGTTGCAGGACCAGCACAACTGCTACAGCGCCGAACAGAGTCAGACGCCTCTCCGGAAGCCCGAGCAGGCCCTCCGCCTCGGACGCAGCGAGGATGACCATCACCACCAGCATGGCCACAAGCGGGCCCCGGAGCAGAAAACGCACGAGCCTATGCTTCACCACACGGTCAGGCGTGAGCGCACCAATGAAGGCCACGCTGTAGGCCAGGAGCACGAGCATCAGGCTGACGCCGACGTTGCCCAGCACCGAGAGCAGCCACAGGATCACGCCGGGGAAGCCGGACGGCCATCCGGTGAGAAGCAGGTAGGGGAAGATCCCGGCAGCAGGCGCAACGAAGGTGACCGCCAGGTAGGTCATGCGGCGGCGCGAAGTCGAGGTCAGGCAGCGACGCCTAGCCCGGAGGATGTTGACGGCGCCCCAGGCCACGGCGGCGAAGTAGTAGAGGACGAAGAGAGGAAAGAGCGGGCCGGGAGTCAGGTGCGGAGCGCGGGGAGCGAGCGCAGAGCCCTGCACCAACAGATCGGTGAAGGCCACCGCGACCAGGACCACCCCGCCGAGCACGAAGCTGGCCGATACTGCGATGCCGCGCATGCGGTTGCGGTCACCGGTAGTCACGAGCAGGGCGTGCGAAAAGCTGAGATAGGCCGCCGGGGTGAAGGCAATGCCGATCCACTGGATGCGCAGCCAGGGCACAGCCGCGCTCGCATCCCCAACCCCGGACAGAGCAAGATCTACGAAGTTCGTCAGTGCCAGGCAGGTGAGCAAGGCAACGAATGCTCGCGCCACACTGCTGCGGCGGCTGTAGGCGATCAGGTGGAGAACGAAGGCGAGCGACAGGATTACGATGCCGGAGACGAGCACGATGTTGATGAGCTCCAGAATCTCCTGCGCTCTGGAAAGCAGCTCATCCATAGGTAACGTGTCTCCCGTCTCCCTAGAGCAGTGGTTTCGCCTGCCGGCAAGAGGACCAGCTGTGAGGCGTGCCTATTCTACCGCGTGTTATGGCGCCGGTCAAGGCTGCCCCCCGGCGCACACCCCTGCCTCCGCCACTTGCTTTCCGGGTCCTTCGGGCTAAAATGATCGCAAGCCCATGCTGATCACCAACGCTCGCCTGGCCACGCTCGGCGATAGGCCTCTTCTGATCGAGAACGCAGCGTTGCTGGTTGAGGACCGGCTCATTGCCGCTCTCGGTCCCTCTGCCCAGCTCGCTGCAAGCCATTCCGACGAGGAGCGATGGGACGCGAAGGGCCAGCTTGTTCTTCCCGCCTCGATATGCGCTCACACCCACTTCTACGGCGCCTTCGCCCTGGGCTTCTCCCCTCCAGGCTGTCCCGCCGCCGACTTCCGCCAGACCCTGGAGCGCCTCTGGTGGCGCCTGGATCGAGCGCTCACGCTGGAGGACATTCGCTACTCCGCCCTTGCCTGCCTGGTCGACGCGGTACGGCACGGCACCACGACACTAATCGACCACCACGCCAGCCCCAACGCGATCGATGGGTCGCTGGACGTCATAGCCGACGCGGTCGAAGAGGCCGGCGTGCGCGCCTGCCTCTGTTACGAGGTGAGCGACAGAGACGGCCCTGAACGCGCACGGGCCGGGATCGCGGAGAACGTCCGATTCGCCGAATCGCTAGCCGCCAGGGGCAATGACCTGCTGTCCGCATCCTTTGGCCTCCACGCCTCACTGACGCTCTCAGACACGACGCTGTCCGAATGCTCCTCCGCCGGTCGCGATGTGGGGCTGGGCTTCCACGTCCACACAGCGGAGGCTGCCGTAGATCAGGAACACAGCCTGGAGGCTCACGGCAAGCGCGTTGTGCAACGCCTGGCCGATGCGGGCATCCTTGGCCCTGCCTCTATCGCCGTCCACTGCGTCCACGTCGACGAGAGCGAGATCGAGCTTCTTGCCGGGACCTCGACGAGCGCTACGCACCAGCCTCGCTCGAACATGAACAACGGCGTGGGCACGGCGCCTGTGGAAGCAATGGTGCAGGCAGGGGTGAGAGTGGGCCTCGGGAACGACGGCTTCTCCAACAACATGCTGGCGGAGATGAAGGCCGCCTTCCTGGTGCACAAGCTCGCCCAGGGCGACCCCAGGGCTATGCCCGCAGAGCAAGTGATGGAGCTATCGTACACGAACAACGCTCTTATCGCCCGCACCTTCTGGCCCGACCTGCTGCTCGGCGAGCTACGCCCAGGCGCCTCGGCGGATCTCGTGTTCCTGGACTATGAGCCTGCAACACCGCTCACTGCTGAAAACCTGCCCTGGCACTTGATCTTCGGCCTCGAAGCCTCGGCAGTGACCAGCACGATGTGCGCCGGGCGAACGCTGATGCGTGATCGCCACCTCATCACGCTCGACGAGCCGGCCATTATGGAGGCCGCGCGAGAGCGGGCGCGCGCCGTATGGGAGCGGATCGCAGAGGGCGTCTGAGCGGGATCGAGGCCGCGCAGGCCGGGATTTGGTCTGCTGGCCTGCAGGACAACCTGGCCACTTGGCTGGTGAAGGGCTGCCCGCCGATACCACACTGGCCGGTGAGCCGTCAACAAGGGGTTGAACCATGCTGGTGAAAGAGAGAATGACGCAGCACCCGATCACCGTGTCCGAGGACACTCCGATAAGCAAGGCCTTGGAGTTGATGCACCGTGAGAACGTCCGTCGCTTCCCAGTAGTGGACAAACACGGGAAGCTGGTCGGCATAGTCCTCGAGAAGGACCTGCTCTACGCCTCGCCCTCGCCCGCCACCACCCTTAGTCTCTTCGAGATCCACACCCTCCTGGCCAAGGTCACCGTGGCCAGAGTGATGACCAAAGACGTTGTCACCGTGACAGAGGACACACCGCTCGAGGAGGCCGCTCGGATCATGGCGGACAACGACATCGGCGGCCTGCCGGTGATGCGCGAGGGCAGCCTGGTCGGCATCATCACGGAGACCGATCTCTTCAAGACCTTCCTGGAGATGCTGGGCGGCCGCACGACCGGAGTCCGATTCACCATGGTCGTCCCCCACAAGAAGGGCGTGCTGGCCCAGATCGCTGCCCGCATCGCCGACCTGGGAGGCAACATAGTGGCCTTGGGCACGATCGCGGCGGAGGACCCGGAGCACTACCAGCTCACCTTCAAGGTGACAGACGTACCGCAGGAAGTGCTCGTGTCGACAATGAAGGAGCTGGGGCTGGACGTAGTCGACGTCCGCGAGGCCTAGAAGTCAACCTACCGTTTCAGGCCGTGATCGCCGGCGAGGGGCCGCTTCCGCCGGCCAGACTTGCCTGGCCAAGCGCCGCCAGTGCCAGGAAGGACAGCGCCAGGTCGGGGTAGAACAGCGAGTTGTCGACCAGCCCGTGCGCCAGCAGGGCGGCCATGCTGCCTGCCAGGCCCAGGGCGAGCACCCGTTCGCTTCTTGTGCGGCGCAGCGCCCGCCAGAATCCGACCTGTACGCCTATCCCTGCCACCAGGCCAAGGAGCCCCGCCCGGAGAAGGTAGTCCAGCACGATATTGTGCGGATGGCCCAGATTGATCTCCTGCCAGGCCGAGGGCTGGACGTACCGGGTGCGGTATGCCTCCAGGAAGTTGCCCGGTCCCACTCCCAGCACCGGCGAATCGCCGATCATCGCCACACTGCTCCGCCACAGCTCCAGGCGGAAGAATGAGCTGCCCGCCTCAAAGTCGAGCAGGGAGGCGAACCTGGGGACGCGCAGAAGAGGCACCAGCGCCAGGGCAAGGAGCAACACCGCGACGATGGCACCGCGGCGGAACCGGCCCCCGGCCCGCCAGCCCATCACCAGCGCGGCTGCGGGCACCGCCATCAGGAGCGCCCCGCGGGAGAAGGTGAGGACGAGCGCCAGCGTCACCGCAGCGCCCCCCGCCGCGCTGAGAACGCGAGTCGGGCGTCGCTCAGCCCAGAGAGCCGTGGCCATCAGCAGCGGCCAGATACGCCCCAGGTAGAGCGCGGCCCCGTTGGGAGAGAAGTAGACGCTTTGCAGGCGCGAAAGACCTCCCTCAGCAACGACCAGGTTGCGGCCCAAACCATACTGCACCAGCCCTACCATGGCCACTCCCAGACCCCCCAGGATCAGCCCGCCCAGCACTGCATTCCTGCCGCTGTCTTCGAGGGATGCGATGCGAAGAAGGAAGTAGTAGAGCGAAGGCAGCAGGAATACCGTGCGCAGCTCGAACAGCGCCGCCCGCGGGTCCGCGGCAGCGAGGCCGGAGACGAGGGCGGCGACCACCAGGAGCAGGACAGAGAGGTCGGCCAGGCCTGGCGCAGACCTCGCCCATGTCCGACCTCGACTGCGGAGCACGACTGCGGGCAGGCACAGGAGGACGAGCAACTCGGGAATGCTGATCGCCCCGTATAGCAGGTTGCCCGGATGAAGGTAGAAAGGGGCGGTCAGGGCCACCGCCGCCAGCCCCAGGTCGAGCCGCAAGAAGACCAGCGCTGCTGTCAGCGCGACGAGCGGCAGGCTCAGGACGAAGACCGGGCTGGACCAGTCGCGCCCCCAGCTCGCGCCGGCGGCCAGCCACAGGAGGGCAGTCGAGACAAGTATGGAGACGGCCTGCGCCCACTGCGGCCAGGCCAGGAAGGCGCCCCTGAGCGGGGCCCACTCGGCACGGCGTGCATCCCGCAACAGCAGCCCGCCGAGCAGCAACGTCACGCCACAGATTAGCGCCAGCCCTGCAGCGTGGCTTTCGAGCGGCACCTCCGACGCCACCCGCCAGTCGACGAGGGCCCACCGGCCCTGCGTCCCCTCTGGCAGAAGCTCGACTGTGTGTTCACCAGCGCTCAGACCTCGCGCGAGGGTCACCGTGGCCAGCGAGGGGCTGGAATCGTAGAGCACCACATAGGCCCGGCCCGACTCGTCTATGGGCAGCTCCCCTGCAGGCTCTCCGTCTACGGTCACATAGAAGAACCCCGGGAACGCCCCGCGGCGGACCGTGATCGCCACAGCCGTACCATAGAAGCGAAAGGCAGCGGGGCTGCCATCGAGGCCGGCGTCCGCCCCGATCGGCCCGGTGGTCCATCCCGCCCCGAACTCGGCCCGGCCCGATGCGGCAGCGTATCCGCCCGGCGGGGCCGCGTCCGAGATAGCCGCTGCCCAGGAGGATACCGCCTCGTAGACAGGACGCGGCTCGCCCTCAGGCGTCAGAAGTGAAAAACCCCAGCGGGCATCGTCGGCGCTGGCAGCCGGCTGGAGGTGCTCCAGCATCATCGCCCCCATCCAAGGCCACTCCAGCCTTGCCCGCTCCAGCCCGGCTACCGTCCAGTCCGCCTGCATCGCCTCGTCCGTCTGGCCCCAGATCGAGGATGCGCCCTGCCAATCCGGCGGCAGCGCGTTCCATCCCCAGTGGCTGGCCCACAGCGCTTTGCCGGCGTCGCCATGCTGCACCATCACACCGCGCAGCAGCTGCAGGCGCGAGAAGTTGAGTACGGATTCGTCCAGGCGCAGATCGTCGGGGCCGGTGTCAAAACCGTAGGCCTTCCCGGCAACGACATCGAAGTACTCCGCCGCTCCCGCCTCGTAGAGCTGTTCCAGAAAGAGGACTTCGTTGAGATTCTGCGGCCCGGTTTCGACCGTGGGGGCAAGGCCGGCCAGGACGATGAGCGCCTTAGGATCAGCAGACCTGATGGAGGAGGCAGAGCGGGCAAGCAGGTCCGCATAGGCCGTGGGGTTCGCCTCGCTGCCGCCCCAGTGGTCTGCCAGGTTCGGCTCGTCCCAGATCTGGTAGTAGTCGATCATAGCGCCGTACCGCGCCGCGAATTCGCCGGAGAAGGCCGCGAATGCTTGGGGGTACGAGGGAGATCCAGGGGTACACCCGTCGATGACGACCACGAGGCGCAGAGGGGGATGCACGGCCACCGCCGCTACCACGCTGTCGGCCCACGTCCAGTCGGCGCGGCCCGGCTGTGGCTCAATCCCTTCCCAGCAGAAGGTCTGACGGACCCAGCCGAATCCGGATTCGGCCAGGTCGGACAGGACTGAATAGAGGTCCGCCTGGCCGTACTGCTCGAGTGATACGTTGACTCCGAGCAGCGGCACGTCCGCACCGTCAACAGGCGCAGGGAAGTCGAGGCCTTGCTGCGAGGGGCTTGAAAGCTGCAGAACGGCCAGGCGCTGCAGGCCGACCGCAGCGGTCAGGAGCAGTGCCAGCCATAGACCAACGCGGTGGATAGCACTTGGCACGGACGCCCCGCCTCGCTTCAAGCCCACCTATACCCGATGTCGGCCCGTTCGGGGGGACCCACTCTCCGCCGCCCTGGCTGCGGCAGGCTATTCTTCCGGTATGGGCGCCGCAGGGCTCACCCGGCGGATCTTATCGATCAGCTGCTCGCGCTCTTTGCTGGTCTTCGCCTCGGCCAGCCGCCTGCGCAGATAGCGCAGCTTCTTCCGCCGGGCCTGCCTTCGCGCTCGCTGCCGGTCTTTGTTCGTCCGCACTCACTCCTCCTTGATCCTACGCTTTCGCCGCCAGCCACTCCGCCGGCGCCGGGGCGATTGTACAGCATATGTGGGCTAGCGACAAGAACAGGAACCGCCTGGCGTGATCTCCGAGGCGCTGACAGGCTGCCTCATTCACCGGGAAGCCGCACCAGCCGGCGCAGGCGCGCAGGGATTACAGGTGCCAGCATCTGCAGTTCGTCTCTTGACAAGCCACGCAGAAGGAGCAGCGCTGCCGGATAGACGATCACTCCGGCCAACAGGGCCAGGACGGGGCTGATATGGGAGAGCACCAGTACCGAGGCGCCCATGGCAGCGCCCGCGAGAAGCGGCCGCGCCAGCGCAGGCAGAAGCCGGATAGCACCGAGCCGACGCCGCACGTCCGCGTAGAAGAGCAGCGCCAGCACCAGCTCGCCGCCGATCATGATCAGCGCCGAAGCCACGAAGCCGGCTGTGGGCACGGCGAGCAGATTGGCAACAACCGTGAACGCGACGCGGATGGCGGAGGCAACCAGTACGAAGCGCTGGCGGTCTAGAGCTATCAGGACGTAATTGGTCAGGCTGTTGAACCAGCCGAAGATAATCGACCAGATCAGAATCCGCAGTATGACCGCACCCTGCGGCAGGTACTCCCCGCCGCCCAGCACTCCTACCAGAGGAGTGGCCAGTTGCGCGACCAGCACCGCGGCCGGCAGGGCGACTATCGTCAGCAGCTTCACGCTCAACCTATAGGAGCGGAGCAGCGCCGGCCGGTCCTCCGCGGCCTGGCGGGACATGACAGGGAAGACGGCAATGGTGAAGAACGACGGTATGATGACCAGCGCGTCGACCCACCGCCGTGCGGCGCCGTACCAGCCGACCGCAGTGTCTCCCTGGAACTGCTGCAGCAGGAGGATGTTCAGGCCGGGGAATAGCTGTTGGAGCAGAATCGAGGCCATCAGCGGCCAGCCCGCGCTGAGCATCGAGCGCTGCAGCGCGCCGGCGACCCTGGGGCGACCGCCCAGCAGCCCGGGCCAGAGCGTACGCCTGGCGATCACGGCGAGGATGATCAGCGTAGCCAAGTTTGTGAGTATCGCTGCCCCGGCCAGACCGACCACTCCCAGCCCGGCCGATAGGGCAGCCATGCCCAGCGTGACCCGGATGATTGTCGTCACAGTCTGAACGACGGCCGGGTACTCATGCTTCTCGCAGGCCCGGAACATGGAGCCCAGACCGTTCGCCGCGAAACCGGGGAGCAAGCCGACGTAGAGCAGCAGCAGGGCCCAGACCGTCTCCTGCGGCAGCGGCTCGCCGAGCCCCTGCTGGCCCAGGAGGTAGGCCGCCAGGACGGGGACCACTGCCCCGAAGAGGATCAGGCGGAGCAGAGTGGCATTGACGAAGACCTCCCGTGCACGTGCCCGGTCACGGGCGGCCTCACGTATTAGGTAGGCGTCAAGGCCGAAGCTGACTATCGTCTCGAACCACAGGTAGACGGCGACTGCGGTGTCGTAACGGCCGCTTCCCTGCGGGCCCAGGATCCGTGCCACGACGGCGGCGAAGCCCAGGATTATCGCCTGGTTGAACAGGTTGAGGACGATCGGAGCGAACGAGTTCTTGGCCACCCGCCGCACTGTGTTCGATTCGTCCGCGTCACGGTAGAAGAGCCGCCACAGGTAGAGCCCGGCCAGGAAGAGAAGCACCATCCCGGCAAGGAACGAGGTGAAGAGGCCTATCTTCACGCTGTCCGGGCTGTACGAGAAGCGAATGGTCCACGCGCCTGGCTGCAGCACTACGCCGCGGAAGTTGCCGTCGACCAGGTGTACGTCCGTCTCCTGCTCGCTCTCCTGCCCGGCGCTCCTCACGTAGGCCCGCCAGCCCGGGAAGTAGCTATCGGCCAGGACCAACCAGCTCGTCTCAGAGACCGTCGCTGTCACCACGACGTCGTTCAGAGCGTAGCTAGATATGGATTGCCCTATGGCCGGTGCCGGATGCTCGATGCTCGATGCCGGACGATGGATGCCGGATGCCTGGTCGACCACAACGAACTGGTGCGGGTCGTACTCGAGGAGCGCGGCGGCGGTGTCCTCGGCCTCGACCGTCGCCGAGATAGGCAGCGTGAAGGCACGGGGCAGAACACTCTTGTTCTCATAGATACCCACCGCTTCATCGCGGTAGACGAGCTCATACTTGTCGCTTGGCACTTCCGCTTCGGTGACAACGTACTTGACGTTGAGCAGGTCTACAAGAGGGCTCTCCAGACTGGAAGGTTCGCTGAACGGCGCAATTCTGAGGTAGAGAAGCTCATCCTGCTCCTCGATCAAGCCCATGAAGTCGGCATATTGCCGCGGGAACAGCGAGTCGTAGCCGGCTACGGTCTGGAGCCCAAAGAAGATGCCGACGTTGGGCTGCATCGTCCGGCTCGTGCCTCCAGGCGTATACGTCGCGTACCGCCAGAGCGATTCGTCCCGCTGCAGAAACTCGATTGCCGCCGGCCGGTGCTCGACTAGAGACGGATCGATCGTGGGGTGGAAGCCTGCGCCGAAGGCAGCCAGGTCGAGTATCATCAGCCCCAGCGCCAGGTACTCCCATACCGGCCTGCCTCGGACCGAGATGGGGCAGCGGCTGACCCGCAGGACGATGCCCGCTCCCGTCAGCAGCAGCCCGCAAAGCGCCAGCCACAGCACTTCATACGAGTAGAAGGCATTGTGGTCCGGGAAGGCCTGGGACGCGTTGGCCAGCGACTGGAAGGCATAGCTGACCAGTGGCTCGATTCGCTCATAGAAGAGGCGGCTGGCGCCCAGAACGGCCAGCGTCAGGATCCCACCCCAGAAGGCAGCAGCGGCCAGCCAGGTGACGAGGGAGGAATCTGCCCCAAGGAGTAGCAGTCTCGCCAGGCCGCCCCGCCGGGATACCGTCCCGCTGCTGGCGCTCCGGCCGCGGCGCACGGCCTCCGCTCCAAAGCCCGCCAGTACGGCGATCGACAGGGCAAATGGGAAGACCCAGCGGAAGGGCGAGTGGGATTGGCTGAGGAAGGGCAGGGCATAGACGAGGCCGTAGAGCGGCGTGCCAAAGACACAAGCCAGCGAGAACAGGGCCAGCAGGGTGAAGAACGGGACGTGCGGCCCGCGGAACCAGCCCCGGAGCCGTGCCAGCACGCTCCTCTGATCTCTGGGCCGGACAGCCCGGGCATGCAGGACGCCAACCAGAGCCAGCAGCAGCGGCAGGAGGCCAACGTAGGCCGCGCCCTCCACGTAGTTCTTGACGCCCCAATAGATGAACCGGGCACTGCCGGTATCGGGCGCCGGCTGCCAGCTGAGGGTGAATAGGTCCAGATAGCCGTGGTGGGCGGGATTGCCGAAGAAGTTCGGCACCAGGAATGCGATCAAGCGGCGCGGGGGGTAGGCCCATTCGAGAACCTGCTGCAGGCTGGCCGCGGCTTCTCCACCGCGGAAACTATCGGAGGCCACCTCCAGGAGGGGTAGGAGCTGGACCGCCCCGAGAGCCAATCCCAGGGCCAGCATGACGCCGATCCAGAGGGCGGGCCGGAGAGCTCGCTGCACGAAGCCACCTGGGGAGCCGGATCCCTCGTCGCCCCAGGTCGAGAAGGCAAGCCGCCACAGCGCGAAGGCTGCGGTCACCAGCAGCACGAAGTAGGTATTCTCGGCGTGGCCGGCCAGTATGTGGCAGCCCAGACCGAGCGCGCCCAGGAGAGCCCACGGCAGGCTGGCGGGGCGATCGCCCAGCAGAGGCCGCTGGCGGACGACCAGCTCCACCATCGCCAAGACAAATGGCAGCCAAGCCGCGCCCGCGATGACCATCGGATGGGCCGCAGACGAGGCGAGCATGAAGCCGCTCAGCTCGAACGTAATGGCCGCCACCATGCCGCCGAGCCGGCGCGTGCCAAGCACGCGCGCGAGGAGATAGGTGAACACTCCAGCCAGCCCCAGCTGCAGCCAGGCGAAGACGCCGTAGGCGCGCCACAGCGGAAGCACGTAGAACACCAGGCTCAGCGGATACAGCGCAGAATGCTGACCGTTGGCCAGGAAGGGATGTCCCGAGAAGAGGTAGGGATCCCACAGCGGCAGCTCGCCCTCATCGATCGCCTCGACGGCGAGCCTCTTCCAGGCATAGTTCTGCAGAATCAGGTCGGCTACGAGGTGGTTGTCCGGGTAGCCCACGCCGAGCTCTTCGGCGTCGGAACGGTAGGGCTCGAACTGAAAGAGGGTATCGGCCGGGAGGAGCGTCTGCGAACCTAGCACGACAGGCGCCAGGAGCAGGAGAGGCAGCAGCAGAAGCAGCGCGACTACGCCCAGCTCGGGCAGGGCTCTGCGGATCATACCGGCAGTCGGTCGCCCGCCCGCAGCCGCCGGTGGCGCCAGCGGACTTCGAGCACACGCAGCGCGGCCTCGATCTTCACCGGAACGGACATCTTGGAGCGGCCGATGCGCCGGTCTTGGAAATAGATGGGAGTCTCAAGCACGCGGTAGCCAAGCCGCTCGGTCACGTAGGCCATCTCGACCTGAAACACGTAGCCCTGCGACCGGATGCGGCGCAGGTCGATTCCCTCCAGCGTCTCCCTTCGCCAGCACTTGAACCCGGCCGTCGCGTCCTTGACCCTGCAGCCCAATAGCACCCGCGTGTAGACGCTGTTCGCCCACCAGGAGAGCAGCCATCTCCCCCACCCCCACCGATCGTCCGTCTTGCCGCCCTCCACGTAGCGGGAGCCCACCACGACGTCATAGTCAGGCAGGCATTCCAGGAAGGTGTGGACGTGCTCGGGCGGATGGGAGAAGTCACAGTCCATCTGCACGATAGCGGAGGCGCCCTGTTCGAGCGCCCAGCGGAAGCCCGCCAGGTATGCCCGGCCCAGCCCGCGCTGGCCCAGGCGGTGGACGACGTTGACGCGACCTGGATGCTCGAAGCGGAGCTCGTCAGCGATGCGGCCTGTGCCATCCGGTGAATCGTCATCGACGAACAGAACGTCCAGCTCCGGGATGCCCAGACCGAGCAGCTCCTCGGCCATGGGCCGGATGTTGTTCGCCTCGTCGTATGTCGGAACGACGACCGTAGTCCTCATCGATGCCCATTCATGAATGCGCCCCGGCCGAGCGCCCGCGGTCCTGCCGCATTCGTCCTGCCGGGGGTGTCTGTGCTGCTATTCTACGCGTGCTGGCAACGCCCGCCCGGTCCCACGCCTGCCCGCAGCAGCGATGGCTGAGCTGCCCAGGCCGTCATGGTGCCGGTGCCCAAGCGGTCAGGGGCCAGCCCGACCGCTATCCCACGGGCTCCTTGTAGATCGCGTAGACGCAGGCCTCGCCGCCTGCGGCGACGCACTCGATCTCGTCGACGCGGAACTCGCGCCCGTCTGTAACCCAGTGCAGCCCCGCCTCCAACAGCCCCCTACCCGCATAGCAGATGGGCTTGTCCGCCGTTCGTCCCCAACACACCGGACAGGGATTCATTGTGTAGGCGTAGTACTCGCCGTGATCCTCGACGGTGCTCTTCTGGTCGCTGAACTCCGTGAAGAGCCGGGCCATGGCCGGGATACCGGCCTTCAGTTTCGCCTCCATGGTCATCAGCTTGAAGGCCTGCTCGGTGATGCCGATCAGTGGGCCGAGTTGGTCTATTCCTCGGGAGAATGAGGCGCGGCCGGCTCGAAGGCCCAGGCCACGTCCGGCCCGCGGCCCATACATCTCCTCCAGCGCCTGATTGAGCGTGGAGTAGTCTGCGAAGTCGAATTCTCTCTCCAGGTTGGCTGGCGGGAACTCGGCGGCCAGGTGGGACAGGCCGGCCAGATGGAGGACCGCCTTGAGCCCGTTGCTGCCCATCACCTCTTCCATAGACTCGAGGTAGATGCGAGCGATAAGATTGGGGTAGTAGTAGCCACTCGGTTCAATGCGCGGCACGTCGTCGCCTCCTTGTGGCGCCCAGCTCTACTCGTGCAGCAAATCGGCCAGATCGTCGCAGGCACGGCGCATATCGAGAAACAGGAGGCCCAGCTTCGTCTGCTGGCGAGCCAGCACGGTCAGCACCGCCTCCTCGCCAACGGCGCGAAGTATCACGTACCCGTTCTCCCCTTTCACATACACCTCGTCCAGCGTGCCCCTCCCCAACTCACTGGCGATCCGTTCACCCAGAGCCAGCATCGCGGCCGACATCGCCGAGACCCGGTCCTCGCCTACGCCGGCTGGCAGAGAGGACGCGATCGTAAGACCATCGACGCTCACTATCGCCGTAGCCTCGATGTCCGGCGTCGTCATCTGCAGAGACTGCAGGCGCTGGACCAGTTCCTCGGTACGAGATATCTCTGCCACAATCGCCTCCTTGACGCCACCACCCCGATCTAGCCTCTGGGCACGAGGCTTGGGCGAGCGTACCACAGGTAAAGCAAGTTGTCAAGCTGCAAGCCTGCAGGCGCCAGCCGCGGACTGGGACGCCTCAGACCAGGGGAAGTGGCACCGGGACGACTGGTGCACGATCGGCCGTTCTGCAGCGCTCGAATCAGGGCAGATTTACCAGACGGGGCCTTGACAAACCCGAAGAAAGCGCTATAATGACGGGCCGACGCAGTGATGGCGACAACACAGGAATCGACGACAACGGAGCGCTGGGCAGCAGTCTAGGCGCTTCTTTGGCGCATGGCGGCACGGCAGGGCTCAGCACCGGCCCCCGCGTGCGATTATCCTCTAGGAGATCTATGAACGGTCGAGACGACCCACTGGACGCCCACGATTTCCGAGCGCTGCGCATTAGTGTGGCATCGCCGGATCAGATCAAGTCCTGGTCATACGGCGAGGTGACCAAGCCGGAGACCATCAATTACCGGCGCCTGCGCCCAGAGAAGGATGGCCTGTTCTGCGAGGCTATCTTCGGGCCCACCAAGGACTGGCAGTGCTACTGCGGCAAGTACAAGAACGTCCGCTACAGGGGCATCATCTGCGACAAGTGCGGCGTCGAGGTCACACGTTCGTCCGTGCGCCGTGAGCGCATGGGACACATCGAACTGGCCGCGCCGGTGGCACACATCTGGTACACCCGCCGCGTTCCCAGTTACCTGGGCATACTGCTCGATATCTCCAAGCGCAACATGGACCGCGTCCTTTACTTCGCCCAGTACATAATCACCCAGATCGACGAGGAAGCCCGCCAGAAGGCTGAGAAACGCCTGGAGACCCACTTCAAGGAGGAGAAGGGCCAGCTGGAGGCGGTGGCCCAGGAGGGAATCGCTGCCCTCAAGAAGCGGCTCTCTGAGGAAGAGAGCCGAATCAAGGAAGGGACGAAGAAGGCGAAAGCCCAGGTGGAGGAGGAACTCGCCGCGGCCACCGAAAGCTTGATGAAGGAGGCCCAGGCGGTCCAGAAGAGAATCGAGGACGGTCAGGGCAAGGCGCGGCGCGCGCCGCTGGTTTTCAAGCCGACCGGGGCCGTCATTGCGGACAAGGGTGACACTCTCGGGCGAGAGCACCTGACCGCGCTGAACAACACGGTCCAGGCGCATCTCAGCACGCTGGAGAAGGACTCGCGCGCTCAACATAAGGAGACTACGGCCCCGCTGAAGGCGGACCGGAAGCATTGGCGAGAGGCCACCAAGGATGAGATCTCCCGGATCAAGGAACAGCTGAGGAACGACACGGCTGCGCTGCGCTCAAGGCACAACACGGAACGGGACGAATTGCTGGGCCTGGCCAGGCTTCAGTTCCTCGCCGAACCTCGCCTGCGCGAGCTGAAGAGCAAGTGGGGCCAGGTGTTCAAGGCTGGCATGGGCGCAGAAGCTTTCCACGAGATCCTGGAGGGTCTCGACCTGGACACGCTGGCCAAAGAACTGTGGACGGAGGTGCGCACGGGCAGGTCGAAGCAGCGCCGCAAGCGGGCAACGAAGCGCCTGCGAATCGTGGAGGCCCTGCGCAAGAGCGGCAACCGGCCAGAGTGGATGATCCTGACCGTGCTTCCCGTCATCCCTCCCGACCTACGGCCGATGGTGCAGCTCGACGGTGGGCGCTTCGCCACATCGGACCTGAACGACCTCTACCGTCGCGTGATCAACCGCAACAACCGCCTCCGACGCCTGCTCGAGCTGGGTGCCCCAGATGTGATCATTCGCAACGAGAAGCGCATGCTCCAGGAGGCCGTCGACAGCCTGATCGACAACAGCCAGCGGGGCAAGGCACTGTCCCGGCGCGGTCGCCGCGAGCTCAAGTCCTTGAGCGACATGCTCAAAGGGAAGAAGGGCCGCTTCCGGCGCAACCTCCTGGGCAAGCGCGTGGACTACTCGGGCCGTTCGGTCATCGTGGTCGGCCCGAAATTGAAGCTGCATCAGTGTGGGCTGCCCAAGACCCTGGCCCTCGAGCTCTACAGGCCTTTCGTCATCAACAAGCTGGTCGAGTACAACTACGCCAGCAACGTCAAGGCTGCCAAGCGTATCATCGAGAGGGAGCGCCCGGAGGTATGGGAGGTCCTGGACGAAGTGATCCAGGATCGCCCGGTGCTTCTCAACCGCGCTCCCACGCTGCACCGCCTGGGTGTGCAGGCCTTCGAGCCCGTCCTCGTCGAGGGCAAGGCGATAGAGATACACCCCCTCGTCTGTGCAGCATTCAACGCAGACTTCGACGGCGACCAGATGGCCGTACACGTACCTCTCTCCCAGAAGGCGATCGAGGAGGCGCGGCGCCTCATGTTGGCCACGCGCAACCTGCTTAAGCCCGCGGACGGGAGGCCGATCGTGGGGCCGACCAAGGACATGTGCCTGGGCGTCTACTACCTGACCATGGAGGACCCGGCGCGCGCGGAGGAGAAGCCACGGCTCTTCGTCGACCTGGACGAGGTCGAGGTGGCCTACGCTCTGGGGCACGTCGATCTGCACACTCCTATCTACGTCGGCCAGATCTACGATTCGAAGCGGCCTCCAAAGAGCCCAGTGAAGACGACCGTGGGCCGCTGCCTGTTCAATCAGATCCTGCCGGACAAGCTTCGCTTCGTGAACCAGGTCATGGACAAGGGTGCCCTGCAGGAGATGGTGGGGCTCTGCTACCGCCAGCTGGGTATGGAGGAAACGACGCTCCTGGTCGATCGCATCAAGGATATCGGCTTCAGCTTCGCCACCCGTTCAGGGGCAACGATAGCGATCTCCGACCTGGTGATCCCGGACGAGAAGGACGACATACTCTCCGAGACTGACAAGATAGCCAACGAGGTAGACCGGCAGTACCGCCGCGGCCTCCTGACGGAGGAAGAACAATACGCAAGGACGATCGAGCTGTGGTCGCGCGCGCGCGAGCAGGTGTCCGACGCGGTTTCGCAGTCTCTCTCCCCAATGAGCTCGGTGGCCATTATGGCCCGCTCTGGCGCGTCAAAGGGAGGGTTCGGACCCATCGCGCAACTGGCGGGAATGCGCGGCCTGATGGCCGACCCTTCGGGGCGCATCATCCCCATGCCCATTCGCAGCAACCTCCGCGAGGGCCTCTCTGCGCTCGAGTACTTCATCAGCACGCACGGCTCCCGCAAGGGCCTGGCGGACACGGCAATGCGAACTGCAGACGCCGGCTATCTGACCCGCCGTCTCGTCGACGTGGTCCAGGACGTACTCATCAACGCTGGGGACTGCGGCACGAGCGCCGGCACCTGGATCCGCGTCGCTGACGACATCGGTGGGCAGAGCCTGGCCGAGCGGCTCGTGGGCCGGGTGGCTGCCAGGAAGGTCACGGCGCCAACGGGCAGCAAGGTTCTGCTCGAGCGGAACCAGGAGATCGACGAGGAGACCGCCGCTGCAGTCGAGGCCGCCGGCGTCGAGGAGGTGCTGGTCCGATCTCCGATGACCTGCCAGCTGCGACAGGGCATCTGTGCGCTCTGCTACGGGCGCGACCTTGCCCGAGGCGGGACGGTTTCTATCGGGTTGGCGGTGGGCATTATCGCCGCCCAGTCGATCGGCGAGCCAGGCACGCAGCTTACGCTGCGCACGTTCCACACCGGTGGCGTGGCCGCCGGTGGCGATATCACCGTCGGCCTGCCGCGCGTAGAAGAGCTCTTCGAGGCCCGCAAGAAGCCGAAGGGCGAAGCTCCTCTGGCGGAGATCGGCGGCGTGGTGCACATTGTACGCTCCGATGACCAACGCCGGATTCTCATCGTGGACAGCGAGACTCAGCGAATCAAGACAGAGATCAAGTCCGGCTGGAAGATCCTGGTCGAGGACGGCGACGAGGTCAAAGCCGGTGATGTAATCGCTACCTGGCGCGACGACAAGGAGATCAAGGCGGAGAAGGGCGGGACGGTCACCCTTAAGGATCGCAAGATCACCATAGTCCACGAGAGGCGCGAGGAGAGGGAGTACGACATCCCGACGACCGGCCGGCTGCTCGTCGAAGAGGGACAGCGGATTGAGCCCGGCATTCAGCTGATCGAAGGCGTTCTGAACCTGCACGACATCCTGCAGGTCCTCGGCAGAGAGGCAGCAGAGCAATACATGCTCTCGGAGGTGCAGAAGGTCTATCGCTCGCAGGGCGTGAACATCAGCGACAAGCACTTCGAGGTCATCTTCCGCAAGATGCTGAGCAAGGTGCAGGTCGTGGAATCGGGAGATACAGAGTTGCTGCCGGGCGAGCTTGTCGATCGGCTGGCCCTGGAGGACATCAACCGGGCGGCGATGGAGGCAGGGCAGCAGCCGGCCCGGGCTCATCCGGTTGTGCTTGGCATCACCAAGGCCGCGTTGAGCACGGAGAGCTTCCTCTCCGCATCCTCCTTCCAGCACACAATTCGGGTTCTGGCCCGCGCGGCGATCGAGGGCAAGAGAGACCCGCTCCTGGGCCTGAAGGAGAACGTGATCATCGGCAAGCTGATTCCTGCCGGAACCGGCTACCGGGGCGACAGCCCATACTCAGATGGGCCCATAACAGCTTTCGAGGGAGTCGCCCTGAAGAAGCCGGAGGAGCCGGAGGTAGAGGAAGCGGAGGAGCCAGAGGCACCTGCGACTTCCGAGATCCTGGGCGTGCCGGCCCCAGCCTAGCGGCACATACGAACGAGAACGGCGCGGCAGTGCCTGTAAGACCCTGCCGCGCCTTTTGTTGCCTGCTCCCAGCAGGCGTCTTTGGGCGAAGGCGGGCCGGTTGCCCGCCACCGCCAACAGCGATTGTATTTGACAAAGCCGTAGCCGCATGATACGATAGCGCGCCGCGCGGGGTTTCTTCCGGGGCCAGACTGACATGCGCACTGTTGAATGGCACGAGGACAAGCTGCGGCTCATCGACCAGAGGTCGCTGCCAGCCGAGCTTCGTTACCTCGAGCTGGAGGACCCCCAGTCCGTGGCCCAGGCGATTGAGCACATGGCCGTACGGGGAGCACCGGCGATCGGTGCTGCAGCCGCCTTCGGCCTGGCCCTGGCCGCCCGCAACAGCAACGCGGAGAGCGGGCCGGAGCTTCTCCAGATCCTCGAAGGCGCGGCAGCCGTCCTCCGAGCCAGCCGACCCACGGCTGTCAACCTGGCCTGGGCGCTGGAGCGCATGCTCAGGCGGGCTGCAGAGGAGAACGATCCGGAGGTGATTCGCCGGGCCGCGCTTGAGGAAGCGCAGGCCATCGCAGACGAGGACGTCGAGGTCAACCGCAAGCTCGGCCAGGTCGGCGCCGCTCTCATAGCGGACGGGGCGACGGTACTTCACCACTGCAACACCGGGGCGCTGGCTACCGTCGACTACGGCACCGCGCTGGGCGTCATCCGTGCCGCCCACGAGCAGGGCAAGCGGGTACACGTACTGGTCAACGAGACCCGGCCCCGCCTGCAGGGCGCCCGCCTGACCACCTGGGAGCTGCAGCAGTTATCGATTCCCTTCACGCTGATCGCCGACAATGCGGCCGGCCATTTCTTGTATCGCGGTGAGGTGGATCTAGTCCTGGTCGGCGCAGACCGAGTGGCGGCAAACGGAGACGTGGCCAACAAGATCGGCACCTACAAGCTGGCTGTGGTCGCCAGGGAGAACGACGTTCCTTTCTACCCCTGCGTGCCCACATCCACGATCGACCTGGCTACGCCTACCGGAGACGACATCGAGATCGAGGAGAGGCCGGCTGAGGAGATCACAGGGCTGGACTTCCTGGGCCAGCCAGTCGCTCCCAAGGGCGTGCAGGTGGCCAACCCGGCCTTCGACGTCACGCCTCATCGGTACATCACCGGGATCGTGACCGAGCGGGGAGTGGCACGGCCGCCATTCAGCTCCAGCCTGCCGTCTCTCGTACGACTGCCGGAGGAGGTCCCAGCCAATGCCGGATGAGAAGCTATCCACCATCATCCTCTGCGGAGGATTGAGCACACGCATGCACGGCGAGACCGCCACCAAGAAGGAGATGTTCGTAATCGACCAGCGACCCGTCCTGTGGCACGTGATGAAGATCTATGCCGCCCAGGGGTTCGCCGAGTTCATTCTGGCTATGGGCCACCATGCCGATGAGATCAAGAGGTACTTCCTGGAATATGGGCAGCTGAGCCGCGATCTGACGATCACCCTGGGTACGCCGCCCGCCATCGAGTACCATGAATCCCACCCTGACCAGGGCTGGCGCATCACCTTCGCGGACACCGGGCTGGACGTGATGACCGGGGCGCGCATTCGCAAGGCAGCGCGGTACGTCAGCGGCGGCACATTCTTCGTTACCTACGGCGACGGCGTAGCCGACATCGACCTGAAGAAGCTGCTGGCCTTTCACAGACAGATGGGCCGCCTGGCTACGGTCACGGGTGTGCACGCCCAATTGCGCTTTGGGGTGCTGGGGACGGATCAGAAGGGGCTAGCCACATCATTCGACGAGAAGCCAGTGGTGGACGGCCTGATAAACGGCGGCTTCTTCGTCTTCGAACGCGGCGCACTGGAGTACCTCGACGGCGGCGACGACGTCGTGCTCGAGCGAGAGCCGCTGCAGCGCCTGGCAGCAGATGGGCAGCTGGCCGTCTACGAGCACACAGGTTTCTGGAGAGCGATGGACACATTCAAGGACGCGCAGCAGATGAGCGCGCTGTGGAAGGAAGAGGAGCCGTGGAAGGTATGGTAGATACACAGTCCACAGAGTTCTGGCAAGATCGGCCTACTCTGGTGACAGGCTGCACCGGTCTCCTTGGCTCTTGGTTGACGGCAGCCCTGGTCGACGCCGGAGCCGCAGTCGTGGGACTGGTGCGTGATGACGTACCGTTCTCCCAGCTGCGTTATTCGGGCTACATCGACAGGATCGCCGCCGTCCGTGGCGACGTCGCCGACTATGAGTTAATGGAGCGCGCGCTGAACGAGTACGAGGTGGAGGCGGTCTTCCACCTGGCAGCCCAGACGATAGTCACAATCGCCAACCGGGCTCCTCTCTCCACGTTCGAGTCGAACATCCGGGGCACCTGGACGGTCCTGGAGGCAGCGCGTCGCTGCCCGACAGTGCACAGACTGATGGTCGCCTCGAGCGACAAGGCCTATGGGACGCCACCCACCCTGCCCTACACCGAGGATACGCCACTGCAGGGACGCCACCCCTACGACGTCTCCAAGGCCTGCGCCGATCTGGTCTCCCAGGCCTACGCGGTCTCGTATGATTCTCCTCTGGCCGTCGCCCGCTGTGCCAACATATACGGCGGTGGCGACTTGAACTGGAATCGCATTGTGCCGGGGACGATCCGCTCTGCCCTGAAGGGCGAGCAGCCGATAGTGCGCTCAGACGGCACTCCTCTCCGCGACTACATCTACGTGCAGGACTGCGTGCGCGCTTACATGACGCTGGCGGAACAGATGGATCGAGATGAGGTGCGAGGCGAGGCCTTCAACTTCGGCACCAACCACCCTCGATCGGTGATCGAAATCGTGCAGACCATTATCGCCCTGTCCGACCACCCGGACGTGGAGCCAAAGGTACTCGATGACATCTCGAACGAGATCCAGGACCAGTATCTCGACAGCACCAAGGCGGAGCGAGTCCTGGGCTGGAAGCCTGCCTACTCGCTCGAGGACGGACTGAAGGAGACGATAGAGTGGTACCGGTCCTTCTCGGCAGAGTAGGGCCGTGCAGGAATCGACCGGCCAGGTGAGCACGGGCAACGGCCGCGGCAGCTGCCGGCAGTGCTGCGCCTGGAGCAAGCGGCGGGTCCTGGTTACGGGAGCGACTGGGTTCATCGGCCGCCGGCTCACGGCGATGCTGGTCGACGCCGGAGCGGACCTGTGGGCCGGCCTTATCCCAGAGGAATCCGCCGGCAGCGCGGCCCAGCTGCCCTCAAGCGCCAGGCGTCTGACTATCGACGTGCGCGATGCCGACTCGGTTGCGCAGGCGGTTGCCAAGGCTAGCCCGGAGATCGTGTTCCACCTGGCCGCGATCGGCGTCTCCGATGCTTCGGTGGGCGCTCGCGACGCTCTGGCGGTCAACACCGGAGGCACGATCAATCTCCTGGAGGCATTGCGAGAGCGCAAGGTGGGACGCATCCTGCTCGTGGGCACCAGCTACGAGTACGGAGCGCGCCAGGCGCGGGAAGGGCTGGACCCATTCAGCTTCTACGGCGCATCGAAGGCTGCGGCGTGGGCCTTCGCGCGGGCCTACTGGAGGGCGCTGGGCATTCCGATCGTCGTCGCTCGGCCCGGCCAGGTATACGGACCTGGTCAGCCGGGGCACACGCTGATCGCTGCGGCCGTGCGCGCTGCTCTTGCCGGCTCCGATTTCGCGATGACTCACGGCGAGCAGAGCAGAGATTTCGTCTTCATCGACGACGTAGCAGGGGGGTTGCTGGCCCTGGCCGCGGCCCCCGGCATAGAGGGGTTGAGCCTCGACCTGGGAACCGGGGTCATGACTGCGATTCGCGAGGTCGTTCAGGCCATCTGGGCGATGACCCGGGCGCAGGGGAAGGTGCTCGCCGGCGAGCTCCCGGCTAGAGCCGGGGAGGCGATGGAAGTCGCCGTCGACGCGGAGACGACCGCGAAGCACACCGGGTGGCGGGCGTCCGTCTCGCTGGAGGAGGGCCTACGCCGGACGATCGACGCCGTCCGCCAGGAATCGCCGAACGGGGTGACTGAGGCGTGAGTCAGGGTTCACAGTCAACAAAGGCTGCGCAGATACGCCGGCAGATAGAGGATCTCGTCGCCCAGTACTACGACGCTGCACACGGACGTCGATCGTTCGTCCCCGGGCAGGACCGCGTGCACTATGGCGGACGCGTCTTCGATGAGCGGGAGCTGATCGCCGCGGTGGGGTCGGCCCTCGACTTCTGGCTCACCGCAGGTCCACAGGCGGAGCGGTTCGAGGAGCAGCTCGCCCGATTCCTCGGCCTGAAGCGCGCCTTGGCCGTCAACTCCGGCTCCTCAGCCAATCTTGTAGCCCTGACCAGCCTCCGGTCCAGGCAGCTGGACCGCCCGCTTGAGCCGGGCGATGAGGTGATCACCTCGGCGGTGGGCTTCCCCACGACCGTGGCACCGATCGTACAGAACAACCTGGTTCCTGTCTTCGTCGATTGCCTGCTGGGCACCTATAACCTCGATCCTGGCCAGCTGGAGCAGGCCCTCTCCCAGCGCACCCGGGCCATAGTGGCGGCGCACACCCTGGGCAATCCCGTCGACATGGGGCCGGTGATGACCTTCGCCCATGAGCACGGCCTCTACGTGATCGAGGATACGTGCGACGCCCTGGGATCCACCTACAGCGGGCAGAAGGCGGGCAGCTTCGGCGACCTGGCAACGCTCAGCTTCTATCCGGCCCACCACATCACCACGGGCGAAGGCGGGGCAGTCGTAACCTCGGATTCGAAACTGGCCCACATCGCCCAGAGCCTGCGCGATTGGGGACGCGACTGCCGCTGCAGCCACGATAGCCCTCCTGAAGGCGCCTGCGGTCACCGGCTGGAGTGGGAGATCCCCGGCCTGGACGAGCCCTACGACCACCGGTACCTCTACACGGAGATCGGCTACAACTTGAAGATGACAGACCTGCAGGCGGCAATTGGGCTGGCGCAGCTGGAGAAGCTTCCCGACTTCATCCTGGCGCGTCGCCGCAACTTCGACGCTATCTACGCAGGCCTCAAGCAGTACGAGGACCACCTGCTTCTGCCCGCGTGGAGCGAGCTCGCGCAGCCAGCCTGGTTTGCTTTCCCCATTACCGTCCGCGCGGAGGCACCCTTCTCTCGTCGGGACATCACCAGATTCCTGGAGGGGCGCCAGGTGGAGACTCGCTACCTGTTCGCCGGTAACATCCTGCGCCAGCCAGCATTCAGGGACATCGAGTGCCGCTCAGTTGGGGAGCTGCCCAACTCGGACGTGGCAGCGCAGAGCACGTTCTTCATAGGCGTGTTCCCAGGGCTCGATGAGGCCCGAATCGCCCATATGCTCGAGGCATTCAGCGACTTCATAGGAGGGTACTAGGGCCGCACCCGGCGGCCTGCAGCCGCACATCAGCGATAATGAAGCTATCGATAATCATCTGTGTCTACAACGAGAGGAAATCCTTCCCCATCACGCTGGAGCGCGTCCGCGGCGTCGACCTGGGCCCGGACTGGGAGAAGCAGATCGTTGTGGTGGACAACTACTCCACAGACGGTTCGCGTGAGCTGCTTCAGGAGCTGGACCTGCCGGGCGTGGAGGTCGTCTTGCACCCTCGCAACCTGGGAAAGGGCACGTCGGTACGTACTGCCGTCGCCCGCTGCACGGGCCACTACTGCTTCATCCAGGATGCGGACCTGGAGTATGATCCGGCCGACATCCCGCTCCTGCTCGAGAAGGTGGTCAGCGAGGACGCGGCTGCCGTATACGGCTCCAGGACGCTCGGAGGACACGCGAGATACGAGTATGCCGCCAACTACCTGGGCGTCCGCGTCCTGACCTGGATGACCAACCTGCTGTATGGGGCACGCCTGACAGACGTGGCCACGGCCTCGAAGATGGTGCGGACTGATGTTCTCAAGTCTCTCAAGCTGACGAGTCCCGGCTTCGACCTCGACTTCGAGCTGACGGACAAGCTCCTGCGCGCCGGACACGAGATCCTGGAGGTGCCGGTCTCCTACAGCCCGCGCACGGTCGCCGAGGGGAAGAAAATACGGCCTTGGGACGGGCTGTGGGCCCTGAGAGTGATCGTGCGCGATCGCCTGATTCCGCTGCGCCAGGTGATAGGGACTCAGGACAGAGACTGATCAGCTCACGCGGGCCCATCCAGGACTCTGCCAAGCTGACTTCATTCTGAGGCGGCTACATGAACACTATCGTCACCGGTTCCGTTGCAGTAGACTACCTGATGAAGTTCCCGGGCCGGTTCGCCGAGCACATCCTGCCCGATCAGATCGAGCATCTCTCCGTCAGCTTCCTTGTCGACGAGATCAGGCAGCAGCGCGGGGGATGTGGGGCGAACATAGCCTACAACCTGGGCCTCCTGGGGGAGAAGCCTCGGCTCATGGCAACGGTGGGCCAGGACTTCGACGAATACGAGGCCTGGCTGCAGCAACACGGAGTGGACACCACTCTGGTCCGCCGGGAGCCCGACGTCTTCACCGCCTCGTTCTTCGTCAGCACTGACGTGGACGGCAACCAGATCGCCTCGTTCTACACCGGCGCGATGGCCCGAGCGCGGGAGCTATCTCTGCACAGCCTGGCAGAGGAGCAGGTCGACCTGGTCGTCATCTCGCCCAACGACCCGGAGGCGATGGTGGTCTATGCCGCCGAGTGCCGCGAGATGGGCCTCCCATACCTGTACGATCCGAGCCAGCAGATCCCACGCCTTGCGGGCGACGAACTGCGGGCGGGCCTCGAGGGCTGCGATCTGCTGGTTGTCAACGAGTACGAGCTGGGGATGCTGCTGGAGAAGACCGGGCTGGGTGAAGAGGCGGTCCATGTCGCTCCCCGGCGGGCCTGCGTGATCACGCTCGGCGAGCAGGGAGCGCGGATCTGGGCAGATGGCGGTGCCCACGATATCCCGGTCGTGCCGCCCTGTCGGGTCGGCGACCCCACCGGCGTGGGCGACGCATTCCGCGCCGGGCTGATCAAAGGGCTGGCGATGGAGCTCCCCTGGCCCTTGGCCGGACGCGTCGGCGCCCTCGCGGCAACCTACTCGCTCGAGGAGCCAGGGCCGCAGGCGCACCAATACACGCCGGCGGAGTTCGTCTCTCGATTCCGCGAACACTTCGACGACGAGGGGCAGCTGGACCCCCTGGCCGCCTCATAGCGCCGCTGCGTTCCGGCGATCCGCCCCGCGCGGCCTAGGTCAGCAGAATAGTCCACGCTGTCCAGCCGAGCGCCGCGCAGACGAGTAGACTGCCCACGGCGGCAAACAGCGTCCGCATTCGGCTGGGAATCGACAAGGATAGGCCAAAGAGAAACAGGGAGAGAGCTAGTACAGTGGCGACAGACGTGTATGCGTCCGCCCTGTCGCCCCACTGGTCTGCGGCTTGGGCCTGCTCCTGCTGCCGTGCCAGGAGCCCGTCGATAGGCTCCCGCCAATCCTCCATGTAGGCATCGATGTCTGGCATCAGGCTTGCTTCTGGCTCAGGGGCGTACCGATCGTCTGTGAATAACACAGAGAGCGCACCTGCCGCGATGATCTCGGCCTCGACCTGCTCCGCCCTCCGCTCATATAGAGCAGCCTCGTCATTGCGGCCGTTCTGCTCCAGCTCAAGAGCGGCCAGCCGGTACGTTGCGTACTCCATCATCTTGGTCACCGTATCAACCGCGATCCCGGTGTCATAGGCCGCTCGCAGAGCTCCGCTGTCGAGCGCTCCCATGAGTTCCACTGCCGTGACCACTGAATCGCGAGTTGCCTGGCTCTCTCTCACCGACGCATGCGTCTGCAACAGCGCCGTGCCCGCTCCCAAGACCGTGACCAGCAGAATCAGGCCGGTCACCCCGATATGGAAGCGGCCGATGCGGCCGTTGCCGATCGACGTCGCCTTGTCCATGATCTAGTTCCTCGTTCGTCGAACCTGCTGAATGCGGCTCAGCCAACCGGCGCGAACGCAAGCACGCAGTACAGCTCGGCAGCGATCACGCCTGCCAGCCCGCCCAGGAAGATCAGGCCCCCAGCAGCCGCCAGAACGTAGCGAGCGCGATGAGGAGTGATCTCCGCGAGTGTAAGGAAGAACAGGGAGATGGCGAATACGACGACGGCCGAGAGGAGCAACCGGGACTCCAGGTGATACCTGTCCGCCTCGCTGAAGTACTTGCCGGGTTCCACGTCTTGCAGATCGGGGTTGAGACCGCGAAGATCGTCCAGGCGGGCGTCGAGATCGAACCCTCCGTCTGAGGTTCTATAGCTCTCGTCGGTGGACAGTGGCGTGAAGCCCGCCAGCGAATCGACTATCACGGCGAGCCCTTCCGCCTCAGCGTCCGCACCCACATCTTCATCACCCTCCAGCACGCTGAGGCGGGCCAGATATAGCGCATGGTCCGCCGCATAGCGGGCCTCCCAGAGCAGCGTGGATACGTCTGCTGCCATGGCTGCCTCGCGCTTAACCGCGGCGATCATGCCCTCCCTCTCAGAGGTCGTCGCACGGCTTTCCGCGATCGCAGCGCGCCAGACCACACCAGCGCTGGCCATCGACACGGCAGCGATCAGGATCGCGACGAGAGTGGCGAGACGAGTCCCCTTGCCGGCCTGCGGCCGAGTTGACCTCTCGCTGTCTTGTACCATCACACCCCCAGAAAGAGCTGGGGGAGGGCCTCCCCCAGCCTGCCCTCCGCCTGCCACTTTCATCCGCTGTTCCCAGCGACGGCTGCGATATGGGCCGCCCGCTGGCGTCACTGGTCCTTCTGCATCGTGATCTCCACCTCCAGCGGCGATGGCTCGTTCCCGACGGGAATGCTGTTCGCCCAGACCGGACGGTAGCCGGCTGCCAGCGCGGCCGTGCTGTACGACTGACCGCGCTTCAGCGGCAGCGGCAGCTCGAAGTAGCCCCTGGAATCGGTCTCGGCGGCGGCGTAGATCTGCTCCTCGCCGCCGTCCCAGCTGTCCCACGTCACTCCAGAGATGAACACGATATAGAAGGCCCCAGAGATACCCTCTCCCGTATCGGCATCAACGATGTAGCCCTGCACTTCGACACCGGACGGCAGCGGCGTCGGACTGGGCGGGGCACTCCCCGTGCCGATCGTGGCCGTAGCTATCCGGACCAGCTCGCCACTGACGTACAGTTCGAGCGTGTATGTGCCATCCGGCAGCGGACTGCCCGAACTACGGTAGATGCTGTCGTGGAAGGTCCCGCTCTCCCCATCCATCCACGTCATCTCAAAGGTTGCCAGCTCTTCGCCGTCGAGAAGCCATTTCTCATCAAACGAGAGACCGTTCCGCATGCCGGCGAAATCGAAGAAGATGTGCAGCTCGAGCAGCCCTGAGGGGAAAGCCGTACCGGCGTTGATCGGGTTGCCCTGGGCATTCTGGCCAGAGGCGAAGGTGACCGGCCCGATCGCCTCGTCGGTCTGCGTGCCGGCAATGGTGAAGCCGGCAGAAGCCAGGAGCGTGCCCTCCACGGAGATCTCCAGCCGGTAGAGGCCCGGCTCGAGTGGGGCCTCTGAATAGATGCTCCTCCAGGTGGACCCACTGGGACCCTCGGACCAGACATCTTCCGCGGAGAACACCTGCTCGCCTTCATAGTACCAGGAACGGCCCCAGTTCAGCCCGTCCTCCATCCCGTCGTAGTCGAAGAAGGCATAGACCTCCGTGATCCCGGACGGGAGCAGAAAGGCAGGGTTGGTGGGCTCGCCGGCCGCGGTCAGCCCCTCGGAGAAGATGAGATTCGTGATAGCTGGGCCCTCCGCTCCTCCACCAACCTCGATCGAGCCCTCCGCCAGTACCTCGTCTTCGGCATACAGCTCGAGCAGGTATGTCCCATCCTCGAGCCCGCTCGGGCTGTAGATGCTTACCCACCAGTTGACGCCGTTCTCTCCTCCCTGCCAGGGGCTGGGAGGATGGCTCGCCTCCTCCAGGTATTCGTTCTCACAGTACCAGCGGGCTTCCCAAAGGAGCCCGCCCCCCATCCCTTCGTAGTCCCAGAAGGCGTACAGGCTCGTGGCCCCCGAGGGCAGCCGCGTCACTATCTGGGTCGGCTGATCGTTCGCCGTCACGTCCGGCGAGAACAGCAGGTTGTAGAAGCTGGCTTCGCCGGCTGAGGCAGGCGGGGCGACCGGCGTCGGCACCTCCAGCCCCAGCTTCGCCTGCTCGATGAGCGGCTTGGCCAGGTTGACAGGTCGCAATGCGTTGATGAAGCCGCCAACGGGGATGCAGTTGTCCAGATCGTCTATCACGCCGTCGCTATTCGTGTCGGCCAGGTAGCGGCAGTCGGCGAAGCGCTCTGCGCCACCATAGCCCACCTGGGTCGGCACACCTACGATCCTACCGTCCGTCGTCGCGGCGAGCCCGCCGCTGTTGCCCCCGGCTATCGTGGCGTCCGTCTTGACGTAGGCCCGACCCTCTACTCCTCGCTCGCGGGTGAAGCCGCTGACGACCCCTTCGGTGAAGGTGATCGTCTCGCCGCCGATGCCGGGATAGCCCAGGATCTGGAGTTCGTCACCCAGCTCCAGCCCGTCGGAATCGCCCACGAGCACATAGAACAGGTCCAGCTCTGCGACGTCAATCGGACGGCCGTCGAGATCGCTGACGATCTGGACAACGGCCAGGTCGAGATCCGTGTCGATGGCTATGATCTCAGCCATATACATGAGCTCGGGGGTTTCATCGGAGCGGACGGTGATGGCCACGCCCAGCGCGTCAGGCCGGTAGGCCGGGTCCGGGTCCGTGACGACGTGAGCATTGGTGAGAATCAGGCCATCAGACGTCAGAATGGTGCCCGAACCGTGCCAGACCGGCTGCAGCCGAGAGCCCTCTTCGACCAGGGCGACGATCTGCACCGTTGCCCGGACCAGGTTCTGACGGATCTGGCGGTCGTCCAGCCCTTCCTCTGGGCCCGGTCCCTCCAGGGTCGGCGTAGGCTCGATGGGAGTCACCGTTGGAAGATCATCACCGTCGGTGATCGGCACGCAAGCCAGCGCGGCGAGGACTATTCCCCCGACTAGCAGAAGCTGGTATCTCTTCATCGCACTACTCCCGGCGCTCGTTGAGGGCTATGCTGCACGGCACCTAGTACTCCAGTGACCGGACGAAATCGACGAAGCGAGCCTGCTCGTCGTCAAACTCGTCTGCTGCGGCGAGCAGCGTGGCCAGGATGACCCGGCCACCGTCTCTCAGTGCCAGGTCAACCCCCTGAACCACGACCGGCAGATTCTGTAGATAGGGATTGGGGTCATCGTAAACGTAGACGAATCGCCGCTGCACCGCCAGCTCCTCGCCCACCAGCACTGTCTCCGTGCCGAGATTCTGATAGGATGAGGAGCCACGAGCCCGATCGAGGGCCAGAGAGTCGAGGGCCAGGGCCGCCTCCGCCTCCTCCGCCAGCGCCACGACGCGCAGCTCTATGACGGTGTCGAAAGGGCCGCCCAGTGGATCCTCCACCCGCAAGATGGGTTCGTCGCCTGTCTGGCGCAGCCAGCGGGCCGGGCAATCTCCGGAAACGCCGCCGGCCTCGAAGGGCACCGTCCCGAACATCACCCGCTGGCGAAGGGCAATCCCGAGGAGGAGCGCCACCAGCACCAGCACCACCACGGCAAGCTCAGCCCAGCGGTCACGCCGGCGGATCGATTCCCCAACGCTCATTTCGCCCTCCTACTCTGCCGAGGCCTCTGCCCCCGACAGCGTGAGCCTGTTCGCCCGGCGCAGGAGGTAGAACAGCGCCGCCAGAGTCAGCCCGGCAACAACGGCCGCCAGGGCGAGACCGGGCCAGGGGTTGAAGCCGCCACCCTCTAGACCAAGCGCCGTGGTGGTCAGCTCGCCGCGGAGGGTAGTGAACAGGCCATTCAAGACGGCCGCCAGGGCAACTCCTGCGCCCAGCCACCAGACCGGCCTATCCTCGAACTTGGCCCGGCCCAGGAAGTACCCGGTCAGCCCGGCGAAACTGGCCTGCGCCAGCGCTGTGACGACGACCCGGATCACGCCGGCCTCCAGATTCACTCCCCCACTCTGCAGAACGTAGTGCAGGTTCAGCACCGTCGCGTAGCCCAGCCCCGCCGCCGTGCCATAGACTATGCCATCCGAACGCTCGTCGAACTCAGGAGAGCCGTAGATGGAGTAGCGCACCGCAGCATATTTGAGAAACTCCTGGATGAAGCCGACGACGAGGATCGATCCGAGCGCGCTCACCCACAGATCAGTCGGCAGCCAGGCGCCCACATCGAAGACATCCCGTACGAGCGGAATACCTACGGCCTGGGCCAGCAGCGCTCCCAAGAGGAACACCTTGGCCACGTATGACTTCGGCTCCGGCTCCAGCCGATCCTGACCGTAGAACAGCGCCAGCCACAGGAAGGCTGGAATGATGGCCAGGGCGATGCCCGTCACAGCTAGCATCCAGCCCTCGAGAGAGGGTTGGAGCAGCGAGACCAGCGCGATCACCAGGGCCACGAAGGCGAGCTGCCCGAGGATCAGCCACAGGCCGGCGCGCCAGGCTCCCGGCCGCTCGTGCGTCACCTTGGCGAAGTGGCGCTCACAGTAGGAGCGGCCGCCCAGCCGCTTACACGCAGGCCCGGCCGGCTCGTGGCAGATGCAGCAGACGTCCTCTCCCATCGACGGCTCCTTTCCCTCTGGATTGCCACCGTCCAGCCAGCGCGGCCAGTTGAGGGCGCAGGGTCACTTGGCCGCGGTCTCGACTGACTGCCAGACCAGCTCCGCTACGTCTATCGCCCGCACGCGGATCTTGTTCCGGCGAGCGCCCTCCTGGAGGGTGCGTTTGCACTGCTGGCAGGCGGAAGCGACATATGACGCCCCCGTCGCCGCCACCTGCTCCAATCGGCGGCCGGCGACCGTGGTGGAGACGGTAGGATCGCAGATCTCCACGTCGCCGCCTCCACCGCAGCAGAGGGCATTCTCACGAGTTGCTGCCATCTCGCGCAGCTCCAGGCCGGGGATGCTCTTCAATACCTCGCGGGGCGCGTCGTAGACACCGCTCTTGCGGCCCAGATCGCAGGGATCGTGGTAGGTCACGACCTCCTCGACCGGACCCATCTTCAGCTTATCTTCCGCCAGCAGCTCCACCAGAAGCTCGGTGGCGTGGACCAGTTCCAGGCCCGATACGTCCACCACCTCCGGATAGAGATGGCTCCAGGCATAGTAGCAGGACGGGCAGGTAAAAACGACTCGCCGGGCGCCCACCCGACGAACACGTTCGACGTTGTGCTCTGCGAGCTCCCTCAAGCGGTCCCTCATACCCGCCACGTAGAGAGGATACCCACAGCAGCGCTCGTCCTGGCCCAAGGTGGTGAACTCAACCTCAGAACGGTCCAGGAGCTGCACCACGGCCTGGGGGATAGAGTAGACCCGGGGATAGAAGGAGCCCACGCAGCCAATGAAATAGACGACCTCGGCGCGCCGCCGCCTGGGCTTGACCCCGGCCGGCGGTTTCGGCAGGTTCTCGCTCCAGATCTGCCGGGTAGCATTGTCATCCCCGGAGATGTTGTACTTGCCAGTAACAGTCTCTCCCAGCATCAGCATTCCGGTAGGGACGTTCACGCCCTTCTGGACCGCGTACTCCTTGAGAGCAATCATCGTGTCGGTGAGAGAGATGCCCCGCGGGCAGCGCACCTGACAGGACTTGCAGACCGTGCACAGCCAGAAGGTCTGGCTGTTCAGCACCTCCTCCTCCATACCGAGGCGCATCATCTGCCACAGCTGTCGTGGGGTGAAGTCCATGGCATGTGCAGTCGGACACGAGGAGGAGCAGGTCCCACACTGCATGCAGGAGTACAGCTTCTCCCACTCCGGCGTGACCCGCTTCGCCATCGAGGTGTCGAATAGGGCCGCATTGAGGGTCTTTGAGCCCACGCGACGTTCCTTCGTCCCGGGAGCGACGACAGCCGGCGCCACTCGCCAGTAGCGTTGTGGCTGCTATCGCGACCGCAGGATGCCGGCCGCGGAAGCCGCTGTGCTCTCGGAAACAGCGTTTGCCTATGCCTAAGTATACTCGGTCGAGAATCAGGCGCAAGCACGCCAAGCCCCGCCTTGTCACCGCACTGGTCAGGCGGCAGTCTGAGCGGGAAGATCCCGCAGGCGCAGAGAAAGGCGCAGCGTGTGGAACGGGAGCAGCACGGGGGGGGGTCAGCTATCGCCAGGGGGAGCTTCGGCGCGCCACAGACTGCTGACCAGGCGATCTAGATCCTCAACGAGGCCCAGATTGCGGTCGAACCACTCGCAGGCTGAGGCCTCCATCTCCGCCGATTGGCGCGGCCGGCGGCTGTGGACCTTGGCGGTCAACTCCTCCCGGTACATCAGCCGGCCTCGGCCTGACCTGGCCTTGAATCTCAGCTCGAAGCTAACGTGCGTGTCGGCAGAGCTGAAAAGCCTACCCAGTGCGCTCACAACCTGCATCTTGTGTTCGTCCCAGATACCGCCCGAGCCAGCCAGCAGCTCATCCTTCAGTCGCAGTTTGATGTGCGGGCAGGTCGTCGACGGCTCAGCTGGCCTACGGCAGTGACCTTCGCAGATGCTGATCAGGTCGAATGCCCTCAACTGATTGAGGCGAACCAGCCACTCGTCGTCGAGATTGCGATCGACACAGAGGCCGTTCCATTCCCTCTCGTGAGCCTTGCACTTCCTGGCGGGCCGCCTGCGATCTGCCATAGCTCTCAACTATACACCTTGCCTTCGTGTGGCGCAATGAAGAAGCCCAAGGAGGATGCAGAACAGACGCCCTGCCGTGGTTGAACGCGACAGGGCACCTGCAGTTGGGTGGACTAGCCTCGAACCGGATAGGCGGGCTCGGGTCCAGGCGACGCAACCCGGCTGATACCGCGACACGTAGCTCGCCCGCCGCGCTTCGCGTCACCCTTCCACCAACCGCCCCTAGCGATCGTGGTCGTAGTCATCCTCCTCTTCGTCGTCCCAGTCATCGTCGCACTCGATAGGGTGGTCGGCGTCGAAGGGGTTGGTGCTGCTGATCTCCAGCTCGGTACCGCATTCGCCGCAGGTGATCAGCGCACCCAGACGAGGGCTCTCTACGCTAGCAGCACCGTCACAGCTCACGCAGTAGCTCGTGGCCATCAAAGCATCTCCTTGCCAACCCCTTTGTCCCCGGGAGGCGCGACCCCCGAGGCGCCCGCGATGTACCACAGAAAGCGCAGAGCGCGGCAAGGCTATGGTGAGGCCCTGGTGAAGCCTCAGTGTACGGCCCCCTGGCGTCGCCTCCGGTCACCAGGTCACAGGCCGGACGAGCACCGCAGCGCTGCGCAGACCTGGGCTCGTTGCCATGTCTGACCTGCACCAGTATAATGGAGCCAAGACGGCAGGCGGTGTACCGCAGCCAAGCAGGTGCTGTCTTTGGGCCTCCGGAACAGGCCAGAGGCGGCGGAGGAGCAGAGCTGGATGGAGCGACCTTCGAGACAGTTGCTGGAAGCCGGCCTGGCATTCGCAGCCTTCGGCGCCATCAGCTACCTCGGCCGCCGCGTCGACATAGGCGTCCACCTGATGGGCCTCCTCGGCCTGGCGATCCCGCTCATCTGGGGCTGGCGGACCGGTCGCTGGGAGATGATGGGCTTCACCACAGCGAACTGGCGTCAGGCCATCTTGTGGGGCCTTGGCGCGGGCTTCCTGACCAGCCTCCTGGGCGCCATTGTCGTAGGGCGCATCGCCCCGCCCCCAGACCTGCTGCTGCAGTTGGCCCTGGGAATCCCTATGTCGCTGCTGCTCGCCAGTCCTTTTCAGGAGTTCTTCTTTCGTGGCTGGCTGCAGCCGCGGTTCGCCAGCGCGCTCGGCGGCTGCGGCGGTCTGCTGGTCACCACGGGCCTGTTCACATGGTGGCACTACCTGGCGCCGCTCGATGAGGCCACGGCATTCCCCCTCAATACGGCGATCGGGTTCCTTTCCACCTATCTGGCGGGTGCGGTCTACGGCTATGTCTTCCGCCGCACCCGCAGCATCATCGCTCCCTGGCTTGCCCACGCACTGGCCCTGATCACCTTTGTTGTGATCGGGACGGGGAACTACCTGCCTCTGCCTTGATATCGACCGGACGGTGAACTCGGTAGTAGGCCGGTCTGGCCGCGGCGGGCCTACCGGACAGGAGCTCCGCACCCGCGCCTTGAACCGGCTTGCCTGGCCGGCCGTCCTACTGTACACTTGCGGCCAATTGGGCAGGGGCTGAGCGTGGAGGTCTGGCCGAGGCCAGGCGTCTCAGACACTGCCCGGCCACGAAAGGAGGAGTAGATATGGCCACGTACATCCTGCTGAGCAGCCTCACAGACGAGGGGGCTGAAACCATACAGGAGAACCCCGGCCGCATCAAGGAGGTCAACAAGGAGCTGGAGGCGATGGGCGTCAAGGTGATGGCCCAGTATGCCGTCCTCGGCCCCTACGACTTCGTCAACGTCGTCGAGTGCGCGAACAACGAGACGATGGCGCGCGTGTCCGCGGCGCTCTCCTCTCGCGGCACTATCAGGATCATGTCGATGGCCGCTATACCCATCGACGACTTCATCGCCCAGTTCGAGTAGCGCTTGTTCCAATCGATCGCGCCGCTCCTGCCCGGCGGCGAGCCGGCGGCAGCGTCCCTATGCGCGCCGGCGGGCGGCGGACGTGCCGGCTGGAGAAAGAGGCCAGAGCGGGAGATATCTACGTCAGGAGGGTATTCGCAGTGGGCAGCAACGCCGACCGTGTTGTATTGATCACCGGAGCGTCGTCCGGCATCGGCCAGGCCTGCGCCGGGCACTTGCATCAGCGCGGATACAGGGTCTACGGATCGAGCCGCAGGGCACCGACGCAGGGTGCGGCCGACGCGGCGGGCTTCCAGATGATTCGGATGGACGTGACGAGCGCCGACTCGGTCAGCAGGGGCGTGGGCCTGGTCCTAGAGCAGGAAGGCCGCATCGACGTCGTGGTGAACAACGCCGGCATGGGCATCGCCGGCGCAGTCGAGGATACGTCGATCGAAGAAGCGCAGGCACAGATGGACACCAACTTCTTCGGCGCCTTCCGCGTCTGCCACGCCGCCTTGCCAGCCATGCGGGAGCAGGGCGGCGGCTGCATCGTAAACATCAGCTCGGGCGGAGGGCGGGTAGGCATCCCGTTTCAGGCGATCTACTCAGCCAGCAAGTTCGCCATTGAGGCGCTCACCGAGGCCTTGCGCATGGAGGTCAAGCCATTCGGCATCCGCGTGGCCATGATCGAGCCGGGAGATCTCAACACCGGCTTCACGGCCAGCCGCCGCCGCACGGCCGCCTCGGGCGCTGGTTCTGCCTACAGTGGGCGCTTCGAGAAGGCGCTGGGCGTCATAGAAGCGGACGAGACCGGCGGGCCATCGCCGGAGAAGGTGGGGCCGCTTCTGGAGCGGATCATCAACGGCCGCTCGCCTCGGCTCCGCTACGTGGTTGGGCCGCTCTTCGAGTCGATCGCTCTCGGTCTGAAGCGCTTCTTTCCAGCCCGTGTATTCGAGTGGGGCTTCATGAAGTACTACAAGCTGAGCTGACGAGCGAGATTGTGTCGCTGAAGGAGAAACCGAATGACAGCACTGCAAGTACTGAAGATCGTCGCCTGCGTGTTGACGGCGATCACGGGAGCGGTCTCCCTGTTCGCCCCACAATCCGTGACCGGCTTCACCGGCCTGCGGCCTGAAGGGGGCCGGGGCATCAGCGAGATACGAGCCGTCTTGGGTGGGCTCTTCCTCGCCCTCGGCGTCGCGCCGCTCGTGCTCAACGAGCCCACGGCCTATCGCATGGTCGGCATCGGCTACTTAACCGTGGGCGCGGTCCGCGTGGTGTCGATGCTGATCGACAAGTCGGTCATCCAATCGAATCTGATAAGCCTGGCCGTGGAGATCGTCTTCGGGGTCGTCCTGGTGCTCTAGAGCTTCGGCTGGAGCAGCGGTGACCGCCCCGCACAATCGAGCCCGAGACGTCCGCACCCGAAGGAGGTGACGTTATGTCGTTCCTCGATGTCTACCTCAACGGCGCCCTGGCGATCCTCGCCCTCATGACTATCGTATGGCTCCTGAGCCTGGCTCTGCACAACTCCAGCATCGTAGACATCTTCTGGGGCCCCGGCTTCGTCGTGACCAGCTGGCTGTACTTCGCCTTGACCCCAGATGGCTTTGCACCCCGCAAGATGACGCTGGCGGTGCTCGTCACCATCTGGGGACTGCGATTGGGCATCCACATCCTGCGCCGCAACTGGGACAAGCCGGAGGACTTCCGCTACGCCAAGTGGCGCGAGGAAGAGGGCACCAGGTGGTGGTGGTTCAGCTTCTTCAAGGTCTTCCTGCTCCAGGGACTCCTCATGTGGGCCATCTCCGCACCGCTCCTGGCGGCCCAGATCAGCGCCACTCCTGCTGAGTTGACTATCCTCGACTACGGGGCCCTCGTAGTCTGGTCGATCGGCTTCATCTTCGAGGCGCTGGGCGACATGCAGCTGGCCCGCTTCAAGGCGGAGCCGGCCAACAAAGGAAAGGTGCTCAACACGGGCCTGTGGCGCTACACCCGCCATCCTAACTACTTCGGCGACGCCGTCCAGTGGTGGGGCTACTACCTGCTGGCGCTGGCGGCCGGTGGATGGTGGACGGTGTTCAGCCCGGCGCTGATGACCCTCCTGCTGGTGCGCGTCTCGGGCGTTGCACTGCTCGAACAGACGCTCAGCGAGCGGCCCGGCTATAGGGAGTACGTGGAGGCTACGAACGCCTTCCTGCCCTGGTTGCCGCGCCGGCCAAGCTAGTCGACGGCTGCGAGACCGACTGAGACAACATGGCATGCAGCACGTATGGCTATCGCCTCCGCTTGTCGGCGACGGCGGTGCTGCTGGCAACGCTGGCCTGCAACGCGCCGCTGAATCCGCTCCCCTCGGCTGATCAGCCAGGCGCCTCCGCCGTCCTTAGCCCATCGGGCAGCCCCACAGTAGCTTCCAGGCGCTCCCCTGCCGCAGCCGACACGCCGGCTCCCGAGGAGGGCAGCGGCGTACGCGGCACAGCGTCTGAGAAGAGCGCCATCGCCGCAGTCGGGCGGACAATACCGGGCCTGGAGATCACATTCGTCAGCCAGGACGGCACCGTCGCCAGGGCGGTGACCACAGACGAGAGAGGCTCATACGAGCTGGTTCTGGATGCCGGCAGCTACCATGTCTCTGCCGCGCACCCTGACTACGACGACTACGCCACAGCTCCAGGCTACTGGCTGACGATCGCCGAGGGGTATCGCGATTTCGATCTCTACCTGATGCCCAGCCGCTCCGCCGACGTGCTGCTGATCACCACCTCGCTCCTGCAGCAGACCAGCGGTTTCGAGCTGGCTATCGCGCAGTATGCGCTGGTCCTGGCCGACACAGAAGACCTGGCGGCTGCCTACGTCGAGGTCGATTCGCTCGAATGCCTGGGGACGTACGGCGTACAGGCGCCCGACGCGGCCAGCTGGGAGGAGATACGGCGGGCGCTCGAGGCGATCATCGGCATGACCCGCGCTACATATGTAGTCATCCTGGGGGGGCAACCCGCAGTCCCCCGCCCGCGGGTTGACGCCTGCTGCCTGGACGAGACTCCTATACCGGTGCCGAGCGACGCCTGGTACGTCGATTTCGACGGCGATCAAATCGTGGACGAGGGGCTGTCCGTCGGCCGGCTGCCAGACCTGCTCTACGGGTCGGAGACGGTGGTCGCCGCCCTCCAGACTGCGACCGGACTGCACGAGGCCGGCGGATACACTCTCGAAGCCCAGGTGCGCTTCACACTGAACGACTACACCACGCCCCCCTACGGCGTCTGCGACAGCTGCACCATGCAGGAGGAGTTCTTCGAGCTGATGTCGACGAGTGACTACATCTTCTTCGCCGGCCACGGAGGCCCATCGGGTTTCTACAACAACTCATACGAGCCTATCTTCACCATCAGCTACATGGACTCAGTCGACCTCCGTACGCACCATCCGGTCATCATCGGCTACTACTCCTGCAACACAGGGGTGCTGCTTGACGAATCGCCGAGCCTGGCCTATGAGTTCCTGCGCGCGGGCTCGGCCGCCTTCGTAGCGCGAACCACTACGGAAGGAGTGCCGACGGACGTAGCAGACGATTTCCCGGAGGACCTGGCGGCTGGAGAGCGCATCGGCGATGCCCTCTTCACTGCGATGCGGGAGACCGTCGTGGAGAGGGGAGAGGCTTTTCAGGCTGCGGCGGGTCACCTCTGTCTCTACGGTGATCCCACTCTCAGCAGCCGCTAGGTGTCATACGCTGTCGTCCAGGGTCAAGGGTCGCCCTGGCCCAAGGCCAGCCCGCATCAGCCGCCTGCGGGGAGCGTGAATGTCACACTCGTGCCTCCTCCGGCCACGCTCTCCACCCAGATGTGTCCTCCCTGGGCTTCGACCGCCAGCCGGCAGAAGGTCAGCCCCAGGCCACTGCCGCCCGCCCTCCCGGTGCCGCGGGCGTCGACCTGGGCGTATCTCTCGAACACCCTGCTGGCCCATTCAGGCGGGATGCCCCGGCCCTGGTCGACAACAGCGAAGCTGACCTGGCCCGTAGCCCGCGGGGATACGGCAACACTCGCCGTGGATCCGGGCGGACTGAATTTGATGGCGTTGCTCAACAGGTTGACCAGGACCCGCGTCGTGATCGCGGGATCGGCATAGACAACACTCGCCGCCGGGTCCAGCTCGCATGTCAGCTGCACCCGGTTCCGCTCGGCCCAGACCGCCACCTGTTCAAGCGAAGACTCGACCAACTCGTGCACCGGGGCGGCACGGGGCTCGAGAGGCATCTTCCCAGCCTCCAGTCTTGCCAGATCCAGCAGCGAGTTGATGAGCGTGACCATGCGCTTGCCCGAGATCAGGCACGATTGGACGAGCTTGAGCTGGGCTGCATCGAGCGATTCACCAGCGATCTCCAGCAGGGTCTCCAGGCCGGTAATGACGTTGGCCAGAGGCGCGCGCAGGTCGTGGACCACGAACTGGGCCAGCTCCTCCCGGCGCCTTTGGGCCTCGCCCAGGGCCGACAGGACAGCGCTGACGACGAGGAACAGCCCAAGGCGCACCGCCGCGTTCCAGTAGGGCGCCGCAGCAAGCGACCATCGATACCCCGAGAGCAGATCTGCCAGCAGCCACAGAACGGAGCAGACTAGAGACGTAGCTACCCCGGCCCCCAGGCCCAGCAACCAGGCAGCGAAAGAGATCGGCAGCAGGTAGAAGATCGAGAGGGAGAGCTCCGGTCCCGTCAGATGGTCGATCAGCCCCAGCACCAGAGCCATCAGCAAGCCCAGCAGCATAAGAAGGGACCGAGGCTGACGGGCGAGATAGTTGGCGAGCTTCACACTCCATCCTCCCTCGGTCCAGACTGGCCGGGCCAGACCCTGCCGAACCAGGCGGATCCTACTCCCCGCTCCAGGCCGATATCATTCTACTCGACTTCCTCAGGCCGAGCAAGGGCAGTTCCTGGTACTCAGGCAGCCGCGGGCCGTCGTGAGCTGCGCCGCCCTGCAGGCCTGCACCAAGAGAGCGGGGGCGTTCGCCAGCACAGAAAAAACGAACCCCACCGCGTTGGGTGGGGCCTGGGCTGCGATGACCCGCGCAGGACTCGAACCTGCAACCAAGGGATTAAGAGTCCCCTGCTCTGCCAAATTGAGCTAGCGGGCCGAGCGCCAGGAATTATAGCGCGGGGGTGGTGTTTGTCAAGATCAGTCCGCGCGCACCGGTTTGACATCCAGCCTCACCTGGAGTACATTGATGCCGGGGCTCCAGGGCGGTGAGGGGGTGACCAATGGCGGGCGCGGAGAATCAGGCCATGCGCTTCCTGCAGCAGGAGTGCGCGCGCCTCAAGGACGAGAACGAGCTGCTGAGCGAGGAACTCCAGGCGCTGCGCCGCTACGTGCGTGAGCTGCAGGCCTTCCAGGAGACCGTGCAGGAGTTCACGCCGGAGCAGGATATCGTCACTCTGCTGGACGATACCCTCGACTCGGCTCTCGAACTGCTGGACTGCGACGACGGCTCGCTCTCGCTCGTCGACGAGGAAGCCGACGAGCTCGTCTTCGTTCTGGTGCACGGCACCTCAAAGGAGACACTGCAGGGGCACCGCATCGGCCGTCAGGAGGGGATCGTCGGCTGGGTGGTGGACAACGGCGAGCCGGCGATCGTCAACGACGTTGATTCCGACCCGCGCTTCCTCCGGGATCTGGACGAGGCCTTTGGCTTCGTCACGCTCAAGCTGGTCTGCGTCCCGCTGGCAGCGCGAGGGCGCGCGCTGGGCGCGATCGAGGTGATCAACAAGCGATCGGGGGATGACTTCACAGAGGAGGATGCGAGCATCCTATCTGTGCTGGCCTCTCTCGCGGCCTCCGCGCTCGACTATGCTGCCTCAACGCCGCTGGATAGCGAGGAGAAGGGCTAGCGTGCCGGCACGGCCGGGGATGGCTCGGCAGGCACGCCGCTGCTGACCGCACGTTCGAAGGCACCGGACTCGAGCGCCGCCTTCAGGGCCTGCAGGCTCTCGCGGCAGGACTCGAGCACCTCTTGAGGCAGGTCGGCTGTCTTCGGCCATTTGCTGCCCAGCTGCACTTCGAATATCGAACGCTGCTTTTCCATTCCTTCCCTCCCTCCGGTGCCGGACCTGCCGGATGGTCTGGCTCTCGTTCATATCAACGTGTTTCGGCGCTGTTCTCCGGCATCCCCTGGTATACGCGGAAGAGCCCCCGGCGTTGCGCGCCGGGGGCTCTCGGTCCGCCTTTCTCAGTCGCGCCAGGACGCTACCGGGGCATGCAGTCCTCCAGCGTCCCGGGCACGTTGACAACACCGCTGTTCCCTGCTCCGCACACTATCGCCTCTCGAACCTGGTCGGGGGTCAGCCAGCCGCTCTCGTCGGCACCCCGGTCGAGCACCGTCGCCGCCAGGCCGCTGACCAGCGGGGCAGAGAAAGATGTTCCAGTCCAGTAGGTGTAGCCCCAGTTGGACGCAAGCGATAGGCTGATCAGTCCGTATTCGCAGTCTTCGGAGCACTCATCAAGCATCGACTCGCACCCGTCCGGGAGCTTTCCGCCTTCTCCGCCAGGGGCATTGACTTCGCCGGCGTTGGAGAAGCAGGAGAGCCGCTTGCTGCAGTTGCTGGCAGCCACGCCGAGGCTCGAGTCCCAGCCGGCCGGTACCTGCATTGGCAGGGGCGTCGCCGATTCCGCAGAATCGTTGCCTGCCGCGGCAACGACCACGATGCCATGGCATTGGGCGACCCGCAGGATCGTGTTGAGCGAGACGATCTCCTCGGGTAGCCCCTGCTCTGGCGCATCGGGAGGCAGGTGGGCTCCCAGGCTCAGGTTGATCACGGCGCCGTGCAGCCGGTCCTGGTCCTCTACGACCTGGCGGATGAACGTGATCAGCGCGCCGTTCAGTGTCTGCAGGTCTCCTCGCCCGCTGTCGTCGAGCACGCGAATCAGCTCGATCTCGCTGTCTGGTGCGATGGCGTGCACAAGGCCGGCCGCGAAGAGCCCATGGTCGCTGACGTCCGCGGCACTCATGTCGGGCTCCAGAAGGTCGCCTGGGATCGTATGCACAAGCCGCAGATCCAGCGGCGGGTCCATCGAGAAGACGGCACTCGCGACATTCACCGGAAACGGAGAGGTGTCGAAGATGCCAACGCGCACGCCCCCTCCGCGCGGCCAGCGCTCATACTCGGGCGCCACTGCAGAGAGCCCCACGCCTTCCTGCACATTCAGCGCCCACTGCCCTGAGAATAGCCCATACACGGCATCGTTCACCTGATCACCACTGGGGCTGGCTTCAACACTCCAGGGGCTGGCTTCCACGCTCCACGGACTGGCCTCCACGCTCCAGGGGCTAGCCTCGACACTCCAGGGGTCGCCCGATACTGCACCCGGCGGCCGGCCAATAACGTAGTTAGGCTCCGGCGCCACGTCCAGGCCTCTTGCGCGGGCTTCGCGCTCGACCTGCTGGACCACCTCCGCCACCGATGCGTCGCCTCTGATCAGGTACCTGTCTACCACATAGTCAGCCTCGCCGGACGGACGGGCCAGGCCGATCTGGCAGTCTTCCGGAAGCTCGGCCAGGAAGTCAAGGTACAGCCGCTGAGTTTGTGTCAGATCCTGTTCCGTCATCTTCAGGGCGCTGCGGACGGCGTCAACGACCGCGTCGACCTCACCCTCAGGGCCAGACACCAGCACCTCATCTTCGATGTAGTACTGTTCCCGCTCAAGCAGAGAGCAGCCGCGCAGAATCAAGACGACGGCGACGGCCACGGCAGCGACCACCGTCAGTGGAACCCCTAGCTTGCGGGCCCAGCGGCGAGGGTGCTCTCGCCCCGGCACTCCACCTTCTTCTTTCGCCATCTTCACATTCCTCCTTACACAGATCAGCTACACGCAGTTCGCGGCGGCGCCACTCCGTTTCCGAACCCTGAAGCCCTCCAACAGTGGGGGCTAGATGTGGCCGCATTCGCCGACGAGGAAGAAGGGCGCCCAGTAGTAGGGATGGGCATATCGCCCCGCCGGGTCTCCCTCCCTTCCCAGCAAGCTCAGCTGGGCATGTCGCAGCGCAGCTACCTTCGTCCAGCCCTCGGCCAGCTTCCCGTAGAACGCCTGCATGAGCTGCGCCGTGCTGCGATCCGCTACTGGCCAGAGCGATAGTGCCAGCGAGGCACTCCCGGCGTACAGCAGCGCACGCATTAACCCGAGAAGCTCGTCCCCTCCTCCGACGACGCTTCTTCCGGTCTGGCAGGCACTTAGAGTAACCAGCGAGGTATTCAAGCGCATACCGAATATGTCCATCGTCGTGAGCCAGCCGTCAGCCAGAGCCAGGCCGGAGAAGAGAGGGTTGTCCGCCCGGAAATCGCCGTGAGTGGCCAGGTGCAGGATGCGGCATCCAGCGGCCGCCCGGCGCAGGGAAGCCACCGTCGCCTCGTCCTCCAGGGCCAGCTCCCCTCCTCCCAGCTCTGCTATCGCCCGGGCCTCGTCGACGGCATGCGGCAGGCGTCCCTGGCAGGAGTAGCCGAAGACCGTCATCCCGGTCCCGCCCGGCCGGGATTCCCGGCAGTAGCGCAGGATACTCGAGCCCGGCAGGTAGCTTACCTTCTGGCGCTGCAGCAAGTACTGGCGCCCGTCGTATAGAGCGTGAAAGGGCAGGTAGTGCAAAGGGCCATGCGGCACTACGATCAGTCGCTCATGTGTGCTCAGCAGATCGACTATCGGGGACAGGAGCAGATCATTCAGTTGCTGCAGCAGGCCGCGGGCGTTCTCGGCCAGAGCTTCGAGCCTGTCTGGCGGCGTCCTGGCCGCCGTGCGCAGGTTCAGCCCGAGCAGGGCCAGCAGTCGCTGCACCCCATCAGCGCTGACTGGCAGTTGTCGCGCTTGGACCTCCTCGCCCGTGACCACGAAGGTGATCAACTTGCCCCGGGCGAAGAAGTACTCAAGCAGCACTGTGTCCTCATCGAGGAATGGCTCGATGGGCTCGATAAGGACATGGCAAAGTGATGCGTCTCGCGCATAGGAAGCGTTCCGAACCAGAAGCTGGTGCCACAGATCCGTTATCCTGTTCTCCAGACTGAGGACCTCGTCCTGCACGCGGCTCTCCTCGCCCCTCTCGGCGTACGCCGCCGCCTCACTCTCCCACCTTCTCCACAGACGATCGCGCGTTGCCCGCAGCCTTTGCAGTTCCTCCACAAGTGACCTATCGCGCGCCGTCCTGGGCCGAGGGCTTAGATCAAGCCTGTGAGCCAACAGGTCCAGCAGAGCCCGCGACTTGGCCCGCCCGGCGTACTCCAGTCCTTTGCGCGGCTGATTGAGCTCAAGACAGAGACAGACCGCGTCCTCGTAGACAGCCTGCTTGTCTTCGAGAAAGCCCGCCCTGAACTCGACCATCACTCTGCCCCGCAGCCGCTCCAGCTCGGACACGCCCAGGTCGTACTGGCCCAGCGCCCTCTCGGCGTCGTCCTGCGCCTGGGCCAGGCTGCCCAGGAGGTGATGACACTGGTATGTTATGGAAGGAATGTCTTTGCTCTGACCAACAGCGAGGGCCTGTCCAGCCAGGTCAGACCCCTTCTGATGCTCTCCCTGGGCGGCTGCAATGCGGGCGGCGACGATGTAGGACTGGGCCGCCTTGACGCTCAGCCCTCTGTCCCGGAACACAGCGCCGCACGCCTCGACTGCTTCCCTGCTCTCTTCGAGCTGCCCCTGCCGAAGCAGGATTGCCGCCCGTTCCAGGTCGGCCCCGGCGCAGTATACCTCATTGCCCTCTTCGGAGAACAGGTGTTGCGCCTCCGCAATTGAGGACAGCGCCTGGCGGTAACGCCCCAGTCCGGCGTGGGCAACGGCCTCGTTCAGCAGTGTCTGGCCCACCTCTAGTCGGGTCCCCAGGCCACTGAAGTGCTCCCGCACCTCGCGGCAGTTGGACAGCACGTCCGGGAAGCGCCGCAGTCTGAGGAGACAATCGCTGATGAACAGCCGGACCAGAACGGCATCCCGCTCCCGGCCATCCGCCGAGAACACATCGCCGACCCGTCCTAGAAGCTCCAGAGCCTCGTTGTAGCGGCCGAGGACGTAGTAGGTAACGGCTAGGTTCTGTTCAGCCCGCGCCGCTTCGACCCTCTGCCCGGCTCCCTTCAACATAGCCCGCGCCTGCTCGCTGGCTCCAATCGATTCCTCGAACCTGCCCAGGTTGCGCAGCACGATCGCTCGGTTCTGCTCGATACGGGCAAGTAGATCCCGACCGGAAGCACCTGTCTGAGCAGCCGTCTGCCGCGCACGATCGAAGAAGTCCAGCGCCTGCGCATCCTCGCCAAGGCGACCATGGAGTATGCCCAGGTTTGCGGTCAGCTTTGCCAGAGGCAGCCATTCCTCGGCCGCTTCCAGCACCTGACCGGCGCGCCGTCCGGCGTCGATTGCCTCCTGGTAGCAGCCCAGGCAGGCCAGGCACCAGACCCGGGCGATCTGGGCTTTCGCCTCCTCCACACGCTCCCCGATAGAATCATAGCGCTCTACGGCCCCATCATACAGCTGGAGCGCGCGCTGGTGTTCGCCCAGCCCGATACACTGGGCATTCGCCTCGGCCAGCAGCGCCAGGGCCCGGTGCACGGGATTGGCCGTGGTCTCCGCCAGGGCAGACAGAAGAGCAGCCACGTGAAGCGAGCCCTGGATATCGAAGCGGAGCAGACTGTCGGCCCGTTCCTTCAGCGCCGCAGCGGTATCGTCATCGAGGATAGCGCGATTCTCCGCCAGGCATAGCTTCTGGGCCTCTAGGTCGGGCAGTCTCAGCAACTGCTCGACGAAATGGTGGGGAGCCATCTGCCTTCGACGAGGCGGCCTGCGGGCTACTCTCGGCCTACCTGTAGGTCATCGACTCGTATGTCCAGATCAGGGCCACTGAGGCGGAGATCGTAACGCCCTGACGCCAAGCCCGCCAGCACGAAGTTGCCCAGATCATCCACTGCCGCTTCGGCCACGGTCTTCTCCCCTCGGGCGAGGAACCCCCGCAGGCCGGTTGGATCGGCGCCGGTCACCAGCCCCAGTACAGCAAGCCTGTCCGCCTGCTGGGGGTCATCCTGGATCTCAATCGCGATCTGCACATCGCCGGCCTCGTAGACGAGCGCCTCCTCCGCGCCGCGTACGCCCACGTAAGCCGGAGCCAGCACCGCGAAGAGCGGACCGCGGCGTGTCGGGCGCTCTCCGCTCACCCGCTCTGCCAGGCCCCTGACCAGATTCCGGCAGCCGCGCGCGAGCCGCCCTAGTGCGCTGATGCGCGGAACCGGCAGCGGCTGCGCCAGATACTCCGCCAGCTGGCCCACCTCGCGCGCGCAGTACGGGCACTCGGCCATATGCTCGGACACCGCAGCCGCGCTCTCCTCGGAAAGCAGAGCCAGGTGGAACTCGCCCAACTCTTGGGGCGAGGGGCAAGGAGCCCTATACAGCCTAGCAGCCAGGCGGGCGTGCAGGCTGCGCATCTCCTCGACCCTGGCACGGCAGTACTGGCAGCGGCGGAGATGGTCTTCCACTTCCGGGCCCGCCTCGGCGTGGACGTGCTCGAGGAGCGCCCTATCGGTCAGCTCCGGCGGTGCTACGCAGGACATTGCCATTTCTCTATCCACATGAACGCGGAATCAGCCACCTTCTCGGGCATTCGTACCGAGCAGTTCCAGCAGCTCCTCGTCGCGCCGCAGCCGGGCCAGGACGTTCTCCTTGGCCCGATAGACGTCGTTCACGTCACTGAAAGTACCCTTGTAGAGCGCGTACAGCTCCCTCGGCCGCAGGCCGAGAACAAACGAACCGTAGACCGCGCGGCGCTCCTTCTCGCTGCGCATCCGGGAGCTGATCTCCTGCCACAGCCCCTCTCCCTGCACCCGCGCCAGCGCCTCTTCCTCCACGTCCTGTCCGTCGTCGCTTCCCTGCAGATCAGCCGTCTCGGCCTGAGCCTCCAGGTCGAAGTCAACCGTCTCTCTCCCGGCCCTACGGATCAGATCGTAGACGACGCTGTGTACACACATCTGCAGATAGCGAAGAAGCGACTTCAGTTCCGGGAACCGCCCGAACTTCTGGGGCGTCACCGCCAGCCACATCTTCTCGAAGGCACGATTGACGAAGTACTGAACCTCCTCGCCGCTGGCGGCGAAGGCCGGGTGGCGTTCGACCCAGCTGGATACGAGGGGAAGGTACTGCTCGTAGACGAGCCCCCAGGCGCGCTCGGCGCGGACGACAAGCGCCCGGCGGAAGAGCTCGAAGCAGAAACGAGGGTCGTGGCTCACACGGCGGAAGAACCGCTCGGTCTCATCCGCGCAGCGACGGGCAATCGTGGCCAGACCGTGGTGCTCCAGGCCAGAGGCTGTCGGCATCCGGCAGGCGCCCTCCCTTCGCCTTTCCGTTCCGCCCCAGGCCGGCCTGGCCTCGTCGCCGAGGGCCACGCAGGGCTGGTACGTATGGAGGTGGGCCCGCTTGCCCCCCGCCCTCAGCCCGGTCTCTCAGCCGGCCAGCCGGTTGACGCATTTTAGCATGGCGTGGCCTCAGTAGTCAAATCCGAGCGGCCGCCCCTGGCTTCGCCGACTACCGACCCCCTCGGGCGCCTGGGGAGGATCCGACCACTTGGGGGAGGATCTTGACTCTCCCCTTACCGGATGGTGTATAATGGTCGCGTGGAAGGCCTTCCATCTGATATCGGTACGCGGAGGTCGCATGCTCAAGATCGGCGAGTTCTCAAGATTCGGGCAGGTGACGGTGAAGACGCTGCGCCACTACGACAGGATCGGTCTCCTCAAGCCGGCCGAGGTGGACCGCTTCACAGGCTATCGCTACTACTCAGCGACGCAGCTGCCGCGCCTCAACCGCATTCTGGCCCTGAAGGATCTCGGGCTGGCTCTGGACGAGATCCGCAGGCTGCTCGACGAGGACCTCTCCCCGGATCAGATCCGCGGCATGCTGCGCCTGAAACAGGCGGAGATAGAGGGTCACCTGCAGGAAGAACAGGAGCGGCTGGCCCGAGTTGAGCTGCGACTGAGACAGATGGAACAGGAGAACACTATGTCTACTCAGGAGATCGTTGTCAAGAAGGCCCCGCGCCAGGCGGTTGTGTATGTGCGGGATACCGTGTCCACCGCCGGCATCGGCCAGCTGTTCGGCGAGCTCTTCGGCTACCTCGGCCGGCAAGGCGTCGGCCCCGCGGGTCCTCCATTCGCCATCTACTACGACGAGGAGTTCCGGGAGGATGCGCTCGACGTGGAGGTGACCGCCCCGGTAGCGGCCCCGCTGCCGGAGACCGACCGGATCAAGAACCGGGAAATGGACCCGATCGACAAGCTGGCCACCGTCATCCACCAGGGCAGCTACGAGACGATCGGAGCCACCTACACCCGGCTGCTATCCTGGATCGAAGAGAACGGCTACCGGCCCGGCGGACCCGTGCGCGAGATCTACCTAAGCGGTCCAGGCGAGGGCGGCGATCCATCCACCTATGTGACGGAAGTACAGATGCCGATAGTCAAGGGCTGATCTTTCGAAGAAGCGAGCTCCCGGCCCAGGCCGGGCCGGGAGCTCGCACCGGCCTGCGAAAGCATTGCCTGGGAAGCAGCTAGAGGAGGACAACGTGGTACAGCTTCTGCATATCCCTCACCGGCCGTCGCACGGCATGTGTCCAGTCAACGGCATCCGCGACCTGGTCCACTACCGTTCGGGCAGAGACTGGTCGAACGAACTCGTCCACGGGTTAGGACAGGGCGGCGGCTTCGCCTACCTGCGAATCAAGGTGGCCGATCCGCCCCGGCAGGTCTACTGGGGCGTGGCCGGCCCCCGGCAGCACAGATACCTGGCGGACCTGCTCGGTGCCGAATTCGGCGAAATCGAGGGCAGGTCATTCCGCTTCTCCTGGGAGAAGGCCCGGGAGGCGCTCGACGCTGGAACGCCGCCGGTGGTCGGTCCGCTTGATATGTACTACCTCCCCTTCTACGACGGCCTGTACCACAAACGGCACATTCCGATCCACTACCTGCTGCTTGTGGGCTACGATGAACAGAAGGCCTATGTGCACGATACGGACCTGGCCGATGTCCAGGAGATCCCGGTGGACGAACTGGAGCTGGCCTGGGACGTCAGCGTGCCGGGACTAGGTAGGCGAAATCGGCTGGTCACCCTCGACATCCCCACCAGGCTTCCTCCAACGAGCGAGATCATTAGGCGGTCTATCGCCGACCAATGTCAGACGATGCTGGAGCCGCCGGTCAGCATGGTAGGCATCCCGGCGATGAGGAAGGTGGCTCGCGAGATCGCCGATTGGCCAGCCGGGCTGGGTGAGGAGACCGCAGCCAAGTGCCTGCTCCAGGTGCGCGAGTATCTCAACTCGCCGCCCGATCTCGAGGGGAACAACCTGACGGCGGGCCGGCATATCTACGTGACCTTCCTGCGCGAGGCCGGTGAGCTGGCTGAACTCGACGTCTCGGGTGCCCTCGACGCACTGCAGGAGACGATCGCCACCATTCCCCAGCTTGCGGGAGCCGTGAGAGAGAATCGCCTGGAGGACGCTGCTGCCTGCTTCGAGCGGATCGCGGACCGCGAGGCTGAGGCGTATGCGCGATTGCGGGAGGCGCTGGGCTGAAGCACACAGGTAGAAGCCGGCCTGGAGGGAAGATGGCTACTGCTGTGACAGGACAGGTGGAGCGCATTCTTACCGCGTATGATCCGGCGAGGGCTGATGAGGCAGCCCAAGCCCTGCGCGACTTGTGGCTCGAATCCGAAGCCAAGAGCGTGGCAGGGATCAAGGCGCAGCAGCGGGCGGAGCAGGAGACGGTGGGCACAGCGGTCGAGGTCCTCCGCTCTATCGGGAAGCAGATCGGCAAGGCAGCCCGCAAGCAGGTGGATGACTTCGTTCCGCTCGCCCGTCTGCTCTGGGAGCGGTACGGGCGGGAGGGAAAGGGAGTGGCGGCAGAGATGCTGGGGCCAATGGAGCTGGCAGCTCCGGAGCGGATCGTGCCGCTCGTCGTCGAGCTGAGCCGCACCTGCGTCACCTGGGAGGACGCTGACCGGGCAGCCATGTACGCACTGGAGCCGATCGTGAAGAAGTCACCCCAGGAATGGCTCCCTGCCGTCGAGGCGCTGGTGGGCGACGACAACAAGTGGGTGCGCAGGGTGGCGGTGATCGTCCTCGGCCGCCTGCCCATGAAGCACGCCGCCTACACCGCCCGCTGCCTGGAATCGATCGAGCGGTTGCTGCTCGACGATGACGTCGATGTGAGGAAGGCCACCAGCTTCGCACTCCGCCTCGCCGCCCGTGGCCAGACCGCGCCCGTACGCGAGCTCCTCGCCCGGCACGTGCCGCCGCAGGACCCGGCGGCGACCTGGGTGCTCTGCGACGCCATCCGCAGCATGGGCAGGAGCCTGCTGCCGGATTTCGCGGCGCTCCTGCCTCTCTACGAAAGGTGGGCCGGCAACCCGGCCCTGAGCGCGAAGGATAGACGCTCGGTCGAGAGTGCGATCAGGACTCTGGCCGCAGTCCAGGCAGCATAGGGCATCGAGGTAGCGACCCGGCCGCGGTTCCGCGTGGTGCAGGTGAAGACAGAGCGCCGGAACCACAGTTGGTGCACAATGGCACAATCCCGTGCCGGAATACGGCAGAGGTGAACGATGTCCTGGGTATCGCTTCTCAGCGCCGACCCGCTTCCGTGGCTCCTTGAGCCGGACGACGACAACCCCGGCGTCCGCTACTTCGCGCTGCGCGATCTGCTGGACCGGCCCTCGGACGACTCGGAATTGCAGGAGGCCCGGCGAGCGGTGATGCTCTCCGGCCCGGTGCCGGCTATCCTGGACGCCCAGTATCCGGAGGGCTACTGGATGAAGCCGGGGTCGATCTACTCCCCCAAGTACCGAAGCACGGTGTGGCAGGTTCTCTTCCTGGCCCAGCTGGGAGCGGACGGGCTGGACGAGCGGGTGCGCCGCGCGGCGGACTATGTGATGGACCAATCGCAGGCGGATAGCGGCGCCTTCGCCATGAACGCTCGGCCCAGCGGCACTGTCCACTGCCTGTGGGGCAACCTGACCCGGGCGCTGCTCGAGCTCGGCTACTGGGAAGATGAGCGTCTGCAGCGAGCCGCCGAGGCGTTGGCGCGCTCGGTCACGGGGGACGGCTATGAATGGTACCGCCGGTCGGGCGTGCAGCAGCCCGGCTTCTACTGCTCGGCCAACTACGACCTGCCCTGCGGTTGGGGCGCGGTGCGGGTGCTGTGGGCGCTCAACCGGGTTCCGCCTAACAGGCGCACACCGGTGGTCCGGGCCGCCATCGAGCGCGGCGTCGGCTTCCTCCTCAGCCACGACGTCGCCCGCGCCGACTACCCCTACAAGGAGCGGATCAGCTCCAGCTGGTTCAAGTTGGGCTACCCGCTGGGGTACGTCACCGATGTCCTCCTCAACCTGGAGGCGTTGGCGGAGGCGGGGTGCGGAGGCGACCCCAGGCTGAGCGACGCCACCGACCTGGTGCTTTCCAAGCAGGATGCAGACGGCCGCTGGAAGATGGAGTACAGCTACAACGGCAAGATGTGGGCAGATGTCGAGGAGAAGGGGCAGCCCAGCAAGTGGGTCACGCTGCGGGCGGCCAGGGCGCTGAAGATGATCGAGGAGTGTGCATCGACGTGACGGCGCAGAGCTGGACAGCCGCTCTCCAGGCGAATCCGCTTCCCTGGCTGCTCGAGCCGGACAACCCTCCGGTCCGCTATTGGACACTCGTGGATTTGCTGGACCGGCCGGCGAACGACGCTGCTGTCGATTCGGCGAGCAGAGCAATCCCTGAATACCCGCCGTTGGCCGAGCTGCTCGTCGCCCAGAAATCCGGCGGCCATTGGGTGAAGCGAGACTACTACCTGCCCAAGAACACCGGCACTTTCTGGGTGCTGAGCGTCTTGGCCGATCTGGGGCTGACCGCCGGCGACGAGCATGTTCGGAGCGGTTGCGAGTTCATCTTCTCGCATCAAAGGGACGACGGCAGCTTCTGCCGCCGCCGCAGCTTGCCGGGGCAGGGCATCGTCTGGGAGCACCAGCCCGACCCCTGCACACACGCCCGCATAGTGCGCTTCCTGATCCAGTTCGGCTATGGAGACGACCTGCGCACGCGCCGGGCGATTCAGTGGCTGCTGGCCAGGCAGCGCGACGACGGGATGTGGCTGTGCGATCGCGCAGGCCGCCACGGCTGCCTAAGAGCCACCGTCGACTTCCTGCGAGCAGCCGCGCTCGACCCCGCCACGGCAGACCTATCCGCCACCCGCAGAGCTGCCGGGATCATCGTCGATCTCCTGATGAAGCCGCACATGGGACGCTATCACGTGGCCGACACCTGGACGATCCTGGAATACCCACCCTTCGGCTACGGCGTGCTCAGCGCCCTGGAAGCGCTGGGGAGCCTGGGACACACCGTCGTTCACCCCAATGTAGCCCAGGCTGTCGACTACGTCCTGAGCCGCCAGCTCCCGGACGGCAGCTGGCCCCTCGACCGGCTAGCGCGCCGCCCGCCGCTTGAATTCGGCCCGCCCGAACAGCCCAACAAGTGGGTGACGCTTGAGGCGCTGCGGGCGCTGAAGTCGATCAAATAGGCAGCCGAGGCTGGGGAAGCCTGGAGGCTCCGGAAGCTGGCCTCTCGCTGCGGAATCACTGCAGCGCAGCGGTGTACTCGTAGTAGAACCACTCCGTCGTCACCGGGGTCAGACCGCTGACGATCATCACTACCTGCTCCACCTCAGAGCCGAAGCTATCGACGCTCCACTCCCCGCCGAGCGGTTCTCCCGCACCTCCGTCGATGGTAAGGCCGCCGGAGCTATCGTAGACCAGGAACTGCACGCTGTACCGCTGCGGCATGAAGTTGGTCACGCGCACGAAACCCTCCCCATCCCAGCCTCCGGCGCCGCGCTCGACGTCGTCTGCGAATGCCAGCTCCGCAATCCCTATGCGATCGATGGCCCAGCCCGCTGCGTTGTAGGCGTCGTCCGTCACGTACTCGAACCGCAGCAGTATCTCCTGCCCGGCGTGATCACCGAGGTCGACGCGCTCCTCCTCCCAGCCGCCTGACGAGCCCGTAAGGCCGGGCCCGAAGGCGTTGCCCGTGGGGTTGTAGTCCGTCGACAGCTCCCCGGGCAGGATCGTCCACGTCTGCCCGCCGTCCGCGCTGACCTCGACGTAACCGTAGTCCCACCCATGCTCGATGTCGTACCAGGTCGAGTACGTCAACGTGGCCGATTCGAGTCCCCGCAGATCGAATGCACGGGTGAGTGTCATATCGTAGCTATCTCCGCGGTGGCTGTACCAGAAGTAGTCTCCGTCCTCGGGCAGGATCGGCAGGATGCGGGTGCGGCTCGTACCCCCGAAGCCAATCCGCAGCACGCCATCCAGGCCCGCTTCGGGCTGGAAGACGACGTAGTCCGCGCCGTACTGATGTACAGTCGTGGCTCGCTCCACCGGATAGACGTTGTGGGTGGCGTCTGGCTGGACCGGCTGGACCAGCCCCGGTGAAGAGAAGCGGCCATCGCCTATCGAGCCATCGTCTACGTAGTTGGCCACCGTCCACTGCTGGAAGAACTCGTCGAAGCTGTATCCATACCTGGCCAGCTCACTGTCCAGCGCCACCCGCCCGTCGTCCGGGTCCTCCACAACCGCCCGCAGGGCTCCCTGTCCCAGCAGCCCATAGAAATAGCTCATGAAGGCATAGCTGGCACCGTAGTGGGTAATGGCACGGGCCGGCTGGTTCGACCAGGCGTTGAGCTGGGTGTCGGCGCCGAACATGGCGAAAAGGAGTTCAGCTCCATCAGTCGGATAGCCGTTGAGTGTCATCGACAGCTCCGAGCAGCCCTCGTTCATCCAGCCCGGCTCCGTCCGGTCGATGTTCCAGTGGATCATGTGCTGGAACTCGTGGGCCAGCACCGAGTCGTAGGCAACATCTCCGGGTGTGATCAGCCCGATGTTGATGTAGAACATCTCCCTCTCGTTCGAGTGGGGGTTGACCGCGCTGGGGAACTCGTCCGCACTGGAGAAGTAGCCCCCCACTCCGTGCGCTCCGCCGTTGTAGACATGCACTCTTGGGTCAGCGTCGATCCCGGGGGACCACTCGTGGCCGAAGATAGCCCGGGTTCGCTCGTACGTCAGATCAAACGCCTGGGCAGAGCGACGAAGGGCTTCTGAGTCCACCTCGTATCCGCCCTCCACCCAGAAGTAGGCATGTTCCGAGATGTAGGCGAGTTGAGCCCGAGCTTGCCGATAGTTAGGCGCCTCGGGATCGCTCATGTCGCCCACCCAGAACGTCTCCTCATCGCCCACCTGCCGAGCGATAGGCGACTCGCGCACTACGACGGGAACGTCCTCCTGTCCGCCCAGCCGCACTGCCAACTCGCGCAGGTCGCGCATGGGGACCCGGGCCTCAATGAGCGCGGTAAGCGTCTCCTCGTCGGACTCAAGCGAAGCCTGATACAGCTCGTCCACCGGATACGGCGCCCGCTCCGGGATGAGGAAGGCCAGCTGCTCCTGGAAGAACAGGTAGCCCTTCCACCCCAGGTATAGGCCGCCCAGCCCGCAGCAGCAGCATACCACCAGCACTACAACAGCCGCGACCAGGATCCAGCGGTTCCTGAGCACTCTCTGCATCGTCCAATCCTCCCAGCTCCGGTGACTCCGTCGCTGGGATGATTGTACCACCCAGATGCGAGGCTCGCCAGACCGTACCGCCAGGGCATCGGATCGTCCGCACTGGACAATGGAGGCTGTTGTGGGATAATGGGCCGACTTCGATGGGCGAAGGGTGACATCTATGAAGAGAGTGCTGAGTCCCAGCCTGGGTTCTTCGACCCGGGACCACACCGCCGAAGCGGAATTCCTGGGCGAGCGTTTCGCGCTCAGCCGCCAGGGCGCCGACGGGGACTTCCAGCGCTACATCCAGATGTACCGGGACAACGACGGCAAGGTGGATGCCTTCGGCGTCGGCGGCGCGGAGTTCTACCTCTGGGTCAACAACAGGCGTTACTACTTCCATCACGCCAGGCGGATTCGGGAAGCAGTGAAGCTCTCGAAGATAGGGGACGGGAACGGAATCAAACACCTTCTCGCGCCCTACGCCATCCAGGCCCTGCGAGATCACGGCATCGAGCTGCAGGGCAAGAAGGCGCTCAAGACCACGGCGGTCGATCGGTACGGATTGGCGAAGGGGCTGGTGGACGCCGGATGCGAAGTGACCTTCGGCGACTTCATGTTCGCCCTCGACGTGCCCATCCCCATCCGCAGCCTCCGCGCCGTCCACATCCTGGCGGCGCTGCTCTGCCCAGTCTTCACCAAGGTCCCGTTCTCCTGGCTCTATCCCCTCGGCAAGGAGCAGGACAAGCAGCCCAAGACGAAGTATACCCGCTACTACGATGAGGCGGACATCATCGCCGGCGATTTCCTCCAGGTCTGGTCGAACCTGCCGGACGATCTCAGCGGCAAGATCGTCATCACCAATACGACCACCTCGCGAAACGTCGAGGAGCTGAAGAAGCGCAATCTCCATATCCTGGTCACGACCACCCCCCGCCTGGACGGCCGATCGTTCGGAACGAACGTCATGGAAGCGGTCTGCCGGACGCTGGTGGACAAACCGGACGACCAGATCACAGACGAGGACATCATCGACCTGATCGAGCGCATTCCGCTCAAGCCTCAACTACACGTGCTCAACGAGTAGGGAGCGCCGCCCCGATCCACAGCAGAAGAGACGATTGGCCGGGCCGCGATGTCCGGCGACCCTTGGACGGCCGGCGGAACACCGGTGACTTACCCCGAGTGCGATCCGGATGCCCAGACCTGTGCCCTGTGCAGCGAGAGCAGCCCTCTCGTAGCGGCCTATCTTGGCCTCTGTCTCCAGTGCATTCGCGGCAACCCGGGTGAAGCTCTGGCTGCCGCGGGCCGGGCCCACGCCAGGGCCCGCCGGCTCTTCGACCTGCCGGAGCAAGCACCGCGCTCGAAGGGAGGCGTCCGCTGCGGGCTCTGCGCTCAGGAGTGCCTGATCGGCGAGGGGCAGCGGGGCTACTGCGGCCTGCGAGAGGTGCACGGCGGCAAGATCCAGCAGCTGGCAGGCACGCCAAGCCGCGGCCATCTCCACTGGTACCGGGACCCTCTGCCCACCAACTGTGTCGCAGACCCGTTCTGCGGCGGACACACGCAGCGCGGCAGACACAACTTGGCTGTCTTCTACGCTTCCTGCACGGCAAACTGCCTCTACTGTCAGAACTGGCACTTCCGTGAGATCGACCAGAGCCTCTCCGCGGGCACGAGCGCGGCTAGGCTGGCCTCCGCCGCCCGGCCGGAGACACACTGCGTCTGCTTCTTCGGAGGCGATCCGGCCAGCCAGATGGGCCACGCCATCGCCGCCGGCCGTCTGCTGGCCGAGCGCGGCCTGGCGGTCTGTTGGGAGACGAACGGCACGGCCCACCAGCGGTTGATGGACCGCGCCGTCGAGATGTCACTATGCACGGGGGGCTGCGTCAAGTTCGACCTGAAGGCGCATGACGACAACCTTCACCGGGTCCTCACAGGGGTGAGCAACCGCCGCACGCTGGACAACCTCGCCCGGGCCGCCGCTCGCTTCGACGAGCGGCCAGGGCGGCCCCTCGTCGTCGCCAGCACGCTTCTCGTCCCTGGATACGTCGATCCAGAAGAGGTCGCCAGGATCGCCGGCTTCATCGCCGGCCTCAATCCTATGATCCCTCTCGTCCTGCTCGGCTTCGCCCCCACCTTCCTGATGCCGGACCTGCCCCCAACGTCGGTAAGGCACGCGGAAGAGGCGGAAGCGGCCGCCCTGGCCGCGGGCCTGCGGACCGTGCGTGTAGGAAACCGCCACCTGCTGTCACGCGACTACTGAACGATCGGCCGGCTCATCTCGCCCTGTCGCGCGCCGGGGGAGGCTCGTGCTTGTCCCAGCTGCCACTGATCCGCACCGCCAGCGGCAGCAGCAGCCTCAGGGTGATGACGGTGAGCAGGGCGCCCACCAAGGCGATCTGCCACATACCATAGCCGCAGGCAACTCCAACAGCCGAGGTGGCCCATACGGCCGCCGCCGTGGTCAGGCCATGGACGGTGCCCCGGCTGAAGAAGATGGTTCCGGCGCCGAGGAAGCCGATCCCCTGAGCGATGCCTGCGATGATCCTCAACTGATCGACCTGGCCCGCCACCCCCTCGGCCACGGCTATCATCTGGGCGATGATGACGAACATAGCGGACCCCATCGATACCAGGATCAGCGTACGCAGTCCCGCCGGCTTGTCCTCTCGCTCGCGCTCCCAACCGACCAGCCCGCCGAGCAGGAAGGCGAAGGTGAGTCTCGCGACGGCCAACCAGATATCCATCCCATCCTCCTCGAAGCTCGATTGGCGCCCCCATACTACTACACTATCGACAGCTGAACAACCTGGCAGACGCCGGGGCCGCTGTGCCGCGGACGCTCGGGCCGCCGCTCTTGACAGCTCCTCGTCTTTCGCCTAACATTCGTGCGAGCCACACAGGCACGCCAATGCAGGCGCAGAGAGAGGCGGGGCGGCACTGGCCACATAGCCCCACACAAGACCTATGGTGCGGACTGCGACGCCGTCAAAGGAACCGCTGCTCAATAGGCAGCTCCGTCTGTTCCTGGTGGGAATGGTGCTGGCCAACATCGGCGGCAACATGTACGCCACGCTACTGCCTCTCTACCTGACGGAGCTTCAGGCGAACGTCATCCAGGTAGGTCTGTTCTTCACCCTGTCGCGCATCCTTCCTCTGGCGCTCCAGATCCTGGGCGGCTGGCTGTCCGATTCGATCGGCCGGCTGCGCAGCATCGCCATCGGTAGCATCGCCGGCGTGCTGTCCTATCTCGGCCTGATCGTAGCTCCCACATGGCAGTGGGTGCTGCTAGGAGAGGGGCTTGGCGCAGTCACCCGCTCGCTGATCGGACCGAGCTTCCCAGCCTTCATCGCTGAGCAGTCTTCAGAGGAAACCCGAGCCAGGGTGTTCGGGCGCGCTCAGGCCATCTTCGGTATCGTCAGCATCATCGGCCCGCCCTTCGGCGGCTTCCTGGCCGATACCTACAGCTTCAAGTCTATGCTCATCTGCGCCGGGCTGCTCTATACCGCGGCGGCAGTGATCCGGGTCAGCATGGCCCTGGCCGCGGCAAGCGGGAGCGAGGCGGGCTTGGCCAGGCCATCCCTGGCCGGCCTGCGGGCCAACCTGGGAACGATCGCGGGAATGGCTCTGGCAGGAGGAGTGTTCACCTGGATACTGATCACCGACGGCGTCGGGGACATCTCCTTCTCGCTGTCCTACGATCTGATGCCGCTCTACATGGAGCGCTTCGGGGGTTTGAGCGGGCAGCAGATCGGCTGGCTGTTCTCCCTATTCGGCCTGTTCCGTATCATCGCCAACACGATCTCGGGATGGCTGGCGGATAGACGAGGCGAGCGAGCGTCTATTGGGCTGGGCTTCTTGCTCAACTTCCTCGGCTATGCCGCCTTCGTACAGGTGCAGGGCTTCTGGGGCTTTGGTGCTTCCTCGGCACTATTCGGACTGGGGGTGGGGATGATGGAACCGGCCTACCAGTCATTCACCAGCAAGGTCGTGCCGGAGCGCCTGCGGGGGACCGCCTTCGGACTGGTGCGCAGCAGCCTGGGCATCTTCTCCCTGCCGGCGCCGGCCATCGGCGCCCAGCTCTGGGAGCGCTTCAGCCCGCGCCTGCCCTTCCTGCTGACCGGCTGGGCGACGCTGGCATCCGTGATCCCAGTGTGGCTCCGCTTCAAGCCGCCGGCGAAGAGCAAGCATCCCGTGGAGACTCGACCGCCCAGCCTCTAGTCGCTCCGCTTCGGGAGTAAGGCGAAGCATGCCCCGTCTATTCGAGAAGATCTACCGGATCGCTCGGGAGATCCCTCCCGGCAGGGTCACCTCCTACGGTTCTATCGCCCGTATGCTTGGCCAGCCGGGCGCCGCTCGCACCGTGGGCTGGGCGCTACACAGCACGCCGGCCGCGTCCGACGTGCCCTGGCACCGCGTGGTCAACTCCCGCGGAGCGATCTCCGCCCGGCCGGTCGACGCCTGGGGCGGCCTGCAGCGGGCGCTGCTCGAAGACGAGGGAATCGAGTTCGACGAGGGCGGTCGCATCGACTGGGATCGCTTTGGCTGGGAAGGGCTGGATCCTGCCGAGGTCAGACGTCTGATGGGGTTAGTTGCTGAAGGGAACGACCGGTGAATACAGGGCACTTTGGAGCAGGCGCCAATTCGGCGCATCCGCGCTTCTTGGCCGACGCTATGCTGGGCCGGCTGGCCCGGTGGCTCCGGCTGATAGGGTACGACACGGCCTACGACAACGCGGCCGACGATCACGAGCTGGCCCGCCGCGCCCGGTCTGAGGGGCGGGTGCTCCTGACCAGGGATCGAGAGCTGGCGGACCGGGCGGGCCTGCGCACGCTGTTCATAGAATCGGAGACCCTTGAGGAGCAGCTGGCCGAGGTCCGGGCCGCGTTCGGCTCTCCGCCGGACCCAGCCCTCTCGCGCTGCTCCGTCTGCAACGAGCCCCTGGAAGAGGTGCCCAGCGACAAGGTCGCCGGCCTCGTGCCTGCCTACGTCTTGCGGGAACACAGCCATTTCCGCCGCTGCCCGGGCTGCGAGCGCATCTACTGGCCAGGGAGCCACGTGGAGGCTATGGGCGAGGTAGTGGAGGGGCTGAGTGCCGAACAGCCGGAGCCGCCCGAGAGCGGCTAGTTAGGCCCGCCGCCGCGCCGCCCGCGGCGATGCCTTTACGTTTCGCACGATTCGGGTATAATCCCCGCGGAGTGTGCAAGAGCGAACTATGGAGCAGGTAGAGAGAACCGAACGAGAGAGCGAGGCTGAAGCGCCCGACCGGCTGGTGCTGATGGCCCGTCTGCGGCGGGAGCTGGCGGACCTGATGTCTGTCGACGACTCGACCATCCGGATTGGTCCGGACAAGGTGGTATCCTTCGTCGGCACTGTCCAAGGGGACAGTGAGGCCGCTTTCGACCGCATGACCGAGCGCTTTGCCCGATTGGGCTACACCATCCAGCTGCGCGAGACCGCGAACGGGAGGCACGAAGTCCTGGCCATCAAGGGCTTCCCCGAGAGCAAGCCCGGGAAGGTGTGGATAAACGTGGCCTTGTTCCTGGCCACCGTGTTGACCGTGCTGTACATCGGCGCCAGGACGGACCTGATGTACACAGGAGCATTCGACGCACTTCAGGGCTCAGAGCTGGAGTCGGCCTTGCTGCTCATGCCCCTAACCAATCTCCATCGCGGTATCCCGTTTGCGGCCACGCTGCTCTCGATCCTCGTAGCCCACGAGGCCAGCCATTACTTCGTCGGCCGGCACTACGGCTCGACGAGCCTGCCCTACTTCATTCCCATCCCCGGCGGCTACCTGGGAACGATGGGCGCGCTGATCGTGCAGCGGAAGCCGATGCGCAACCGAAAGGTGATATTCGACACCGGGATCGCCGGGCCGATCGGAGGCCTGGTCATCGCCATTCCCCTCCTGGTGGTTGGCCTTGCGCTGTCATCAGTGGGCCCGATCCCGCTGGGTGTCGAGGCCGTGACCCAGGAGGGCAACTCGCTGCTGTACGCGGGCATCAAGTACTTGATGTTCGGCAGACTGCTGCCCAGCGGCGGCCAGGACGTCTGGCTTCACCCTGTCGCCTTCGCCGCCTGGGCTGGGCTCTTGGTCACGATGATCAACCTTATCCCGATCGGCCAGCTGGACGGAGGGCACATCAGCTACGCCCTCCTGGGACGCCGCGCCCGCAGCGCCGGCCTTGTGCTCATCGCCATCATGGTGGCCTGGGGCTCCTGGCTGATGTCTCAGGGGAACGACGGCGGCTGGATGTGGATGATGTGGGGCGTCCTAAACGCGATGATCAACACCCGGCACCCACCTCCACTCGACGACGTCACGAAGCTCAGCGGTTTGCGAGTGGCGGCCGGAGTGGGAATGGTGGTGCTCTTCATCCTGCTGGTCATGCCAGCGCCTTTGAGCATAGTGATCGTTCCCTAGAGGAGGAGTCGCGTGATAGAAGGCGTCGAGCTCAAGGAAATGGTGACGCACACAGACGAGCGGGGCTTCTTCCGCGAGATCATCCGTCGCAGCGATCCAATCTTCCCCGAGGGCTTCGGGCAGTGGAGCCACACCATGTCCTACCAGGGCGTGATCAAAGCCTGGCACTTGCACAAGAAGCAGACCGATTGGTGGTACGTGGCCGTAGGCACGATCAAGGCTGCCCTGTACGACACCCGCCCGGACTCTACCACGCACGGCGAGCTGCAGGAGCTGCTGATGGGGGAGGGCCAGCCGTCGATTGTCCTCAAGATCCCGCCCGGGGTGGCTCACGGCTATCGGGTGCTCAACGGGCCGGCCCACGTCTTCTACATCGTATCGCACGAGTATGACGGAAGCGACGAAGGGCGCATAGCGCACGACGATCCGGAGATCGGCTACGACTGGCTAGCTGCGCCTGAGATCAAGTAGCGACTTCCGGGTGCCGTGCACTCTCGCCATCTCTATCACACCGTCCGCGGCGACCGCGTAGCTGGCCCCGCAGCCCTGGCAGGTGAATCCCTCCTCACCTCGCTCCAGGCTCCCCGAGCAGAGCGGGCAGCGCATGATCTGCGGCAGGGGCCGCACACCACCCCCGGCCGGCTCGCCCGTCTTGACCGCCCAGGCCAGGTCGTAGTCCGTCTGCCAGGGCCCCACCCGTACGTCCTCCAGGGGAAGCTGGTGGAGCATCTCTTCGAATGCCGGCCTGGGATAGGCCTTGTTGGGGAGCGCCTTCGCATCCGGCCCCACCCTGTTGGTAATGAGCAGGACTCCGCCCGGCCGCAGCACGCGGACCAGCTCGTCGACTACCGCCCCCGGGTCGGGTGTGAACTCGATTGCCTCCAGGCAGGTTACGGCGTCGAACGTCGAATCGTGGAAGGGCAGCGCGTCCGCTCCCTGCCAGACGAAGGTCAGCCGGTCGGCGAACTGCGCCGTCAGCTTGGCAGCCTGGCGCAGCATTCCGCGTGAGAGATCGAGGCCGATTACGCGGCCATCGAACGCGGGCTGTCGCAGGACGGCCCTGGGCAGCCTCCCGGTGCCCGTGGCCACATCCAGCACCAGGGGCGCGGGGATCAGCTCCAGACTTCTTGCCAGAGGGAGGCCCAGGAACCACTGCTCGTCGGCGGTGTCGTACCGCTTGATGCGCTCGTAGACACGCGCCGACCAGTCGTACATCAGGGTGACGATGCGCGGGCCAAGGTAGGCTCCCTCGGCAATGATGAGCTGCCAGTAGAGGAACAAGGCCAGGAGCGCCACCCCGGCCAGCGCGACGAGCCACGCCAGCCACATGGCTTCTACAGTGACGCTGCGGCGACGAACATCGCCGCCGCCAGCCAGGGCCGCGTGTGGCGAACGTACCAGTGGACCGGATGATCGAGGCGCAGCCAGGGAAGGAGAGCTATCTGAGGGGCCAGGAACAACGCCAGGCATCCCGCACCGGCCGGGCGCCTAAGCACCAGCAGAATGATCGCCGCCATCAGCTGCGCACCTATTCCGATCAGACGGCCACCGGCGGACTCCTGAGGTGCCGCGCGGTAGGCTATCGCAAAGGTGGCGGCCATGGCCAGCGATACGGTCGTCAGCCGCCCGTAGGCGAGCTGGCCGGCCACCCAGGGCAACACCGCGACGAAGACGACCTCTGCCCCCAGCAGCGAAAGCACTGTGGAGGGGACAATGGGCCAGGCTGCGCCGCCGGCGATGCCGCCCTTGCGGCCCAGCAGAGCCATCTGCAGCACAGCCAGAGCCGCGAGGCTCGCCAGCACCGGTCCTACCCCCAGCTGGACGGACAGCGCTGCGCTTGCCAGCAGGGCGGCAATCGCTGTGGCAATGTCTGCCCCGTTCTCAGGCCAGAGCACCTCGCGCCACCAGCCGATCACCTGGCCTAGCCAGGTCAACAGGCGCTTTCGCCTGGGCTCCCGCAACTTGATCCGCCCCTTGCCCTTCTTCTTCGGGACCTCCCAGGAGCGCCACTGCTTCAGCGCTACCTGCCAGTCTGGACGCTGCACAGCGTTCCACAGCGAACCCCAGGCCAGGTCCACCAGCAGGATCAGCAGGACGAAGCGCAGCCAGTCCGCGCCCTCCCAGCCGAAGCCGCCCGAGGCAACGACGCCGCAGACCGCCGCCCAGGCCGAAATAGGCCATCCAGCTTCGGCAGGCGAGCCGGCTCGAAGGCTGAGCAGGAAGCCGGATCGAGTGTAGGCCTGGGCTGGAGCGCGGCGCCTCTTGGTCATAGCTGGGCCAGATTATACCACGACTTCTCTAATGACACCCAGGACGGTTCTGGCGCAGGTGGTCCACGAGAAGCGACGTGAGTTGGTCAGGCCTCGCTCTGCCAGCGACCGCCGCAGCTCCGGTTCGCTCGCCAGGCGCCGCATGGCGGCGGAGATAGCAGCCTCGTCTTCTGGATCGACAATCAGCGCACCGTCGCCCGCGACCTCGGCCAGGCTCGAGGTCGCGCTGGTGACGACGGGACAGCCGCATGACTGCGCCTCGACGACGGGCAGGCCGAAGCCCTCATAGAGAGACGGGAAGACGAAGGCGGTAGCTCCGCTCAACAGGGCTGCCTTGTCCTCGTCGGCCACATAGCCGGGCAGCAGGACCCGCGCATCCAGCCCCTCCCTCTGCACCTGGCTCAGTATCTCTCCATACAGCCAACCGCGCTTGCCGGCCAGCACAAGCACCCTATCCGTCTCTAGCGCAGCGTAGGCCCGGACAAGCCGGGCCAGGTTCTTACGGGGCTGGAGCGTGCCCAGAAACAGGAAGTACTCGCCATCTATGCCATAGCGCGCTTTGGCCGCCGCGATCTCCTCCGAACCGCGGACTGGGGCCAGTGTCTCGTCCCTCCCTGGGTAGGCAACCGCGACCTTAACAGGCGGCACGCGGTATCGGGAGACGAGGTCGTCCTTCGTCGCCTGGGAGTCGGCCACGATGCGGTCTGCGGCGGCTGCGTTCCAGCGTGTAGAGATGTCGAGGTATAGCCGCTGCAGCGGAGGATGTGTGCCGGGGAAGTGTAGATAGCCCAGGTCGTGCACCGTCACCACGCTGGCTCGCGGCCTGACCGGAGGAAGGACGTGCGCCGGGACGAACAGCACATCCGGCGGCCGGCGCGCCATCTCCCATGATAGGCGCAGGTGGGTCCACAGGCGCGGGAAGGGGATCACCCGGCAGTCGGCGCCTGGGAAGGTGCCAGGTTCGGGAACGTGCCGCAGGTAGAGGCGGAACGAGCCCGGGTCTTCCAGCGCCAGCAGCGCCTCGATCAGCCGCCGGGAGTAGAACTCCGTGCCGGTCGGCGCAGCGGACAGCGCGCGGCTCGCGTCGACGCCGATCAGCATAGGCTATGACCGCCGGCCGAGCGCGGCGCGCAGGAAGACCATCACACCGCCGACGATCAGCAGGACAGGCCACAGCCTGGGGAGCGACTCTCGCGTCTGCGGGCCAAGTAACTCCAGGGCCACGGCCACGCCAGCCGCTCCGAAAACCAGAGCCACCAGCCCCAGGAACAGCGCCCCCCAGTCCCGGAAGCCCGTAGCCGCCCACTGGCCCAGCCAGGCAACCGAACCGATGAGGACAAAGGCCGGCCACCAAGCCCCCAGGTCTTCGTACTCCAGCGGGCCCACGGTGATAAAGAAGAAGAGAACCCCGGCTAGCGTTGCGGCCAGGCCGAGAGAGATCTGCGCCGGGTTGCGCCGGTCGCCGAGCACGTATGAGATCAGCGCCGCCACGCCGCCGGCGACGAGGATCGCCGGCCAGACCTGGTCGAACGAGGGTATCTCCGAGCCCAGGCCCTCCGCCAGCAGTACCACACCAGCGACAATGAGGACCAGGCCCCAGAACGCCCGCCTACTCTTGCGCATCCGGTCACCTCCTATGTTGCGGCAACCGCAGGCTCCCGCCTGCGCACCGTCGAACAGCCACTATGCCGAGGGACGGGGTCAGAAACTGAGCTCCTTGACCTCCCCGGTGATCATAAAGACTACCCGCTCGCAGATATTGCCCACGCGGTCGGCGATGCGCTCCAGTCGATGCGCCACCCACAGCAGGAGGGCAGCCTGATCGATGCTCTTGGGATCGTCCAGCACGTAGGTCAGCAGCTCCCGATAGACCTGTCGTAGAGTCTATCGATCTGTGCATCCCGCTTTGCCGTCTCGATCGCCAGATCGGGATCTGCCTCCAGGTAGGCGCGGAGGCCCGCCTTGATCATCTCTCGGTCGATCTCCGCCATGCGGGGAACACCGACCAGAGGCTTGAGCAAGGGCTGGCTGGACAGAGGGACAGTCAATTCCGCTATGCTGGCCGCATAGTCCCCCATCCGCTCGAGCTCGACTGCAATGTGGATTCCCGCGATGATGGCCCTGAGGTCGCCTGCCGCGGGCTGCTGGGTGGCGATCAGCTCCAGGCAGAGCTCCTCCACACCGTACCGCTTGGCGTTGATCTCCTCGTCGCCCGCCACCACCCTCTGCGCCGCTTCGGCGTCCTGCTCCCTGAGCGCGCAGACCGTCCTGTCGATCGCTTGATCGACCCTGTCAGCAAGCTCGGTGATATCGCCGCGGAGCTCGTTCAGGCGTTGATCAAGCAGGCCCCTCGCGCCGTCGGTCATTTCACCCCATCCTGCCCGTGACGTAGTCCTCGGTCAGCTGCTGCTCCGGGCGAGTGAAGAGCTTGCTCGTCTCGTCGTACTCGATCAGCTCGCCCAGCCAGAACAACCCCGTCTGATCGGAGACCCGGGCCGCCTGCTGCATGTTGTGGGTAACGATGACGATCGTGTACTTCTGGCTGAGCGTGTGCATCAGCTCCTCGATCTGTAGAGTGGCCGCGGGGTCCAGTGCGGAACAGGGCTCGTCCATCAGGATGACCTCGGGCTCGACCGCCAGGACCCGTGCAATGCAGAGCCGCTGCTGCTCTCCGGCCGATAGGTCAAGAGCGGACGAGCGCAGGCTGTCTTTCACCTCGTCCCACAGCGCGGCCGAGCGCAGGCTCTGCTCCACCAACTCGCCCAGCTCCTTGGCCCGCGCGAGGCCGAGCACCCGCGGCCCGAAAGCCACGTTGTCGTAGATCGACTGCGGAAACGGGTTGGGCCGCTGGAAGACCATTCCCACGCGGCGCCGCAGCTCGACGACGTCGACGCCGGGCTCGTAGATATCGGCACCATCGAGGAGGACTGCGCCTTCCACCCTCGTGCCCTCGATCGTATCGTTCATACGGTTGAAGCAGCGCAGGTAAGTGGACTTCCCGCAGCCTGAGGGACCGATGAGCGCAGTGATAGCGCGCTCCTCGATCTGCATTGAGATCCCCTGGAGCGCCTCGAAGTCATCGTAGAAGAACCGCAGGTCGCGCGTCTCGATCTTGCTCATGGGCAGGCATTGTACAGCAAGGGTAGGCAGCGGGCAAGTACTTATCCCCGTTGATTTCTGGGAGCGTGGTGTTATAATCGGCCCGGCATGCGCCGGAGAGCCATCAGCCTCGTTGCCGTGCTCGCAGTGCTCGTCTCCTGTCGGCCGACAGGCCAGGGGGGCGGCGGGGGTACCGGCATCCAGAACATCGGCTCGGATACGATCGTCAACATGGCGGTGCTCTGGGCGGAGCGGTATCAGCAGGCCCACCCGGATGTCAGCATCGCCGTCACGGGTGGGGGCTCGGGGACCGGCATCGCCGGCCTGATCAACGGCACGGTGAACATCGCCAATGCCAGCCGCCATATCAAGCCAGACGAGATGGAGGCCGCCCTGGCCAACGGTATCGAACCGATCGAGCACACGATTGCCCGCGACGCCATCGCCGTTGTCGTCCACCCGTCCAACCCTGTCGACCGCCTCACGCTGGCCCAGATCTCCGCGATCTACAGGGGCGACATAACCAACTGGTCTCAGGTCGGGGGTGAGGACCGGCCGATTGTGCTCCTGTCGCGGGAGTCAAACTCCGGCACGCATGTCTACTTCCTAGAGCAGGTCGTCCGGCTGGGGGACAAGGACTCCATGGCCCTCTTCTCGCCGGACACGCTCCTGATGCCCTCCTCGGAGGGCATCAGCGCCGAGATCCGCCAGAACCCGAACAGCATCGGCTACGACGGGCTGGGCTACGTCACACCGGACCAGAAGACCATCGCTATCTCCGCCGGGGAAGGTATGCCCTACGTATCGCCAAGTATCGCCTCGGTGAACGCCGGCGAGTACCCAATCGCCCGCGATCTCTACATGTACACTGCGGGCGAGCCGGAGGGCCTGATCGCCGACTACCTGGCATGGATACTCTCAGCCGAGGCCCAGGCTATCGTCCGCGATCTGGGATTCGTGCCCCTGGAGGAGACCCAGTGAAGCAGTCGCTGCCGGAGCGTCTGATCGAGCTGGCTATCCGGCTCACCGGCATGCTGGTCATCGTATTCCTGGCCTTGATCTTTGTCTTCCTGTTACTGGAGGGCGGAGCCACATTCGGCGAGGTGGATCTCGAGGAGCTCGTCCAGACGCGCTGGTATCCCACTGAGGGCTACTTCGGACTGCTGCCGCTGATACTGGGCTCGCTCGTCGTCACGCTAGGGGCGGCCGTCGTCAGCCTACCGCTGGGCGTGCTGAGCGCCGTGTTCGTCGCCGAGGTCGCGCCAAGGTGGCTGCGAGAGATCCTCAAGCCCTTCATCGAGGTGCTGGCCGGAATCCCTTCGGTGGTGCTCGGCTTCATCGGCATGCTGGTCATATCACCTCTGATCCGGGAACAACTGGGTGCCCCAACAGGCCTGACGGCACTGGCAGGTTCCATCGTGCTTGGCTACATGGCACTGCCCACAATCATCAGCGTGGCCGAAGATGCGCTCGACGCCGTCCCCAGGTCATACCGGGATGCGGCACTGGCCATTGGGGCCACGCGCTGGCAGACGATCTGGCGAGTGACGGTGCCGGCGGCCCGTTCTGGAATCGTCACGGCGATGATGCTGGGCATCGGTCGAGCCATAGGCGAGACAATGGCTGTGATGATGGTAACCGGCAATGCCGCACGGATGCCCCTTACGTTGAGCTCGTTCCTGATGCCCGTACGCACGATGACAGCGACGATAGCGGCGGAGATGGGCGAGGTGGCTCGGGGCAGCACCCACTACCACGTCTTGTTCGCCATCGGGTTGGTGCTCTTCGTCGTGACCTTCCTGGTCAACCTGATTGCCGCCTGGTCGATCTTTCGGCAGGGGAAGCGGTTCGGAAGGCTCCTCTCATAGGTCGGTTCCTTAGATAGAGAACTCGCTCTCACCAGAGCCAGAAATGTCTAGACAGACACTCCAGAGGCTGGGCTTCGGCCTGTTGATCGTCACCACAATCGTCGTCGTCCTGCCCATCCTGTGGCTGGTGGGCTACATCGTCTTCCAGGGTGGCTCTGCTATCTCTCTCGAGTTCCTCACCCAGATGCCTCGAGACGGCATGCGCGATGGCGGTGTCTGGCCCGCTATCGTGGGCACGGTAGTGCTAACGGCGGGCACTGCGGTCTTCGCCGTTCCCGTTGGTGTGGCGGTGGCGATCTACCTGGCAGAATACGCCGGCGATACGCTGTTCACCCGGCTCGTCCGCCTGGCCATCATCAACCTGGCTGGCGTGCCCTCCGTGGTCTACGGGCTCTTCGGTCTGGGGCTCTTCGTCATCTTTCTGCAGTTCGGCTACTCGCTGCTCGCCGGCTCGTTGACCCTGGCGATAATGACCTTGCCGGTCATCATCAGCACGTCAGAGGAAGCCCTGCGCGCCGTGCCCCAGTCCTTCCGCATCGTCAGTTTCTCGCTTGGGGGCACGCGGTGGCAAACCATTCGTCGCGTTGTCCTTCCACAAGCGCTGCCCGGCGTCCTCACGGGGGTGATCCTCGGTCTGGAGCGGGCTGCCGGAGAGACGGCTCCCATTCTGTTCACCGTCGCCGCCTTCTTCTTACCCAGGCTTCCCCGCTCACTGTTCGACCAGACGATGGCTCTGCCCTACCACCTCTTCGTCATCAGTACACAGGTGCCGGGGATGCCCGTCCAGATCCAGTACGGCACTGCGCTAGTCCTGCTGGTATTCGTGCTTTCGATGAACGTGCTGGCCGCTGTGATCCGCAGCCGTTTTCGGGCCAAGCGGCAATGGTGAGGCGCACCCGAGCAGGCGGCGCATCCACAGCTCTTCAGGTACTCAGATGACAGAAGGATCGGCCAAGCTCGAGTTCAGAGAAGTCTCCTACACCTACGAGGACGAGGTGAGGGCTCTCCGCGGCGTCACGCTGCGCATCCAGCGGAACGAGATCACCGCCGTATTCGGCCCGGCCGGCAGCGGAAAGTCCACTCTGCTCCGCCTGATGAACCGTCTCAACGACTTGATACCCGGCAGGACGCTCGAGGGCACGGTGCTGATGGACGGCGAGGACATCTACGCTCCGGCCATCGACGTCAACGCTCTGCGCCGCCGGGTGGGCATGGTCTTCGCAACGCCGGTCCCGCTCCCTATGTCCATACGCGAGAACCTGACCTACGGCCCGCGGCTGGCAGGCGAGACCAACAGCTCCAGACTAAGAGAACTCGTCGAGGAGAGTCTCGATTCCGCAGCGCTATGGGAAGAGGTGAAGGACAGGCTGGACGAGCCGGCGATAGCGCTGTCCGGCGGCCAGCAGCAGCGCCTCTGCCTTGCCCGCACCCTGGCCCTCCGGCCCAAGGTCATCCTGCTCGACGAGCCGACATCAGGGCTGGACCCTATCTCCACCGCCAAGGTTGAGGCCAGCCTGCAGACGCTCAAGGAGCGGTATACGATCGTGATCGTACCCCACAGCGTGCAGCAGGCAGCACGCGTATCCGATCATGCGGTCTTCGTACTCCAGGGTGAGCTGGTCGAAGAAGGGCGGGGCAGCCTGCTGTTCACGAACCCCCAAGACGAGCGCACCGAGGGCTACGTTACGGGGCGCTTCGGCTAGCCCGTCCTCGCCCCGACCGCCCGTTGACTTCCCCACGGGGCCGTGCTATACTCGAATCAGGTTGTCTATCCTGCCGCTGGCGTTGCCCATCTCATGAAAGAATCATACGAGGTCCTGGGCCACGACCAGGTGCGCTACCTGGAGGAGACGGCGGAGAAGGCACGGGAAAGCTTGAGCCGCTTCGCCGGCCACGACGTTGGCTACAGCTCCGGAGCGGTAGAGCTCCTGGACGAGTGGATCGAGCGCCACCTGGAGCAATCATCGGAGCCCTCTGCGGGCCTTCGGCTCACGTGGACCAGCTTCCTGGGCGAGGTCGTCCGGCGTCGGTTCGGGGGCAGATGGATCCTCCAGCGGGCCTACGACGACAGAAGCCTGGCGGTGCAGTGCGAGTCGGACAGAGGACAGCCCTATACGGTTGACGTCTCCGGGCAAATCGGCCGGCGCATCAGGGAGGGGATGGCCGCTTCCCTCACCTACTTCTACGCAGCGACCGGTATAAGGCTGAAGGCCTAGCGCCACCGCTGGCCCTGCCGCAACCGGAGGGCCGGCCGCGTGAAGCGGCCGGCCCTTACTCTTGCCTGCACAATCTCCGCCAGCCCGAGCAGCCGCGCCTACTTCTTCCCTTTGCCCTCCAGCAGTGATTGGAGGAGACTGGTGAACTCCATGGGGAAGATGAACTTGGTCGACGGGCTGGCACCCAGCTGCTTGAGCGCCTCCAGGTACTGCAAGGTCATCGTGTTTGAATCGACCTTGTTCGCCGTCTCCCATATCTCATTCAGAGCGACTGAGAAGCCCTCGGCCCGCAGCGCCTGGGCCGCCCGCTGCCCCTCAGCGGCCAGGATCTCCGACTGCTTCTGCCCCTCGGCCCTCAGGATGCTGGCCTGCTTCTCACCCTCGGCGACCTTGACTGCGGCCTCCCTGGTGCCGTCCGCCTCCGTGACCATGGCCCGCCTGTTGCGCTCGGCGGCCATCTGCCTGTTCATCGCGTCCTGAACCTCTCGCGGCGGCTCGATCTCGCGAATCTCCACTGCGGTGACCTTGACGCCCCAACGCTCGGTAATCTCGTCCAACTTGACGCGGAGCACCTGGTTGATGTGCTCGCGCTGAGCGAGTACTTCGTCCAGGTCGATATCGCCAATGACCGCCCGCAGCGTGGTCGTGGCAATGCCGACCGAGGCGCGCGCGAACTCACCCACCTGGAGCACGGTGGATTCCGGGTTGACCACCTTCCAGTAGATCAGGAAGTCAACGCCGATCGGCGCATTGTCCTTGGTGATGCACACCTGGTGGGGGATCTCCAGGAATTGCTCCCGCTGGTCAACCTTGACCGCCTTGTCTATGAACGGCAGCAGCAGCACCAGCCCCGGGCCTTTCGTCCCCACGTAGCGCCCCAGCCGTAGCACGACCAGCCGTTCGTATTCGCGAACTACGCGAATGGCCGACCAAAAGGCCACCAGAACCGCCAAGCCGCCCAGGCCAATAAGCACGATCCACCCCATCCACTCTCCCATCTCAGTTACCTCCCTTCATCAGGCGCGTCGGCAGACACGACGCGCAGCCTCAGACCCTCGAGCGCGACGACCCGCACCTCCTCGCCTTCGCCGAGAGGCGCCTCACTCACAGCCGTCCACAGCTCGCTCTGGACCTGCACTGTGCCCACGGGGTCGATAGGTGCGGTTACCAGGCCTAATTGCCCAATCACTGCTCCGGCGTCGACTCTGGCCTGCAGCCGCTGCGCCCGGAAAACAGCCGCGACTGCCCCGGTGAAGAACAGAAGCGAACCCAGCGCCACCAGAGCGATGAGCAGCGGTGAGAGTCGCGCGGTCGCCGCGGCGGGCGCACCATCCGACGGCCGGAACAGGAAGAGAGACCCCAAGACGAGCGACGTGACACCGCCGACCGTAATCGCCACGCTCTGCACTTTGAGGTCGACAAGGAAGAAGACTCCCGAGACGACGATCAGCACCACGCCGACCAGCCTCGTCGGCAGCTCGACGAGCCCAATGACGGCCAGCACCAGGCAGATGACTGCCACCACCTCCAGCAGCCCTGTGCCGGGGACGTAGACGGCTGCTGCCGCCGCCCACAGCCCGACGATGAGCAGGAGATAGACGACGTTCGGATTGGTCAGCACCGACCAGATGGCTTCTGTCAACTCAGTACCCATTTCCCACTCCAAGGCATCCACTTCCACTCGGGCCGGCTCAGCTCGCCAGGGACACCTGCCCTCCGCTGCCAGGAGCCCCTTGCACTTGCGCCGTCCGGTCAGACGGGACGGCGCAGCCGGCGCACCACGAATAGCAGAACGAGCAGCCCGACGCCGAGGACGCCTGCTCCGAGGGGAGCAATCCCTGTGTCCGGCACTTCGCCGCCACCCGGCGGCGGTGTTGACGTTGCCCGGCGGGTTGCCGTGGGAACGGTGGTCCCCTCGCCGCCGCCGGCTTCGCCGGGTGTGGGCGTCGCGGTGGCAGGAGCGGGAGTCGAGGTAGGCCGGCGAGTCGGCGTCGCCGTCGTCTCCGGCGTATCTGTTGGTTCCGGCGCGAGAGCAGTCTCCGTGGCAGCAGCAGCTCTGGCCAGATTCGTGGCCGCTATGGCCGCGTTGTCCGCCTCGACGCCCTGCCACATATTGGGGAGAACGACCAGCGTGAAGACGACGAAGATACAGATGCCGATCACCAGCAGGCCGCCAAGCACCGCGACGAGGGTCATGAACGGGCGGTTAGCTCCCTCTGCTGCTTCCTCCTCCTCAACCGGCAAGAGATCCATATCTTCCATTACCGCCTCCTTGAGTCAGTCTCCCCTTCGGCCGCTCTGCAGACTGGCGCTCCAGGGATTCAGCGCATTGTCTCCAGGTTTGCCAGAGGAACCACGACACGCCGTTCCTGGCCCAGATCAACCTCCGCGACGGCAACCTTGGCACCAGTCTCGATTATCTTCGGTTCGCCGGGCAGGGCAACCACCGTGCCCACAGCCCCCAGGTGAGGCGCCCGCACCACACGTACTCGGCTCCCAACGCCCAGCTGCGCGCCTGGCTGACCCGCGGCAGGCGGCACATCCTCGGCCGGCAATGGAATGATGACCTCAGGCCGAGCAGGGTTCCAGCGGATGCGGGTCTTGCCGCTGATACAGGCATCCCGCCCCTCGTTCGTCGTCAGCAGGCGGAAGATGGGCGTCGACATAGGCACCTTTCCAAGCCCCTCGGTAACGACGACGGGGAATGGCGCCTTCTCGACCTGAGGGATGTAGCTTGGCTCGAGGCCGCCTGTGACGATGCCCCGGACTTGCAGCTGCCGCGCCCTCTCCAAGACACCGTCCTCAAGGCCACATCCGCCGATCAGGATCGTCCCGTGGCACGTCGCATCGACCTGCTCGACCAGTAGCATCTGGTCCGGGCCCTTCAAGATCGCCTTCAGGACACCACTGCCCTCGCCGCCTCCGCCCCACAGGCCCTGGATCAACGCTCCTGTCGTCTCTATGACGACACCGTCACCATAGAACACGTTGCTGACGGTTCCTCGAACGTAGGCCCGCAGCTCGAAGATCGGCGGCTGGGCCTCGATGAGCATCCGCCCGCCGCCGCTGGCCGTCACCACCCCCTCCATCGGTGACTCCACAGTCCGCGATATCAGCCGCCCCAGACGGGCAACAGTCTGGCCGCGCCGCACGACGTCGCCGGGCTTGACAAGCAGACACCGCTCGGCCTTCTTGACAGATATACCCAGCAGACGGGCAACTGGCAGGATGCGGAACTGGCTGGGCATCTGAGCCCGGCCAACCACCTGAGTGGGTTCAACCTCCTCGCCCTTCCGCACGACGATCTCCCCGGGCGCAGGGAGCTTGCGCTCGCGACGCACGTTCGTCAGAGGGCTAACCAGGCTCTCAGATGGGTAGTACACTCTGTCTATCCGCCGGCCACTTCAAGTGCCATTTGGTGTAGTACGCAGGCCCTGCCCCAGGGGTTGCTCACGCCCCCAGGTCCGACAGCCAGCGCCTGAGCTGCCTACGGCGAGCGTCCGGATCGTCCACTGTCTGGATCGGGCGCCCTCGCGCGTCTATGATCAATCCCAGCTTGCCGCCCCGCACGCGACGCTTGCCCCCGCGCCCGGGACCGCCAAGGCCAATGTCCACATGGCGGGCCGGCCGCAGTTCCACCACAGCCTGCTGCCCCGGCGGCAGAGGCACCACCTCCAGGTCACCTTGTCGTGCCTCAGCGCTGAACGAACTGCCATCCTCATAGGTCACCTGGATTCTGAGGAGCGTCTCTCCGCGACGCCCCCGACCGACGGGAGCGACCACCGTGGCCAGGTTCTGCAATCCGCCGCTGTCCATCACCTCGACAGCAGCCAGCGGCTTGATCTCGCCTACGGCACCCAGCAGTGGCATCAGCCCATACTGATCGAGTACGATGGTGGAGATGCCTATTGGCTCGAGCGCATCCAGCACCACCAGAGCTGCCTGGCCGGGGCGCGGCGCGTGCCTGAGCACCCCCCCGCTGACCACGATCGTGTCGAAGAGCGGCAACAGCCTGCGGTACGGCCGAGCAGTGCCCGGGCGCCAGGCCGGCTGGGCTTTGTCCAGCGCCCAGCGACCGGCCTCGCGGGCGAGGGCCTGCTGCAGCCACAGGTCCTGCGAAACCTGGGGGATACTCGTCGGATGCAGGGCGCTTGTTATGAAGAGCGCCTGCAGCTCCTGCTCGGACATCGGCTCCGGCAGCCAGCGATTCAACGCTGGCGCGCCCTGCATCTGCATGACCCGTTCCGCGCCGAATACAGACCCCACATCCGTGGACACCGTCAGCGATAGCTTCCCGTCGAATACAGCCGCCAGCGTCGTGCTCGAGGCACCGATATCCAGCCCCAGCACTCCCCTTGGGGGCTCGGTGAGGTGCCACAGATACTCCACCATGCGGCCGAAGGCCCGAGCGGTGGGCACCACAGGCAAACGGCTCCAACTGGCCACCACATCGATCCCCGGTACGCGCGCCAGTCTCCTGTGCCGGTAGAGCTCCTCCAGTTCAGCCTGCGCTCCGACAAGGTCCTCCTCACTCAGGCTCGGACGAACGTTGTCGGCAACGCGCAGCTCGGCCCGGCCCTCGACTAGGCTCACCACCCGGCGCCTGAGGTGCGAGTTGCCCGCATAGAGCAGAGAGGGGCGTGAGCCCTCCTCCATCAGAGAGCAGGCCACGACGGCCGTCTCCACTAGCTGCAGCACAGGGCTGGCCGCGCCTCCTTCAACGCCCCCCGCGATGCAGACGGTGTCTGGCGCGGAATCGCGAATGTGGCGGACACGCTGCTCCTCATTGTACGCACTCGACCCGTCGTCTCCCAGAATGGCCTTCACGTGACAGTAGGTTCGGGCAACAGCTCTCTCAGCACTGGCGATGCTGAGGTCGCGTACCAGGCCTCCCACCACCACCTGAAGAGGCTGACTGGCGCTGGCAGCCACCACAAACACATCTGCACCCTGGCGACCGGACATCTCAGGCGATATGACGTCACCCCGCATGTCAATCAGCTCGCGGGCAGCAACTGCAGCGATCTGGTCCACCGCGTGGCGAACGCCAGCGCCGACATGGAAGTGCGGATAGGCGCTTGTCGTGCGTGCCTCGCCCCGCGCGACGAGCCGGTAGTGCCCGTTCACGCGATCCAGCAGCACCGCCTTCGTTGCGGCGGTACCGCAGTCGGCAATCAGGATCGAGCCGTTCCGCTGCTCTGCAACCATCTGGGCCAGCTATCCCACCTATGACGGCGTCAGCAGACGTGCAAAGAAGTCTATGATGCGGTACAAGCGCTCGGCCAGCAGAGAGAGGGCAGAAGTCAGCGCGCCGGCAAAGGCCGCGGCGAAGGCTGATGTGAGAAACAGCCGGCCCGCTCCTCCAGCGAGCGCCACCAGCCTGGACCACAGCCCGGCCAGGCCGCGCTGCTTGTGCGCAGTGAAATAGAAAGCCATGAGGGCACATACTGTGCCCAAGACAACCAGCGCACCCCGGCCAACGAGCAGCCAACCGTCCAGCTGAGAGAGATCGGCGCCGCCGACGGCCATCGCCCGGCCCGTGGCCGCAACCTGTGGAATCAGCGTGCCGAGCAGCGCCCCACTCAGCGCCACAGCCGTACCTACGCCGATGAGAAGCCCGGTAGCCATGTTGCCTATGTAGGCCTGCCGGCGCACACCCTTGGTCATCAGCACGATGGCAAGGAGAAGAGGCACGAAGAACTCCCACTTGCGCTCAGCGAGGGGCTCGAGCAGCCTGATGAACAGGATATCTCGGACGACTACGCCGAAGGAGTAGCCGATCAGAATACCCAGGAAGATGTGCAGCGCCAGCCGGTAGAGAGGGTTGTCTCCCAGCATGTAGCTGAAGATGAGCAGCGTCAGCCCGGCGCCGATAGCAGCGCCGATGGCCTCGGTCAATGTGCCGCCCTCGGTCACTGCCCCTGCCTCCGCCGCGACCCGGTCAACCCATAGAAGAGCGCTCCGACTACCATCAAAGCAGCGACCGTCAGGTGCCCGGCAGCCAGGCCATTGAGCATTCGAGTGGTAGGAGAGAGAACATTCCCAAGCTGCGCCTCGTAGGCAGCAGCCCCTGCGAGCCCGCCGACCAGGCCCGCGATCCGGCCGCCATTCGCGGCCAGGTAGGGGTTTGCCGCCGGAACAACTGACGCCCCTACAGCGGCGACCACAGGCGGACGGATGTCGCGCGCCTGTACCTGCTCCACCCACCACTGGAGCGGCGCCATCTGGCCGGCAAGCACAAGCACGATGTCGGGGCACTCGCTGGGATCGCTGCCCGGATCCTGCCGGTCGCACCGAGCCAGCGCCCGGGCAACGCCTACGGCCCCTCCGGGCACATAGGCCGAGGAACCGTACGTGGGCGTGTACTGTTCGGTGATGCTCATGTCCACACGCAGCGCATCGGCCAGCGCCTGGCCGTCTGACCGGGTGGTGCGCACCCAGATGACGGCGCCCTTCTCCTCCAGATGCCACAGGATCGGCTTGGCCAGGACCCCCAGCTCACCGGCTTCCGCAGGCCCGTATTCGAAGGCGACCAGCGCCACATCTCCGGCCTCCAAGCCTTCAATCGCCTCAAACAGGTCCTCCGCAGAAGCTGACTGCGGCTCCGTCAGTATCAGGACCTCGCTCTCCCCAGCAAACACGGGCCAGCCGACGACGACGGCGATCGGCAGGACAACCACTGCGAACACGAGCCAGCGCGCGATCCGCTCGCCAGTGCTTACCTCTCGCTTCCGCGCCTCCACCGGCGCCTTCTCGCCCGCCGGAACCAGCAGGCTCTGCAGCAGTTGCGCCCGCGCTGCGGCAGCCTCACCGACCTCGGGCGCCACCTCGGGGAGAGGAGCGGGCACCTCTATGGACTGAGCGGGGATGACGCCGCGCAGCCCTTCCAGCAGACCAGTGGTCTCCACGGGCTCGTCCTCAGGGGCCACCCCTGGCGACTGCTGCTGCTCGCGCATCGCCTGAAGCCACTCCGGTATGGCCGCCTCTACCGGTCCTGTTCCAGGCGGAGGGCCCAGCGGCCCCACCGCCGCGGAGACAGGCGGCCCCTCCTCGACGGTGTCTTCCGGCCTCAAGTCGGTGAGCCAGTCCGGCACCTGTGCGGCGTGCGCACCACCGGCCGGCGCCGCCACGGGAGCCCCGCTTGCCCCTGCGTCGACTGCGCGCAGCCAGTCCGGCACTCCCTCAGCTTCGGCCGGAGCCGTGGGGAGCGCCGGCGGCGGAGCCTCGCCAGGCTGTATCTCGGCTGCCCCCGAGTCCGGCTCCAGGTCCTGCAGCCAGTCCGGCAAGCCGACGCCTTCCGTCGCTGTGGCAGCGGCTGCTGCGTCCGCCAGCATCGCGGACAGGTCCGGCTCATCAGTCAGCTCAGGCAGCAGATCGCTCTCATCTGCGGCAATCTCGGCCAGCCAGTCCGGGACCTCCGCCGGCCCCGGCGCAGCAGGCCCAGGCGGCCGCTGCTCTGGCCACTCGTCTGCTTCTGCCGCCTCAGGGCCTCCCGAGACCTCGTCCGGGGCGATGTCGCTGAGCCAATCGGGAACCCCGAATGAGTCTGGCGCCAGCACCTCCGGCACCTGCTCCTCGGTCGGCCCGCCCACGCCAGCCCCCTCGCCGGCGAACGGGACGGTATCTGCGCCGATATCGCTCAACCAATCGGGAATGTCATGCAAGCCTGCTCCAGCAGGCTCCTGCAGCCGACGTTCCGGTAGTTCGTCCACTCCGGCCGGCGCGGCGGCAGGAGCCGCGACGTCAGGCGGCGCAACGTCCAACAGCCAGTCTGGGATCTCCGCTGCCCCGGGCGGCGCCGGCCTCGGCGCAGCTGGCGGTGCAGCAGACTGCGTAGGTTCAGCTGCGGGCTTGCGCCCTACGATCTCCGGAGGCGCCATTTCCAGCAGCCAATCCGGCACTTCGGAGGGACCGAACGCCGGAGGGGGCTGGGCCGCAGCCGATTCAGGGAACTGCTCCTGCCGATCTCCTATCCCGGCCCCGATATCCCCGGGCTCCGGCTCAGCCAGCCAGTCCGCCATACCGCCAATATCGCCTGACGGGGATGCTGGCATTGCAGGCTTGGCTGCATACAGATCAGCGGCCGCGACAGGCGGCTCGTCCGGTTGGCCGACCGACAGCCCGGCGCCGGGCTCGCCCCGGCCCCCAGCCTCAGCCTCGAGATCACGCAGCCACTCCGGAACTCCAAAGGACTGGCCGGCGCCAGACGGTGCCTGGGCAGAGCCGCTTCTCTGCCGCCCAGATCGATCGAGCTGCGCCAGCAGGCCGCTGGGAGCCTCCTCTTCCTGGCCGGCCGACTCCGGCTGCTCGTCCCCACCGCTGGGCATCAAGCCGCGCGTCAGGCGGGCATTGCACTGATCGCAGTAGGTATTGCCTATCGGATTGGCAGCTCCACACTCGGGACAGCGTAGCGAGGTCTGGGCAGGCATAGGCTGCCCGCACTCATTGCAGAAGTGGCTGCCACGTCTGTTCGTCGCACCGCAGCTTGGGCAGTCGATCATTGTCCCGCTGTTCATGATTCGCTGTGCGGCCGCTCAATCGTGGCCAGCACCCGTAGCGCAGTTACCACCGTGCCCAGGGCAACCCCCAGTAGCAGCCCTCGCATGCCGGGCATTGCCAGCGTGCCCATCACCCAGCTTCGCGCCTCGGCAAGGGCCATCCCGATATCACCGGCCAAATCGCCGGGGGGCCCGGCGAGCGGGGTTGTGCCCAGCAGTGTTATCACGGCAACAATCAGAAAGATGACCGCCCAGAGGCTGCGGCGCTCGCGCAGGAGACGGAATCCTGAGAGCGCGAGTGTGAATGCGACCAGCCCGCCCAGGGCTGCTCCCACCGGGACGATGACGTGGGCGAACATAATACGGGTCGCTTCGAACCACACCTCGGGGCCGGAGGCCCCAGCGCCGAAGAAGCCCAACACCTGCATAAGAGGAGGAACGGCCGCCCCGGCGGCGGCTAGGACGAGAACCAGGCTGTAGGGCCAGCCGGCTTGCCGCCGCCGAATACGCCCGCCGTGCACTCCCATGACGTTCACAATGCCCAGGAAGAGAGCGGCGCCGGCCAGGATGACCGCCCAGTCGATGAAATAGCCGCTGAGATCCGACAGGCCCTCAATCGGCAGCAGGTAGCCGAATAGCACCACAAGCCCAGGGATCGTACCGAAGAGGATGGTGGGTAGCCAGCGCCTGACCAGTGATCTCATTCGGTCACCCCGCCCCCAGACTTCCGAGGAGCGCCAGCGCAGCCGCGATAATCGTGACTACCACCAGATTCACCCGCAGGACATCCTGGACCAGCAGGCTGACCAGCTGGGGACGGTCCTCGGTCATCTGCGCGCCCGCTGCGAAGAGCTCCTCACCGACCGCCAGATGGTCGGTTGCGCCGTAGAGCGCCCCGATGGCCTGCGTATTCGCGAGCGCAGCCAGCTGCGGCAGACCGCGTCTGCTTCCAGCGTCTGCGATCAGCGATGCCTCCGCTCCGAAGACGCCGGCAAGCACGCTAACAGAAGCGTCCTCGACCGACAGTTCGTAGGCAGCACCGGCCGCATACGCCGGTGGGGAGGGAGCGACGTAGCGAACTCGAGCAGGGTCATAGAATCCGGACAGCCCTCGCCGCTCGTGGGCCCGCCGGAGCACGTCTTGGCAGACGACGAGCAGCGTTGGGTCGCCGACGGTAACCAGCAGCGGCACCCCATAGGCCACAGTAGCATCTGCGATCCCCTCCAGGGTCTGCAGGCCGCCGAGCGAGATCACGGAGTCCTGGCCGTCGAGCGCACCGCTGCCGACCGCCACGTGGATCGTGCCGCCCGTCTCCGCCATGTCCTGGATCCGGTTGCGCAGGTCGCGGAAGGCGGGCAGAGACCGGACCGCCACAGCAGAGCCGCGCCGCCCGCGCAGGACCATCATGCCGGCAAGCATGAGCCCGCTGACGACGAGGATAATCAGCGCGGCTACGTGAGGCTCGATTGCGCCCAGATCAGCAAGAAGATCCACTGCCTAGGGAGCCTCCCCTCTCAGACTGAGCTCCAGCCGGTCCAACAGTTCCTTCTCCTCAAGGAGTGCAGTCAGGCGATTCATCGTCACCTGATCCACGATGCCAGCGACGAGAGGCTCAACGAGTAGCACCGCGTGGGAGCCCAGTGTCCCAAGTGCCCGGGCCATCTCAACGAGGAAAAGCACGCCAGGGGAGAAGCCCAGCGCCCGGATGCGCCCGGCCCAGTCTTCGACCCAGGCCTCGCTAGTCACTTCGCTGCTCATGGCAACGACCCAGCTTTGGATCAGGCGGACTCCCGTCTGCGACTCGTGGGCGCACAGCAGCCAGGCGTAGACGGCCCTCGCGCTTGACGCGCCTGGCTTCGCGAGTCAGTATAGCACGATTCGGGGGGAGTGCAAAGAAACACGCCTGAAAGGTGGTTGCTGGCGCCGCCGCGGCGTGATAGAATAGGTCGCCGTCTAAGCGCAGCGCAATGGCCAGTCACGAGCGTCGCATCTATCTAGACCACTCAGCCACGACCCCCGTGGACCCCCGCGTGGTGAGCGCAATGGCGCCCTTCTGGGCTGACGTCTTCGCCAACACGGAGTCCTCCCACTCGCCCGGCCGGGCGGCGGCATCCGCCCTGGAGAAGGCCCGTCAGGAAGTGGCAGACGTGCTGGGCTGCCAGTCCGCGGAGGTCGTTTTCACCGCCTCCGGGACTGAGGCGGACAACCTGGCGCTGCGTGGAGCTGCCTGGGCGGCCCGAGCAGCCGGCAGCGGCGATCACATCGTCGTCTCGCCGATAGAGCATCCCGCGGTCGGCCGGACGGTCGACCAGCTGACCAGCCTGTTTGGGTTCGACGCTACCCAAGTCAACGTAGACGAGCACGGGCGCATAGACCCCGGCGCCGTGGCTGCCGCCATCAGGCCCGACACTGCGCTTGTGAGCGTGATGCTTGCCAACAACGAGGTGGGCACCGTGCAGCCCATCGCAGAGATCGCAGCCGTGTGCCGAGAGCATCGAGTACCCCTCCATTCAGACGCCGTCCAGGCCGCGGGCAGGCTGTGGATCAACGTGGACCAGCTGGGCGTAGACCTCCTGGCGCTCTCTGCCCACAAGTTCTACGGTCCAAAGGGCGTAGGCGTCCTCTACATCCGGCGCGATACCCCCTTCGTCCCGCCGCTCACCGGCGGCGCCCACGAGAGAGGCCGGCGGCCAGGCACCGTCAACGTGGCCGGCGCAGCAGGGCTGACTGCTGCGCTGGGCATCGCCGAGGAGGAGCGCCCGGCCGAGACCTCCCGCCTTACCGTCCTGCGCGACCAACTGATTGAAGCCGTGCTCGGACGAATACCAGACAGCCGACTGACCGGCCATCCGACAGAGCGGCTCGCCCATCACGCCAGCTTCTGCTTCCGCCACGTGGATGGGGAGTCCCTCGTGCTGGGCCTCGATCTGGAGGGTATCGCGGCCAGCTCGGGCGCCGCCTGCGCCGAGGGAGATCCCCAGCCCTCGTTCGTGCTCCGGGCTATGGGGCTGCCGCCGGACTGGAGCATCGGCAGCCTGCGCCTCACGCTGGGACGCGAAAACGACGAGGCGGACGTTGAGCGCTTGATGCAGGTGCTTCCTCCTCTGGTGGAGCGGCTGCGAGCAGCTACGTGAGCGCCAGAGCAGCCCCTGACGCCGTGGCCGTCGCGCTCAGCGGCGGCATCGATAGCTCCGTTGCGGCAGCGCTGCTCGTTCAGGAGGGACGCCAGGTGATCGGCATCTCCCTGAGGCAGTGGGGCAATGGCGAGTATCCGCAGGGAGACGGCGCTCGAGATCCACATTCCGAAGCGCTCGCCCGGGCCCGCCGCACTTGCGAGATGCTCGAGATCCCGTTCCATCTTGCCGATGCGCGGTCGCCCTTCAGGACCTGCGTCGTAGACTACCTGGTCGGCGAGTACGCGTCTGGCCGAACGCCGAACCCCTGCGTCCGCTGCAACCAGGCGATCCGCTTCGGCCTGCTCATGGCAGAGGCACTGGGGCTGGGGGCAACGCACCTGGCCACCGGCCACTACGCCCGGGTGCGGGAAATGGACGGGGGCTGGGAGCTTCTCCGGGGCGTGGACCGGCACAAGGACCAGTCGTACTTCCTGCACGCCCTCGGCCAGGCGCAGCTGGGCCGCTGCCTGTTCCCCTTAGGCGAGCGGACCAAGGCAGAAGTGCGGGCCCTGGCAAACAAGCTCCGGCTTCCCGCCGCAGCCGCCCCGGAGAGCCAGGACATCTGCTTCCTGGCCGGAGGCGACTACCGGGTCTTCCTCGCGCGGGAGGCCCCTTCGCTGCTCGCGCCGGGCCCCATCGTGGACACAGAAGGACGGGTGCTGGGCAAGCACCAGGGCCTGCCGTGCTACACGATCGGCCAGCGCAAGGGGCTGGGCATTGCGGCTCCGGAACCTCTGTACGTGGTTTCGATCAGAGCCGAAGAGAACGCCTTGGTCGTGGGCACCAGGGACGAGCTCCGCCGCGACAACTGCCGCGTGCAGGAGATGAGCTACATCAGCGGGTCGCCCCCCGGCTCCTCCTTTCGCGCGTCGGCCCAGGTGCGCTACCGCGCTCGCCTGGCCGCAGTGACCGTTCGGCAGGAGTCAGCCGATCAGGCCTGGGTCCAGTTCGACAACCCGCAGTCGCCTATCGCGCCCGGCCAGTATCTCGTGCTTTATGACGGTCAGGTCGTGCTCGGCGGCGGTCCCATTTGTTAGCGGGCACGATCCGTGATATAATCGATTCAGCATGGAAGGGCAAAGCGGTCCTGCGCCTGGCGGAGTTGCTTCAGGGGCGGTCAAGCCCGGTAAGCGCGCTGCGCCCTCCCGCGCCGAGCGGCGGGCGAAACGCATCCTCATCGCCGGCCTCATCGCAGCCGCCGCTATTCTGGTGACGCTCGTTGTGGTGCTGATCTGCCTGGCCATTGGTGCCTACAAGGGAGCGCAGGCCGGTGCTGATCCCAACCCTGAAGCCATAATAATCGGCATACTGCGCGACCTGGCGATCGTCATCGTCGCCTTCGAAACGCTGATGATCGGCGTGCTGCTGATCGTTCTCGTCCTACTGGTCGCGTCGCTGGTGCTGCTCTTCCGAGACGAGATAGGCCCAGCGCTGGAAGCAGCGAACGAGACGCTGGCCACCGTGCGGGGCACCACCAACTTCGTCAGCCACAAGGTTGTGTCGCCGCTGCTCAAGTGGTCGGGATATGTGGCCGGTGTGCGGCGCATACTGCGCGCGCTCGCCGGACTGCGCGAGGGTGAAGAATGAGGCAGGCGGTCCGCCGCCTGCACTGCGGATGACTGATGGAGGTGGACAATGAGTGACAAGAGTGGTGGGGATTTCGGAGCCTTCCTCTTCGGCTTCTTGATGGGCGGCCTGGTGGGTGGCGTTACAGCACTGCTCCTGGCTCCCCAGTCGGGAGAGGAGACCCGAGAGCAGCTCCGCCAGACGAGCATTGAACTGCGGGAGAAGGCGGATGCGGCAATCACCGATGCTCGAGCCAAGGTGGAGGCGGTCGCTGCGGACGTCAAGCGGAGCGCCGAAGATCTCCGGCTTCAGAGCAGGGTGATCTTGGAGGAAGGCCAGAAGCAGCTCGCCGAGGCCGTCGAGGAGACAAGGAAGGCGGCGGCGGCCGCAGTGACCAAGGAAGAGAAGAAGCCCGCGGCGAAGCCTGCCAAGGCGGCCAAGGCCAGCTAGAGAGACCCCCTATCCGAACGGATTCCATCTCGGCGCCCGACCGCCGCTCGCGGCCGGAGTGTTATGGCGGCCTAGACAAGCGGGCCCCTTTGCTTTCGCGGCAAAGGGGCGCTTGCTTGTGCGGAAGACTATCCTGCCTGATACGAGCAGCCTGACCTAGCCGACTACGGTGCGCCAAGCCAGCGGAAGCCGGGCGGCGATATCCCCGGCCACCACTCCTGCCTTGCCGATCTGCCTGGAGGCCAGTTCCCCAGCCATTCCGTGTAGATAGGCACCAGCCACCGCCGCCGCGAATGCTTCCAGCCCTTGAGCGCGCAGCGCGACTATTGCTCCCGCCAGCACATCGCCCGTGCCGGCCGTGGCCAGAGCAGGGTTGGCGAACGGCTGCACGACCGTCCTGCCATCCGGGGCGGCAACAACGGTGTAGGCTCCCTTCAGAACAACGACGTGGCCCCATTCAGACGCCTTCGAACGTGCCGTCTTCACCCGGTCACTCTGCACGTCGCTTATCTTGCCCCCCATCAGCCTGGCCATCTCTCCCGGGTGCGGGCAGAGAATGGTGTCGGCGGGCAGCCGCTCGTGCCAGCCCTCCAGCTCAGCCAGCGCGTTCAGCCCGTCGGCGTCGACCACCAGCGGCGGCAGGCTCGACGATGCTCGCTCCCCTTCTTCTTCGGAGACGAAGCCCATACGCCCCTTCCGCCCCCCTCCGCAGAGCAGGGACAGGATGAAATCCCGCGTTTCCTGCTCCTGGCCCAGGCCAGGTCCCACCAGCAGAGCCTGGTACTCGCCAAGGCGCCCGGCGACGACGCGGACAGCCTCACCAGATACGACGCCCAGCTCGTGCGGTAGAAGCAGATACGTCGCCTCCGCCAGCCTGGCGGCCACGGAAGCGTGGATGGCACCGGGCAGTGCCAGCGTGACCAGGCCTGCGCCGCAGCGCGCGGCCGCGGACGCCGCCAGGCTGGCAGCGCCGGTGTAGTTAATAGATCCGGCAACGATGAGGGCTTTGCCGAACGTGCCCTTGTGCGCGTCGATGGGACGGTCGGGCAGTAGATCCCGCACCATGTCGGAATCGGCTGCATCCAGAGCGGAGTCCGAGGCCAACTCCGGGTCGATGCCGATGTCGGCCACGATCAGCTCGCCGACAGCGCAGGCGCCGGGGAAGCTGAGGTGACCCACCTTCGGCCAGCCGAAAGTGACAGTGAGATCGGCACCTAGGCTGACCTTGCTCAGGGCGCCGCTGTCGAAATCGAGCCCGCTCGGGCCGTCGACTGCGACAACGAACGGACGCGGCGTGCCGGAGGAGGGGGCGGGCGCGCCCAGCGAAGTCAGCGGTCTCCTCCGCTCCTCCTGCTTACGCTCGGCAACGACCTCCTGCACCAGCGTCAGCGCCTTCGCCAACGCCCCCCGGATCGGTAGCCGAGCCCCTGTCCCCAGGGCGGAGTCGACAACGACGTCCGCCTCGCGAGCCAGGCGCTCCAGCTTCTCCCGCTTGTTGTCGTCTGCGGCCGCCACGATCGGCAGCCCGGCCTCCTGCACTGGGCGGAGGACCTTGTCCTTCTCGGCGTCCCGCGGCTTGAGCAGGTAGCAGACGACGCGCGCACCTGCGGCGGCAAGCGCCTTGGCCGCCACCAGGCCGTCGCCACCGTTGTTCCCCGGCCCAACCAGCACCAGCACGCGCCTGTCCTTCACATCAAGGCGCTCGCAGACCGCCTCAGCTACCGCCTGCCCCGCGCGCTGCATCATCTCGGCGTAGGAATGCCCTGCCTTGTCCGACGCCTTCTCTACCAGCCGCATCTCGGCTACGCTCAAGAGCTTCATAGCCACTCCCACGTTGCGTGTCAGGCGCCCAGATACTTTCCTCTTGCTGGGCCAGAAGAAGGGCACCCGCCCGCACTGCAGTAAGACTCCCGCACTGCGGAGAGCGGGAGCTGCTCGATAGTCGACGCCTGCTTCCGCGGCCATGGCCACCAGCAGGCCAGACGACGACGGCGGCTCCTCGGACCATCGCCGCCGCCAGCCGGAGCAGCCAAGCACCCCAGGCAGGACTCGAACCTGCAACCGTCGGATTAGAAGTCCGGCGCTCTATCCAATTGAGCTACTGGGGCCCGGCTGACGAATTCTATAACGGCAACACCGGCGTGTCAAGCCTGGAGAGAACGGCGAGGCGCCGCGACGGTCGTCGCGGCGCCTGGGATCCGCTGCTCCTCCCGTTGCGCTGCCCCGCTCAGGTTCGCGCCGGGCGGATGCCCTTGTAGACACGTCCCCCGGCAAGCGTCCGCAGTATCCTCTGCGGGGTGTAGCCGGTCTTGATGGCCAGCTCGGTACAGGTCTGCGGCGTATTCCCATTCGCCAGCAGCACCCGGAGGACCACGTCCACCAACGGCAGGTCTTGGCTGAGATAGTCTGGCTCGTGACAGCAGTGAACCTGCAGCGCATGCTGGGGACCGTCCACCCGTGTGACCTCGCCGGTCTGCTCGTTCACCCAGTCCACCTTCGTCTTGCCGGACTGCTCGGCGAAGACCTCGCGATGCCTGGCGCAGAGATGAGACCTGACCTCCATCTCGGTATCCAGGCCGTTCCGCTCCCACCACTCGTAGTCAATGTGAAACGGCGTATCGACCTTAGGCTTGACCAAGGCCAGGGCAGACGGGCTAGGCGTTCGCTCGCTCATCGGCCGGACTACCTCTCTTCCGGTTCCTTGCGCAGCACCCAGTAGTTATGGCCTACGGGCGAGTAGGACCCGGACTCCACAAGCTCCGCCAGTATCGGCCCCGGAGGCAGGCGCTTGACGGCATTGACGGCGGTGTACAGGCTGGCGGCGTGCACGGTACCTTGCGGGCTCAGCTTGGCCAGTTCGGGGAAGAGCTCCCCAACCAGATCACTCACACTCACGCCCTTCTCGTCGACCCGGGCCCACACATCATCCATGGAGTCCTGGTCCTCGACGGCCAAGACACGGAGCTCGTCGTAGTCGCAGGGCACCAGCTCCTTTCGCATCTCGAAGGTCAGCCTTCGATCGACGGGCAGGGCGACCCGCACCCATTCGCGCCTCGACCGGCCTCCGCGTGACCCGATGACAACGGTGCCCGGCTTCTCGCCCCGCCGCAGCTCCAGATAGGCACCAACCGGTATGTCGTTCTCCGTGTACCAGTCACGGAGGCCGTGGACGTAGCGAGCCTCTCGCACGACCCACCCCGGGAACTCGGCTCCCGTCTCCTGGTCGACGAAGGTGAAGCGGATGCGCTGGGTCCGTCCGGTGGGGAACACTCCGGCCAAGCGGCGCGATAGGGGCAGCGTGCCGCACCTCCAATGCGGATAGCCGAGGACGGTCACGGCCCCCTCAGCCGGCTCGTGCGTACCGTCCCAGGCCGACCACTCGTCGTCGAGCTCGTTCTCGAGGTCTAGCATCTCGCTCGTCAGCACTGCGGGGTCGTACGGCGGAGGGTCGCAGCGCAGGTACAATGGGACTGATCTAACCATCTCAGGCTGCAAGCGCCGCAGGAACCAGAGCACCTCGCCGGCCGGCCCGACCTCGTCGAAGCGCTCGTCCTCCTGGAGGGCGTAGTTCAGCGAGAACACACGGAGCTGGGAGGTGATCTCCTCAGGCAGCTCCAGATCGCCCAGGAGGTCGGCTGTAGGAAGCGGGCCGCCGCCAGCCACGTCCAGCACGGCCTCCGCCAGGTTCAGGTGTCCGGCGTTGACATCGACGAGGACGTCGCGGCGGAACCAGTTGCCCGCCAGCCGGACGAAGTCGGGCTCCTTCTCCAGCCTCTTCTCCAGAATCCGGCCGACCTGCACGCCATACAGCTCGGAAAGCTCCTCAGGCGAGCGAATAGACTCGTCCGTCGCCCTCGCCCCGGCACTCTGGTTGAGCACATGATCCGTCTGCAGCTCGCTGGCGAACTCCCGCTTCTTGTCCCCTTCCACCTCAACCTTGATTACACGGAATTCCCCATACTCGGGATTGTGCCCCTCGCGGACCTTGATGACCTCGCCCACTCGATAGCCCACCGCCGGGAAGACGAGCTTCTCACCCACCTCGTAGCTTCCCTGGGGCTGATAGAGCCTGCCCCGGGAGACGACCTGCTCCACAAGAGACTCCTCGGTTTGGACCCGGTGCAGCACGAGCGCGCGGCCCAGCTCCTCCGCGCTTAGAGGTACCTCGTCGTCGACGAGCAGTGCGCTGAGGTGCTGGAGGTCGTCTGGCTCTATGGAGAGCTCGCCGGCCCAGTACTGGGGATTCTGGGTCTTACGCTCGATCAAGGTAGATACTCCCGGGAACCACTCTATGGAGTGAGACCGGCGGGATTATACCAAGCCTGGCGGCGTTTGACAAATGGACAGTCCCGACGGACAATGGAGGCGGTCAAGGGGAGGCTGCGGTAATGAGCGGCGACGGCACACCAGCGGAGGACGAGCTTACCACGATCCACATAGCCCAGGGTCTCCTGCAGGCCCATGTCATACGGGCCAAGCTGGAGGAGGCAGGCATTCCGGCGCTGCTCAGCTACGAGAGCGTCGGCCCTGTGATCGGGATCACGGTGGATGGGGTCGGCGAGGTTCGAGTGCGAGTGCCTGCGGAGCACGCCGAGGCCGCTCGGGAGCTGATAGCCACAGGAGAGGACGATACACAAACGGGGGACAAGGCCGCCCCCTAGGCGTCAGCCTGTCGGTTCCGCCAGCAGTGGAGCCAGCCACGGGGAGGACGCGTCCAGCCACTCCAGCCCGTTGACGCTCACTCCGGCCACCCACACTTCCCAGTGCAGGTGGGCGCCAGTCGACAGCCCTGTGCTGCCCACTCTGCCAATCAAGTCGCCTGGGGCGACCAGATCCCCGATCCGCACCTCAATAACCGAGAGGTGCCAGTACCCCGTCGAGACGCCCCAGCCGTGGTTGATGACGATGGCGTTTCCTCGCACGGTCAGAGGCTCCGCCAAAGTAACCACACCTGCGGCAGCGGCGTACACAGGGACGCCCGTCGTCGCCCGAAAGTCGACGCCTGCGTGGTAGCTGGTGTAGGGCCCTGCGTTGTAGGCGCGGCGCGAGCCGAAGTACGAGCTTATGGCCCCCTCACATGGCCTGATGAAGGGGGCCGTCCAGTATCTCTCCGGCGTGAACAGATAACGGACCTCAGCCAGTCGCTCTCGTTCCGCAGCGACCAGCTCAGGAGCGAGGAGGGCACTCGTTGACTCAGAGAGCGCGATCCGCTCGTAGCCGAACCCGCCTGCCTCCACGATAATGCCTGCGGTAAGCCCCGTGCGCCAGCCGTCCCCGGAGACCGCCGTCAGCTCAAGCTCGTACATCCCAGGTTCGGCAAGAGCGTAGACGCCCGTCAGGGCATAGTAGGTACCGCCCTCGTCCGCGAATTCCACAGCCTGCCCAAACAACCATCCTTCCAGCTCGACGGGCTCACCCGTTTCCACGACAATCGCCAGCACAGAGCCCTGCGCGACAGGCAGCGGCTGGATCCTGACGGCCTGGAACGGTTCCGGAAGATCGCTCTGGCCCTCGCCCGGAACAGCCAGCTCCTGGCCCTCGTAGACCAGGGAAGGGCTGCCGATTCGGCTTATGGCCGCCAGAGTCAACGGGGATATGTTGTACTGGAATGCGATGTGGAGCAGCGTCTCGCCGGGCCTGACCATGTAGATTGCGCGGCCGCCCGCGCGACCCTCCACAAGCTCGCCCTCCTCGCCAGCCGCACTTGCAGGCACGTCGATGACCTGCCCGGCATAGAGAGCGCTGGGCGAGAGCAGATCATTGAGCTCTACGAGCGCCGTCCAGGTCGTCTCGTATCGCCTGGCAATTGACGTCAGGGTATCGCCCGCCTGGACAACGTAGGAGGCCGTCCGGCCTTCCGCCAGCCTTGCTGACGAGGGAATGACCAGCCGCTGACCGACGTAGACGCGACGGGGATCACGTATGCCGTTGGCATGGACTATCGCATCCACCGTCGCTCCGTGCAGCTCGGCAATCGAGAAGACGGTCTCTCCCGACTGCACTACGTGGACCACGACGTCCAGTGCGCTCGGAGAGGACGGTGGATTGGTGGGATAGGCGATGGCCGCGGGCGCTGTCGCGCCGACGAGGAGCCACAGGGCCAGGACCGCAACCAGTCTACGCCTCACCGGCGATCTCCTCGAAGCGCAGCTCGTCGCCCACGCTCACCTTGTCCAGAAGGTCAGGCGGACCTTCCAGCACGTCCCGTGCCGCGGCACGAGGCACGTAGAGGGGACGAAACGAACGCGCCAGCCTGGTATCTACCACAACCCCGCGGCTATCTAGCCACACGGCGGCGATGGGGAAAAAGACGAAGAGCATGTGAATCGCCGTCTCTACCCGGCCTTCGGAGTGGCCCACGAGCAGCAGCAGGTCGCCGCCAGGACGCCTACGGAACGTAAGCCCGCGCAGGCGGCAAGCAAAGCTGGCACATCGCCGCGCAGCCCACTCCAGCCGCACGCCCTTCGTGACGTTCCACGCTGTAAGCCGTTGTGCCAAGCTGCGACAACTCCCGTGTCAGCCACCCGAAGAACAAAGGCCGGCGCGAGCTAGGGCGTCGATCACTTCAGTTTGTATCCGATCGTGCGAAGGAATTCTTTGCGCTGGGCGACGTCGTCCTCCGTCTCGATTCCTTTGGGGCTCACGCCGTCGACCACGCCCAGGATCGCCCGTCCCCGCTCCGTCTCGGCAAGGACGACCTGCACTGCGTTCGCTGTGGCACAGAAGACGCGGCAGATCTCCGGGACGGCCTTGACCGTGTTGAGCACGTTGACGGGAAAGAATCCCTCGCCCAGAAACACGAGAAAAGCGTGCCCGGCGCCGAGGGCCATCGCGTTCCGCGTGGCCAGGTCGACAAGCCCGCCGTCCGTGCCGCTCGCGCGCACCAGCGCCGGCCCGGAAGCCTCGCAGAAGGCGATGCCGAACTTGATACCGGGCACGGTGGCCACGAGTGCTTCGTGTAGGTCCTCGACCGTCTTGATGAAGTGGGACTGGCCAAGGATGAGATTGACTGCCTCAGGCTTGTCGATCGAGACTACCTTCAGCTCCATTGGCTACCTCCGTCCGCTCCCTTGCCCCTACATAGAAGAAGGGGCAGTGGATTGGGGACGCCCCCTCTCCGCTGCCCCCAGTGCTTGTCCGTCTGCGCAGCGCGCACCCTTTGTACCATCAGGCGTCAGCACCGACGGTGGGTGAGCCGGCCGTCCGGCCACAGGTTGCTCGGCAGGGCCTACTCCTCGATTTGCAGCACCCTGTTGACGCTCTGCAGCAGCTCCTGTGGCCCGAAAGGCTTGGTGACGTAATCGTCGACCTTGGCAATGTGCAGGCCGAGGACCTTGTCAATACTCTGGGCCTTCGCCGTGACAACAATGACTGGGATATCCTTCAGGTCATCATCAGCCTTCATCTGCTGGTAGACCTCCCAGCCATCCATGTCGGGCATCATGAGGTCGAGCAGGACGAGGTCCGGCTTCGACTCGCGCATCTTCTCCAGACCTTCCATGCCCCCGATGGCGCCGATGAGTTCGAAGCCCTTGCGCCCGAGGATGAGCCGGACCAGATCGATCATCTCGGGCTCGTCTTCAATGCAGACAACCGTCTTCTTGTCAGCCATTCGGTGCCTCCCAGCCCCGCAGTCCAGACAGGCGACCCCCGGCCTCGCCCACCCCATCTCATGCGTACTTGAGCGCCTCAGCCGCTGCACAAACGCCCGGCGCCGGTTTCTCCAGTCTGCCGCAAACTAGTGTACCACTTTACACCCTGCAAGTCAAACGCTCAGACTGCGTCGAGCAAGCCACCCTGCAGCTTGGCTGTCCAGGGAGAGCAGATCGGCAATGCTGGGCACAGTTGCATCGCCCGCCAACTAGGCTATAATGGCGCCACATTACGCCTGGTGTTGCGCCTATTGAAGGCTAAGAAGGACAAACGACGGGCAGAAGCGAACGAGCTGGCGCTGCTGGTGGGGCGTGACCGCAAGTCGTTCATTCTTCGGCTGGAGACGGGCGCCGAGCTGCACACTCACCGCGGATTCATTCGACACGATGACCTGATCGGGTCTGCCTGGGGAAGCAAAGCGCCCACCCACCTCAATCACCCCTTCCTGCTTCTTCGCCCCTCCACAGACGACATCATCCGCGACCTGAAACGGACTACCCAGATAATCTACCCGAAGGACGCCGGTTACATCCTGATGCGGATGGCAATCACCTCGGGATGCCGCGTGGTCGAGGCGGGCACCGGGTCCGGTGCACTGACAATCGTGCTGGCGCAGGTCGTTGGGCCCAAGGGCCGTGTCTACTCGTACGAGGCCCGCCCGGAGATGCAGGAGCTGGCGCGCCAGAACCTGAAGCGGATGGGCCTGGGGAAGAACGTTGAGTTCAAGCTACGAGATATTGCCTCAGGTTTCGACGAGCAAGACGTGGATGCGCTCTTCCTCGATGTGCCGGCACCGTGGGACTACCTGGAGCAAGCACATCGGGCGCTGGCAGGGGGCAGCTTCTTCGGCTGCATTCTGCCCACCACCAACCAGGTGGCGCGAGTTCTGGGCGCATTGGAGGAGACTGGGTTCGGCTTGATCGAAGTGGAGGAGCTGCTGCTCCGCCCGTACAAGGCGGTGCCCGCGCGGCTGAGACCTATGGACAGAATGGTCGCCCACACGGGATACCTGGTCTTCGCCCGGACGCTGGTACAGGACCGACAGTAAGGGGAGAAAATGGGGAATCTGCGGAGGCTTGTTCTAGACGTTCTGAAGCCGCTTGAGCCCAGCATAGTCGAGCTGGTGCAGGTGCTCGCCGCCGTGCAAGGCGTCGATGGCGTCAACATCTCTATCTATGAGATCGACCGCCGGGTGGAGAACGCCAAGATCACTGTTGAGGGTCACGATCTGGAGTACGAGATTATCGCGGACGTCATTGAGGAGAACGGCGGCGCGATCCACTCGATCGACGAGGTGGCAGCCGGCAAGGTACTGATCGACGACGTCGAGACCGCGCAAGACTAGCTGTGGACAATTCGAATAGCCCGCGCGACCGCCTGGTCGGGCACATCAACAGCGTACGCGAATACGAGCGCATCACCGGGTTCGGCAAGATCGCCAGGCGTGCACTGGCGAATAACTCGTTCGACGGCGTACTGACCATGATCGGCGTACTAATGGGGAACCTCCTCAGCGAGGTCACCGACGCAACGAAAGTGATCACGATAGGTATCGCGACATCGCTCTCCATCGGAGTGTCCGGGCTGTGGGGAGCGTATCTGGCCGAGTCGGCGGAGCGGGGGAGAGAGCTTGCCGAGTTGGAGAGAGCATCGTTGACCGACCTGGGCGGCACGAAGATCGGCCGGGCATCACGGACGGCCGTGGTTGTCGTCTCTCTGGTCGACGGCCTCTCACCTTTCCTATCCTCCATAATCGTGCTCGCTCCTCTTGCTGCCACGCCGCTTCTGGGCAGCATCCAAGTAGCGTACGTTCTGAGCTTCGTCGTGGCGCTCATCGCCCTATTCGGCCTCGGTATGTTCCTGGGGCGCGTTTCCGGGCGCAGCCTCCTGGCCTACGGAGTGCGTACCACAGTGGCCGGCATCGTTGCCATGGCGCTGAGCCTGCTCATACCTAACTGAGCGAGGTATAGCCGAGCAGCAGTTGAGCGAGAAGGAGGCCTTCTATGTTCCGTAGACGTCCCTTCCGCCGCCCGCCGCTCCGTCGTCGACCCCTGCCGCTTCGCAGGGGCCTGCGGCCGGCTCGACCTCTGGCAGACAGGGCCCGTCAGGCCCTCATGCGCGCCAACCGTCTATTCGATGACGGGCAGTTCGCTGAGGCTGCCGGCATCTTCGAGCAGCTCGCGGATGGCGCCGAACAGGGCGGCATGCTCGTCCGGGCGGCGCAGCTGTCCCTCCAGGCCGCCAGGGCTCATCTGGCAATGGACGGTGCAGAGGCGGCGCTGGCCCGGTCAAAGCGAGCGATTCGCCTGCTGTCCCAGGCTGGCCGTGCAGACCGCATCCCCCTTCTGCTAGACCGCGCTTCCCAGGCGCTGCGCAGCAAGGGATACGCGGCCGAAGCAGACGAGCTCGAGCGGGAGGCGGCAGAGGCGCTTCAGGAGATGGGCCTCTCGCTCGAGGAGGCGAGGCGAAGAGCACCCACAGCCCCGCAGCGGCGCGGGACACTGGCGGCGAAGTGCGGCGGCTGCGGCGCCCCGCTGACGCCCGAAGGCGTGGAGTGGCACGACGGCCAGACTGCCGAGTGCCCCTACTGCGGGACGATCGCCAAGACGAGCTGATTCTCCGCGCTGCGCGCCGCAGAGCGGAGAGGTAGGCAGAGGACCCGGTTCCGAAGCCACTGTGGCCCAGGCTTCTGATGCCCAAATCACAGCAAGTTCCAGTGGAAGGAGGCAAGCGACGATGGCCCATAAGAAGATCGCCGTAGTGACCGACAGCACCGCCTGCATACCCGAGGAGGCACTAGGGCCGCTAAACATCCCTTGGATACCCCTTTGGCTCCTGTGGGGCGACGAGCGCTTCCGGGACGGGGTGGATATTGACCAACCCACCTTCTACACCCGGCTGCGCGCCGCCAAGACCTTCCCCACGACGTCGCAGCCATCGAGCGGGGAGTTCTTGGAGTTCTTCAAGGAGGCGGGAAAGGGCGCGAACGCCGTCGTCGGCGTCTTCATCTCCTCGCCGCTCAGCGGCACGGTGGAGAACGCCCAGGCTGCTGCAAAGCAGATGCCCGATCTCGAACTCCGTATTGTGGACTCCCTCTCTACATCGATGGGGCTCGGCTTTGCCGCGCTCGCCGCCGCTCGGGCCGCCGCTGCAGGCGTACCACTCGACGGCGTCGTTGCCGCCGCGGAGTCCGTCCGTGATCGGGCGGAGGTCCTATTCGCAGTTGGCACTCTGGAGTACCTGCACCGGGGTGGCCGTATCGGCGGAGCAAAGCGCCTGCTGGGGACAGCACTTAACATCAAGCCCCTCCTGCACCTCGAACACGGTCGCATCGAGCCTCTGGCTCAGGTGCGCACCAGGCGCAAGGCGATCGAACACATGCTGGATATCGCCGAGGAACGGCTGCAGGGGCGCCGGATGGCGGAGGTGGCGGTACTCGACGTGGACTGCGTCAAGGAGGGGGACGCCCTGGCAGAGCAAGTCAGGCGGCGATTCACAGTCGATACCGTGTTCCGCACACCCGTCAGCCCGGTGATCGGCGCACACGCCGGCCCAGGCACCGTGGGGATCTGCTTCTACCCAAGCTAGGAGACTGCAACCCGTACACACAGCTCAATCTCCGCCCGCAGCCAGACTGCGCCGGCCATACGGGCCCTGAGGCACCGCTCCCAGCGTACGTCGAGCGGAGCCATAGGATAGACTTGACACCGAGAGCGCCCTGCCATAGGAGGCGGTGTCATGAAGACGAAGCAGCTTGCCGACCTGCTCACGTGCTTACGCGTGGCCCTGGCAATCTACCTGGCCTGGCTGGGCATCGCCATCGGCCAGCCCGCGCTGCCCGCAGTCGTGGTGATCACCGTCGCCACCTGGATCACGGACGTCTTCGACGGCTATCTGGCGCGGCGCAGCGCAGCCCGAGCGCACACGTGGGTGGGCGATCACGACGCCGAGGCCGACCTTTCGGTCTCCCTGGGAGTGCTCTTCTACCTCGCACTCAGCGGCTATCTTCCGCGCTTCGTCCTGCTCTTGGGGCTGCTCATCGTGGCAGTGTGGACACTGGCGTCCTACCAACTGGCCTGGCCCCTCTACGCCATCCCGTACGTAGCGCTGATCTGGGTGGCCATGGCAGCAGCACCGATCCACGCCTGGCTGGCGATTGGCTATCTGGGACTGGTGACGATCGTCACCTGGCCCCGCCTGCCACAGCAGTTCCTGCCGCAGTTCTTCGAGGCCGTCGGCCGCCTCCTGGCGCCGGCGGGGTCGCGGCACGACAACGGGAGCGGCGGCCTCGCCCCCTGACCGCGTGCATGCGATTGCCGGGCCCGTTCAGGGGGACGGGGAGTATGCTTCCCGCTTCAGCACGCCGATGAACGGCAGGTTACGGTAGGCCTGGGCGTAGTCGAGCCCATACCCCACCACGAACTCGTCCGGAATCTCGAAGCCCACGAAGTCGACGTCCAGCTCGCACTCACGGCGCGCAGGCTTGGTCAGAAGCGCGCAGACCCGCAGGCTGGCCGGCCCGCGTGTGCGCAGATTGCGCACTATGTAGGTCAGCGTGCGTCCGGAATCAACGATGTCCTCGACGATCACCACGTGGCGGCCCTGGATGTTCCGCTCCAGGTCGAGCAGTATGCGCACCACCCCGCTGCTCGCGGTCCCCGACCCATAGGAGGCCACCTCCATGAAGTCGACCTCGTGGGGCATCTCGATGTGACGCACGAGATCGGCCAGAAACACGAAGGCGCCCTTGAGAACACAGACGAGCAGCGGTCTGTCTCCCTCCGAGTAGGCGGCCTCCAGCTCTGCGGCCAGCTCGGCCACGCGTGCCTGCAGCTGTTCCCCTGAAATCAGGACTCTCTCCAAGTCGTCAGGCACACGCATCCGGTTCACTCCTTTGGCCGTCCTCGAGCGCGTCCCGCTTCAGGGCGGCGACGTACGGCAGCGTTCGAAAACGCTCGGCATAGTCCAGCCCGTAGCCCACGACCCAGACATCCGGTATCTCAAAACCCACGTAATCAATGGCCACGTCGACTTCGCGCAGGTCGGGCTTGCTCAGAAGCACGCAGGATCGGACAGATGCCGGGAGCCGCGCGCCAAAGCTGCGCAGCAAGTAGTCGAGGGTATGGCCCGTATCGACGATATCCTCGACGACGAGCACGTGCCGCCCGGTCAGGTTGACCCGGGTGTCCATGATCAGGCGCACCTCGCCCGAACTAATAGAGCCTCGGTTGTAGCTCGATAGGGCAATGAAGTCTATCTGATGGGGAACTCGGAGGCGCCGGGCCAAGTCCGCAAGGAAGACGAAGGCCCCCTTCAGCACGCCGACGAGGACGAGGCTGCCGAGACCGGCGTAGTCCTCGTCGATCTGGGCAGCCAGCTCAGTAACCCTGCCCTCTATCGTCTTCTCGTCCAACAGGACCTTCTCGATCTCTGGAGGAAGCACTTTGTCTGCGGTCAATGGCAACTCCTGCGGGAAAGCACAACGGGGGCAGGTGACCTCACCTACCCCCGCTTTCAGTATCAAGCTACCAGCGGTGACCCAGCCACGTGCCCGGCCGCTAGGCGGCTTCGCTGTCCTTGCGCGGCTTCGGATCACCGGGCAGGACGAAGCCCCTGGCCCGCAGCTTCTTCTTCAGCGTGGCCAGGCTCTTCAGGCCGAACCCGGCCAGGTTGGTCAGCTCGTCGTCGCCGACCTCAAGCTTCGCCATGATGTCGCCCACAGTCTTCAGGCCTGCCCCGGCCAATACCGCCTTGGCTCTCGTGCTTACGTCCAGCTCCGTCACAGCCAAATCGGGCGACTTCTCCATGGCCCGGCGCTGCTCCTCCTCGGAGATAGCCCGATCCCGGCGCTCAAGCTTCTTCATGAAGCGCTCCACCTGCCCGCCGGCATCGACAATGCGCTGTTCCCCGCTGAAGAAGGGATGGCACTTCGAGCAGACATCAGTGCGTATCACCGGTATCGTGGAGCCGACGGACCAGGTGTTCCCACACGCGCAAATGACCTGCGCCTCCGGGTAGTACTCGGGATGATTCGCCCGGCCCTTTTTCGCTGCTGCCTTCTCTTCTGCCATTGCCTGACCTATGCCCGCTTCGAGTGCACGCTCGCCCGCTTGCGGCCTCCCGGCACGAACTCATATCGAACGTACCCGTCGGCCAGCGCGAACAGCGTGTAGTCCTTGCCCATACCCACGTTTGTGCCCGGCTTGATGCTCATCCCCCGCTGGCGCACGAGGATGTTGCCGCTGCGCACGACTTCCCCTCCGAACTTCTTGACACCCAGCCGCTTGGAGCGACTGTCGCGGCCGTTCCGGCTGCTGCCGGCACCTTTCTTATGCGCCATCTCCCGTCCTCCTAGGCCACGACCTTGTCGACCCGCAGTCGCGTATACAGCTGTCGATGACCGGCACGACGACGGTATCTTTCTTTGGGCCGGTACTTGAAGATGTGGATCTTGGGGCCTTTCTCCTGTGCCACCACAGTGGCCTCGACCTTGGCCCCCTTGACGACGGGCTGACCAACCGTGACCTTCTTGCCGTCGGCGACAAGAAGCACTTCCGTCAGCTCAACCTTGTCGCCCGGCTCGGCGGACAGGCGCTCGACCACGATCGTTCCACCTTCTTCGGCCCGATACTGGCGCGCGCCGGACCTGACAACCGCGTACACGAAGCTTCCTCCCTATCCACGATACTGGGCCGCGCCTCGCGGCCCAGTCGGCTGATCATTATACCGAATCCGGCCGTCTTGTCAACCCTGGCCAAGCACTAGCCGCAGGCGCTTGAACTGGGCGCGGCAGCCCTCGAGC